>NZ_QLTA01000012.1 GCF_003269065.1 Paracidovorax anthurii
GCCCATAGCCCGGCTATGGGCCAGCGCCGCAACGCCGCAGACCGCCCGCACACGCCACTGCCCGAAGGGTTGGAGCGAAATCGGGCGATTGGACGCCTCCGATGCTTGCATGGGCACGGGCCCATGCGGCGCATCCGAGGCATCCACTCATCCCGATTGCGCTCCAACGCGACCCCTGCGAGATCGTGAACACGTTCTAAGGCATTGTGCGGCCCGCGTGTGAAGCGGCGGCAAAGCCCGCGTTTCCGCCCGCCAAAGCCGGCGCGGCTCATGGCGCCGCAGGAAACGGCGCGGTGACGATCCAGCCTTCGAGCGGGTCCAGGCCGGCGGGCAGGCCATAGAGCGCATCGCCCTCGGCGCGGCGCCGCGCGGCCCAGGCGGCCTGCACCATGCACAGCACGGCGTCGAGGCTATCTCCGCTCGCGTCGCCGGCCAGCGCGTCGCGCTGCGCGTGCGTGAGCGCCAGCCGCAGGGCGAGGCGCGTGGCACCGGCCTCCAGCCCGGCGATCAGGTCCTTGCGCGCGATGAAGCGCTCGGGGGTCTGCCGGGCGGCGTCGTCGCTCTTGTAGCTGCGCCGCCCCAGGATCTCGCGCGCCAGCAGGCCGGGATAGGCCTCCAGCGCCACGCGCGCCGCATCGCCCGCATGCAGGCCCGGCAGGTGCACGCCCGCGTCGATCAGCAGCGGCACGCCGGCATGCAGCATGTAGGCCACGGGCGGATTGACCCATTTCATCGACGGGCTGGAGCCCGCCGGCCCGTCGGTGGCGCGGTGCGCGAACTTCCCGCCCACCGGGCGCGCGGCGCAGAACGCGGCGAAGGCCTCGCGGATCTGCGGTCGGGCCAGGCCACGGTAATGCGCCATGCAGGCCCGCCATTCCAGGGGCCAGCCCAGCGCGGCCAGCAGTTCGCGCGGCAGGCCGAAGGGCAGGTCGAACCCGCCCACCCACGCGCCCGGCGAGGCCAGCCAGCGGCCGAAGGCGCCGAGCGTCTCGAAGCGCTCCAGCCCCGCGAGCACCACGCGCCCGGCGCGCTCATGGCCCCGGGCCAGCACGATGGGCTTGCGCCGTCCCGGGCTGCTGGAGAAGTCGCAGCCGACGAGCATCGGGCCGGCCGCAGCGGCCGTCACGGGGGGCGCCGCCATCGCCCTACCCCAGCGCCAGCGCCGCCACGCCGGCGGCGATCAGCACCGCGCCGGCGATGCGCGCCGCGCGGTCGCCCTCGCCCAGCAGATGCCCGCCGATCAGCGCGGCGAACAGCATCGAGACCTCGCGCGCGGGCGCCACGTGCGACATCGGCGCCTGCTGCATCGCGAACAGCACCAGCACGTAGGCCACCGGGCTCACCACCGCCACGACCACCGCGAAGCGCCACTGCGCGCTCCACAGGCGCCGCGCGGCGGGCACGTCGCGCAGCACGACGGGCGCGAGCAGCGCCACGCGCACGAAATTGCCCATGTAGTCCACGAGGATGGGCGACATCAGCAGCACCTTGACGGCATAGCCGTCCACCACGGTGTAGCTGGCGATGAAGGCGCCCGTGAGCAGGCCGTAGGCGATGCCCTGGTGCAGCCGGGCGCGCGCGGCCGGATCGTGCGGGGCGCGCAGCAGCGCCGGGCCGCCGGCGATCAGGAACACCCCGCCCACCACGCCCGCGATGCCGGCCACGCCCAGCGCGGTGATGCGCTCGCCCAGCAGCGCGATGGCCACGCACGAGGACAGCAGCGGCCCGGAGCCCCGCGCGATCGGATAGACCACGGTGAGGTCGGCCAGGCGGTAGCCGCGCAGCAGGATCACGTAGTACGCCACGTGCAGCACGCCGCTCGCGGCCACGAAGGCCCATTCCAGCACGCCCCAGCGGGGCACGGCGTCCCATCCCAGCCACGCGCCGAGCGGGGCCCACGCGACCATCATCACCGCCGCCGTGAAGAAGGCGAAGCGCGCGTCGCCCCCGGCCTTCTTGGCCACGATGTTCCAGCCCGCGTGGATCAGGCCGGCGAGCAGGATGAGGGCGAAGGCGGAGAGCGACATGCGGTGGCCGGGGTGGTGGAACGGGGAGCGGGGCAGCCCGGGCGGCCCTGAAAAACGCCGCAGCCCGCGAAAGGCGGGCTGCGGCGGGTGCACGGAGCGCGGAGAGTCAGGCGCGGCCGATGATCGATGCCGTGGCCATCAGCTCTTCCAGCAGCGCGAAGGAGACGCGGCCCGAGACCGAATAGGGGTCCAGCTCCGGCCTCTCGGAGTACTTGAGCAGGATGGAATGGTTGATCTTGCCGAGGTTCACCTGCCCCATCGTCCAGCCGCTGAAGCGCCGCGCCTCGATCTCCTCGAAGTGCAGCAGCTCCACGTCCTTGTGGCGGACGTCGCGCTGGATGTGGCCGTAGAGCTGGCTCACCGCGGAGCGCCCGCCCTCGATGGCCTGCAGGAACACGCCGCCGCCATAGCACAGCACGCCCGTGATGCCGCAGGCGGGGTTGTGCTGGCGCGACTGGCCGAGGATGGATTCGATGGCCGCGCTGGAAGTGTCCACCGCGCGGCTCGCGTAGAGCAGGCGTACGAGCATGTCAGCTCCTTCCGGGAATGAGCGAGAGGAATTCGCGGCGCAGCGCGGCATCCTTGAGGAACACGCCGCGCATCACCGAGTTCAGCATCTTGCTGTCCATCTCGCGCACCCCGCGCCAGGACATGCAGAAATGGCTGGCCTCCATCACGATGGCCAGGCCGTCGGGCTGGGTCTTCTCCATGATGAGGTCGGCTAGCTGCACCACGGCCTCTTCCTGGATCTGGGGGCGGCCCATGACCCAATCGACCAGGCGCGCGTATTTCGAGAGGCCGATCACGTTGGTGTGCTCGTTGGGCAGCACGCCGATCCAGATCTTGCCGATCACCGGGCAGAAATGGTGGCTGCAGGCGCTGCGCACGGTGATCGGGCCCACGATCATGAGCTCGTTCAGGTGCTCGGCATTGGGGAACTCGGTGATGGCCGGCGGCGTCGCGTAGCGGCCCTTGAACACCTCGTTGATGTACATCTTGGCCACGCGGCGGGCGGTGTTCCGGGTGTTGTGGTCGCCGGCCGTGTCGATGACCAGGCTGTCGAGCACGCCCTGCATCTTGGACTCGACCTCGTCGAGCAGCCGCTCCAGCTCGCCCGGCTGGAGGAATTCGGCGATGTTGTCATTGGCGTGGAACCGCTGGCGGGCAGCAAGCAGGCGCTCGCGGATCTTGGCCGAGACAGGCGCTCCCTCGGGGCTGGGAGCGGTGTTCGGATCGTCGGCAAGGTGTGTGAACATGCGCGCGATGGTACCAGCGAAGCCGCTTTCGGGTTTCACAAGGGTTTTGGCGGTCATGTCGGCGTCCCCGCTCACTGGACAGCTATTACTTTAATAGCAAACTCTCCGCCTGTGCGGGCCTTCGCGGCGTCTCAATACCGGCGGCCCGTGATCCACAGGGCCATGCGCATGAGGCCGAAGGCGATGCGGTCGCGCAGCCGCTGGCCCCAGGGGCGCGCCTCGTAGGACCGGGGGTCCAGGCGCTGGCCCGCGTGCTCCATCGCATCCACCAGCCGCGCGCGCAGGCCGGCGGCGAAGGCGGCGTCCTCGATCACGACGTTCGCCTCGCGCGCCAGCAGCATCGACAGCGGATCGAGGTTGGACGAGCCCACCGTGGCCCACGGGTGCTCGCCCCGCGCGTCGATCACCGCCACCTTGGCATGCAGGAAGCTGGGTGCGTATTCGTGGATCTCCACGCCGGCGGCCAGCAGCGCCCCGTACACAGGCCGGGCCGCGTGGTACTGCATGAAGTATTCGTAGCGCCCCTGCAGCAGCAGCCGCACGCGCACGCCGCGCCGCGCGGCCAGCACCAGCGCGCGCCGCAGCTTGCGGCCCGGCAGGAAATAGGCATTGGCGATGATGATCTCGTGGCGGGCATTGCCGATGGCGCGGCGGTAGGCACGCTCGATGCGGCTGCGGTTGCGCAGGTTGTCGCGCAGCAGCAGGCCGGCGCGCATGGCGTGCGCGCCGTGGCCCGGCCCGACCGCCGCCTCTCGGGCGCGGCGCTCGGCCTGGCGGGAGCGCGCGGCCTCCCGCAGGTCGCGCAGCAGATCGCCCAGGCGCCGCCGGCGCGCATCGCGCACGGCCTGCAGGCGCCACCAGACCTGCTCCATGGCCTCGCCCGCCTCCTCCACCAGGCGGCCTTCCACGCGCACGGCGAAATCGAAGCGCGGCGCCTCCAGGACGCCGTAGTTGGGGTCGTGCAGGTCGTCCAGCACATTGATGCCGCCGCAGAACAGCACGCAGCCATCCACCACGCACAGCTTGCGGTGCAGCCGCCGCCAGCGCCTGGGCAGCAGCAGCCCGAGCGGGCCCAGCGGCGAATAGACCTGCATGCGCACCCCGGCTTCCTCGAAGCGCGCGGGCCACGGAGAGGCCAGGCGGCCGGTGCCCACGCCGTCCACCACCAGGTGCACGCGCACCCCGCGCCGGGCCGCGCGCACCAGGGCCTCGGCGATGCCGGCCCCGGAGCCGGTGCAATCGAAGATGTAGGTTTCGAACTGGATGTCGGAGATCGCCGCATCCATCTCCTCCACCAGCGCGGCGAACAGTTCCGCCGAGCCCTGCAGCAGCCGCACGTGGTGGCCGCCGCCCAGCGCGGGCGCGGCGGATGCGCGGCGGCCGGGCAGCGGGAAGCGCCGGGGCGGCCGGCCGGGCGACAGTGCGGGGGGCGCGGCAGGGGCTCCGCGGCGGGTCACAGGCGGAATTCCGCGATCAGCGGCAGATGGTCGGACATGCGCCACCAGATGCGCCCGCGCGGCACGTGCAGCCCGATCGGCTCCAGCCTGCGCACGTACACGTGGTCGAGCTGCACCATCGGCAGGCGCGCGGGGTAGGTGAAGGCGCGCGGCGCGCCGTCGTACTCGTGCAGCCCGAAGGCCGCGAGCGCGCGCTTGATCTGCTGGCCCCAGTCGTTGAAATCGCCCGCCACCACCAGGGGCGCCTCGGGCGGCACCTCGCGCGCGATGAAGCGCTGCAGCTGCGCCACCTGGCGCACGCGGCTGCCGGGGATGAGCCCCAGGTGCACCACGATGGCGTGCACGCGGCGGCCCTGCAGCTCGATCTCCACGTGCAGCAGGCCGCGCTGCTCGAAGCGGTGGTCGGACATGTCCTCGTGCTGGTGGCCGATCACCGGCCAGCGCGTGAGCAGCGCGTTGCCGTGCTCGCCGTGGCGGGTGAACGCATTGGTGCGGTAGACCGCCTCGTAGCCCTCCGGGGCCAGGAACTCGGCCTGCGGCATCTCGGGCCAGCGGGCGAAGTGCTGCGCGCCGCGCCGGTGCACCTTGCGCACCTCCTGCAGGCAGACGATGTCGGCGTCGAGCTGCTCCACAGCATGGCCGAGGTTGTGGATTTCGAGCCGGCGCGCCGGGCCCAGGCCCTGCACGCCCTTGTGGATGTTGTAGGTGGCAACCCGCAGAATGCCGCCGTCGCCCGTGCCGTCCGATGGTTCCATGGCGCGATTGTGGCCCAGCCGCCGCCCCGGCCCGGCACGCCCCGGCTTTACCCGGCTCGCGCCGCGCACCGCAAAGCCCTACACTGGGCTCCACCTTCCCTCCTGGCCGCGCACCGCGCGCACGACATGTCCAGCGCCAAAGCCGCCGCTCCTCTTGAATTGCAGGCCCTGGTCATCGATGGCAATGCCACGTCGCGCAGCATCCTGGTGGCGCAGTTGCGCGAATACGGCATCTCGCGCGTCATCCAGTGCAGCCGGGTCCAGGATGCGCGTGCGCGGCTGGAACACACCGTCTTCGACTACGTGCTGTGCGAGCAGTACTTTCCCGAATCCGGCCAGTCGGGCCAGACGCTGCTCGACGACCTGCGGCGCGCGCAGATGCTGCCCTTCTCGACCGTGTTCTTCATGGTGACGGCCGAGGCTTCGTACGCCGCCGTCGCCGAGGCGGCCGAATCGGCGCTCGACGGCTATCTGCTCAAGCCCTTCACGCCCAGCGCGCTGTTCGAGCGCCTGTCCACCGCACGGCTGCGCAAGACGCACCTGCGCCCGATCTTCGACGCCATCGGCGAGGAAGACTTCGAAGGCGCGGCCCGGCTCTGCGTGGAGCGCTTCGAGGCGCGGCAGCCCTACTGGCTCTACGCTGCGCGCATCGGCAGCGAGCTGCTGCTGCGCCTGGGCCGCCACGACGAGGCCCGCACGCTCTTCGAGGCCGTGATCGAGGCGCGCGCCCTGCCCTGGGCCAAGCTGGGCGTGGCCCGCGCCCAGATCGAGGCGAGCCAGGCCCCCCGCGCGGTGACCACGCTGCAGGGCCTCATCGGCGAGGATGCCTCCTTCGCCGACGCCTACGACGTGCTGGGCCGCGCGCAGGTCGAGATGGGCCAGTTCGACGAGGCCCTCGCCACCTACCGCACGGCGGCGCAGCTCACGCCCGATTCCGTGGTGCGGCTGCAGAAGCTCGGCATGATGGCCCACTACATGGGCGACCGCGAGACCGCCGCGAAGATGCTGTCGCGCGCGGCGGTGCTGGGCATCGACTCCAAGCTGTTCGACTACCAGTCGCTGGTGCTGCTCGCGTTCAGCTACTTCGATGCCCCGGACCGCAAGGGCCTGGAGCGCTGCATCGCGGACTTTGTGCGCATCCGCGAGCGGCACCCGTCGAGCCAGCGCCTGCTGCGCTTCGAGAACGTCGTGCGCATGCTGCAGCTGATCCTGCAGCGGCAGTTCGCCCAGGCCGTCGCGGGCGTGCGCGCCATGGCGGCGGAGGCCCGCGCCCCGGATTTCGACTTCGAGGCGGCCTGCAATCTCTCGGGCCTGCTGGCCGTGCTCACCAACACCTCCATCGACCTCGCCGAGGCCCCCGCCTGGATCGATGCGCTGGGCATGCGCTACGCCAACACGCGCGGCCTGTGCGAGCTGATGGCCAATGCCTGCGGCGCGTGCCCCGACCACGCCGCGGCGGTGCGCGCGTGCCTGCCGCGCGTCAACCGCGCGGCCGAGGAAGCAATGGCCCAGAGCCTCGGCGGCGACCCGGCGGGTGCCGTGCGGCAGTTGCTGGAGCATGCCGAGGCCACGCTCAACACCAAGCTGCTGGACCTGGCGCAGCAGGTGCTGGCCCGCCACGCGGCCCGGCTGGAGGCCGCCCAGGTGGCCGAACAGCAGGACGCCATCGATGCGCTGCGGCAGCGCTGCGGCCATGCCGCGGCCCGGGCCATGCTGGGCCACGGCGGCGAACGCAAGCCCGGCGAGCTGGTGCTGCGCGGTGGCCGGGCCGCGCCCGGCGCCCCGGCGCCCCGGCGCAGGCGCCCATGCCGCCCGCCGCCCCGAACGGCAGCGGCGGCGCGGACTTCACCGGCGACTCCGACCCCGCCGGCATGCTGCGGCTGCGCCCCATATGACTACGGGCGCGAGCCCTGCGCGAAGCGCGGCAGCATCAGGCAGGCCTCGGCATTGGACGGCGAGAAGCAGGCCAGCGCGGCCTCGCGCCAGGGCAGCCAGCGCCACGCATCGTGCTCGCGGGGGCTGAGCACCACGGGGGTGCCTCCGGGCACGCAGAGGCCGAAGAGCCGTTCGCGGTTGCGCGCCACGCCCGGCGCATAGCGGTGCAGCCACTGCGGCCAGATGTCGTATTCGTTCTCCAGCAGCCAGTCCGTGAGCACATGCCCCGGCGCCCGCGCGTCGATGCCGGTCTCTTCCCGCACCTCGCGCACGGCCGTGGCCTCGAACGGCTCATCGGGCCAGTCCTTGCTGCCGGTGACCGACTGCCAGTGCTCCGCGCCGCCGCCCGCGCGGCGGATCAGCAGCACATCGAGGGCCGGTGTGTGGATGACCACAAGCACCGACTCGGGGATCTTGAAGCCGGCAGGGGCAGAAGGGGCGGAGGGATCGGTGGTGTGCATGGGCCGTCAGGCGGGGAGCGGAGTGGCGCGGCACGCCATGATCGCCGGGATGGCGAAGCCGTATCAATCGGAAGCCAGCAGGGCCGACATGTCCAGAGGCGCCACGGCGCCCAGCACCCCCATGGCGCACTGCCGCAGCCACGCCATGCCGATGCGGCAGAGCAGGCGCTTGGCTGGTTTCTCGGCGGCAACGGGCACGGAGAGGACCGCATCGATGAGCGGCGACGGCCCGTCGGCGCTGCCTGCCGCGCCCCACGCCACCGGCTGCAACTGCCGCCGGTCCACATCGAGCATGGGGCCGAGCGTGTCCACCCGCAACGCGAATTCGCCATGGCGGCCCGCCTCCAGCGGAATGCGCAGCACGACGAGCTGCCGGTTCGCATCGGCCGTGCGGGACACCTCGCCGCCCGCCCCGGCCCCCGCCACCAGGCTGCGCAGGTCCACCACCGGGCACACCCGCTCGCCGATCTGCGCCAGCCCGAGGAAAGGCGCGCGGACGCCGCCTGCGTGCAGGACCGTGGCATCGGGCGCGGCGGCCACGACCTCGGCCGCGTCGATGCCGAACCAGTGCGTGCCGGCCAGGAAGGTGGCCACCTGCAATCCGAAAGCGGCATCGACGCGCGCGGCGCCCGACTGCAGCGCGGGCATCTGCGCGCCGGCAGCGCCCTCCGCGATGCCGCACAGATGCCGCAGGGCCACGCAGCGCAGGCCATGGTCGTAGCCGTCCTGCGCGCGGAACTCGCGGTAGCCCTGGCCCCGGGCCACGCCGAGTCCGTAGCGGTGGTCCCCCACCACCGGCATGCGTTCGCCGGGCACGGCGCGCAGCGCCGCCATCGCCCCGGGCACGACCCCGTCGGCATCCGCCGTCCCCTGGCCTCCGGACCGCACCACGCCGCCGGCGGCGTCCACGAACGCCAGCATGTCGCGGGCCCCCAGCCCCACGGCACAGTCCGCGAGGATGGAATCGAGCTGGCTGGCCGCATCCCACACCACGGCGATGCCACCCAGCACCGCCGCCTCGCGCCCGCCCGCGGCGCCGCGGCCCGGCGCACGCACCGCCGCCGCGTAGATGAACGTGGGCCCCGGTGCATAGAAGCGGCTCCCGGCGTAGTCGCTCACGGTGTAGGCCTGCTCGGAGGGCAGCCGCAGGCAGCGGCCCACCCACGGCTCGTCCAGCACCTCGCCCACATGGTGCGCCTGGTCTGGCCGGGACACCGCGATCACCCGCCCCGAGCGGTCGAACAGCACCAGGCAGGCATAGACGGTGTAGAGCGCATTGATCTCCTGCAGCACGGCCGTCGCGGCGGCGCAGCCGGGCGCGTCCTGCTGCTCCAGCGTGCGCGCGAACTGCGGGGTGAGCGCCCACCAACGGCAATCGTTTGCGCGCTCGTAGAGATTGCGGTCCAGGATCTGCATTGCCAGCGCCGCCCGGCTCTGCGCGTCCCGCAGCAGGGAGCGCGTCACCACGCCGTAAAGGCCTTCGAGCGCGACGGCGAACGCGCGCGCCGTCTTGCGCGCGGTGGCGCCGATCTCGGAGAGCAGCGTGCGTGCGAAGAGCAGTTCGCGGGGCGCCACCTCCTCGCCGCCGATCTGGTTCAGGTCGAGCAACCCGTTCCACACCGAGCGCTCCAGCGCCGACTGGATCGCCGCGGAGCGCACGGGGATGCCGCGCAGCTCTTCCGACAGCAGGTCCGCATGCCCCGCCACGCCCGCAAGGTCTCCCGATGGGCCCATGCCCTCGTCGAAGGCGCCGTCCAGCGGCAACAGCGCCACGCCGCGCCAGCCCGGCCCGCCATAGCCCTGGAAACCCTGGGTGCGCCGCGCCGCGAGCAGGTAGCGGCGGCCCATGTGGCGCACCACCTGGCCGCCTTGCGGCGCGGAGTCGCCGGCCTCGGGCAGCCGCCAGCCCACCGGCAACTGCAGGACATCGCTCGATGCCAGGATGGCCCCCTCGCCATCGACCAGCGCGAGGACCGGGTCGATGTCCTGCGCCTCCTGCGTGCCCTGGACCGAGGCGAAGATCGCCGGCATCTCGTCGGCCAGCCGGAACTCCAGGCACAGCACGCCGGCGGCCCGTCCCTCCCAGTCCACCCGGTGCGCATACACCAGCGTCGGCGCCTCCTGGCCGCTGAAGCCGTGCCGGGCATAGTGCTCCACATAGGCGGCATCGCTGCCCAGCACCCCGCGCAGGAACGCCTGGTCCTGCGCCTGCCATGGGTCCGGCGGCGCGGGCTCGGCGCCCTCGCCCCCCGGCGCCGCGCCCCGCAGGCTCGCGCGCAGCCCGCCCTGTGCATCGAAGAGGAAGATGTTGCCGTACACGGTGTACTTGCCCGCGTAGGCGCGCAGGCGGGCCTCGATGTCCGCGCGCTCCGGCCCATGGCGGCCCTCGCCCAGATAGCGCGCCAGTTCGCCATCGGTGGCGAAGAATCCGATGTCCGCCGTGCGCTCGAACAGGTTGCGCACCAGCACGTCGATGCAGACTTGCGCGCGGGTGGCCAGATCGTCCAGGCGGTTGCGCAGCGCCTCGCCGGCCAGGCCGCGCATGAGTTCGCCCGACAGCGCGGCGAAATCCTTGCGCGCCCGCGCCAGGTCGCTCCCCGAGGACGCCTTGGCGGACAGCAGGGAGAGCGACGACAGCAGCGCCAGATGGTCCCACGCGCTTTCGACGAGCCGCAGCTCCTGCTTCTGCTGCTGCGCGGCGGGCATGTAGCGCAACCACTCTTCGGGGGATGACATCGGCGATGAGGACACGGTGCAAGGCTCCAGAAAGCCTCCCGGCACCGAATTCGGGCCGAAAGACCGACCCACTGTAAGCAAGTCCCGCGCCCAGATGCACTCGCGTCAACCCGGTGTTCTAGCGCTTTCCAGCGGCCGGAACACCACGCCTTGGCATGGGCTTGCCGCGGGTGAGCGCAGCCCGCCCCCGGGGCCCCGCGCTCAGTTGCCGGCAGTCTTCTTCACCGCCACCGGCGGGGGCAATTCCTTGGCCTGCAGCGCCCGGACCTGGGTCACGAGCTGGTTGTGCGCATCCAGGAAGGCCGCGGCGATCACCTTGCCTTCGTTGGTATTGCTCCAGCCCATGCCCGCGCCGCCGCCCAGCCGGCCCAGCACGAGGCCGCCCACGCCGAGGTCCGTGGTACGCGCCGCGCCCGTGGCGGCCGCCACCTGCTCCGTGGTCTCGTTGTCCGACAGCAGCAGCGCGGTCTGCGCCTCCTTGAACTTCACCTGCTCGGCCAGCCCGATGAGGCCCGCCATGTCGCGCAGCACGGGAATCATCGCGAGGATGCCGCCCAGGCCGCGCCCGGCATCCTGCTCGCTGAACGTGAGGCTGGGCGTGAGCGTGTACTGGGCTTCGTAGCCGTGCCCCTTCTGCACCGTGCCGTTCTTGCGCAGGATGCCGGCATCCTTCAATTCCTGCTCCTGCACCGTGCCGCGCAGCCCGGCGGCGCGGTCCACCACGCGGAAGCACCCGCTCTGCTGCGCCAGCAGCTTGACCAGCGGCACCGGCGAAGGCGGCAACTGGTAGCCCGAGCCCATGATGTAGCCATTGGGGTTCTCGGCCAGCGCCAGCGTGGCCACGGGCGCATCGCAGCGCACCAGCTCATGCGACGCGTTCTGCGCGCCCTGCGGCCCCGCCGAGCCGCGGACCGCCGAGCCACCCTGGCCCAGCTCGGTCTTCTTCTCGCCGCAGCCAGCCAGCAGGCCTGCTACGGACAGCACGGCCAACAACGTGATTCGGAGGTGGGACATCGCCGGATTCCTTCGGTGGAAAAAAGAAAAGCGGCAGGAGCCGTTCGCCCCTGCCGCCCCGTAGCGCCGCGGCCTGACGCCCGCGCGCTATGCCTCAGGCGGCCTTGACCGCATCGGGGTTGCGCAGGCGGATGTGCAGCTCGCGCAACTGCTTCTCGTCCACGGGGCTCGGCGCCTGCGTGAGCAGGCACTGCGCGCGCTGCGTCTTGGGGAAGGCGATCACGTCGCGGATCGATTCGGCGCGGGTCATCAGCGTCACGATGCGGTCCAGGCCGAAAGCCAGGCCGCCGTGCGGGGGCGCGCCGTACTGCAGCGCGTCCAGCAGGAAGCCGAACTTCTGCTGCGCTTCCTCGGGCGTGATGTTGAGGGCGTCGAACACCTTCTGCTGCACGTCGGCGCGGTGGATACGGACCGAGCCGCCCCCCATTTCCCAGCCGTTGAGCACCATGTCGTAGCCCTTGGAAATGCACTTCTCGGGCGCGGTGACCATCCAGTCCTCGTGGCCGTCCTTCGGGGCGGTGAAGGGGTGGTGCACGGCGGTGTAGCGCTGCGAATCCTCGTCGAACTCGAACATCGGGAAGTCCACCACCCACAGGGGCGCCCAGCGGTCCTCGAAGAGGCCGCTCTTCTTGCCGAACTCGCTGTGGCCGACCTTGATGCGCAGCGCGCCGATGGCGTCGTTGACGATCTTTTCCTTGTCAGCGCCGAAGAACAGCAGGTCGCCGTCCTGCGCACCCGAGCGCTTCAGGATCTCGGCGATGGCGGCGTCATGGATGTTCTTGACGATGGGCGACTGCAGGCCATCGCGGCCCTTGGCCAGTTCGTTGACCTTGATCCAGGCCAGCCCCTTGGCGCCGTAGATCTTCACGAACTCGGTGTAGCCGTCGATCTCGCCGCGCGAGAGGCCCGAGCCCTCCTTCGCGCCACCGGGCACGCGCAGCGCCACTACGCGGCCGCCCTTCATGTTGGCGGCGCCCGAGAACACCTTGAAGTCCACGTCCTTCATGACATCGGTGAGTTCGGTGAATTCGAGCTTCACGCGCAGGTCGGGCTTGTCGGAGCCGAAGCGGTAGGCGGCGTCCTGATAGGTCATGACCGGGAACTCGCCCAGGTCCACGCCCAGCGTGTTCTGGAACACCGTCTTGATCATGCCCTGGAACAGGTCGCGGATGTCCTCCTCGCCCAGGAAGGAGGTTTCGATATCGATCTGGGTGAACTCGGGCTGGCGGTCGGCGCGCAGGTCCTCGTCGCGGAAGCACTTCGTGATCTGGTAGTAGCGGTCGAAGCCCGCCACCATCAGCAGCTGCTTGAAGAGCTGGGGCGACTGCGGCAGCGCGAAGAACTGGCCGTCGTGCACGCGGCTGGGCACGAGGTAGTCGCGCGCGCCCTCGGGCGTGCTCTTGGTGAGCATCGGGGTCTCGATGTCGATGAAGCCGTTGGCGTCGAGGAACTTGCGCACTTCCATCGCCACGCGGTAGCGCAGCATCAGGTTGTTCTGCATGTACGGGCGACGCAGGTCCAGCACGCGGTGCGTGAGGCGCGTGGTCTCCGAGAGGTTGTCCTCGTCGAGCTGGAACGGGGGCGTGACGGAAGGGTTGAGCACGTTCAGCTCGTGGCACAGCACCTCGATCTTGCCGCTCTTGAGGCCTTCATTGGTCGTGCCCTCGGGACGCGCGCGCACCAGGCCCTTGACCTGCACGCAGAACTCGTTGCGCACGCCCTCGGCCGTCTTGAACATCTCGGCGCGGTCGGGGTCGCACACCACCTGCACGTAGCCTTCGCGGTCGCGCAGGTCGATGAAGATGACGCCGCCATGGTCGCGGCGGCGGTTCACCCAGCCCGCGAGGGTGACGGTTTGGCCCATCAGGGCTTCGGTGACGAGACCGCAATAGTGGGAACGCATGGCCATGGAGGTTCTTCCTGCGCCCTCGTGGGGCGCGATGAGGGTGAATATTCCACGCGCGCGCCAGGGCGCGGCGGCGATGGAGGGGTTACTTGGGGTCGGCGAGCGTGGGGTCGGGAGGCGCCACCACGCCCATCGAGACGATGTACTTCAGCGCGGCATCGACGCTCATGTCGAGCTCGATGCAGTCGCTCTTGCGCAGGATCACGAAATAGCCGCCGGTCGGGTTGGGCGTGGTCGGCACGTACACGCTGACGTATCCGTCACGCAGGTAGGCGGCCACCTCGCCGCTGGGGGTGCCGGTGATGAACGCCACGGTCCAGACGCCCTCGCGCGGCCACTGCACCAGCACCGCCGTGCGGAAGGCATTGCCGCTCTCGGAAAACAGCGTGTCGGACACCTGCTTGACGCTCGAATAGATCGAGCGCACCACGGGGATGCGGCTCACGAGCGCGTCGCCCCACTCCACCAGCTTGCGGCCGGCGAAGTTGCTCGCCAGCGCGCCCACGGAGAGCAGGATGGCGAGCGTGAGCAGCACGCCGAAGCCGGGGATGTGGAAGCCCAGCAGCCTGTCGGGCTGCCAGTTCTCCGGGAGGATCTGCAGCGTCTGGTCGAGCGTGCTGATGATCCAGTGCAGGACCCAGGCGGTGATCACGCCGGGCACGATCACCAGCAGACCCGTGAACAGCCATTTGCGCAAAGCGGACATCGAGGGGCGTTCAGCTCTTGGAAGAGGTTGAGGAGGTGGAGGGAGCCGCGGGCGCCGCAGCCGGTGCCGGCGCGCTGGCGGGGGCCGGCGCGGCCGCAGGGGACGAGGCACCGCCCGCGCCTTCGGCGGCCGGTGCGGCGGCAGGGGCGCCGCTGTTGCCGCCCCGGAAATCGGTCACGTACCAGCCCGAGCCCTTGAGCTGGAAGCCCGCGGCCGTGATCTGCTTGGAAAAGGCTTCGGCGCCACAGGCCGGGCAGACCGTCAGCGGGGCATCGGAGATCTTCTGCAGCACATCCTTGGCATGGCCGCAGGAGCCGCATTTATAGGCATAGATAGGCATTTTTGACCGGGCTTGGGTGACGCGAAGGAGGGTGTGCAAAACCTTCAATTATAGGCAAGCGGTTTTTGTGCCCCCGCCGGGGCGGTGCCTCATTCCACGTCCACGACGGGGTGGTGGGTGGCATGGCTGTTGGCCAGCCACTGGGGCGAAAGCGAACCGGCCAGCATCCCCGCCAGGGCGGCCAGCAGACCGGCCAGTTGCGCGGGGAACACGGCACCCACCGGCAGGGCGAGGAACGCCAGCCAGGTGCCCAGGCCCAGCACGATCGCGCACAGGGCGCCCTGCGTGGTCGCGCGCTTCCAGTAGAGGCCGAACACCAGCGGAACGAACGCGCCCACCAGCGGCACCTGGTAGGCACCGGACACCAGCTCGTAGATCGACGTGCCCTGCATGTGGATCGAGTAGGCCAGCACCAGCAGGCTGAAGACCAGCGTGCTGATGCGCATGGTGCGCAGGTGTTCGCGGTCGGACAGGGCCGGGCGGAACTGGCGCCAGATGTTCTCGGTGAAGGTGACGCTGGGCGCCAGCAGCGTGGCCGAGGCGGTGGACTTCAGCGCCGACAGCAGCGCACCGAAAAAGAGCACCTGCATCACGAACGGCATCTTCTCCAGCACCAGCGTGGGGAGCACCTTCTGCGGGTCGTCCTTGAGCAAGGCCGCCGTCTCGGCCGGCATGATGATGAGCACGCTGGCCACGAGGAACATCGGCACGAACGCGAACAGGATGTAGCAGATGCCGCCGATGACCGGGCCGCGCGTGGCGGCCTTCAGGTTGTTGGCGGACATCACGCGCTGGAACACGTCCTGCTGCGGGATCGAGCCGAACATCATCGTGATGGCTGCGGCGATGAAGAACGCCACGTCGTGGAACTTCGGCTCGGGCAGGAAGCGGAAGAGGTCCTTGCTGGCCGCAAGGTCGATCACCTTGTCGGCGCCGCCGGCCATCTGGCCCGCGAACACCGCGATCACGGCCAGCCCCACCACCAGGATGATCATCTGGATGAAATCGGTCACGGCCACCGACCACATGCCGCCGAAGAGCGTGTAGGCCAGGATGGACACCACGCCGATGGTCATGCCCATCGGGATGCTCACCGTCCCGCCCGAGAGCAGGTTGAACACCAGCCCCAGCGCCGTCACCTGCGCGGCCACCCAGCCCAGGTAGCTCAGCATGATGATGAGCGAGCAGATGATCTCCACCGCGCGGCCGTAGCGCTCGCGGTAGTAGTCGCTGATGGTCAGCAGCGTCATGCGGTAGAGCTTGGCGGCGAAGAAGATCCCCACGAGGATCAGGCAGAAGCCCGCACCGAACGGGTCCTCCACCACATTGCCCAGGCCGCCCTCGATGAACTTGGCGGGAATGCCCAGCACCGTCTCGGAGCCGAACCACGTCGCGAACGTGGTGGTGATGATCATGTAGAGCGGCAGGTGCCGCCCGGCGATGGCGAAATCCGCCGCGTTCTTGACGCGCTTGGCCGCCATCAGCCCGATGGCGATGGTGATCAGCAGATAGACGATGACCAGGGTCAGCAGCACGGCACGCTCCTCGATGTCGCGAAGTGATGAAGGGAGGGAAAACGAGAGAGAGAGAGAGAAAAGGGGAACCGGGGCCGCGGCGTCAGTAGAGCCGGAACCGGATCAGGAACTGCAGCAGGAGCAGCCCCAGTACGAAACCCACGCCACCGTAGATCAGGCCCTGCAAGAGGCGGTTGGTGCGCTTTTGCTCGGCGAGCAGTTCCAGCAGCTCGCGGCGGTGGTCGTGCGGCTTGTGGTTCAGGTAGTCGTGCAGCAGGCGGGGCAGCTCGGGCAGCATCTTGGCGAAGTGCGGCGCTTCGGCCTTCATCTCGCGCCAGAGGCGCTGCGGCCCCATCTGTTCGAGCATCCACTTCTCCAGGAACGGCTTGGCCGTGCTCCAGAGGTCCAGCTCGGGGTCGAGCTGGCGGCCCAGGCCCTCGATGTTGAGCAGCGTCTTCTGCAGCAGCACCAGTTGCGGCTGGATCTCGACGTGGAAGCGGCGCGAGGTCTGGAAGAGCCGCATGAGCACCATGCCCAGCGAGATCTCCTTGAGCGGCCGGTCGAAGTACGGCTCGCACACCGCGCGGATCGCCGACTCCAGCTCGTTGATGCGGGTGTCGGCGGGCACCCAGCCGCTTTCGACGTGCAGCTCGGCCACGCGCTTGTAGTCGCGCCGGAAGAAGGCGGTGAAGTTCTGCGCGAGGTATTCCTTGTCGAACTCCGTGAGCGAGCCGACGATGCCGAAATCCAGGGAGATGTAGCGCCCGAAGGAACCGGGCTCCAGGCTTACCTGGATGTTGCCCGGGTGCATGTCGGCATGGAAGAAACCGTCGCGGAACACCTGCGTGAAGAAGATGGTGACGCCGTCGCGCGCCAGTTGCCGGATGTCCACGCCGGCCGCGCGCAGCCGCTCGATCTGGCTGATCGGCACGCCCTTCATGCGCTCCATCACCAGCACGTCGGCGTGGCAGAAGTCCCAGAGGATCTCGGGGATGCGCACCAGGTCCAGCCCTTCCATGTTGCGGCGCAGCTGCGCGGCATTGGCGGCCTCGCGGATCAGGTCCAGCTCATCGTGCAGGTAGTTGTCGAACTCGGCCACCACCTGCCGGGGCTTGAGCCGCTTGCCGTCCGCCGAGAGACTCTCCACCCAGCCGGCCATCAGGCGCATCAGGCCCAGGTCGTTGTCGATCACGGGCAGCATGCCGGGCCGCAGCACCTTGACGGCGACCTCGCACTCCACGCCATGCCGGTCCCGCACGATCGCGAAATGCACCTGGGCGATGGATGCGCTGGCGATGGGCACGCGGTCGAACGACACGAACACCTGATCGAGCGGCCGGCGGAAGGCCCGCTCGATGGTCGCCACCGCCACGTCGGGATCGAAGGGCGGCACGCGGTCCTGCAGGAGCGCCAACTCGTTGGCGATGTCCGGCGGCAGCAGATCGCGCCGCGTGGACAGCACCTGCCCGAACTTCACGAAGATGGGCCCCAGCCGCTCCAGGGCCTCGCGCAGCCGCTGGCCGCGCGGGGCATCGAGATTGCGGCCGATGGAGACGATGCGCGCGAGCAGGCGCAGCCAGGGCTTCTGGAAACTCGTCAGTACCAGCCCGTCCAGCCCATAGCGCAGCACCACCCAGACGATGGTGATGCCACGGAACAACCGGCTCATGGCGCGCTGTGGTCCGGGCCCGGCGCCGTCCGCGCAGCCCCCGTGGCGGCGCGGCACCCGGCCACGCGCGTGCCGACGAACTGCCTCAGGGCCTGCGCCACGCGGCGCGCCGCCGTGCCGATCGCATGGGCGGCGGCATCGCCGAGCACGCGCGCCAGATCCTCTTCGAGATCCCAGCGCACGTGGTCCGCGAGCCACTGGATTTCCGCGGCGAGCTGCACGTCGCCTTCGATGCGGATGGCGGGCTTGTCGCCGCGCAGCGCCGCCTGGGCGAGCGCGAGGGGCGAGGTGTCGGTGATCTCGACGCGCAGGTCAGGGGTGGATTCCTCGCCGGCCAGATCGAAGAGGCCCGCCGGCGTCACGCGCAGCGCCATCGAATAGATCCGCCACTGCACCCGGGCCACGCTGCCGCGCTGCCGCACGAGCCGGTCCATGGCCTCGGGCTCCTGCATGAGCACATGGTTGATGAACAGCACGAGCCGGTGCTGCACCTCGTGCACCAGCCATTGCGGGGGCTGGGGGCCGCTGGCCAAACGCTCGAAGAGCCCGTCCAGAAACGAAAAAGGGGACTGTGGTGCTGCCATAAGTCCCCGATTATTCCCCGAACTGGCCGCGGCGCATGCAAGCTTGACCGCACGCACCGCACGCCATTGCGGAAAAACGCGGCCCGCGGGCCGCACCCTGCTTACTGGAGGGCCTGCACGCCGGCCACCAGCCAGCCGCTCGCGCCGCTCTTGGGCTTGGTCATGTTCCAGACCTCGCGGAAGGGGCTGGGGCCCGCCGAGGGTTCCTCGCGGATCATGCCGGAGAACTCCACGCTGGCCATGTAGCCGTCGCCCAGGTCCTCGATGCCCAGGAGCTGCGCCTCCAGCATCACCACGTCGGTGTGGTTGGGCTGGCTCGCGCCGCGCAGGGACTCGCGCTCGGCGAGCTGGGCGCGGATTTCACCCAGCATGCTGTCCGTCATCATGGCGCGCAGGGTGGCGATGTCCGAGCGGTCCCACGCGGCCTGCAGGGCGGTGAAGTTGCGCTTGGCCGCCGACAGGAAGCCCTCGGTGTCGAAGTCCGCCGGAACGCCCCAGTTCTGCGAGCCACCCAGGGCCGAGCCGATCACCACCCCGGAGCCGCCGCCCGCTGCGCGCGAGGCCTCGAAGGCCATGCCGCCGCGCTCGAAGGGGCGGGCCGATGCATCGTTGCCCACGTTCTGCGGGCTGTACTGGCGCGCGACCGGTGCCTCGGAGGGCGAGAGCGATCCGACGCCCGCGCCCTGCAGCGCGAAGGGGGAGCCACCGCCCGAAGATGCGGCCGGCTTGCGCGAGCGCATGACCATCCCGATCACGGCGACGGCGACCAGCGCGAGCAGCGCGATCAGCAGGAACTGGCCGAAGGCCTCGCCCAGGCCGAGCGAGTGGGCCAACCAGGCCAGTCCGAGGCCCGCCGCCAGGCCGCCCAGCATGGCGCCCCAGGGCTTCTTGGGCGCGGCGGCCGGTGCAGCGCTCGGCGCAGCGGCCGGCTTGGCGGCGGCCGCGCTGGTGGCATTGGCGCCGGTGGCGTTCTGCACGGGCGCGGCCGGAGTGGCCGGAGGATTGGCAGCCTCGCGCTGCGTCACGTTGCTCGACTGCTTGCCGACCGACTTGCCGCCGCCCATGCGGCGGGCATCGGCGTCCAGGTGGACCACCGCCAGCATCGCCACCAGGGCCACAGACCAGAGTTTCATCATGTCATCTCCATTCGTTATTGCGAGCTTTCCCAAGCTCAGCACTTGATTCCAACATGGAGCGCCACGATGCCGCCAGTCATATTGTGATAGTCCACATGCCCAAAGCCATTTTTTTGCATGAGGGCTTTGAGCTCTTCCTGGCCTGGATGCATGCGGATCGACTCGGCGAGATAGCGGTAGCTGGCGTCGTCGCCGGCCACGAGCTTGCCCAGGCGGGGCAGCACCTTGAAGGAGTACCAGTCGTAGGGCTTGCGCAGCGGCTCGGCCACCTGCGAGAACTCCAGCACCAGCAGCCGGCCGCGCGGCTTGAGCACGCGGCACATCTCGGCGATGGCCGCGTCCTTATGCGTCATGTTGCGCAGGCCGAAGGCCACGCTCACCACGTCGAAGTGGCCGTCGGGGAACGGCAGCCGCTCGGCGTCGCACACCAGCGTGGGCAGCACCGTGCCGCCGTCGATGAGGCGATCGCGCCCCACGCGCAGCATGGCTTCGTTGATGTCGGTGTGCACCACGAGGCCCGAAGGCCCGACCTTCTTCGCGAAGGCGCGCGCCAGGTCGCCCGTGCCGCCCGCGATGTCGAGCACGCGCTGGCCCTCGCGCAGGTTTGCGACCATCACGGTGTAGGCCTTCCATGCCCGGTGCATGCCGCCGGACATGAGGTCGTTCATGAGGTCGTATTTCGAGGCCACGGAGTCGAACACGCCGCGCACGCGGCGCGCCTTGTCCTGCTCATCGACCGACTGGAATCCGAAGTGGGTGGTGCTCATCCCGCGATGCTAGGCGCCGGCATGCCCGGCGTACAGCGACAACCCCGCATGCGCCTGGGGCATGTGTGGCGATTCGGACCACGCGGCGGGCGTCAATGGCCGCCGCAACCGCCGCCGTGCGCGGAGCCGCCGCGCCGCGGCGGCGGCATGGGCGCGTCGCGGTCCGCGCCCGCCTGCGCGAGGCGCTGCGCGTACTGCGCCCACAGCTCGGCCTCTCGCCGGCCCAGTTCGTAGAGGTAGTCCCAGGAGAAGATGCCGCTGTCGTGCCCGTCGGAGAAGGTGGGCCGGATCGCGTAGTGGCCCACGGGCTCGATGGCGGTGATGGACACGTCGCGCTTGCCGGTCTGCAGCACCTCCTGCCCCGGCCCGTGGCCCTGCACTTCCGCCGAGGGCGAATAGACCCGCATCAGCTCGAAGGGGATGCGGAACGCGGCGCCGTCGGAGAACGCCACCTCCAGCACGCGCGAGGCGCCGTGCGCGGTGAGCGATTGCGGCAGGGGGGTGTCGGGTTTCAGGCCAGCCATGCGGTCCTCGGCGTGTGCGGTGGGGGAAGGAAAGGCATGCGGATTGTCCCGCGCGCCGTGGCCGGCCCGATGGCCGCAGGGTTATCCGCGCTTCACGCGATGCGGTCCAGGTGCTCGCGGATCGCGGACTCCACCGTCGCCAACCGGGCCTCGACGGCCTCTTCCTGCGCGCCCTCGCGCCCGCGCACCGGCGCGGCCCACACCGGCGACGGGAAATGGCTGTCCCAGGCGAACCGCGCGATCACGTGCCAGTGCAGGTGCGGCACCATGTTGCCCAGCGCCGCGAGGTTGACCTTGTCGGGCTGCAGGTGCGCGCGCAGCGCCTGCTCCACGGCGGCCACGGCCTCCATGCACAGCAGGCGATCGGGCGCGGAGAGGTCGGAGAACTCCGCCACGTGCGCATTCCAGACCACGCGGTAGAACGCGGGAAAGCCCGCCTCGTCGGCGCGGATCACGCGCAGGCGCTCCCCGCGCCAGACCAGCGCGCCGCCATCGCCG
The DNA here is from genome assembly GCF_003269065.1 of Paracidovorax anthurii. Lineage (GTDB taxonomy): Bacteria > Pseudomonadota > Gammaproteobacteria > Burkholderiales > Burkholderiaceae_C > Paracidovorax > Paracidovorax anthurii. Next base: position 21,286 of record NZ_QLTA01000012.1, read on the forward strand.
CTGCACAGGGGGCAGGCCGTCGCCATCAGACCAGCACCCGCTCGATGCCGCCCGCGTTGGCGCGCTGCACGTACTCGGGCATCCAGTTCTCGCCCAGGATCTCGCGCGCCATCTCGACGACGATGTAGTCGGCCTCCAGCAGACCGTTCTGCAGATCGTCCTGATAGCGGTTCAGGCCCTGCAGGCAGCTCGGGCAACTGGTGAGGATCTTCACGTTGTCCTGCGGGCCCACGGCGCCGCTCGCGCGCAGCGCAGCCTCGCCCTTGAGGATCTCCTGCTCCTTGCGGAAACGCACCTGCGTGGAGATGTCGGGCCGCGTGACGCCCAGCGTGCCGGATTCGCCGCAGCAGCGATCGCTCTTGGTCACCTGCGGGCCGACGAGCGCCTTCACGGTCTTGACCGAGTCCTGCAGCTTCATCGGGTTGTGGCAGGGCTCGTGGTAGAGATAGGCGCCCTTGCCCTGCAGGGCGATGCCCTTCTCCAGCAGGTACTCGTGGATGTCGATGATGCGGCAGCCCGGGAAGATCTTGTCGAACTGGTAACCCTGGAGCTGGTCGTAGCAGGTGCCGCAGCTCACCACCACGGTCTTGATGTCCAGGTAGTTCAGCGTGTTGGCCACGCGGTGGAACAACACCCGGTTGTCGGTGATCATCTGCTCGGCGCGGTCGAACTGGCCGCTGCCGCGCTGCGGGTAGCCGCAGCACAGGTAGCCCGGCGGCAGCACGGTCTGCACGCCCGCATGCCACAGCATGGCCTGCGTGGCCAGGCCCACCTGGCTGAAAAGGCGCTCGGAGCCGCAACCGGGAAAGTAGAACACCGCCTCCGTCTCGGCCGTGGTGGTGGCCGGGTTGCGGATGATGGGCACGTAGTCCTTGTTCTCGATGTCCAGCAGCGCGCGCGCGGTCTTCTTGGGCAGGCCGCCGGGCAGCTTCTTGTTCACGAAGTGGATCACCTGCTCCTTGATGGGCGCGGTGCCCACCGTGGCCGGCGGGTGCGCCGTCTGCCGGCGCCCCACGGAGCGCGCGAGCTGCACCACGGCGCGCTGGGCCTTGAAGCCCACGCCCACCATGGCCGAGCGCATGAGCTTGATGGTGTCCGGGTTCGTGGCGTTGAGCATGGCCATCGCCAGCGCATTGCCGGGCCGGAAGGTCTTCTTGCCCATCTTGCGCAGCAGGTTGCGCATGTTCATGGTCACGTCGCCGAAGTCGATCTTGACCGGGCACGGGGTGTAGCACTTGTGGCAGACGGTGCAGTGGTCGGCCACGTCCTCGAACTCCTGCCAGTGCTTGATCGACACGCCGCGGCGCGTCTGCTCCTCGTACAGGAAGGCTTCCACCAGCAGCGAGGTGGCGAGGATCTTGTTGCGCGGGCTGTAGAGCAGGCTGGCGCGCGGCACGTGGGTGGAGCACACGGGCTTGCACTTGCCGCAGCGCAGGCAGTCCTTGACCGAGTCGGCGATGGCGCCGATGTCGCTCTGCTGCATGATGAGCGACTCGTGGCCCATGAGGCCGAAGCTCGGCGTGTAGGCGTTGGTCAGGTCGGCGGCGCGCAGCGCCTCGCGGGACGATTCAGGGGCAGTTTCGCCACCATGTCGCCGACTTTTCTGGGTTTTTTGCTCCTGATTTCGTAGCAGCTTGCCGCGATTGAAGCGACCCTCGGGGTCCACGCGGCGCTTGTAGTCGGCGAAGGGGCGCAGCTCGTCGTCGGTCAGGAATTCGAGCTTGGTGATGCCGATGCCGTGCTCGCCCGAGATCACGCCGCCCAGCCCGCGCGCCAGCACCATGATGCGCGCCACCGCCTCGTGGGCGGTCTGCAGCATCTGGTAGTCGTCGCTGTTGACGGGAAGGTTGGTGTGCACGTTGCCGTCGCCCGCGTGCATGTGCAGCGCCACCCAGACGCGGCCCTTGAGCACGCGCTGGTGCACGGCGACCGCCTCGGCCATGAGGGGCTGGAAGGCGGCGCCGGCGAAGATCTTGGCCAGCGGCTCGCGCAGCTGCGTCTTCCAACTGGCGCGCAGGGTGTGGTCCTGCAGTTGCGGGAACAGCGTCTCCACGTCCCGCAGCCAGCCGGCCCACTGATCGCGCACCCCGTCCACCAGGGCCACGGCCTGGGCCACGCGGTCTTCCAGCAGCTCGGCGGAGGCGATCTCGTGCGCATCGTCCTCGCGGCCCAGCGGCAGGTTGCCACGCAGGAAGAAGTCTTCCAGCGCGTCGCACAGCGCGAGCTTGTTGCGCAGCGACAGCTCGATGTTGATGCGCTCGATGCCGTCGGTGTACTCGGCCATGCGCGGCAGCGGGATCACCACGTCCTCGTTGATCTTGAAGGCGTTGGTGTGGCGGCTGATGGCGGCCGTGCGCTTGCGGTCCAGCCAGAACTTCTTGCGCGCCTCGGCGCTGATGGCGATGAAACCCTCGCCCGAGCGCGAGTTGGCGATGCGCACCACCTCGCTGGTCACGCGCGCCACGGCGTCGGCGTCATCGCCGGCGATGTCGCCGAACAGCACCATCTTGGGCAGGCCGCCGCCGTGCCGCTTGCTCTTGGTGGCGTAGCCCACGGCCTTGAGGTAGCGGTCGTCCAGGTGCTCCAGGCCGGCGAGCAGCACGCCGGAGCGCTTCTGCTCGGCGAACATGAAGTCCTTGATCTCGACGATGCTGGGCACCGCGTCCTTGGCGTTGCCGAAGAACTCCAGGCACACGGTGCGCGTGTGCTCGGGCATGCGGTGCACCACCCAGCGCGCGCTGGTGATGAGGCCGTCGCAGCCCTCCTTCTGGATGCCGGGCAGGCCGGAGAGGAACTTGTCCGTCACGTCCTTGCCCAGGCCCTCCTTGCGGAAGGTGCGGCCGGGGATGTCCAGGCGCTCGGTGCGCAGCGGCGTCCTGCCGTCGGCGGCGAAGTACTGCAGCTCGAAGCTGGCCACCTCGGCGTCGTGGATCTTGCCCAGGTTGTGGCCGATGCGCGTGACCTCCAGCCATTCGGCATCGGGCGTGACCATGCGCCAGGAGGCGAGGTTGTCCAGCGCCGTGCCCCAGAGCACGGCCTTCTTGCCGCCCGCGTTCATGGCGATGTTGCCGCCGATGCACGAGGCCTCGGCGCTGGTCGGATCGACGGCGAACACGAAGCCCGCGCGCTCGGCCGCGTCGGCCACGCGCTGGGTGACCACGCCGGCCTCGGTCCAGATGGTGGGCACCTCGTGGTCCAGGCCCGGCAGGCGGACCTTCTCCACCTCGGTCATGGATTCGAGCTTCTCGGTGTTGATGACCGCGCTGCGCCAGGTGAGCGGGATGGCGCCGCCCGTGTAGCCCGTGCCGCCCCCGCGCGGGATGATGGTGAGGCCCAGTTCGATGCAGGCCTGGACCAGCGCGGCCATCTCGGCCTCGGTGTCGGGCACGAGCACGACGAAGGGGTATTCGACGCGCCAGTCGGTCGCGTCGGTCACGTGGGAGACGCGCGAGAGGCCGTCGAACTTGATGTTGTCGCGGGCCGTGTGGCGCCCCAGGCGGCGCTGCACCTGGCGGCGCAGTTGGGCGGCCTCGACGAAGGTGGCGTCGAAGCGCGCGACCGCCGCGCGCGCGGCCTCCACGAGCTGGCCCACCAGCTGGTCGCGCCCGGCATCGTCACCGGGCGTGCGGCGCTTCTCGATCTCGGCCAGCCGGTGCTGCAGGGCTTCCACCAGCAGCTTGCGGCGGTCGGGGTTGTCCAGCAGGTCGTCCTGCAGGTAGGGGTTGCGCTGCACCACCCAGATGTCGCCCAGCACCTCGTAGAGCATGCGGGCGGAGCGGCCCGTGCGGCGCTCGCGGCGCAGCTGGTCGAGCACGTCCCAGGACGCGGAGCCCAGCAGGCGGATGACGATTTCCCGGTCGGAGAACGAGGTGTAGTTGTACGGGATCTCGCGCAGACGGGTCGGCTCGGCGGCCTGGGCCTGCTGCAGGGCGGCCAGCGCTATCGGAACATTCATGGGGTGGACCTGGCTCGGGCGCTGGCGGCGCGCCCTTGTTCGTCGGGGCCGGCGATTTTACGCCAGCGCCCGATATGCCGCAGGCCGCGGCCCCACGCCCCCCCGGCTCGGCCCGGGCATGCGCGCCCGGGCCGATCCACGTCAGAACAGCACGCGACTGCGGATGGTGCCCGGCACCTTCGCGAGCTTGTCCTGCGCCAGCTCGGAGGACTGGGCGTCGATGTCGATCACCACGTAGCCCACCTTGTCGTTGGTCTGCAGGTACTGCGCGGCGATGTTGATCTGGTTGTCCGAGAAGATCTGGTTGATCTGCGAGAGCACGCCCGGCACGTTGCGGTGGATGTGCAGCAGCCGGTGCTTGCCCGGGTGCGCGGGCAGCGCCACCTCGGGGAAGTTCACCGACGAGGTGGAGGTGCCGTTGTCGCTGTACTTGACGAGCTTCTCGGCCACTTCCAGCCCGATGTTGGCCTGCGCCTCCATGGTGGAGCCGCCGATGTGGGGAGTGAGGATGACGTTGTCCAGGCCGCGCAGGGGCGAGACGAACTCGTCCTTGTTGCTGCGCGGCTCGACGGGGAAGACGTCGATGGCCGCGCCCAGCAGCTTCTTCGCGCGGATGGCCTCGGCCAGCGCCTCGATGCGCACCACGGTGCCGCGCGCGGCGTTGATGAGGATCGCGCCCGGCTTCATGGCGGCGATCTCCTCGGGGCCGATCATCCACTGCGTGGAGGGCAGCTCGGGCACGTGCAGCGTGACGATGTCGCTCTGCTCCAGCAGGGCCTGCAGCGAGGGCGCCTGGCGCGCATTGCCCAGGGGCAGCTTGCTGACCACGTCGTGGAACACCACGTGCATGCCCAGCGCCTCGGCCAGCACCGAGAGCTGCGTGCCGATGGAGCCGTAGCCCACGATGCCCAGGGTCTTGCCGCGGATCTCGTAGGCGTTCTCGGCGCTCTTGAGCCAGCCGCCGCGGTGGGCCACGGCGTTCTTTTCGGGCACGCCGCGCAGCAGCAGGATGGCCTCGGCCAGCACCAGCTCGGCCACCGAGCGGGTGTTGGAGTACGGGGCGTTGAACACGGCGATGCCGCGCTCGCGGGCGGCGTCCAGGTCGATCTGGTTGGTGCCGATGCAGAAGGCGCCCACGGCCACCAGCTTGTGCGCGTGCTCGAACACGTCCGCCGTGAGCTGCGTGCGCGAGCGGATGCCCAGGAAATGCACGTCCGCGATCTTGCGCTTGAGCTCCTCTCCATCCAGCGCGCCCGTCAGGGCCTCGATCTGCGTGTAGCCCGCGCCGCGCAGCACCTCCAGCGCGGACGGGTGCACGCCCTCCAGCAACAGGAACTTGATCTTGCTTTTATCCAGGGAAGTCTTGGTCATGGAACAACAAAAGAAGAAGGGAGAAGGGCGGAAGTCGTTCTGCGGCGCGTGGCATGCCCGCCTCGCAGATCGCCCGGCATTGTGCAATGGGAAAAAACCCTGCTGCCGGGGCGACTTCAGTCCCGCGGGATGGAATCCACGTCACGCAGGCGACGCGCAGGCCCCGCCATGCACCACAGAATCGCCACAATCCCATCCTCCCGCGCGGGCGACCCGGGAAGTTCCCGATCGGCGGAAGCGCCCAGGCATGCGACAACGACATGCCGATGACACGAATGCTGCATAACATCGACCGTTTGTTTTCCGCATTCGCCATTCTTTGAGGAGTCTTCATGCAATTCAAGCACCTGGCCCTGACCGCCGTCATGGCCGCCTCCACCTGCCTGTCCGCACAGGCGCAGACCGAGATCCAGTGGTGGCATTCGATGACGGCCGTCAACGGTGAGTGGGTGAACGACCTGGCGCGCCAGTTCAACGAGAGCCAGAAGGACTACCGGATCGTGCCCACCTACAAGGGCTCGTACGATGAATCCATGACGGCCTCCATCGCCGCCTTCCGCGCCGGCAACGCCCCCCACATCCTGCAGGTGTTCGAGGTGGGCACGGCCACCATGATGGCCAGCAAGGGCGCCATCGTGCCCGTGGGCAAGGTGATGCAGGACGCGGGCGTGCCCTTCGACCCCAAGGTGTACATCCCTGCCGTGGCCGGCTACTACACGGCACCGAACGGCCAGATGCTGAGCTTCCCGTTCAACAGCTCCACCACCATCTTCTATTTCAACAAGGACGCCTTCAAGGCCGCCGGCCTGCCCACCGACAAGGCGCCCTCCACCTGGCCCGAGGTGGTCAACGCGGCCGCCAAGCTCAAGGCCTCGGGCCACAAGTGCCCGTTCACCACGGCCTGGCAGAACTGGACGCAGGTGGAGAGCTTCTCGGCCTGGCACAACGTGGAGTTCGCCTCCAAGTCGAACGGCCTGCAGGGCCTGGACGCGCGCCTGAAGGTCGATTCGCCGCTGCACGTGCGCCACATCGAGAACCTCGCCAACATGGCCAAGCAGGGCCTGTTCGTCTACAAGGGCCGCGGCAACGTGCCCGAGGCCAGCTTCGTCTCGGGCGAGTGCGCGATGATCAACACGTCCTCGGGCTTCTACGGCAACGTGGCCAAGAACGCCAAATTCGCCTACGGCCTCGCGCCCCTGCCCTACTACCCCGACGTGCCCGGCGCGCCGCAGAACACCGTCATCGGCGGCGCCAGCCTCTGGGTGATGGCCGGCAAGAAGCCCGCCGAGTACAAGGGCGTGGCCGCGTTCTTCAAGTTCATCTCCACGCCCGAGGTGCAATCGGCCAGCCACCAGCGCACGGGCTACCTGCCGGTGACCACGGCCGCCTACGAGCTGACCGAGAAATCCGGCTTCTACAAGGAACACCCGGGCACCGACGTGGCCGTGACGCAGATGGTCCGCAAGGTGACCGACAAGAGCCGCGGCATCCGCCTGGGCAACTACGTGCAGATCCGCGCCATCGAGGACGAGGAGCTGGAACAGGTCTGGTCCGGCAAGAAGACGGCCAAGGAAGCGCTGGATGCCATCGTCAAGCGCGGCAACGAGCAGCTGGAGCGGTTCCAGAAGGCGAACAAGGGCTGACCCCGACCGCCTGAGGCTGGCCTCCCGCCAGCGCCGGAAAAGCAGATGGACTCCATCTGCTTTTCCGCTTTAGAAACACCCCCATGGAAAAACGCGTCCGATTCCACTCCGCCTGGCTGCCCTGGCTGCTCATCGCCCCGCAGATCGCCATCATCGTGGTGTTCTTCTTCTGGCCCGCCAGCCAGGCCCTGGTGCAGTCGATGCAGCTGCAGGACGCCTTCGGCACCTCCACCGAATGGGTGGGGCTCGAAAACTTCCGGCGGCTCTTCGACGACCCGGGCTACGTGGACTCGTTCAAGACCACGGCCCTCTTCTCGGTGCTGGTGGCCGGCAGCGGCATCGTGCTCTCGCTGGTGCTCGCCGTGTTCGTCGACCGGGTGGTGCGCGGCGCGATGTTCTACAAGACCCTGCTCATCCTGCCCTACGCCGTGGCGCCCGCGGTGGCGGCCGTGCTCTGGGTGTTCATGTTCTCGCCCTCGCTGGGCGTCGTGGCCTACGCGCTCGGCAAGCTCGGCATCAACTGGAACCACCTGCTCGATTCCGGCCACGCGATGACGCTGATCGTGATGGCCTCGGTGTGGAAGCAGATCTCCTACAACTTCCTGTTCTTCCTCGCGGGGCTGCAGTCGATCCCGCGCTCGCTCATCGAGGCCGCCGCCATCGACGGCGCGGGGCCGCTGCGGCGCTTCTGGTCGGTGCAGTTCCCGCTGCTCTCGCCCACCACGTTCTTCCTGCTGGTGATCAACGTGGTGTACGCCTTCTTCGACACCTTCGCCATCGTCGATGCCGCCACCCAGGGCGGCCCCGGCAAGGACACGGCGATCCTGGTCTACAAGGTGTATTACGACGGCTTCAAGGCCATGGACCTCGGCGGATCGGCGGCGCAGTCGGTGGTGCTGATGCTGATCGTGGTGGCGCTCACGGTGGTGCAGTTCCGCTACGTCGAGAAAAAAGTGAACTACTGACAGGAAAGCCCCGCACCATGGTCGAACGCAGCCTCACGCGCGGCATCCTCGCGCACGCCATCATGATCCTGGGCGTCGTGATCGTCGCCTTCCCGCTCTACCTCGCCTTCGTGGCCTCCACCCACACCGCACAGGAGATCGTGCAGGCGCCCATGCCGCTGGTGCCCGGCGGCCACTTCTGGGACACCTACCGGGCCGCGCTCTTCGGCCGCGACCAGGGCGCGGGCTCCACCGCGCCCGTGGCCCGCATGATGTGGGTGAGCTTCGTCTCGGCCATCGTGATCACCGTCGGCAAGATCGCGATCTCGCTGCTCTCGGCGTTCGCCATCGTGTACTTCCGCTTCCCGTTCAAGGGCCTGTGCTTCTGGCTGATCTTCATCACGCTGATGCTGCCCGTGGAAGTGCGCATCGGCCCCACCTACCAGGTGGTGTCCGACCTGGGGATGCTCAACAGCTACGCGGGCCTCACCGTGCCGCTGATCGCCTCGGCCACGGCCACCTTCCTCTTCCGCCAGTTCTTCCTCACCGTGCCGGACGAACTGGTGGAGGCCGCGCGCATGGACGGCGCGGGCCCGATGCGGTTCTTCCGCGACATCCTCGTGCCGCTCTCGCGCACCTCCATCGCGGCGCTGTTCGTGATCCAGTTCATCTACGGCTGGAACCAGTACCTCTGGCCGCTGCTGGCCACCACCAGCGAGGACATGTACCCCGTGGTGATCGGCATCAAGCGCATGATCGCCGGCGGCGACGGGCAGAACGAGTGGAACATCGTCATGGCCACCGCCATCCTCGCGATGCTGCCGCCGGCCGCCGTGGTGGTGCTCATGCAGAAATGGTTCGTCAAGGGTCTGGTGGACACCGAGAAGTAAGCCGCCCGCGCCAACGCCCCCCACCTTCCCCGCACTACGCAGATATGGCATCCCTTTCGTTCCGCAACGTCATCAAGCGCTACGGCGCCGGCCCCAAGGCCAACCAGGTCATCCACGGCGTGAGCGCCGAGATCGCGGATGGCGAGTTCATCGTCATCGTCGGCCCCTCGGGCTGCGGCAAGTCCACGCTGCTGCGCATGGTGGCCGGGCTGGAGGAGGTCTCCGGCGGCGAGATCGCCATCGGCAGCCGGGTGGTGAACGACCTGGAGCCGTCGCAGCGCGACATCGCCATGGTGTTCCAGAACTACGCGCTCTACCCGCACATGACGAACTTCGAGAACATGGCCTACGGCCTGAAGATCGCCAAGGTGCCCAAGGAAGAGATCCGGGCGCGCGTGGACAAGGCCGCGAAGATCCTGGAGCTCGGCCACCTGCTGGACCGCAAGCCGCGCGAGCTCTCGGGCGGCCAGCGCCAGCGCGTGGCCATGGGCCGCGCCATCGTGCGCCAGCCGCAGGTGTTCCTCTTCGACGAGCCTCTGTCCAACCTCGACGCCAAGCTGCGCGCGCAGACCCGCCTGGAGATCCAGAAGCTGCACCGCGAGCTGGGCATCACCAGCCTTTTCGTCACGCACGACCAGGTCGAGGCCATGACGCTCGCGCAGCGCATGATCGTGATGAACGGCGGCGTGATGGAGCAGTTCGGCACGCCCGAAGAGGTCTACCACACGCCGGCCTCGACCTTCGTGGCGAGCTTCATCGGCTCGCCGCCGATGAACCTGCTGAAGAACGCCCCCGGCGGCCGGCAGGGCGCCATCCTGGGCATCCGGCCCGAGCACCTGGACGTCGCCGCGGACGGCGGCTGGGAAACCCGCGTGGAGACGGTCGAACTGCTGGGCGCCGAGCGGCTGGTATACGCCCGCCTGGGCGATGAGCCCCTCATCGTGCGCGTGGAGGAAGGCACGCACGCGCCCCAGCCCGGCGAGACGCTGCGCGTGGCGCCGCGCGCACCGCGCCTGCACTGGTTCGACGCCGCCACCGGCCAGCGGCTCTGAGCCGATGGAGGCGACCGCCACGCTCCACGCCACCATCCCCGTGCTGGCGTCCCTCGACCTGGACGAGAGCGCCGCGTTCTGCGCCGACCGCCTGGGCTTCGCCATCCACCTGCGCGCCGCTGACTACCTCATCGCCGCGCGCGACGGCTGCGAGCTGCATTTCTGGCTTTGCGACGACCGCCGCATCGCCGAGCACACTTCCTGCTACATCCGTGGCGACGTGCGCGCGCTGCATGCCGAATTCACGCGGCGCGGCCTGGCGCTGGAGCCCCCGGCGGAGCGCCCCTGGGGCATGCGCGAGCTGTACGTGATCGACCCGCACGGCAACCTGCTCAAGTTCGGAGAACCCACCCCATGACCCCATCCGCCCCGACGCCCTGGCCCTACCCCCGGTGGATCGCCCACCGCGGTGCCGGCAAGCTGGCCCCGGAGAACACGCTCGCCGCCTTCCGCATGGGCGCGCGCCACGGCTACCGCATGTTCGAGTGCGACGCCAAGCTGAGCAGCGACGGCGTGCCCTTCCTGCTGCACGACGCCACGCTGCAGCGCACCACGGACGGGCACGGCACGGCGGGCGAGCACCCCTGGAGCGAGCTGGCCCGGCTCGACGCCGGCGGCTGGCATTCCCGCCAGTGGGCTGGCGAGCCGATCCCCACACTGGAGGGCATCGCGCGTTTCTGCCTCGCCAACGGCCACCGGCTCAACATCGAGATCAAGCCCACGCCCGGCACCGAGGAGGAGACCGGCCGCGTGGTCGCCTCGCTCGCCGCGCGCCTGTGGCGGCATGCCGACGTGCCGCCGCTGCTCACCTCGTTCCAGGTGCCCGCGCTCGCCGGCGCGCGCGACGCGGCGCCGCTGCTGCCGCGCGGCCTGCTGCTCGACACGCTGGCGCCGGGATGGCTGGACACCGCCCGCCAGCTCGGCTGCGCGGCCATCGTCTGCAACCACGCGCTGTGGACGGCCGGGAACGTGGCCGAGGCGCATGCCTGCGGCCTGCGCGCGCTCAGCTACACGGTGAACGACGAGTGGGCCGCGCAGCGCCTCATCGACCTGGGCACCGACGGCATCATCACCGACCGCGTGGACCTCTTCAGTCCGGCGCGGTGATACCCTCGCGGGCCCACGCCACCGCCATGGACCCGATCGTTTCCTCCCCCCGCCCCACCCCGCCCTCCCCGTCCCCGGCACGCTGGCTGCGTGCCCTGCTCGCGGCCAGCGTGCTCTGGCTGCTGGCCGGCCCGCTGCCGGCAGCGTCCGCGCAGGACCGCGCCAGCGCCCCGGCCGCCGCCGGCAGCGCCGCGGCGGCGCGGGCCGCTGCCGCGGCGGCCATCGATCCGGACGTGCCGCTGCCCTCCGTGGACGAGCTGCGCAAGCGGCTCGACGCCATCCCCCGCAAGCTCGGCGACGAGGACGACGGCCGCAAGCTCTCCAACGAGGTGTACGCCATCGGCGCGGCGGCCAATCAGCTGGTGGCCCGCCGCACGGTCGATCTGGCCGACCTGGACAGCCGCCTCGCCGGGCTGGGCCCCACGCCCGAGAAAGGCGCCCCGGCCGACGCGCCCGACGTGGCGCAGCAGCGCACCGCCCTCGCCAAGCAGCGCGCCAGCGTCGATGCCGATCTGAAGCTCGCGCGCCTCATCGCCGTCGATGCCGACCAGCTCGGCGCCGACCTCGTGCGCCAGCGCCGCCAGCAGTTCCAGGCGGCGCTCACGGCGCGCGCCGACTCCCCGCTGGGCGCCGCCTTCTGGCGCAACCTGCGCGCGGCCTGGCCCACCGACACCGCGCGCCTGTCGGTGCTCGCCATCGAGGCCCGGCAGGCCGTGCAGCGCGCGCTGGAGCCCGAGCGGCGCGGCGCCTTCCTCGCCAGCCTGCTGGGCGCGCTGCTGCTGGCGGTGGTGGGCAACTGGGCCGGCGAGCGCCTGCTGGTGCGCATCGCGCCGGCCAAGCTGCCCTCCGGTCGGCTGCGGCGCTCGCTGCTGGCGACCGCATCGGTGGCGGCCAACGTGGTCTTCATCGGCATGGCGGCGCAGCTCCTGCTGAGCGGCCTGGACACGGGCGACAACCTCGGCGAGCGGCTGGACGGCCTCGCGCACTCCGCCGTCGGGCTGGCGGTGTTCGCAGCCTTCGCCATCGGGCTGGGCCACGCGCTGCTCTCGCGCAAGCGCAGCTCCTGGCGGCTGCCGTCCATCCCCGACGACCTCGCGCAGCGCCTGAGCCCCTACCCCTGGTGGATCGCCATCGTCGCGGCCCTGAGCGGCATGGTGACCGAGATCAACGCCGCCGTGAGCGCCAGCCTCGCGGCGGAGGTGAGCATCCAGGCGCTCTCCGCGCTGCTCGTGGCGGGCGTCGTCGCCGCCGCCGTGCGGCAGATGAACACCCCCGTGGCGGCGGCCTCGCCACCGGCCGCGGACGGCGAGGCCGCCGCGTCGCCCCCGCCGCGCCCGCTCTGGGTCGGGCTGCTCGTGGCCTGCGCGGGCATCGGCTCGCTGGCCATCGTGGTGCTGGTGGCCGTGGGCTTCATCGCGCTGGCCGGCGCGCTGGCGCGGCAGATGGTCTGGAGCGGCGCGGCCTTCGCCACGGCCTACCTGCTCTACCAGTTGGCGGACGACGCCTGCGACGCCGTGCTGTCGTCCAAGGGCAGCTTCGGCCGCCGGCTCAACGCCGGCATGGGCATCGACCCAGGCCTGCTCGACCAGGCCGCCGTCGTGGTCTCGGGCGTGCTGCGCATCGTGCTGTTCTTCTACCTCGTCATCGCGCTGCTCGCGCCCTTCGGCACCGGGCCGGACGAGCTGTTCCGCCGGGGCAGCGCGATGGACCAGAACCTCAGCGTGGGCAACTTCGCCCTGGCGCCGCAGGCGCTGCTCACGGCGCTGGGCGTGGTCGTGGCGGGCTTCATCGGCATCCGCGTGCTCAAGCGCTGGCTCAGCGACCGCTACTTCCCCAGCACCTCGCTGGAGCCGGGCATGCGCAGTTCCATCGCCACGCTGCTCGGCTACGTCGGCGGCGTGATGGTGGTGTCCGCCGCGCTGGCGGCGCTGGGCATCAGCGTGGAGCGCATCGCCTGGGTGGCGAGCGCGCTCTCGGTGGGCATCGGCTTCGGGCTGCAGGCCATCGTGCAGAACTTCATCTCGGGCCTGATCCTGCTGGCCGAGCGGCCCGTGAAGGTGGGCGACTGGGTCAAGCTGGGCGACACCGAGGGCGACATCCGCCGCATCAACGTGCGCGCCACCGAGATCCAGCTCGGCGACCACTCCACCGTGATCGTGCCCAACTCGGAATTCATCACCAAGACCGTGCGCAACATGACCCTGGGGGGCGCCCAGGGCCGCGTGCTGCTGCGCCTGCCCGCGCCGCTGGACACCGACGCGCAGCGCACGCGGCAGGTGATCCTGGAGGCCTTCCGGGCCCACCCGGACGTGCTGGAGACCCCCGCGCCCGTCGTGCAACTCGAAGGCATCGTGGACGGCACGCTCACCTTCCTGGCCATCGGCCACGTGAGCAACCCGCGCAACGCGGGCGGCGTGCGCAGCGACCTGCTGTTCTCCATCCTCGACACGCTGCGGCAGGCCGGGCTGGCGCTCTCCCCGCCCGCGAGCACCTCGGTGCCCGGCGCCACGCGCCAGGAGGCGGCGGCCGAGCCCGCGGGGCCCGCCGCCTGACACGGGCCGGCCCTATCGGCGGGATTGGAAATCGGTATCAGCGCCGCCAGCCGCGCTGCACGAGCCACTGGCTGGTGCCGCAGGCCACCACCAGGGCGGCGTAGGTGAGCATCCGCCCATCGCGCCCGCCCACCACGATACCCGCGCAGAGCACCGCCACCCCCACTACTGAATTGATAGCAAACTGTTGAGCAAATCCGGCGACGTGGGGGGATTTTCGGTAGAAAACCCGGCCCATGAGCGCCAGCAGCAGGCCCACGCCCAGCGCGGGCGCCGCGAAGTTCAGCAGGTGGTTGGCGGCGGAGAGAGGGTCCATGGCTCGGCGGGCATGACGCAGATCAAGGCCCGTGCGCAGGGGCAGCGCGGGCGCGGGCAGAAATTTTATAATCCGGCCATGGCAGTCTGGGCCCTGGGCATCAACCACACGACCGCGCCGCTCGATCTGCGCGGTCGTTTCGCGTTCGCGCTCGACCAGATTGCGCCCACGCTGCAGGGCCTGCGCCAGTCGCTCGGCAGCGCGGTGCGCCACCCGAGCGTGGAAACCGCCCTCATCTCCACCTGCAACCGCACCGAGATCTACTGCGCCGGCCAGGAGCCCGCGCTCGACCACACGCTCGACTGGCTGGCCCACAGCGGCGGCGTGAGCCCCGCGCTGCTGCGCTCGCACTCCTACACCCTCGAAGACGGCCTCGTCGCCCGCCATGCCTTCCGCGTGGCGAGCGGGCTCGACTCCATGGTGCTGGGCGAGGCCCAGATCCTCGGCCAGATGAAGGACGCGGTGCGCGCCGCCGAAACCGCCGGCGCGCTCGGCTCCACGCTCAACCAGCTCTTCCAGCGCAGCTTCGCCGTCGCCAAGGAAGTGCGCACCAGCACCGAGATCGGCGCGCACAGCATCAGCATGGCCGCCGCCGCCGTGCGGCTCGCGGGCCAGCTCTTCGAGGACCTCTCCGAGATCCGCGTGCTCTTCGTGGGCGCGGGCGAGATGATCGAGCTCGCCGCCACCCACTTCGCCGCCAAGAACCCCAAGAGCCTCGCCATCGCCAACCGCACGCTGGAGCGCGGCGAGAAGCTCGCCACGCGCTTCGGCGGCGAGGTCATGCGCCTGGCCGACCTGCCCGCGCGCCTGCACGAGTTCGACGCCGTGGTGAGCTGCACCGCCAGCAGCCTGCCCATCATCGGCCTGGGCGCGGTCGAGCGCGCGCTGAAAAAACGCCGCCACCGCCCCATGTTCATGGTCGATCTGGCCGTGCCGCGCGACATCGAGCCCGAGGTCAAGGCCCTGGAAGACATCTACCTCTACACCGTGGACGACCTCGCGAGCGTCGTGCAGACCGCCCAGGCGAGCCGGCAGGCCGCCGTGGCCCAGGCCGAGGCCATCATCGACGCGGGCGTGCAGAGCTTCATGCACTGGATGGACCAGCGCAGTCCCACCGGAGGCGTCGTGCCGCTCATCCAGCAACTCAACGCCCAGACCGACGAATGGCGCGCCCTGGAGATCGCGCGCGCCAAGAAGCTCCTCGCCCGGGGCGAAGACCTCGACACCGTGCTCGATGCGCTCTCGCGCGGCCTCACGCAGAAGATGCTGCACGGCACCCTGGCCGAGCTGCGCGCGGGCGATGCCGACACGCGCGCCCAGACGGCCCAGACCGTCTCGCGCCTCTTCCTGCGCGCGCAGAGCAAGAGCGGGCTCTAGCGCCACCGGCCTTCTCTCTCACGCCTTGCCCCGGCCCGCGCGCCCTCGATAATCGGGCCGCCATCGCTACCGAAACGGTAGCAAACCCCACCTCCCCGATGAAACCCTTCCTCAGAAGCCAGCTGGAGCGCCATGCCCAGCGCCTCGAAGAACTCGACTTCCTGCTCTCGCGCGAGGACATCATGTCCGACATGGCGCAGTACCGCGCCATCTCGCGCGAGCATGCCGAGGTGACCCAGGTCGCCGGCCGCTACGCCCGCTACCGCCAGCGCGAGGCCGATCTCGCCGGCGCGCGCGAGATGCTCGAAGACCCCGACATGGCCGAGATGGCGCACGAGGAAATCGCCTCGGCCGAGGCAGAGCTCGCGCAGCTGGAGGACGAGCTGCAGCGCCTGCTGCTGCCCCGCGACCCCGACGACGCGCGCAACGCCTTCCTGGAAATCCGCGCCGGCACGGGCGGCGACGAATCGGCCCTCTTCGCCGGCGACCTCGCGCGCATGTACACGCGCTACGCCGCCACCGTGGGCTGGAAGGTCGAGATCCTGAGCGCCAGCGAAAGCGAGCTCGGCGGCTACAAGGAAGTCGTGCTGCGCGTGGAGGGTGGGGCCGGTGACGGCCCCTCCGGGTCCGGCGCCTACGGCGCGCTGCGCTTCGAATCGGGCGGCCACCGCGTGCAGCGCGTGCCCGCCACCGAAACGCAGGGCCGCATCCACACCAGCGCCTGCACCGTGGCCGTGATGCCCGAGCCCGACGAGCAGCAGGCCATCACCCTCAACCCCGCCGACCTGCGCATCGACACCTTCCGCGCGAGCGGCGCGGGCGGCCAGCACATCAACAAGACCGACTCCGCCGTGCGCGTGGTGCACCTGCCCACCGGCATCGTGGCCGAATGCCAGGACGGCCGCAGCCAGCACAGCAACAAGGCCAAGGCGCTGCAGGTGCTGCAGGCGCGCATCCAGGAAAAGGAGCGCAGCGAGCGCGCCGCCAAGGAGGCCGCGCTGCGCAAGGGGCTGGTGGGCAGCGGCGACCGCTCCGACCGCATCCGCACCTACAACTTCCCGCAGGGCCGGCTCACCGACCACCGCATCAACCTCACGCTCTACAAGCTGCTCACCATCATGGAAGGCGATCTCGGCGAGGTATTGCAGGCGCTGGGCCACGCACGCGAGGCGGAACTGCTGGCCGAACTGGAATCCACCGCCTGAACACCGCTTCAAGCCCGGATTGCCTCCATGTCGCCGGAAAATCTACACACTTAGCTATTAAAAACATAGCGCCGCCATGAACCCGCCCCTGCCCAGCCCGCAGCCCCCCGCGCCATGGAGGCTCTCCCAGGCCCTGGCCCACGCCCAGGCCCTGGGCCTCGCGCGCATCGATGCCCAGATGCTGCTGCTGCATGCGCTGGGCCGGCCCGACGCCGGCCGCGCCTGGCTGCTGGCGCACGACACCGACGCGCTGCCCGAGGGCGCGCGGGCGGCATTCGCCGCGCTCTGCGCGCGCCGCCGGGCCGGCGAGCCCGTGGCCTACCTCACGGGCCGCAAGGAGTTCCATGGGCTGGCGCTGCAGGTGGATGCCCGCGTGCTCGACCCGCGCCCCGACACCGAAACCCTGGTGGACTGGGCGCTGGAGGTGCTGCGGCCCGTGGCGGCGCCGCGCGTGGCCGACCTGGGCACGGGCAGCGGCGCCATCGCCCTGGCGCTGCAGCACGAACGGCCCGATGCCCAGGTGCTGGCGGTGGACGCAAGCGCCGACGCCCTCGCCGTGGCGCAGGCCAACGCACGGCGGCTGGAGTTGCCCGTGCGCTTCGCCCACGCGCATTGGCTGGACGGCATCGGCGGCCCGTTCGACGCCATCGTCTCCAATCCGCCCTACATCGCGGCGGGCGACCCCCATCTGGCGGCGCTGGCGCACGAACCCCTGCAGGCCCTGGCGAGCGGCCCGGACGGCCTGGACGACATCCGCACCATCGTGGTGCAGTCCCCCGCACGCCTGGTGCCGGGCGGCTGGCTGCTGCTGGAGCACGGCTGGGACCAGTCCGGTGCCGTCCAGGCGCTGCTGCGCGAAGCCGGCTTCACCGAGGTGTGCAGCCGCGCCGACCTCGCTGGGCATGCCCGCTGCACCGGAGGGCGCCGGCCCTCGTGATCCCCGCCGCACTGCCCGGCCCCGCCGACGGTGAAATAATCCCACCCATTGCCGCCCGCGCGCGGCGCCCTTCAGCCAGGAGCAACCCATGAGCGACACCGCCCAGCAACGCATCGACACCCTCGTCAAATCCAACGAAATCCTGCTCTTCATGAAAGGCAGTGCGAGCTTTCCGATGTGCGGATTTTCGGGTCGTGCGATCCAGATCCTCAAGGCCTGCGGCGTGGACCCCAAGGCCCTCGCCACCGTGAACGTGCTGGACGACCCGGAGATCCGCCAGGGCATCAAGGAATACAGCAACTGGCCCACCATCCCGCAGCTCTACGTGAAGGGCGAGTTCATCGGCGGCTCCGACATCATGATGGAGATGTACGAATCGGGCGAGTTGCAGCAGGTGCTGGGCGGCGCGCCGGCCGCCTGAGCGGCACTTTTTTCGGCCTATTCCATGCACTGGAAGCCGCCCTCGGGCGGCTTCCACGCTTGTGCTTCGCAAGAAAGCAACTGGCATCGGTTGACCGGGTTTTTCCGCCATTGGGCGCCGGCATGTTGTGTGCTTGAATGGATGCGTGCCCTTCCATTCACACCTAGGAGCGCGCCATGACGACGACACACAGCCTTGTCCCGCAATCGCCTTCGTTGGGCCTGCCGGTGGCCCAGTTGCGCAACGTGTTCCGCCCCGGCGACGTCGAGCGCAAGCTCGCCCGGCTTCAGGACGCCGGCAGCCAGCGCGAATACGAAACCCTGCGCGCGGTCTATGAACGGATGCTCGAACGGGGGCCCGAGCGCTTCCAGGTCAAGCCCTCGGGCGTGCCCGACATGTCGGGGCTCTACGACCAGCTGCCCAACTTCACCGACGTGCTCGACGACGTGAAGCGCCACGTAGCCCTCGCGCAGGACAGCCGCGACGGCCTGGAGGTCACGCCCATGCTGCTGCTGGGCCCCCCCGGCATCGGCAAGACCCACTTCGCGCGCCAGCTCGCCGAACTGCTGGGCACCGGCATGAACCTCGTGCCCATGAGTTCGATGACGGCCGGCTGGCTGCTCTCGGGTTCGTCATCGCAATGGAAGGGCGCGCGCCCCGGCAAGGTCTTCGAGGCCCTGGTGGAAGGCGAATACGCCAACCCGGTCATCGTGGTGGACGAAATCGACAAGGCCGCCTCGGATGCGCAGTACGACCCGCTCGGCGCCCTCTACGGCCTGCTGGAGCACGACACCGCGCAGAGCTTCACCGACGAGTTCGCCGAGATCGCCATCGACGCCAGCCAGGTCATCTGGATCACCACCGCCAACGACGAGCGCGGCATCCCCGAGCCCATCCTGAACCGCATGAACGTCTTCGAGGTCCATGCCCCCTCCCCCGAGCAGGCCCGCACCATCGCGCGCAACCTCTACCAGGGCATCCGCTCCGGCCACGACTGGGGCCGCCGCCTCGACCCCGAGCCCCCGGCCGACGTGCTGGACGTGCTCGCGCAGATGCCCCCGCGCGAAATGCGCCGCGCCCTCATGACGGGCTTCGGCAACGCCCGGCTGCAGCACCGCTCCACCGTGGAGGTGGCCGACCTGCCGCGCAGCGCCTCGGCCAAGCCGCGCATCGGCTTCATGCAGTAAGCGGGGCGGCATTCCGCCACCGGGAGCGCGCCCCACCCAGGCCGCGCTCCCGGTGCGCCTCCACAGCCCGCCCCGCCGGGCCCACGCGCATTCCATCCTGCGCAACCACCGTCATCCTGCCCGCTTACACTGCGTGGGCTGGCGCACGGCCTTTCCCACACAACGACTCCATGGCGGCGCCCGCCCGTCCCATGACCCTGTCGCAAAGCCTCTTCCTCATCGGCCTCCTCATCGTGGCCAGCGCCTTCTTCTCCGTCGCCGAAATCTCCCTGGCCGCATCGCGCCGGCTGCGCCTGCGCCAGCTCGCGGACGAGGGAGAAGCCCGGGCGGAGAGCGTCATGCGCATGCAGGAGCAGCCGGGCGAATACTTCACGGTCGTCCAGATCGGCCAGAACGCGGTGGCCATCCTGGGCGGCATCGTCGGCGAGGGCGCGCTGACGCCGCATTTCACGACCCTGCTCCAGCTCTGGCTCAGCGACGCGCGGGCCGAGACCTTCGGGTTTCTCGCCTCCTTCACGGTCGTCACCTCCCTCTTCATCCTGTTCGCCGACCTCTTTCCCAAGCGGCTGGGCATGGTGAACTCCGAGCGGCTGGCCGTGAGGGTCGCCCGCCCCATGGCCGTGCTCATGGCCCTGCTGCACCCGGTCGTCTGGCTCTACAGCCGGGCCGCGGACCTGCTCTTTCGCCTGCTGGGCCTGTCCTCGCTGCGCGACGACCGCATCACCTCCGACGACATCCTGGCCATGATGGAAGCCGGCACCCGGGCCGGCGTGCTGGCCGCGCGCGAACAGCAGGTGATCGAGAACGTGTTCGAGCTGGACTCCCGCCCCGTGAGCAGCGCCATGTCGCCGCGCGACCGCATCGCCTTCTTCCTGCGCGACGACCCCGACCACCTCATCCGCGCGCGCATCGCCGCCGAACCGTTCTCCACCTACCCCGTGTGCGACGGCGACATCGACCACGTGGTCGGCTACGTGGACGCGAAGGACCTCTTCCAGCGCGTGCTCAACAACCAGCCCATCTCGCTCAAGGACGAAGGGCTGGTGCGCAAGGTCCTCATCGTGCCCGACCGGCTCTCGCTGGCCGAGGTGCTGGACCAGTTCCGGCAGGTGCACGAAGACTTCGCCGTCATCGTCAACGAATACAGCCTCATCGTCGGCGTCGTCACCCTCAACGACGTGATGAGCACGGTGATGGGCGATCTCATCGGCCCCGACGACGAGGAGCAGATCGTGCGGCGCGACGAAAACTCCTGGCTCATCGACGGCGTGACGCCCGTGGGCGACGTGCTGCGCGCCCTCCACCTCGACGAACTGCCCCACGCGGGCGAGTACGAGACCCTGGCCGGCTTCCTCATGGTGATGCTGCGCCGCGTGCCCCGGCGCACCGACAGCGTGAACTGGGGTGGCTACAAATTCGAAGTGCTGGACGTGGACAGCTACCGCATCGACCAGATCATGGTCTCGCGCCTGCAGGAAGGAAATCCGGGGGGCGGGGCCACGGGCACGCCCGCGCAAGCCTCCGCCGACACGTAGTACGGACTCCCATCTGCTGGCAGGCTCGGAAACTTGCAGAGGACACGGCAGCCCCGGCGACAGGCAGCCGAGGGCAGAGACCGGCATCGGAGCGCAGCAACGCGCCCCGGCCTCAAGCCGAGGTGATGCGGTCTGGGAAGGCCCAGCTGCGCTGGGCCGAGAACACGGCGTCCGGATAGGGCGCGCGGCCACGGCTGCCGTTGTACCGCCCCAGCGCCATGAACAGATCGCCCCGTTCCCGGTCCAGGTAGTGCCGCAGGATGACGCATCCGAAGCGCAGGTTCGTCTGCATGTGGAACAGCTTGCCCGGATCGCCGTCGCCGATGACGCGCGTCCAGAACGGCATCACCTGCATGTAGCCGCGCGCGCCCACGCTGGACACGGCGTACTTGCGGAAAGCGCTCTCCACCTGCACCAGCCCCATCACCAGCGAGACATCGAGGCCCGAGCGCTTGGACTCGTACCACACGGTCTGCAGAAAATCGCGCCGCACTTCCCAATCAGGCTTGCGCCGGCGCAGCCGGTCGCTCATGGTGCCCAGCCAGCGCAGGTAGTGGAGACGGGCTTCCGTGGTGGAGAAATCGGGCTCCGGTGGCGCCTGGTTGGCCACGGCGGAACTGAGCGCCGTGCGCACGGAATCCATCAAGGGCTCTTCCAGTTGCCCTCCCGCATGCGCGGTGCCGGGCGCACCCAGCCACCCGGTCAGCCCCGAAGAGACCCCCGCCAGCACATACGCCCGGCGCGAAACGCCTGAACCGTTCACGGCCACCTTGACCCCACCCGCGCTCATACGACGATACGGCCCTTCAAGAACGCGAAGATCTCGGCCGAGGCCACCTTGGTGGCCGCCGCATCACGGCGGTGCTGGTACTCGACCTGCCCCTCCTTGAGCCCCCGGTCGGAGAGCACCACCCGGTGCGGAACGCCGATGAGTTCCCAGTCCGCGAACATCGCGCCGGGGCGCTCGCCGCGATCGTCCAGGATCACATCCACCCCCGCCGCCAGCAGGTCGGCGTGCAGCGTTTCCGCCGCCACGCGCACCTCTTCGCTGCGGTCCATGCCGATCGGGCAGAGCACCACCGTGAACGGCGCGATCGCATCGGGCCAGATGATGCCGCGCTCATCGTGGTTCTGCTCGATGGCTGCCGCCGGCAGGCGCGTGACGCCGATGCCGTAGCAGCCCATCTCGAAGAACGCGGGCTTGCCATCCTCGCCCAGGAAGGTGGCGCCCATCGCCTTGCTGTACTTGGTGCCCAGATAGAAAACATGGCCCACCTCGATCCCGCGCTCGATCGCCAGTTCGCCCTTGCCGTCGGGCGAACGATCGCCGGCAACGACATTGCGCAGATCGGCCACCAGCGCCGGCTCGGGCAGGTCGCGGCCCCAGTTCACGCCGGTCATGTGGTGGTCCACCTCGTTGGCGCCGCAGATCCAGTCCGCCATCACCGCCACCTCGCGGTCCACCACCAGCCGGACCGGCTTGCGCAGGTTGAGCGGGCCGAGATAACCCGGCTTGCAGCCGAAATGGTCCTCGATCTCGCCCACCGTGGCGAAACGGAATCCCGCATCCAGACCGGGAACCTTGCCAGCCTTGATCTCGTTCATGTCATGGTCGCCGCGCAGCAGCAGGAGCCAGACCTGGCTCTTGACGATCTCGCCGGCGTCGTTGGTTTCGTCCGTCGCCAGCACGAGGGATTTCACCGTGGCCTGCAGCGGCACCGACAGCAGCTCGGCCACGTCGGGGCAGGTGCTTTTCGCGGGCGTAGGGGTCTTGGCCAGCGGCTGCGATGCCGCGGGACGCGGCCCCGGGGGAGGCAAGGCTTCCGCCTTCTCGATGTTCGCCGCGTAGTCGCTTTGCGGGCAATAGACGATTGCATCCTCGCCCGTGGCCGCGATCACCTGGAATTCCTCGCTCAGATCCCCGCCGATCGCCCCGCTGTCCGCAGCCACGGCGCGGTAGGTCAAACCAAAACGATCGAAGATGCGGCGGTAGGCCTGCGCCATCACCTGGTAGCTGGCCTTGGCGGCCGCCGGGTCGCGGTCGAAGGAATATGCATCCTTCATGATGAACTCGCGGCCCCGCATCAGGCCGAAGCGGGGGCGGCGCTCGTCCCGGAACTTCGTCTGTATCTGGTAGAAATTCTTGGGCAACTGCTTGTAGCTGCGCAATTCCTGGCGGGCAATGTCCGTGACCACTTCTTCGCTGGTGGGCTGGACCACGAAGTCCCGCCCGTGGCGATCCCGGATGCGCAAAAGCTCAGGCCCCATCTTCTCGAACCGCCCCGTCTCCTGCCAGAACTCCGCCGGCTGCACGACCGGCATCGTCACTTCCACGGCGCCGGCGCGGTTCATTTCTTCGCGCACGATGGCTTCCACCTTGCGAATGACGCGCAGGCCCATCGGCATATAGTTGTAGATGCCGGCCCCCAGCTTCTTGATGAGTCCGGCCCGCGTCATGAGCTTGTGGCTCATCACTTCGGCATCCGCCGGGGCTTCCTTGAGGGTCGAAACGAAAAATTGGGACGCTTTCATTGAAGGGGGTCTCGCCATCCTGGGCAACACGCTTGCCGCGCATCAGGGCCCGTGCATAATGGATACAGTTTAAAAAATTGGGGTTCGATTATGCTTGACCGGGACGGCTTTCGGCCGAACGTCGGCATCATCCTGCTCAACCAGAAAAACCAGGTGTTCTGGGGCAAGCGGATCCGCACCCACAGCTGGCAGTTTCCGCAAGGCGGCATTGACCGGGGCGAAACCCCTGAACAGGCCATGTACCGCGAACTGCACGAGGAAGTGGGCCTGCAGCCGTGCCACGTCCGCGTGGTGGCCCGCACACGGGATTGGTTGCGCTATGAGGTGCCTGACCGGTATATCCGCCGCGATGCACGCGGTCACTACAAGGGCCAAAAACAGATCTGGTTCCTGCTCCAGTTGCTTGGGCACGATTGGGACCTGAACCTGCGAGCCACCAATCATCCCGAATTCGATGCATGGCGGTGGAACGACTATTGGGTGCCATTGGATGTCGTGGTGGAGTTCAAGCGTGGCGTCTACGAGATGGCACTGACGGAGCTTGCTCGTTTTCTACCCCGCAACGAACAACGCAACCGCTATCTGCGCAGTGGCATGCGCCACCGGGAAGGTGGCGAAGGCAGTGCGCCATCCAGCGCACCGCAGCACCGCACTGCATCGCTTCTGGTGCATCCGGACATGGAGATGCCGCCCGGCGCCAGCTTCGATCCGGACCCCCGCACGGGAACGGCAACCATCTCGGTGACCATCGACACGGGCCTGCAGCCCAAACCCACCGCTTGAGGCCCATTTCCTTGAGGAAATGGGCTGCACGCCGGTTCTGCATGATCAAACCACCGGGTTCCTTTGTGCCGTCAGACGCCTGACAGCACCATATTGTCCCGGTGCACCATTTCAGGCTCGGCGGTGAAACCCAGCAGCCTCTCGAATTCGGCGGAAGGCTTGCGGCACAACAGTCGCGCCTCTGCGCTGGCGTAGTTGGCCAACCCCCTGGCGATCTCCACGCCAGCCATGTCGCGCACGGCGATCACATCGCCGCGCGAAAACTCGCCATCCACCGCCACCATGCCGATCGGCAACAGGCTCTTGCCATCCTCGCGCAGCTTCGTCGCAGCGCCAACATCCACCGTCACGGCACCGCGCAACTGCAGATGGTCCGCCATCCATTGCTTGCGCGCCTGCTTCTTGGGGGTCTGCGCCACCAGCAATGTTCCGATGGCCTCACCCCGGGTGAGACGCAACAGCACGTCCGGCTCGCGCCCCCAGGCAATCACCGTCGATGCCCCCGAACCGGCTGCACGCTTGGCAGCAATGATCTTGGTGATCATTCCTCCGCGACCAATGCTGGAGCCCACCCCTCCTGCCATGGCCTCTAATGCCACATCGCCGGCCGCCGCCTCATGCACGAATCTCGCCGAAGGGTCCTTTCGCGGGTCGGAGGTGTAGAGCCCCTTCTGGTCCGTCAGAATGACCAGAGCATCCGCCTCCACCAGATTCGCCACCAACGCCCCCAGGGTGTCGTTATCTCCGAACTTTATTTCATCGGTGACTACGGTGTCGTTCTCATTGATGACAGGCAGCACGCCCAATCGCAGCAAGGTCAGCAAGGTCGAGCGTGCATTCAAGTAACGCTCCCTGTCCGCAAGATCCGCATGTGTCAAAAGAACCTGCGCACTTCCAAGCCCTTGCTCGCGCAGCTTGGTTTCATACATTTGCGCGAGCCCCATTTGCCCCACGGCCGCCGCGGCCTGCAACTCATGGATCTCATGCGGGCGCACAGACCACCCCAACCGCTTCATGCCTTCCGCGATGGCACCGCTGGAAACCATGATCACCTCCCTGCGGGTGCCCACCTCTCCCTGCACCAGAGCAGCCATCTGGCGACTCCACTCGCTGATGGCAGCCTCATCAAGCCCACGCCCCTCGTTCGTTACCAAGCTGGAGCCCACCTTGACAACGATGCGACGCGCCTCACGCAATATGCTGGAAACCATGAATTCCTGTCTTTTCTGACCTTGAGCACCGCCACAGAGGCACATCACAGGCCATTCAAACGATCACGAGACCTCACTCCGAGGGCGACTCCCGCAAGAAGCGCGGATCCACCTCATGCACCGCCTGCTCTGCTTGCTGCAACCCTCGAACATGCTGGTAAATAGCCTGGATCAGCGGCTCGCACCCTTCGCGGGTGAGCGCAGAGATCTCGAACACCAGCCCTTTCCATTTGAGGCGCTTGACGAAGTCCTTGACCCGCGAAGCGCGCTCATCGGCCGGCACCATATCAAGTTTGTTGAGCACCAGCCACCGAGGCTTTTCGTAGAGTGCGGCATCGTACTTCTTGAGCTCTCCGACGATGGCCTTGGCCTGCGCGACCGGATCCACCGAATCGTCGAAAGGAGCAAGGTCCACGACATGAAGCAGCAAGCGCGTGCGCTGGAGGTGTCGCAGGAACTGGTGGCCCAATCCGGCGCCCTCCGACGCGCCCTCGATGAGACCCGGGATATCCGCCACCACGAAGCTCTGCTCCGGCCCCACCCGGACAACGCCAAGATTGGGATGCAGCGTGGTGAAAGGGTAATCAGCGATCTTGGGACGCGCATTCGAAACGGCCGCAATGAACGTGGATTTACCGGCATTGGGCATTCCCAGCAGACCCACATCCGCCAGCACTTTCAGTTCAAGCTTGAGATTTCGCCGCTCGCCAGGCCAGCCTGGTGTTTTCTGCCGCGGCGCCCGGTTGATCGCACTCTTGAAGCGCATGTTCCCGAACCCTCCATCCCCCCCCTTGGCAAGGGTGATGGTCTCACCGGGTTCAAGCAACTCAAACAGCACCTCTCCGGTATCAACATCCGAAATGATGGTGCCCACCGGCATCTTCAGGGTGATGTCATCGCCAGCGGCGCCGAACATGTCCGACCCCATGCCATGCTCGCCACGCTTGGCCTCATGGCGACGCGAGTAACGGAAATCCACCAGCGTGTTGAGACTCGGATCGCCCACGGCGAACACATGCCCACCTCGGCCACCATCCCCACCATTCGGCCCACCGAACTCCTTGTACTTTTCGTGCCGAAAAGACACACAGCCATTGCCACCATCACCGGCAGCAACGTCAATAAAGGCTTCGTCGACGAACTTCATGGAAGGAGTTTACAGAACGGCACCTCCATGATCCGTCCATGGGGCACTAGGTACATACACATGCGAGCATGCAGACATCAAAACGACAAAGCCCCGACGGATCGGGGCTTCGGATCATCGAGATGATGAAGAGAGAGAATCAGGCCGGCGTCACGTTGACCGTGTGCTTAGACATCGCACCTTTCGTGCCGAAAGACACGTGCCCATCGATGAGGGCAAACAGAGTGTGATCCTTGCCCACGCCCACGTTCGTCCCAGGATGGAATTTGGTGCCACGCTGGCGAACGATGATGGAACCCGCACTGATCAGTTCACCACCGAACGCCTTGACCCCCAGCATCTTGGGCTTGGAGTCGCGCCCGTTTCGCGTAGAGCCGCCGCCTTTTTTCTGTGCCATGGTGTCTGCTCCTTAAGCGGCGATAGCGCCAATCTGCAGTTCGGTGAACTGCTGGCGATGGCCCTGGCGTTTTTGATAGTGCTTGCGACGACGCATCTTGAAGATGCGCACTTTGTCGTGCTTGCCGTGAGCCACGACAGTGGCCTTCACGGTGGCGCCGGACACCAGGGGCGTGCCGACCTTGATCTCTGCGCCGTTGCCGACAGCGAGCACTTGGTCAATCACGATTTCCTGGCCTACGTCCGCAGCAATCTGTTCTACCTTAATTTTTTCGCCGGAAGCAACGCGATACTGCTTGCCACCGGTTTTTATGACCGCGTACATGTAAACCTCTATGAAGTATTCCGCAAAAGACACTCTACGGAACCTTCGATCATAACCGAATCGCCAAAGCGCAACAACCCGTACGAAGCCTCACCCCAAACCCAAGGACCACCGTGCTCGCAAAAAGCGAGCGGTCGCGCCGTGATTCCTATAATTCTCCTTTCACCTCGCTGCCCCATCCAACCCTTGTCCGCCCAGAACAACACCTCGGCCATCCTTGCCCTGATTGCAGACGACATGCATGAGGTAGACAAGGTCATAGGCCTTCGCCTGCAATCATCCGTTTCGCTCATCGGAGAGGTTGCCCGCTACATCATTTCCGCCGGCGGCAAGCGCCTGAGACCTGCGCTTCTGCTGCTGATGTCCGGCGCCCTGGGCTATCAAGGCACACAGCGCTTCAACTTGGCAGCGGTGGTCGAATTCATTCACACCGCCACACTCCTGCACGACGACGTCGTGGACGAATCCACCCTCAGACGAGGCCGCCCTACCGCCAACGAGAACTTCGGCAACCCCGCCAGCGTACTGGTAGGGGACTTCCTCCACTCCCGGGCTTTCCAGATGATGGTGGACGCGAACGACATGCGCGTCATGCAGATCCTCTCCGAGGCCACCAACATCATTGCGGAAGGAGAGGTTCAGCAACTCATCAACACCCACGATGCATCGCTGAACGAGCAGGGCTACCTGGAAGTCATACGCTCGAAAACGGCAAAGCTGTTCGAAGCCAGCGCCCGCCTTGCCGCGGTCCTGGCGCAAGCCAGTCCCGAAATCGAACGCGCATGCGCGACCTACGGACAAGCCCTGGGAACCGCATTCCAGGTGATCGACGATGTTCTGGACTACGACGGCGACAGCGCCGAGATGGGCAAGAACCTCGGCGATGACTTGCGCGAAGGCAAGGTGACACTGCCGCTGATCATCGCCATCCAGCGAGGCACCTCCGAGCAGCGCCAGCTCATCGAAAACGCGATCCTGCAAGGCTCGATTGCCGAACTCCCCGCCATTCTCGCCATCATCCGGGAGACAGGCTCGCTGGAAGCGACACGCGCAGCCGCAGCAGCACAAGCACAACTCGCCATTGAAGCATTGACCCGGCTACCTTTCAATAAGTACACCGAAGGTTTGCTACAATTGGCGTCTCAGCTACTGCATCGGCGCGTTTAAAAAACACGCGACCGATCGTCAATTACGGGGTGTAGCTTAGCCTGGTAGAGCGCTACGTTCGGGACGTAGAGGCCGGAGGTTCGAATCCTCTCACCCCGACCAATTTTCGAGAAAACACCAAGCCGCGTGGTTTCTCTGCACTCATCGATCTCCATGTAGCCTCCTGCCCTGGGGCGATGATAGGATGGTTTCCCTTCCATCCATATGATTCCGCTGGTTACATGGCCGCTGTTGATACCGCCCTGCGCGAGGGCAATGTGATCGTTTTGCCCGGCTTGGGGCGGGCTCTGATGTCCGCGGGCAAGCTGAGCCAGCAGGCTGCCGAGGAGATTTTCCGAAAATCCCGTGCAAGCAAGACGAGTTTCATTGCAGAACTGACAGGTTCAGGGGCGGTCTCCGCATCCGATCTGGCACACACGGTGTCGTCCGTGTTCGGTGCTCCGCTGCTTGACCTCGATGCGATCGATACGCAGAAGCTCCCCAAGGATCTGCTGGATGCGAAGATCTGCCAAGCCTACCGGGTCATCGCGCTCAACAAGCGCAACAACCGCCTGATCGTCGCGACGGCGGACCCCACCGATCAGGAAGCAGCCGAGAAGATCAAGTTCACCACCCAGATGGGCGTGGACTGGATCATTGCGGAATACGACAAGCTGAACAAACTGGTCGATGCCACGACGAAGTCCGTGGCAGAGTCCATGGAGAATCTGTCCGGAGGAGGAGACTTCGAGTTCGACGACGTCTCCGTGCAAGAAGCGCCGGACCCTGCAGACACCGGGGCCAATGACGTCGAAGACGCCCCCATCGTCAAGTTCCTCCACAAGATGCTTCTGGACGCCTTCAACATGCGGGCATCCGATTTGCACTTCGAGCCCTACGAACACAACTACCGGGTACGCTTCCGCATCGATGGCGAATTGCGGGAAATCGCATCGCCCCCCGTAGCCATCAAGGACAAGCTGGCCTCCCGCATCAAGGTGATCTCACGCCTGGACATCTCGGAAAAACGGGTGCCCCAAGACGGCAGGATGAAGCTCAAGGTCGGCCCGGACCGTGTCATCGATTTCCGCGTCAGCACGTTGCCAACGCTCTTTGGCGAGAAGATCGTGATCCGGATTCTGGATCCCAGCAGCGCGAAGCTGGGCATCGATGCGCTCGGATACGAGCCGGAAGAAAAAGAGCGCCTGATGAGCGCCATCGGGCGGCCTTACGGAATGATCCTGGTGACGGGGCCTACCGGCTCGGGCAAAACGGTGTCGCTCTATACCTGCCTGAACCTGCTCAACAAGGCGGGGGTCAACATTGCAACGGCGGAGGACCCCTCGGAAATCAACCTGCCCGGGGTCAATCAGGTCAATGTCAACGAAAAAGCCGGACTGACGTTCGCGGCGGCCCTGAAGTCGTTTCTCCGCCAGGATCCCGACATCATCATGGTGGGTGAAATCCGCGATCTCGAAACCGCGGACATCTCCATCAAGGCCGCCCAGACAGGCCATTTGGTCCTGTCCACGCTCCACACCAACGACGCACCCACGACGTTGACCCGGATGCGGAACATGGGCATCGCGCCCTTCAACATCGCTTCGAGCGTGATCCTGATCACGGCGCAGCGGCTGGCCCGCCGGCTCTGCCCCGTGTGCAAGGCACCCGCCGACATTCCTCACGAAACCTTGCTGGAAGCCGGGTACAAGGAAGAGGAGATCGACGGGACATGGGTCACCTACCGCCCCGTGGGCTGCTCGGCCTGCAACAACGGATACAAGGGCCGGGTAGGCATCTATCAGGTCATGCCGATCTCCGAGGAAACCCAGCGCATCATCCTGCGCGATGGCAGCGCCCTGGAGATTGCGAAACAGGCGCGTGAGGAAGGCGTGCGGTCGCTGCGTGAATCGGGGCTCTACAAAGCCAAGCTGGGGCTGACCTCGCTCGAAGAGGTGCT
Organism: Paracidovorax anthurii; assembly: GCF_003269065.1. GTDB lineage: Bacteria > Pseudomonadota > Gammaproteobacteria > Burkholderiales > Burkholderiaceae_C > Paracidovorax > Paracidovorax anthurii. Next base: position 51,278 of record NZ_QLTA01000012.1, read on the forward strand.
GGCCGTGACCAACGAATAACGACCTAACCCACCATTCAAGAGGCCACCATGGCAAGCGCCGCATCCAGGGACATCAAGGATTTCGTATTCGAGTGGGAAGGCAAGGATCGCAACGGCAAAATCGTGCGCGGCGAAGTACGGGCCGTGGGCGAGAACCAGGTGCAGGCGACGCTGCGGCGCCAAGGCGTGTTTCCGACCAAGATCAAAAAGCGGCGCATGCGCCGTGGCAAGAAGATCAAGCCGAAGGACATCGCGCTCTTCACCCGCCAGATGGCAACGATGATGAAAGCCGGCGTGCCCCTGCTGCAGGCTTTCGACATCGTGGGGCGCGGCAACACCAACGCCAGCGTAACCAAGCTGCTGAACGATATCCGTGCCGATGTCGAGACCGGCACATCGCTGAACGCCGCCTTCCGCAAGTACCCGATGTACTTCGACAGCCTCTATTGCAACCTCGTGGAGGCCGGCGAGGCTGCCGGTATCCTGGAAGCGCTGCTGGATCGCCTGGCGCTCTACATGGAAAAGACGGAAGCCATCAAGTCGAAGATCCGCTCGGCGCTGATGTACCCCACCGCCGTGATCATCGTTGCGTTCGTCGTGGTCACAGTGATCATGATCTTCGTGATCCCCGCCTTCAAGGAGGTGTTCACCTCCTTCGGCGCCGACCTCCCGGCCCCCACGCTGTTCGTGATGGCTGCCAGCGAGATCTTCGTCAAATGGTGGTGGCTGATCTTCGGCATACTCGGTGGCGGCGGCTTCTTCTTCATGCAGGCATGGCGCCGCAACGAGAAGGTGCAGAGATTCATGGACCGGCTGCTGCTGCGCGCTCCCATCTTCGGCGATCTCATCAATAAGTCCTGCGTGGCCCGCTGGACCCGGACTCTCTCCACGATGTTCGCCGCGGGCGTGCCGCTCGTGGAAGCCCTGGATTCCGTGGGAGGGGCATCGGGCAACTCGGTCTACGCCATCGCCACCGAAAAGATCCAGCAGGAAGTGTCCACGGGCACCAGCCTGACCGCAGCCATGGGCAATGCCAACGTGTTCCCCTCGATGGTGATCCAGATGTGCGCCATCGGCGAGGAATCGGGCTCCATCGACCACATGCTGGGCAAGGCGGCAGACTTCTATGAGCAGGAAGTGGACGAGATGGTCGCAGGCCTCTCCAGCCTGATGGAGCCGATCATCATCGTGTTCCTGGGAACGATCATCGGTGGCATCGTGGTGTCGATGTACCTGCCCATCTTCAAGCTGGGACAGGTGGTCTGATGGGCCTGGACCCCTGGCTGGAGGCCGCACTCTTCGGCCTTCTCGGGCTATTGATCGGCAGTTTTCTCAACGTCGTCATCCATCGCCTGCCGCGCATGATGGAGCGCCAGTGGGCGACCGAATGCGCGGAATATGTCCGCTCCCAGGACACGGCAGCCGGCAAGGGCGCCGCGCCGAGCCCGGAGCCTGCCCAACCCGAGCCATTCAACCTGTGGACGCCTCGATCGCGTTGCCCGGCATGCGGCCACGTGGTGAAGTGGCACGAGAACATTCCCGTGCTCGGTTATCTGCGCCTGGGTGGAAAGTGTTCTTCATGCAAGACCCGGATCAGCCCGCGCTATCCCGCAGTCGAGATGGCCACCGGTGCGCTGTTCGCCTTCTGTGCCTGGCGATGGGGGGCCACGGGCCCGGGCCTGGCATGGTGCGGATTCTCCGCGGCACTGCTTGCGCTGGCCTTCATCGATTGGGACACCACGCTGCTTCCCGACGACATCACCCTGCCGCTGCTGTGGGCGGGGTTGCTGGGCTCGGCATTCCACCTGACCACGGTCCCGCTGTTCTCCTCAGTGATGGGCGCGACCGGAGGGTATCTCTCCCTCTGGGCGATCTACTGGGCCTTCAAGCTGGCGACCGGCAAGGAGGGCATGGGCTATGGCGATTTCAAGCTGTTCGCCGCGCTGGGGGCATGGTTTGGCTGGCAGGCGCTGGTGCCGATCATCCTCATGGCCTCGGTGATCGGTGCCGTGGTCGGCATCGGCATGAAGCTCTTCAACGGACTGCGCGAAGGCGGCTACATCCCCTTCGGCCCCTTCCTGGTGGGTGCCGGGCTCACCGCGATGGTGTTCGGCCCTGATACCGTCCTGCGAGCCATCCTCGGAACGCTGGGGCTGTGATGGAGGCGGGCCGCCCCCCCGCTTCCGTGCGGCTGGGCGTCACGGGAGGGATCGGCAGCGGCAAGACCACGGTGGGACAGCTGCTGCAGACGTGCGGCGCGGTGCTGATCGATGCCGACCAGCTCGCCCGGGCGGCCACGGCGGTCCAGGGCGCCGCGATTCCCGCCATCCGCGCCGAATTCGGCGACCCCATGATCGGGACGGACGGCGCCATGGACCGAGCCCGCATGCGGGAGCTTGCCTTCCGCGATGCCGGCGCACGGCAGCGGCTGGAGGCCATCGTCCACCCCATCGTGGCCCAGGCCACGGAAGCGGCCGCGCGCCAGGCTGCCGCCGCAGGCACCCGCCTGATCGTGTTCGACATCCCCCTGCTGACCGAATCGGGACGATGGCCGCCGCGGCTGGACCGCATCCTGGTGGTGGACTGCTCCGAAAGCACCCAGGTGGCACGGGTGCAGGCCCGCAATGGTCTCGCGCGGGAGGTGATCGAATCCATCATCGCGTCGCAGGCGGCGCGCAGCGCGCGGCGCGCGATCGCGGACATGGTGCTCTACAACGACGGAATACCTCTTGAAACGCTGCAGTCGGAGGTACGGCGAATCGCCGATGGCTTCGGGCTATGATGCAGGCGACACCGGACGCGCGAAGCTGGCAGCGCCAGCCGTGCGCCCCCAGGAACCCTGCAGCGTGATCCTCTACGAATACCCTTTCAACGAACGCCTGAGAACGTACCTGCGGCTGGAACAACTCTTCCGGCGCCTGGGCGAGTTGATTCCGCGCCAGCACCCTCTGGACCACCACTTCGCGCTGGTGACCATTTTCGAGATCATGGATGTAGCGGCCCGGGCCGACCTGAAGTCCGACGTGCTCAAGGATCTGGAGAAGCACCGCCACCAACTCGACGGCTACCGCGGCAATCCATCGATCTCCGAGGCGGTGCTCGATCAGGTCATTGGCCAACTCGACCATTGCTTCGCGGCCCTGAACGCGCAGACGGGCAAGGCAGGCCAATCGCTGACCGAGAACGAGTGGCTGATGAGCATCCGCAGCCGCGTGGGCATCCCGGGCGGCACCTGCGGCTTCGACCTGCCGGCCTACTACGCATGGCAGCACCACTCTCCGGAGCGGCGCCAGGGCGACCTCGAAGGCTGGGCCAGCACGCTGGCGCCTCTGGCGGAATCGCTCTATGTGCTGCTCAAGCTGCTGCGCGACTCCGGAATCCCCCAGAAGGTCGCGGCCGACCACGGGCAGTTCCAGCAGACCCTGCCCCAGGGGCGAACGTTCCAGTTGCTGCGGTTGCGGATCGATCCGGCCTGGAATCTGGTGCCGGAGATCAGCGGCAACCGCCTGATCGTCTCCGTCCGCCTGATGCGGCAGGACACGGAAGGCAGGCTGCAGCCCGTGCACGAAGACGCGGCGTTCGAGCTCACGCTGTGCGCATGAGCGGCAGGGTACCGAACATGTCCTCGCCATCGAAAGACGACCCGAAAGACCCCGGTGCCCCGGCATCCCGGGTGCTCTGGGTGGACTGCCCCACGTGCGGCGGCAAGAGCCTCTACGCCCCGGAGAACCGCTTCCGGCCGTTCTGCAGCGAGCGTTGCCGGCAGATCGATCTGGGGGCCTGGGCGGCGGAAGACTTCCGCATGGGAACGGATGCCCCGCAGGACGAGGAAGGCTTCGGCGACCATCGATCGCAGCGCCCGCAGGAGCACTGACCCGCCCTTTCTGCGGATGGCCCCGTTGGGGGCACAGCGTGTGCACACCCCGGCACCGCACGCTCACCGCCCCACCCCGCTGGCGGATTCGACGTCAACCGCCTGGCGCCCGCCACCCTGCCGCCTCACCGTGCTGCGGCGCGGCACCGGCAGCCCGCCCCGCCTCCTGCTGGACGCCAGTCCTCGCCCAGTCGCGATGCAGGGCCTTTCATGCCCGGGGTCGCGGTGAAATCTGAAGACTTTGCTATTTTTTCAATAGCAGATCAGGATCGAAGGCGACGCCGCGCTCCTCCGCCAGCCACTCCAGCACCGGATAGGCCCCCGGAAGCACGGGCGAGACGTCCAGCGGCCAGTGCTGCCAGGCCATGGACTGGCCCTCGCGCATCTCGAAGTCGCCCGTCCATGCATGCACCTTGCACCAGTGCAGCCGCACCAGCGCATGGGGATAGTCGTGTTCGGTCACTTTCCAGACGGTGGCCGGCCCGATGGTGACGCCCAGCTCTTCGATCAGCTCGCGCCGCAGGGCCTCTTCCACCGTTTCGCCCGCCTCCAGCTTGCCGCCCGGAAACTCCCAGTAGCCCGCGTAGGGCTTGCCCGGGGGGCGGGTGGACAGCAGCATGGCACCGTCGGGCCGGAACAGGATACCCACGGCCACCTCGGTGTGGCGGCGCGCGGCGCCTTCGGAGGAGACGGGGGTATTGGCGGATGCCGGCTCAGCCATGGCCACGCCCCGCGAAGTCGCGCGCGAACTGGTAGGCCACCCGCCCGCTGCGGGAGCCGCGCTCCAGCGCCCAGACCAGGGCCTCGGGCCGCGCGGCCTCGATGGCACCGGCCGGCACGCCCAGCGCCGACAGCCACTGCGCCACGATGGCGAGGTATTCCTCCTGGCTGAAAGGGTAGAAGCTGATCCACAGCCCGAAGCGCTCGGAGAGGGAGATCTTCTCCTCCACCACCTCGCCGGGGTGGACTTCGCCGTCCTCGGTGTGCGTGTAGGTGAGGTTTTCCTTCAGGTATTCCGGCAGCAGGTGGCGCCGGTTGCTGGTGGCGTAGACCAGCACGTTGGGTGACGACGCAGCCACGGAGCCGTCGAGGATGGACTTCAGGGCCTTGTAGCCCGATTCGCCTTCTTCGAAGCTGAGGTCGTCGCAGTAGATGATGAATTTCTCGGGCCGGCCGGCCACGATGTCCACGATGTCGGGCAGGTCGGTGAGCTCGGCCTTGTCCACCTCGATGAGCCGCAAGCCCCGGCCGGCGTAGGTGCCCAGGCAGGCCTTGATGAGGGAGGACTTGCCGGTGCCGCGCGCGCCGGTCAGCAGCACGTTGTTGGCCGGTCGCCCTTCGACGAACTGCTCGGTGTTGCGCCGGATCTTGTCCTTCTGCGCATCGATCTCCTTGAGATCGTCCAGCGCGATGCCGGCCACGTGCCGCACGGGCTCCAGCACGCCGTGCCCGCCGCCGCGCCGGCGGTAGCGCCACGCCACGGAAGCGGACCAGTCGGGTGCGGCGAGGGGCCGGGGCAGCACCGACTCGATGCGGTCGATGAGCTGCTCGGCGCGCAGCAGGAGGTGTTCGAATCGATCGTTCATGGTGGTCCGGGCGGCCCCAGCGGGCTCAGGAGCGGTAATCGGCGTTGATCGTCACGTATTCGTGGCTCAGGTCGCAGGTCCACACCGTGTCGGCGGCCTCGCCCCGGCCCAGCACGACGCGCACGGTGATCTCGCTCTGCTTCATCACGCGCTGGCCATCCTCCTCGCGGTAGGCCGGATGCCGGCCGCCCTGCACGGCCACGTGGACGTCGTCCAGGTAGAGGTCGATGCGGGTCTGGTCGAGGTCTTCGATGCCCGCGTAGCCCACGGCGGCCAGGATGCGGCCCAGGTTCGGGTCACTGGCGAAGAAGGCCGTCTTCACGAGCGGCGAGTGGGCGATCGCGTAGCCGACCTTGCGGCATTCCTCCGCCGTCCGGCCGCCTTCCACGCGCACGGCGATGAACTTGGTGGCGCCCTCGCCGTCGCGCACGATGGCCTGGGCGAGCTTCTGGGCCACCTCCAGCAGCGCGGCGCGCAGGGCCTGGCCGTCGGCGCTGTCCAGCGACGCCACTACGGGATTGCCCGCCTGGTGGGTGGCCATGAGCACGAAGGAGTCGTTGGTGGAGGTGTCGCCGTCGATGGTGATACGGTTGAACGACTGGTCGGCCAGCTCCCGCACCAGGGGCTGCACCAGCTCGGGCGCAATGCGCGCATCGGTGGCCAGGAAGCCGAGCATGGTCGCCATGTTGGGGCGGATCATGCCGGCCCCCTTGGAGATGCCCGTGACCGTGACCGTGGCCCCACCGATCCGCACCTGCGTGCTGAAGGCCTTGGGCAGCGTGTCGGTGGTCATGATGCCCTCGGCGGCGCGGGCCCAGTGCTGCGGCTTCGCATCGGCGATCGCTGCGGGCAGGCCCGCAATGATGCGATCGTGGGGCAGCGGCTCCATGATGACGCCGGTCGAGAACGGCAGCACCTGGGTGGCCGCGATGCCCAGTTGCCCCGCCAGCGCATCGCAGGTGGCGCGCGCCCGCGCGAGGCCATCCGCACCCGTGCCGGCATTGGCGTTGCCAGTGTTGACCACGACGGCGCGGATCTGCCCGCCCTGCGCGAGGTGCTCGCGGCAGACCTGCACGGGCGCGGCGCAGAAACGGTTCTGCGTGAAGACGCCGGCCACCGTGGCGCCGTCGTCCAGCAGGAACACGGTCACGTCCTTGCGCCCCACCTTGCGGACGCCGGCTTCGGTGACGCCAATGCGGACACCTGCGACCGGGTGCAGGTCGGAGGCAACGGGAGCGGAGAGATTCACGGGCATGCGGAAGTCCTTGGAAAAAAGCAAGGCTGCATTCTGGAGAAGCAGCACTGCCGGGACGTGACATGGGCCGCCCTGCGGCGGCCCATGGGAACGGAGACGGGGCTCAGCGCGGTGTCAGGCCAGCTTGCCGTGGCACTGCTTGTACTTCTTGCCGCTGCCGCAGGGGCAGGGATCGTTGCGGCCCACGCGCACGCCTTCGGGCAGGCCCAGGCCGTCGCCGCCCGCCTGCTGGGTGCGCGGATCGAAGGTGGTCTCGACCTCGCCGTTTTCCGTCGGGGCGGTGTAGGTCACGTTGGCGATCTGCTCGGCGCGGCTTTCCAGGGCCTCGGCGGCCTGGTCGAGCTGCGTGGACGACTGGATCTGCACGGTCATGAGGACCCGGGTGACCTCGTTCTTGACCTGGTCGATGAGCTGGCGGAACAGCTCGAACGCCTCGCGCTTGTATTCCTGCTTGGGCTGCTTCTGTGCATAGCCGCGCAGGTGGATGCCCTGGCGCAGGTAGTCCAGCGCGGAGAGATGGTCGCGCCAGCTCGAATCGAAGTTCTGCAGCAGCACGGCGCGCTCGAACTGGTGGAAGTTCTCCTGGCCCACCTGCTCGACCTTCGACTGGAACGCCGCGTGGCCCGCGGCGATGATCTTGTCCAGGATCTCGCCGTCGGTGATGGCCTGCGCGCTCTCCACCTCCTGCTTCAGCGGCAGGTGGATGTGCCATTCATCGGCAAGGACCTTCTCCAGCACCGCCAGATCCCATTGCTCTTCCACCGACTCCTCGGGCACGTACTGGCGCACGACATCGGTCAGGCAGGATTCGCGCATGCCGGCGATCACGCCGGAGAGATCCGAGGCATCGAGGATCTCGTTGCGCTGCTGGTAGATGACCTTGCGCTGGTCGTTGGCCACGTCGTCGTATTCGAGCAGTTGCTTGCGGACGTCGAAATTGCGCGCCTCGACCTTGCGCTGCGCGGATTCGATGCTGCGCGTGACGATGCCGGCCTCGATCGCCTCGCCGTCGGGCATCTTGAGGCGGTCCATGATGGCCTTCACCCGATCGCCCGCGAAGATGCGCATCAGCGAATCGTCCAGGCTCAGGTAGAAGCGCGAGGAGCCCGGATCGCCCTGGCGGCCCGAGCGGCCGCGCAACTGGTTGTCGATGCGGCGGGACTCGTGGCGCTCGGTGGCGATGATGCGCAGGCCGCCCAGCGCCTTGACCTTCTCGTTGTCGCTCGCCCACTGGCTGCGCAGCGCGGCGATCTGGCTTTCGCGGGCGGCTGCGTCGAGCGACTCGTCGTCCTCGATCGCCGCGATTTCCTTCTCGATGTTGCCGCCCAGCACGATGTCGGTGCCGCGGCCCGCCATGTTGGTGGCGATGGTGATCATGCCGGCGCGACCGGCCTGCGCGACGATGTCGGCCTCGCGGGCGTGCTGCTTGGCATTGAGCACCTGGTGGGGCAGACCCTCTTTCTGCAGCAGCTGGTCGATGATCTCGGAGTTCTCGATGGAGGTCGTGCCCACCAGCACCGGCTGGCCGCGCTCGTGGCACTCGCGGATGTCCTTGATCGCCGCCTCGTACTTCTCGCGCGTGGTCTTGTACACGCGGTCGAGCTGGTCGTCGCGCTTGCTGGGCCGGTTGGGCGGAATGACCGTGGTTTCCAGGCCGTAGATTTCCTGGAATTCGTAGGCCTCGGTGTCGGCCGTCCCCGTCATGCCGGCCAGCTTGCCGTACAGGCGGAAGTAGTTCTGGAAGGTGATGGAGGCGAGCGTCTGGTTCTCGGCCTGGATCTCCACGCCCTCCTTGGCCTCCACGGCCTGGTGCAGGCCCTCGCTCCAGCGGCGGCCGGCCATCAGGCGGCCCGTGAACTCGTCCACGATCACGATCTCGCCGTTCTGCACGACGTAATGCTGGTCGCGGTGGTAGAGGTGGTTGGCCCGCAGCGCGGCGTACAGGTGGTGCACCAGCGTGATGTTGGTCGGGTCGTAGAGCGATGCGCCTTCGGCGATCAGCCCCTGGGCCGCCAGCAGACGCTCGGCCGTCTCGTGGCCCTGCTCGGTGAGGAAGGCCTGGTGGGTCTTCTCGTCGATCGTGAAGTCGCCGGGCTTGGTCACGCCCTCGCCGGTGCGGGGGTCGGCCTCGCCCTCCTGGCGCACCAGGACCGGCACGACCTTGTTCATGGCGACGTACATCGCCGTGTGGTCTTCGGCCTGGCCACTGATGATGAGGGGCGTGCGCGCCTCGTCGATGAGGATGGAGTCCACCTCGTCCACGATGGCGAAGTTCAGGCCGCGCTGCACCCGGTCGCGCGCCTCATACACCATGTTGTCGCGCAGGTAGTCGAAGCCGTATTCGTTGTTCGTGCCGTAGGTGATGTCGGCGGCATAGGCTTCCTGCTTTTCCTCGCGCGGCATCTGCGGCAGGTTGATGCCCACCGTGAGGCCCAGGAAGTTGTAGAGCCGCCCCATCCAGCGCGCATCGCGATTGGCCAGGTAGTCGTTGACGGTCACCACGTGCACGCCCTTGCCCGAGAGCGCATTCAGGTACACCGGCAGCGTGGCGGTGAGGGTCTTGCCCTCGCCCGTGCGCATTTCGGAGATCTTGCCATAGTGCAGCGCCATGCCACCCAGCAGCTGCACGTCGAAATGGCGCATCTTCATCACGCGCTTGGAGGCCTCGCGGACGACGGCGAAGGCTTCGGGCAGCAGACTGTCGAGCGCTTCTCCCTTGGCGACGCGGTCCTGGAACTCCTCCGTCTTGGCGCGCAGGGCATCGTCGCTCAGCTTCTCGTAGTCCGGCTCCATCGCATTGATGCGGGCCACCGTCTTGCGGTATTGCTTGAGGAGCCGGTCGTTGCGGCTACCGAATAGTTTGGTGAGGAAGTTGGAGGCCATGCGAACAGGACCGCGGCCCGCCCTGGAGCAGGCGACGCGACCCGAATCCCTAAAGAAGAAGTGGGTTCAGATGGGGCCACCGCCACCGCTTGCAAGTTGTGCAACCAGGGGCGGCGATTCCGGAGCGCGCGATTTTACCTGCGAGGCGCGGGCGCCCTCGCCGCCACGCGCAGGTCAGGATTGACGCCGGTGGCACCGGCGTTCAGGAATTTCTGCGGATCCTGGGGCACGCCCTGCACCAGCACCTCGAAGTGCAGGTGCGGCCCGGTGGAACGGCCGGTGGAGCCGACCTCGGCGATCTTCTGCCCGCGCCGCACCAGATCGCCGCGTTTGACGAATGTCCTGGAGGCATGCGCGTAGCGCGTCACCAGCTGGTTGCCGTGATCGACCTCGACCATGTTGCCGTAGGCCGGGTGGTATTCCTGCGCCACCACCACGCCGCCCGCGGCGGCCAGGATGGGCGTGCCGGTGTCGGCCTGGAAATCCAGCCCCGTGTGCAGGGCCGACTGGCCGGTGAAAGGGTCGATGCGCCAGCCGAAGGGAGAACCCGCCGATTTCCCCAGCACGGGCTCCTGCGTCGGCACCATGCTCTTGCGGATGTGCTGGTCGAAGAGGCGCGACTCGACCACGGTCAGCAGGTCCACGCGGCGGTCGGTGAGCTGCGCCAGCGCGTCCAGCGTGCCCTGCAGCTCTTCCATGTCCATCGGGCGGCCGGACACCAGGGCCCCGCCCTGCCCCGGCGGGCGGGTGAATTCCGCCGGGGACATGCCGGCGAGCCCCGAGACCCGCTCTCCCAGCGATTCGAGCTGCAGCATGCGCGCCTGCATCTCGCCGACCTTGCGGGCCATCGCATCGAGGTTCGCGCGCATGAACCGGTCGCGCTCCGCGATCTCGTCGCGTGCGGCCAACTGCCCCAGCGAGCCGACCACGGGCCAGCCTTCACGCGCCCCTTTCAGGAACACCCAGTGGTAGAGCAAGGCCGCCACCAGCATGACCAGGAACGACAGCAGGAGACCGGCCCCCGCCAGGCGCAGGCCCGAGAGATGAATGGCCCGGCTGCGCGCCAGCCAGGCGTCCGTGATAATCAACTGCACTTCGTATCTCCGCGCCGCGCGGCGCCTTTCCATGAACCGCCGTCACCACGCCGTCACGCTGCTGCAAGCCACCGAGGGCTCCCCCACGCTGGCCAAACTGGCGGCATTGACGCGCGACTCAAGCGAGCGGCTCAAGGCCATCGAGTTGCTGATTCCCGCCACCCTGCGGCCCGCCATTCAGGCCGGGCCGATCGAGGGCGCCACGTGGTGCCTGCTGGTCCGCAGCAATGCGGCCGCAGCCAAGGTGAGGCAACTGCTGCCTGCCTTGCAGGCGCATCTGCGCAGTCGGGGGTGGGAGGTTAACGCCATTCGCCTGAAAATCCAAACCTGAGCCCGGCAGGGGCCATTGGTTGCCAACGGCGGCGAATGGGAGAAAAAGATGGTGCCGATTATCGGAATCGAACTGATGACCTACCGCTTACAAGGCGGTTGCTCTACCAACTGAGCTAAATCGGCGAAGCGCGCATTCTACCGCGGCCCTTGACCCCGGGCCCGCGGCATGGCGCCTGGCGTGTCACTTGATGCGCTTGAGGGAAGGGCGGCCACCGCCCGAGGCCGGCCCGGGCCCGCGCGGCGGCTCGTCCGACGGCCCCGGCCCGCCCTCGGTGGGCACGAGCTGCACCACGCGCTCATCCTCCACGCCTTCCGGAGCCGGGCCTGGGCCTCCCACGGCATCGAGCAAGTTGGCAACGCCGCCCCTGATCGCGGCGCCATCGGATTCGAGCATGTCCACCGGCGGCGGGAACGCCATGCCCTGGCCGTTCTCGCGGGCATAGATGGCGATCACGCGCCCCACCGGCACCATGATGTCGCGCGGCTTGCCGCCGAAGCGGGCCTTGAACTCGATGAAATCATTGCCCATCTGCAGCGCGCTCGTGGCGTCGTAGCTGACGTTGAGCACGATCTCTCCGTCCTTCACGTACTCGCGGGGCACCTGGACCGAGTCGTCCACGCGCACAGCGATGTAAGGCGTGAAGCCGTTGTCGGTGCACCACTCGTACAGGGCCCGGATGAGATAGGGGCGCGTGGAAGTGGAGTCCTGGGCGTTCATCATGTCGGCATTTCGGAAATGGGGGCGTGAGCGGCGGCGCGGATGCGCTTACTTGCGCATGACCTTCTCGGACGGCGTCAGCGCCTCGATGTAGGCCGGGCGGGAGAAGATGCGCTCGGCGTACTTGAGCAGAGGGGCAGCGTTCTTGGACAGCTCGATGCCATAGTAGTCCAGGCGCCAGAGCAGCGGCGCGATGGCCACGTCGAGCATGGAGAAATTCTCGCCCAGCATGTACTTGTTCTTGAGGAACACGGGGGCGAGCTGCGTGAGGCGGTCGCGGATGTGGGCGCGGGCCTTCTCCAGGGCTTTCTCGTTGCCCTTGGTGGCGCGCGATTCGAGCACGTTCACGTGCACGAACAGTTCCTTCTCGAAATTCAGCAGGAACAGGCGCACGCGGGCACGGTCCACCGGGTCGCCGGGCATCAGCTGGGGATGCGGGAAGCGCTCGTCGATGTACTCGTTGATGATGTTCGACTCATACAGGATGAGGTCGCGCTCGACCAGGATCGGCACCTGGCCATAGGGGTTCATCACGCTGATGTCTTCGGGCTTGTTGTACAGGTCCACATCGCGGATCTCGAAATCCATGCCTTTTTCGAACAGAACGAAACGGCAACGATGGGAGAAGGGGCAAGTCGTGCCCGAATAAAGCACCATCATGGTGGGAAGCTCCTAAAAATCAAAAAGAGTGGGCGCGTGCGCGTCCACTCTGGAAAGCGAAATGCGCCGCAGGAGCGGCGCTGATGCGGGCGGAAGCTTACTTGACGTCCTTCCAGAACGCCGCGTTGAGTCTCCAGGCGATCACCGTGAAGATGCCGAGGAAGATCAACACCCACACGCCGACGCGAACCCGCGTATTTTGCGCTGGCTCGGCCATCCACTGCAGGTAGTTGACGAGATCACCCACGGCCTCGTCGTACTGGAGGGCCGACATCGTACCCGGAGTCAGCTGTTCCCACCCCTTGAAGACCTGGGTCTTGTGGCCGTGGCTCTCGTGTTCCTCGAAGACCGGACGGCGATCGCCCTGCAGTTGCCACAGCGCATGCGGCATGCCCACGCTCGGGAACGCGAGGTTGTTCCAGCCCGTGGCCTTGGTCTCGTCGCGGTAGAAAGTGCGCAGGAACGTGTAGAGGTAATCGGCGCCCGTGCCGTTGTGGCCGGCGCGCGAACGCGCGATCACCGTCAAGTCGGGCGGGTTGGCGCCGAACCAGTCCTTGGCCTGCTTCGGATCGATGGTGGCCTTCATCGTCTCGCCCACCTTGTCGGTGGTGAACAGCAGGTTGTCCTTGATCTGCTGGTCGGTGAGGCCGATGTCCTTCAGGCGGTTGAAGCGCATGAAGGCGGCGGAGTGGCAGCTCAGGCAGTAGTTGACGAAGATCTTGGCGCCGTTCTGCAGCGAGGCCGTGTCGTTGGTGCGCACCGGGGCCTTGTCCCAGGCGATGCCGCCTTCTGCGGCGTGCGCGCCCAGGGCAATGCCCAGGGTGGCGATCAGCGTGAGGATGATTTTTTTCATGGTCGTGGTTCCGGCTCGCTCAGTGCGCTGCGAAGGTCACGCGGTCGGGCACCGGCTTGGGCTCGCCCAGGCGGCTCCACCAGGGCATGAGCAGGAAGAAGCCGAAGTAGAACAGCGTGCCCACCTGCGAGACGCGCTCGCCGATCGGGGACGGCGGCTGCACGCCCAGGTACGCCAGGACCACGAAGTTGACCACGAAGATGCCGTAGAGGTATTTGTGCCAACCCGGACGGTAGCGGATGGATTTGACCGGGCTGTGGTCGAGCCAGGGCAGGAAGAACAGGATGATGACGGCACCGCCCATCACCACCACGCCCCAGAACTTGGCGTCGATGGAGAGCATCAGCGCGATGGCGACCACGGCCACGGCCACGATGGCGGCCTTGACGAAGGAAGGCAGCCGGCCCTTGATCACGCCGAAGCCCGCCGCCAGCGCCACGCAGGCGATGAGGGCATACATCATCTCGCTCGTGATGGCGCGCAGCATCGAATAGAACGGCGTGAAGTACCAGACGGGCGCGATGTGCGCGGGTGTCTTGAGCGGATCGGCCGGGATGAAGTTGTTGTACTCCAGGAAGTAGCCGCCGAACTCGGGCGCGAAGAACACCACGGCCGAGAAGATGAAGAGGAACACGCACACGCCGAAGATATCGTGCACCGTGTAGTAGGGATGGAACGGGATGCCGTCGAGCGGATGGCCGTGCTCGTCTTTGGGGGCATGAGGGCCCTTGATCTCGATGCCGTCGGGGTTGTTGGAGCCCACGTCGTGCAGGGCCAGCAGGTGGGCCACGACGAGGCCCAGCAGCACCAGCGGCACGGCGATCACGTGGAAGCTGAAGAAGCGGTTGAGCGTGGCGTCGCCCACCACGTAGTCGCCGCGGATCAGCAGCGCCAGATCGGGGCCGACGAAGGGGATGGCCGCGAACAGGTTCACGATCACCTGGGCGCCCCAGTACGACATCTGGCCCCAGGGCAGCAGGTAGCCCATGAAGGCTTCGGCCATGAGCGCGAGGAAGATCGCACAGCCGAAGATCCAGACCAGCTCGCGCGGCTTGCGGTAGGAGCCGTAGAGCAGCCCGCGGAACATGTGCAGGTACACCACCACGAAGAACGCCGAGGCGCCCGTGGAGTGCATGTAGCGGATGAGCCAGCCCCAGGGCACGTCGCGCATGATGTACTCGACCGACTCGAAGGCCTTGGCGACGTCGGGCTTGTAGTGCATCACGAGGAAGATGCCGGTGACGATCTGGATCACGAGCACCAGCAGCGCGAGCGAGCCGAAGATGTACCAGAAGTTGAAGTTCTTCGGAGCGTAGTACTCCGACATGTGCACGCGGTAGGCGTCGAAGGCCGTGGGGAAGCGGTTCTCGAACCAGTTCGTGACCTTGGCGCCCGTGGAGGCGTTGGGGGAGATTTCCTTGAATTCGCGGTAAGCCATGGCGTCCTCCCTCAGGCCTTCTTGTCTTCACCGATCAGGAGCCTGGTCTCCGACAGGTACATGTGGGGAGGCACTTCGAGGTTGTCCGGCGCGGGCTTGTTCTTGAACACGCGGCCGGCCATGTCGAAGGTGGAGCCGTGGCAGGGGCACAGGAAGCCGCCCTTCCAGTCGTCGGGCAGCGAGGGCTGCGCGCCGGGCACGAACTTGTCGCTGGGCGAGCAACCGAGGTGGGTGCAGATGCCCACGGCTACGAGGATCTCGGGCTTGATCGAGCGGGCCTCGTTGCGCGCGTATTCGGGGGTGAGTTCGGAGGGCTTGCGCTCGGATTTCGGGTCGGCGAGCTGGCCGTCCAGGCCGGGCAGGGCCGCGAGCTGCTCGGGCGTGCGTTTGATGATCCACACGGGTTTGCCGCGCCACTCCACCGTGATTTTCTCGCCGGTTTTCAAGCCGGAGATATCCACTTCCACGGCGGCCCCGGCGGCCTTGGCTTTTTCGGAAGGCTGGAAAGTGCTCACGAACGGCACGGCCGTCGCCACGCCGCCCACCGCACCAGCACAGCCCGACGCGATGAGCCACGTCCGCTTGCTGGAGTCGACTGGAGTTTCACTCATGGGGGTCCTCAAAGGTCTTCGCTTGGGATCAACCACAAATTGTAGCGGCGTGAATGTGGTTAATTCCAGGGGTTATCACCCCTCAAACTCGGCAATACTGCAAGGGTTTTCAGCTATATCAAGGAGAAGCGAAATGAGTATTGGAAAAGAGTTTCGAGAGTTTGCCGTCAAAGGAAATGTGATAGATCTCGCCGTGGGCGTGATCATCGGTGGCGCCTTCGGGAAGATCGTCGATTCGATGGTGAACGATCTCATCATGCCGCTGGTGGGGCTGGTATTCGGCAAGCTGGATTTTTCCAATCTCTTTCTCGTGCTCGGCTCCGTGCCGCCGGGCACTCCGGCCACGCTCGACGCCCTGCGCAAGGCCGGCGTGCCGGTGCTGGCTTATGGCAGTTTCATTACCGTGGCGGTGAATTTCCTGATTCTCGCTTTCATCATTTTCATGATGGTCAAGCAAATCAACCGGCTCAAGCGCGAAGCCCCGCCGGCACCGCCCGCCGCCCCCGCCGCGCCGCCCGAGGACATCGTGCTGCTGCGCGAGATCCGCGACAGCCTCAAGCGCTGAAACCGGCGCCCGCCAGCCGCCGGGCCATGCGCACGGCCTCGACGAGGCTCGCCGCATCGGCCACGCCGCGCCCGGCGATGTCGAACGCCGTGCCGTGGTCCGGGCTGGTGCGCACCAGCGGCAGCCCGAGCGTGACGTTCACGCCCTTGTCCACGCCCAGGTACTTGACGGGGATCAGGCCCTGGTCGTGGTACATGGCCAGCACCGCATCGAATTCACCCGCCCGCTCCGGCGTGCTGCGGGCGCGCATGAAGACCGTGTCGGGCGCGAAGGGGCCATGGGCATCGATGCCCTGCGCGCGCGCCGCCGCGATGGCTGGCGCGATCGCCTCGATCTCCTCGCGGCCGAAGAGCCCGCCCTCGCCCGCGTGCGGGTTGAGCCCCGCCACGCCGATGCGCGGGTCGCGCCCCAGGCTGCGCCGCAGGGCGGCATGTGCGATCTCCAGCGTGCGCAGCACATTGGCCGGCGTGACGGCCGCGATGGCGTCGCGCAGCGAGACGTGGATGCTGACCAGCACCGTGCGCAACTCGTCGCTGGCAAGCATCATGCGCACCGGCATCTCCTCGACCGGCACGCCGGCGTGCCGGGCGGCCTCGGCCTGCAGCAGTTCGGTGTGGCCGGGGTAGTGGACGCCGGCGGCCGCGAGCGCTTCCTTGTGCAGCGGCGCAGTGACCAGCCCCGCGATCTCTCCGCGCAGCGCGGACTGCGCCGCCCACACCACGCAATCCGCCGCGGCGCGGCCCGCGCCGGCATGCACGGCGCCGAACGGCGCGGGGCCGGGCAACCCCGGCAGCGGCAGCACCGGCAGGCAGCGCGGCGGCGCGGAATGCGCCTCGCCGGGTGCCCGCAGCACCGCCACGGGCAGTGACGGCTCGCCCGGCCGGGCGATGCAGCGCGCGGCGCGGCGCAGCGTCTCCAGTTCCCCGGCGACGAAGCAGCCGCGCAGGGCCTCGGGCGCATCGCGGAACGCCTTGGCGATGATCTCGGGGCCGATGCCCGCCGAATCGCCCTGGGTGATCGCCAGCAGCGGGAGGGGCGCGGCAGAACCTTCGGGGGATGGATTCATGGTCTTTCCGGCTCCATGTCGGCGTGTTTTCTACCCAGTCAGCTATTCATTTAATAGCAAATCACGCCATGCCCAGCGTGCCGGACACCAGCCGCACCACGCGGTCGCAGCGCGCCGCCAGGGTCTCGTCGTGGGTCACCAGGACGAAGGCCGTGCCCTGCTCGCGTGCCAGCCGCAGCATGAGCTGGAACACGGAATCGGCCGTGGCACGATCGAGGTTGCCCGTGGGTTCGTCGGCCAGCACGCAGGCCGGCCGCGTGACCAGGGCGCGCGCGATGGCCACGCGCTGGCGCTCGCCGCCCGAGAGTTCGGCGGGGCGGTGCTGCACCCGCTCGGCGAGCCCCACGGCAGCCAGCATGGCGTCGGCCTGCCGCAGGCATTCGGCGTACGGCTCGCGGCGGATGCGCAGCGGCATGGCGACGTTGTCGCGCGCGCTGAACTCCGGCAGCAGGTGGTGGAACTGGTAGATGAAGCCCAGGTGCGCATTGCGCAGCCGGCCCTGCTGCAGAGGCGAGAGCGTGTCGAAGGCCGCGCCCTGCAGCTGCACGCTGCCAGCCGAGGGCGCATCCAGCCCGCCCAGCAGGTGCAGCAGCGTGCTCTTGCCCGAGCCCGAGGCGCCCACGATGGCCAGCGTCTCGCCCACGTGCACGGACAGGTCCACGCCCTTGAGCACGGTGACGTCGAGCCTGCCCTCGGTGAAGCGCTTGGTGAGGCCCCGGGCCTGCAGCACTACGGGCATTTTTTCCGCGGATGTCGCCGTATCCATTGGACTTGTTGCTACATTATTCATAGCGAAGCGCCTCCGCGGGGTTCACGCGGCTGGCGCGCCAGCTCGGGTACAGCGTGGCCGCGAAGGCCAGCACGAGGGAGATGACGGCGATGGGCACGATGTCGCTGCTCTGCGGGTCGCTGGGCATCTTGCTGATGAGGTAGATGTCCTTGGGCAGGAAGCTCGCGTTGAGCGCGCGCTCGATGGCCGGCACGATGACGTCGATGTTGCACGCCACGAGCAGGCCCAGCCCCAGCCCGCAGACGGTGCCGATCACGCCCACCATGGCGCCCTGCACCACGAACACGCCCATGATGCTGCGCGGGCTCGCGCCCAGGGTGCGCAGGATGGCGATGTCGGCGCGCTTGTCGGTCACGGTCATCACCAGGGTGGACACGAGGTTGAATGCCGCCACCGCCACGATGAGCGTGAGGATGATGAACATCATGCGCTTTTCGAGCTGCACGGCTGCGAACCAGGTGCGGTTCTGCTGCGTCCAGTCGCGGATGAGCAGGTCGTCCGAGAGCGAGCGCGCGAGCTGCTGCGTCACGGCCGGCGCCTCGTGCAGGTCGCGCAGCTTGAGGCGGATGCCGGTGGGGCCCTCCAGGCGGAAGATGCGCTCGGCGTCGGCGTGGTGCAGCAGCACCAGCGCGGAGTCGTATTCGTAGTGGCCCGACTCGAACAGGCCCGAGACGGTCATCTGCTTGAGGCGCGGCACCACGCCCGCCGGCGTGACCTGCCCGCCCGGCGCGATGAGCGTGACCGCGTCGCCCACCCGCACACCCAGCGCGCGCGCCAGCTCGATGCCCAGCACCACGTGGAACTCGCCCGGCACCAGGGTCTGCACGGCGCTCGCGTTGCGCGAGGCCAGCTCGGTCACCTCGCCCTCGCGCGCCGGATCGATGCCGCGCACGAGCGCGCCCTTCATGTCCTCGCCGCGCGCGAGCAGCGCCTGCGAGGCCACGAACGGCGCGGCGCCCACCACGTTGGGGTTGGCGCGCGCCTCGGCCAGGGTGCGGTTCGGGTCGGGCAGCGCCGCGCCCTGCGGCGCGAAGATCTCGACGTGCGAGACCACGCTCAGCATGCGGTCGCGCACCTCCTTCTGGAAGCCGTTCATCACGCTGAGCACGATGATGAGCGCCGCCACGCCGAGCGCGATACCCAGCATCGACACGCTGGAGATGAACGAGATGAAGCCGTTGCGCCGCGTGGCGCGCCCGGCCCGGGTGTAGCGCCAGCCCAGGGCCAGTTCGTAGGGGAGTTGCATGTTCGGAGGAAGTGGCCCCGTGCCGCGCCGGAGTGGAGGCCCGAGGACGGCGCCGATTGTGGCATCCCGGACAATACGCCCCATGTCGGAGATTCACCATTTGCTCATTCCCCTGGCGGCCAGCACGGCGCCGGGGTGCCGGCAGGCCCTGCAGGACCTCGCCCTGCCCCACCTCGACCAGTTGCTCTCCCGCCTCTCGCCCGCCGGCGCCGATGCCGGCGAGGAGTCCGACTTCACGCCACCCCACGAACGCGCGCTGGCGCGCCACCTCGGCCTGCCCAACGCGGGCGACGGGGCCCTGCCCTGGGCCGCCTGGGCACAGCGCGCCCGCGGCGCAGACGAGGGCGCCGCGTGGGCCTGGGTGGCCCCCTGCCTGTGGCAGGTGGGCGCGGACCAGGTCGTGCTGGCGGACCCCGCCGCGCTCGGGCTGGACGAGGCCGCCTCGCGCGAGGTGCTGGAGATCGTGGCGCCCTGGTTCGCCGGCGACGGCATCGCGCTCGCCTACGACGCGCCCACGCGCTGGCTCGCACGCGGCGAGGTGTTCGACGGCCTGGCCACCGCGTCGCTCGACCGCGTGGTGCAGCGCGACGTGCGCGCCTGGATGCCGGACGCCTCCCGGGCTCGGCAGCTCCACCGCCTGCACAGCGAAATGCAGATGCTGCTCTACACCCACCCCTTCAACGACGCCCGCGCCGCGCGCGGCCTGCCGCCCGTGAACGCGTTCTGGATCCACGGTGCCGGCCGGCTGCCGGAGAGCGCCGCGCCCTCCGCCACCCCGCCGGAGATGCCCTGCGCGCTGCGGGATGCGGCGCTGCACGAGGACTGGCGCGCCTGGGCCGATGCCTGGCGGACGCTGGATGCCGGCCCGGTCGCGCAGCTGGCCGCCCGCGTAGCCGGCGGAGGCCGCGCGCGGCTCACGCTGTGCGGCGAGCGCGGCGCGCTGGCCTGGGAGAGCGGCGCCCCGGGCGGCCTGCTGGCGCGGCTGCGGCGGCGCCTGCGGCCCGTGCGCTTCACCGACGTGGCGGGGCAGCTATGAAGATCATCACCCGGGACATCCCCCCCCGCGCCGTCTGGGCGCTGGAGCAGGCGGGCGTGCACCCGCTGCTGGCGCGGCTCTATGCCGCGCGCGGCGTGACCGCCCACGACGAACTCGACGACGCGCTCGCGCGCCTGCTGCCGCCGCCCTCGCTGCTCGGCGCGCGCGAGGCGGCCGTGCTGCTGGCCGACGCCATCGCGCAGGACCGGCGCATCGTCGTCGTGGCCGACTACGACTGCGACGGCGCCACCGCCTGCGCCGTGGCGGTGCGCGGCCTGCGGCTGCTGGGCGCGCGGCGGGTGGACTACCTCGTGCCCGATCGCGTGGCCGACGGCTACGGCCTGAGCCCCGCCATCGCGCGCCGCGTGCACGAGCGCGGGGCCGACCTGCTGGTGACGGTGGACAACGGCATCGCCAGCGTGGACGGCGTGGCCGAGGCCCGGGCCCTGGGCCTCGCGGTGCTGGTCACCGACCACCACCTGCCCGGCCCCGCGCTACCGCAGGCCGACGCGATCGTGAACCCCAACCAGCCCGGCTGCGCGTTCGAGAGCAAATCCATCGCCGGCGTGGGCGTGATGTTCTACGTGCTGATGGCGCTGCGCGCCGAGCTGCGCGAGCGCGGCGTGTTCGACAAGGCCGGCCAGCCGAAGCTGGAGCCGCTGCTGCCGCTGGTCGCGCTGGGCACCGTGGCCGACGTGGTGCGGCTGGATGCCAACAACCGGCGCCTGGTCGCCCAGGGCCTCAAGCGCATCCGCGCGGGGCAGATGCCGGCCGGCATCGCGGCGCTCTTCAGCGCGGCGGGCCGCAAGGTGGCCGTGGCCACCACCTTCGACTTCGGGTTCGCGCTGGGGCCCCGCATCAACGCGGCCGGGCGGCTCGCCGACATGACGCTGGGCATCGAGTGCCTGCTCACCGACGACGCCGCGCACGCGGCGGAGCTGGCGCGCACGCTGGACGCCATCAACCGCGAGCGGCGCGAGATCGAGGGCGGTATGCGCGAGCAGGCGCTGCTCATGGCCGAGGGCCTGTTCGGCGAAGGCGATGCGCCGCCGCCCGCCATCAGCGTGTTCGACCCCGACTTCCACGAAGGCGTGGTCGGCATCGTGGCCTCGCGCATCAAGGACCGGCTGCACCGGCCCACCTTCGTGTTCGCGGCCAGCGGCGCGCCGGGCAAGGAGCACGAGATCAAGGGCTCGGGCCGCTCGATCCCGGGCTTTCACCTGCGCGACGCGCTCGACCTCGTGGCAAAGCGCCACCCGGAGGTGATCCTGAAGTTCGGCGGCCATGCGATGGCGGCCGGCTGCACGGTGGCCCGGGAGCACTTCCCCGTCTTCGAGCGCGCCTTCGCGCAGGTCGCGCAGGAATGGCTGGACGCTGCCACGCTGATGCGCCGGCTCGACACCGACGGCCCGCTCTCGCCCGAGTACTGCCGCGCCGAGCTGGTGGACACGCTGCACCGCGAGGTCTGGGGCCAGGGCTTCGCGCCCCCCACCTTCAGCGAGGAGGTGGAGATCGTCAGCCAGCGCCTCGTGGGCGAGGGCAAGAACCACCTCTCGCTCAAGCTGCTGCACCAGGGCCGCCCGGTGGACGGCATCTGGTTCGGCCACACCGACCCGCTGCCCGCGCGCGTGCTGCTCGCCTTCCGGCTGGACGTGAACGAATGGAAGGGCGAGCGGCGGGTGCAGTTCCTGGTGGAAGGCGCGCAGCTCTGACACGGGCAGCGGACGAGAGGCACGAAGCCCGGCCCGCGCCACGGCGCCCGCCGGAAGGTCAGAAGGTTTCCCAGTCGTCGTCCGCCGTGGCCACGGGCTTGCCGGCCGCGCGCGGAGCCGGCACCGCGGCGGGCGCGCCGGCCCGGGGCGATTCCGCGGCTTTCGGCGGCATCGCGGGCGGCCGGGCCGCCTTGGCGGCAGGCAGGGCCCGCGGCGGGGCCGCCGCGATGCGCGCCGCGGCGGCGGGCGCGCGGGAGGCCTCGGGCCGGGCGGTTGCCGGGGCCGGGGCCGGCACGCTGCGCACCGGCAGGCCTTGCGCGCCCACGTTGAACACGGCCACCGCCTCGGCCAGCCGGCGCGACTGGTCGCGCATGGCGCTGGCCGCCGCGCTCGACTGCTCCACCAGCGCCGCATTCTGCTGCGTCATCTGGTCCAGGTTGGCCACGGCCTGGTTCACCTGGGCGATGCCGTCGCGCTGCTCGGTGGACGAGGCGGTGATCTCCCCGATGAGGTCGGACACGCGCCGCACGCTGCCCACGATCTCGTCCATGCTCCGGCCCGCCTGCGCGACCTGCTGCGAGCCCGAATCGACGCTCTGCACCGACGCGCCGATCAGCTCCTTGATCTCCTTGGCGGCCGAGGCGCTGCGCTGCGCGAGGCTGCGCACCTCGCCGGCCACCACCGCGAAGCCCCGGCCCTGTTCGCCCGCGCGCGCGGCCTCCACGGCGGCGTTGAGCGCCAGGATGTTGGTCTGGAAGGCGATGCCGTCGATCACGCCGATGATGTCGCCGATCTTGCGCGAGCTCTCGGTGATCTGCTGCATGCTGGAGACCACCTGCCCCACCACCTCGCCGCCGCGCCCGGCCGCCTGCGCAGCCGTGGCGGCGAGCTGGTTGGCCTGGCGGGCCGTGTCGGCCGACTGGGTGACGGTGGCCGTGAGCTCCTCCATGCTGGCGGCCGTCTCCTCCAGATTGGCGGCCGTCTGCTCGGTGCGGGAGGACAGATCCTGGTTGCCCGTGGCGATCTCGGTGGACGCCGAGGACACCGATTCCACGCCCGAGCGCACCTCGGCCACCACGCCCCGCAGGCGCGCGGCCATGGCCGACAGAGAACGCAGCAGGCGGCCCAGCTCGTCGCGGCGGTCGTCCTCCGCGCCGACGGTCAGATCCCCCGCGGCGATCGCGTCGGCCATGCGCACCGCGCGGTCCAGCGGCTGCGTGATCGAGCGCACGATCGCCGCCGAGAGCCACACGCCCACCACCAGGATCGCCAGCACGGCCCCCGCCGCCATGGCGCGCACAGAGGAGCGCTGCGACCGCGCGTCGGCCAGCACGGTCTGGCGCTCTTTGCGCAGCAGCTCCACGAAGGCGTTCTGCTCGGCGAAATACGGCTTCATGGCCGGCGTGAGCTTGTCCTCCACATGCCTGCGCGCCTCCGGGGAGCCACGCAGCTTCTGCGCCTGCGCCACCAGCGCCAGGACCGTGCCGCGCTCCGCGGCCATGCGTTCGAGCTGGGCCTTTTCCTGCGGCGTGACGGACGCGGCCACCACCTGCTTCTGCAGTTCGCTCACGGCCTGGATGTCCTTGCCCACGCGGTCCTTGAGCGTGGCGGCCATGGCCTCGTCGGTGGTGAGCAGGCTGCCGAGCAGGCGGTCGAAGTTCTGCTCCACCAGATTGGTCCACTGCACGGACCAGCGGATGCGCTCGTCGATGGATTCCGCCTGGCGGGCGGTGGCCGTGTCGATGCGGTCCAGAGCCCACAGGACCGCGATGCCCAGCGCCAGCAGCAGGCCCACGAGCCCGGTCAAGGTCATCCACAGCTTGCGGTGCACGGAGAGGTGATTGAAGTGCATGGTCGGATGTCGGGCCGATGCGCCGCGATGCGGGCGCCGCCGGCATGAAGAAAGGAAAGGAAGAAAAGGAGCGAAGAAAAGAAACAGCGGACCAGCGGGGACCCTGCCGGCCCGCTACTTTTTATTACATCCGGGCCCGCGCGACAGTCTCGTTTTCACCCATGACGCCGATGCGTGCTCTGGCTGACATACCGCGCGGCGGCGGTTCTACAATGGCCCGGGTGTCCTCCATCCTCCTGAACGCCGACCTGCACTGCCACTCCGTGGTGTCCGACGGCACGCTCACGCCCGAGGCGCTGGCCGAGCGGGCCCATGCCAACGGCGTCGAGCTGTGGGCCCTCACCGACCACGACGAGGTGGGCGGCCAGCACCGCGCCATCGCCGCGGCGGCGGCCCGAGGCATGGCCTACCTGACGGGCGTGGAGATCTCGGTGACGTTCATCGGCACCACCGTGCACATCGTGGGCCTGGGCTTCGACCCGGACGACGCGCGGCTCGTGCAGGGCTTGGCCGAGACGCGCGGCGGCCGCGGCCAGCGCGCGCACGAGATGGCCCGGCAGCTCGCCCAGGCGGGCATCCCCGATGCCTACGAAGGCGCGCTGCGCTACGTGGGCAATCCGGAACTCATCTCGCGCACGCACTTCGCGCGCTTCCTCGTCGAGACCCGGGTCTGCCGGGACACACAGGAGGTCTTCCGCAAATTCCTCACCGAAGGCAAGCCCGGCTACGTGCCGCACCGCTGGGCCACGCTGGGCGACGCCGTGCGCTGGATCACCGAGGCCGGCGGCATGGCCGTGATCGCGCATCCGGCGCGCTACAAATTCACGGCGACGCAGGAATACGCGCTGTTTTCCGAATTCCGCCAGCACGGCGGGCGCGGCGTGGAGGTGGTCACCGGCAGCCACTCGGTCCCGGAATACGCCATCTACGCCGCCATGGCGAAAGAGTTCGATCTGGCCGCGTCGCGCGGCAGCGATTTCCACAGCCCCGAGGAATCGCACACCGACCTCGGAACCCTGCCGCCCCTGCCCGGAACCCTCACTCCCATCTGGGACCTGCTGGCCGACCGCATCCGGCGGCCGCATTGAAGGGGGCCCCGCGCCCCCCTCCCCACCGTCCCGGACGCATCGCGCCATGGCCCAGTATTTCGAAGTCCACCCCGACAACCCGCAGCCGCGGCTGCTCAAGCAGGCCGCGGCGCTGCTCGCGCGCGGCGCCGTGCTGGCCGTGCCCACCGACTCCAGCTATGCGCTGGTCTGCCAGCTCGACGACAAGGACGCGGTGGACCGCCTGCGCCGCATCCGGCAGGTCGATGACAGGCACCACCTGACCCTGCTGTGCCGCGACCTCTCGGAGGTGTCGAACTACGCGCGCGTGGACAACCGGCAGTACCGCCTCGTCAAGCAGGCGACGCCCGGCCCCTACACCTTCATCCTCGACGCCACCAAGGAAGTGCCGCGCCGCGTGAGCCACCCGCAGCGCAAGACCATCGGCCTGCGCGTGCCCGACCGCAAGGGCCTGCAACTGCTGCTGGAACTGCACGGCGCGCCGCTGCTGGCGACGACGCTGATCCCGCCGGGCGAGACCGAGCCCATGAACGACCCGGCCGAGATCCGCGCGCGCTTCGAGCACCAGATCGACGCCGTGGTGGACGCGGGCGCCTGCCCGCTGGAGCCCACGACGGTGGTGGACCTGACCGACATGGCCTCGGGCGGAGAGCCCCGCGTGGTGCGCGAGGGCCGGGGCAGCCTCGCCGCGCTGGGGCTCTGAGGCCGGCCGCGGCGGCCCGGAAAGCCCCCGCGAGCCATGCCGCGCGTCCTCGCCGCTCCCTGCGTTGCGGAGTCTCTCCGCTGCGCGATGGGAAAGGATGGCGCGTCCGGTCCGGCGCCAGCCCGGCTCAGTCCAGCTTGAACGCCCCCACCGCGCTCTGCAGATCGCGCGCGCGCTCGTTGAGCGCCGCCGCCGCGCGCGAGGCCTGCTGCACCAGGGCGGCGTTCTGCTGCGTGGCGCCGTCCATCTGGGCCACGGACTGGTTCACGTGGGCGATGCCCTCGCTCTGCTCCTGCAGGGCATGGGAGATCTCGCCCAGCAGCGTGGACACCTGCCCCACGGACTGCACGATCTCCTGCATGGTGCGGCCCGCCTCGCCCACCAGTTCGGCGCCGCTCTGCACCTGCTCCACCGAGGTGCCGATCAGCCCCTTGATCTCGCGCGCGGCCACGGCGCTGCGCTGCGCGAGGCTGCGCACCTCCGCCGCCACCACGGCGAAGCCCCGGCCCTGCTCGCCCGCGCGCGCGGCCTCCACGGCGGCGTTGAGCGCCAGGATGTTGGTCTGGAACGCGATGCCCTCGATCACCTGGATGATGTCCACGATCTGGTTGGAGCTGCCGCTGATGGCCTGCATGGTCTGCACCACCCGGCCCACCACGGCGCCCCCGCGCTCGGCCGTGCCCGAGGCCGTGACGGCCAGGCCGCTGGCCGACCGCGCCCGATCGGCGTTCTGGCGCACGGTGGCGGTGAGCTGCTCCATGCTCGCCGCGCTCTCGGCCAGGGACGACACCTGCTCTCCGGTGCGGCGCGCCAGATCCCCATTGCCCGCGTCGATCTCGCCCGCGCTGGTGCCGATGGCGTCGGTGGATTGCTGGATGCGCGCGACCAGCTCGGTCAGGGTGTCTTCCATGGTGCCCAGCGCGTTCAGCAGGCGGCCGAAGTCGCCCTGCAGGTCGGAGCTGAATTCCTGGCTCAGGTCGCCTGCCGCCACCGTCTCGGCGATCAGGATGGCCTGGTCGAGCGGCGCCACGATGCCCCGGCGCAGCAGCACGAAGGCCGCGCCCGCCACCACGAACACGGCGCAGCCCAGGCCCAGCAGCCATGCGCGCATGCCCGCCAGCTCGGATTGCGCGGACGCCATGGCGCGCTCGATGGGCGCACGCTGCGCGGCATCCGGCAGGCTGGCGGTGGCCTGCAACGCGGCGCGATGGGCCTCCTGCGCCCGGCCGATGTCGGCCAGCCCCACGCCCATGAGGGCGGCCACCAGCAGCGCGAGCGCGCCGAACGCCAGGACGAGCCGGGTCCCGGTCCGCAAGCCATCCCAAGCCATAAGCCGCGTCTCCTGCCGTGTGTTGTGTTCCGGGCGCCAGCGGCCCTTGTCGGCGTTGCATATCGCAACATTTGGTGCATGCTAACGCCTGTTTATGCCAACCGGCCCGAGGGGTTCCCCTGCCCGCGCGCCGCGCGCCATGGACGCCGCGCCCGCAGGAGCAGGCCCCTTCGCACCTTCTGAGACAATCCGCCGGTGGACTTCTCCAACCTCATCCAAACCGTACTCATCTACGCCCTGCCGGTGCTCTTCGCCATCACCGTGCACGAAGCGGCCCACGGCTATGCCGCACGGCATTTCGGGGACAACACCGCGCTGATGATGGGGCGCATCACGCTCAACCCGGTCAAGCACATCGACCCCGTCGGCACCATCCTGATGCCGCTGCTGCTGTACTTCGCCACGTCGGGCACGTTCCTCTTCGGCTATGCCAAGCCGGTGCCGGTCAATGTCGGCAACCTGCGCAACCCCAAGCGCGACATGGTCTGGGTGGCGCTGGCCGGGCCGGCATCGAACTTCGTGCAGGCCATCCTCTGGGCGGTGCTGCTGGTGGCGCTCGTGGGCTTCGGCGTGCAGGAGCGCTTCTTCTCCGAGATGGCGCGCGCAGGCGTGCTGGTGAACCTCGTGATGTGGGCCTTCAACCTCTTTCCGCTGCCGCCGCTCGACGGCGGGCGCATCCTGGTGGGCCTGCTGCCCTGGCGGCAGGCGCAGTGGCTCTCGCGCATCGAGCCCTACGGCTTCTTCATCGTGCTGGCGCTGGTGGTGGCGGGCATCGTGGGCACGCTGTGGCTGCGGCCGCTGATGGCGCTGGGCTATACGGTGATCAACCTGCTGCTCACACCCCTCACCGCGCTGCTGGGCTGAACCCCGAGGCGCTATCCGTTCCTTTTCCGAAGGGGCCGCACGGCTCCCCCTTCCGTCTCACCGCCTTCCGACGACCATGAGCACCACGCGCTTCCTCACCGGCATCACGACCACGGGCACGCCCCACCTGGGCAACTTCGTCGGCTCCATCCGCCCCTCGGTGGCGGCGAGCCTGCAGCCCGGCGTGCAAAGCTTCTACTTCCTGGCCGACTACCACGCGCTCATCAAGTGCGAAGACCCGGCGCGCATCCAGCGCTCCACGCTGGAGATCGCGGCCAGCTGGCTCGCGGCGGGCCTGGACCCGGAGCACGTGACGTTCTACCGCCAGTCCGACATTCCCGAGATTCCCGAGCTGAACTGGCTGCTGTCGTGCGTGACGGGCAAGGGCGTGCTCAACCGCGCGCATGCCTACAAGGCCGCGCAGGACAGGAACGAGGCCGCCGGCCGCGAGACGGACGACGGCGTGACGGCGGGGCTCTTCATGTACCCGGTGCTCATGGGCGCCGACATCCTGATGTTCAAGGCCCACAAGGTGCCCGTGGGGCGCGACCAGGTGCAGCACATCGAGATGGCGCGCGACATGGCGTCGAGCTTCAACCACCTGTACGGCGAGCGGTTCGTGCTGCCCGAGGCGGTGATCGACGAGCACGTGGCCACGCTGCCCGGCCTGGACGGCCGCAAGATGAGCAAGAGCTACGACAACACGATCCCGCTCTTCACGCCGCGCGACCAGCTGCGCAAGCTCATCGGCGGCATCCAGACCGACTCGCGCGCGCCCGGCGAGCCCAAGGACACCAAGGGCTCGGCCCTGTTCCAGATCTACCAGGCCTTCGCCACCGGGGCCGAGGCCGAGGCGCTGCGCCGGCAATATGCCGAGGGCATCGCCTGGGGCGACGCCAAGCAGATCCTCTTCGAGCGCGTGGACAGCGTGATCGGCCCGATGCGCGAACGCTACGAGGCGCTGATCGCCGACCCCGGCCGCATCGAGGACACGCTGCTGGCCGGCGCCGAGCGCGCCCGCGCGCTGGCCACGCCCTTCATCCGCGAGCTGCGCGGCGCCGTGGGGCTGCGCAGCCTGCGCGGCGGCGCGGCCCCGGCCGGCACGCCCAAGGCGACGGGCAAGGGCCCGGCGCTGCCCTCGTTCAAGCAGTACCGCGAGGCGGACGGCAAGTGCTACTTCAAGCTGGTGGCCGCCGACGGCCGCCTGCTGCTGCAGAGCACCGGTTTCGACGCCCCGCGCGACGCGGGCCAGGCCATCGCGCGGCTGCAGAAGGAGGCCGGCGCCCTGGCCGCGCTGGCCGACCGGCTGGCACCGGTGGAAGGGGTGGCGGCCGCCGACGTGGAGGCCGCGCTCCAGGCCCTGGCCGAAGCCGCTGCCTGACATCCGCCCGCCAAAGGCCCCGGAAGGGGCCGGGAGCGTATTTCAGGGTGAAACAGGCTCCATGTCGCCGTATTTTCTACATACTTCGCTATTAAATAGATAGCAAACGCCATGCGGCGATAGGCATCATCCGGCCTCGCCCGCCCACGGGGCGGGGCCCTGCACCCAGGCCAGGGCGGCCTCGTAGCCCGGCGGGGCCGGCAGCGCGCACGCCTGCACGGCGGCCCCCTGCAGCGCCCCGTCCAGCCGCACCCGCAGGCCCTCGGATGCTGCGGGCGCCGCGCCGGCAACCCGCTCCACCGTGACCGATCGCAGGTGCTCGGTGACCCCCAGCCCCAGGCACTTGAGCACGGCTTCCTTCACCGTCCAGATCGTGAAGAAATCCGGGCGCACCCCGGGGCCGGCCGCGATCTCGCCCGCGGACAGCACCAGCGCTTCGAGCGACGCGGTGTCCGCCCCGCGGGCGCTGTGCTCGACATCCACGCCCACCGCGAAGCCGCCCTCGGCGATCGCGATGAGCGCGCACTCGCCGGAGTGCGACACATTGAAATCCAGCCGACCCGGCGCCGCCAGCACCGGCCGCCCCCGGGTGGTGGCGGCCAGGGGCACGGCCTCGACCGGCAGCCCCAGGCGCGCGCCCAGCAGCCGGCGCAGCGCCGCACGGGTGCGGACCGAGCGCACGGCATCGGCGGGCCGCAGGAAGCGCCGCGCATGCGCGACCTCGCTGGCGGCCAGCACGGCCCAGTCCGCCGGCGGCGCCGGCTCATCCAGATCGAGCGGCACACGCCACACGCGCAGGCCCTCGGGCACGGTGGCGGGCAGGGGCCACTCCACAGGGGGCATCGTCATGGCGTGATGGAGGCAAGGGGCATGGGCGCGCATTGTCGCGCGCGCCACGGGCGGGCAGCGCCGCGCCCGCATCGGCCACCCCTTCTCATACGGGTTTGCCATCAAAGAGAGAACAAGGCGCGAAGCTGCAGACAGTGCAGCAGCACGGCAAAGCGAAGCAACGCCGTTATTTTTTTGATGGCGAAACCGTATCAGGCCACGTGCAGGCGCTCGCTCTCCTGGGCGCCGCCCAGGGCCAGCCCGTACGCCGCCGGCGCGCCGCCCCGGGTGCGGATCGGCTCGCGGCCCTGCGGCAGCGCGGCCAGCAGCGCGTGGCCGATCTCGCCCGTGCGCACGGCCGTCACCGACAGCAGCGTGTCGCTCAGGCCATGGCTGTCCTCGCAGGCGCCCTGCAGGAAGATGGCGGGTCGGAAGTCCGGCGCCGTCTGCAGGCGGTAGGAGCGGTCCACCGTGAAATCGCCCAGGTGGGCCGCCAGCGACCCGAGCACGCCGCGGTGCGCCTCGCGCTCGTAGCCCGTGGCCAGCACCACGGCGTCGTAGCGCACGGTCTGCTCCTCGCCCCCGTCGCAGTCGAAGAGGGTGAGGTAGACCCCCGAATCGTCGGCGCGCACGGCGCGCACCTCGTGCTGGCGCAGCATGCGCAGGCGGTTGCCGCGGGCCACCTTCTGCTCGTAGAACACCTTGAAGATCTGCTGGATCAGCTCCAGGTCCGCGACGGCGTAGTTGGTGTGCGCGTATTCCTTGAGCAGCGCCGCGCGCTCGCCCTCGGAGCGGCTGAAGATGTAGTCGGTGAAGTCGGCGTTGAACACCTCGTTGACGAACGGGCTGTCGTCCGAGGGGCGGATGGAGCGCGCGCGCATCACCAGGTCGATCTCGGGCGCGTTCGGGCGGCCCTGCAGGTCCATGAAGATCTCCGCCGCGCTCTGCCCGGCGCCGACGATGGCGATGCTGCGCGCCTCGCCATGGCGGGCGATGTCGCGCAGGTAGGTGTTCGAATGGAAGACGCGCGGGTCGTCCCGCAGGCCCCGGAACATCTCGGGCACGCGGGCGGTGCCGCCCACGCCCACGATCAGGTTGCGCGCGCGCCGCTCCTGCACGCGGCCGGCCTCGTTGCGCGAGCGCACGCGCAGCAGCTCCACCGCGCCATCCGCGCCCAGCTCGGGCAGCACCTCGAACACCTCCTCGCCGTACGCGCAGATACCGTCGAACTGGCGCGCCGCCCAGCCCAGGTAGTCGTTGAACTCGTGGCGGCTCGGGTAGAAGTTCTTGAGGTTGATGAAGTCCGGCAGGCGGCCCTGCTCGTGCAGGTAGTTCAGGAAGGTGAAGCGGCTCTGGGGGTTGCGCAGCGTGGCGAGGTCCTTGAGGAAGGAGATCTGCATGTGCGAATGGTCGAGCAGCATGTTCGGGTGCCACGCGAAGCGGGACTGCCGCTCGATGAAAAAGGCCTGGGCCGAGCGGCCCTGCGCCTCGCGGCGCTCTTCGAGCGCGATGGCCAGCGCGACGTTGGAAGGGCCGAAGCCGATACCGATCAGGTCATGGATGTTCTGCATGGAATGACAACTCCTTGGAAAAAGGGATGGGCCGGATGCGCCTCGGGCGTCAGGCGGCCAGGCTCTCGCGGTCCGCGCGGACCCGGTTCTCGGTGATGCGCCCCGCGCGCATCTGGACCACCCGGTCGGCCAGGTGGAAGTAGCGGTCGTCGTGCGAGATGACGACCAGCAGATGCCCCTTGGCGCGCAGCTCGGGCAGCAGCTCGGTGTAGAAGAGGTGGCGGAACGCCGGGTCCTGGTCGGCGGCCCATTCGTCGAAGACCATCACCGGGCGGCCTTCGAGATAGGCATGCACCAGCGCGAGCCGCTTGCGCTGGCCGGTGGAGAGGTCCACCGTGCTGAAGGCGCCGTCCTGCACGCGCACCTTGTGCGCGATCTCCAGGCGTTCGAGGTAGGGCCGTGCGGCCTCGGGCAGCGCGGCCATGCCGCCGCCCTCGCCGCCCGCGACGAGGTCCTCGAACAGGTAGAAGTCCGAGAGCACGGTGGTGAAGAGCTGCCGGTAGTCGTCGCGCGACTGCGCGGTGACGGGCTCGCCGTCGATCAGCACCTCGCCCTCCTGCGGCGCGTACAGGCCCAGCAGCAGCTTGATGAGCGTGGTCTTTCCGGAGCCGTTGTCGCCCACGACGAAGACCATCTCGCCGCGCCGCAGCTCCAGGTCCACGGGGCCCAGCGCGAAGGGCTCGGCGCCCTCCTGCGCTTCGAAGGTGTAGCGCACGCCGCGCAGCGAGATGCCCTGGGACAGCGCCGGCGCGGGCGCGGGGCGGTCCAGGTGCAGGTGCGGCTCGGGCGTGGCGAAGCGCGCGGAGAGATCGGCGATGCGCAGGAAGGCCACCTTCGCGCGGCCCACGTGCGGCAGCGTCATGGCGATCTGGTCGATCGGCCCCTTCAGGAACAGCAGCACCAGCACGAAGCCGCTGAGCACCGCCGGCTCGGTGGGCCGGAACGCGGCCCAGCCCATGATCAGCGCGATGATCAGGAAAAAGAGCGCCGCGCCGAACGCCGCCGCCACCACGTAGGTGTTGATGGCGCGGCTGTTGACGGTGCGGATCTGCGCCACGATGCGCTCGACCTGATCGCCCAGCATGCGGTTGCGGCGCTCGCGGTGCATGCGCAGCTCCTTGGCGCCCTCGCTGATGGCGCGGTAGGCCTTGTGCAGGCTGTCCTCGTGCTCGCGTGCCTTCCAGAAGCCTTTCTCGGCCCGCGTCTGCGCGGCGATCTGCAGGGTGGCGCCCACCACCAGCGCGACCAGCACCAGGGCGAACAGCGGCAGCGAGAGCCAGGCCAGGTAGAGCAGGCAGCCGAGCGCGATGGCGAACCCGATCAGGGCCGACGACAGCACGAAGGCGGCATCGCTGATCATGTCCACGTCCTGCGAGAGCACGGGCATGAGGCGGTGCGTGCGGTAGCGCTCCAGCGCATCGATGGGGGCCGAAAGGATCTTCTGCGCGAGGCTGATGCGCACCTGCGCCACCAGCCGCTGCCCCACGAAGTTGGTGGAGACGTCCGACACCAGGCGCCCGCCCAGGGCCGCCACGCACAGCGCGACGAAGGTCCCGAGCAAGGCCCCGGACATGCCGGCCTCCTGGTTCAGCGTGTCGTTGACGGTGCGCAGCAGCAGCACCGTGGCGATGCCGGAGGCGAGGCCGCAGACGGTGGAGAGCGCGATCCACGGGAAGAACGGCCGCAGGAGGCGCGCCACCTCAGAGGCTCGGCCGTTCGGGGCTGGGGTTGGTGTCATGCACGAAATCTCTTTCCGCCCATCGAAGGGCTGCTGAAGGCAAGTTACGGGGATGCCGCGGGCACTGCGCCGGGGCCGTGGCGGCAGGTCTGCGGCGGGCTGCGCCCGCGCCCGGCTCGGGCATCCGGCGGGGCGCTGCGTACCGCTCGCTTCCTGCAAAGACGCAATGGGCGGCCGCGATGTTCATCGGCGGGCCTGCGAAAGCCGGCGCGGCGCGCGGCCCCGTGAACATGCGCGGCGCCAACGCGTCTTCCTTGAATGCACCATGCATCTCCGTTTCACCCACCGGCCTCCGCAGCCCCGGAGGCCCGTCCGTGATCCCGCTCCTGCAACCCCTTTTCCAGGGCGATCTCGCGCCGTTCGGAGAGAGGCTGCAGTGCGCGGCGCAGCCGCCCGACGGCGCGGTGCCGGCGACCGGCCTGTGCGACCCGGCCACGCTCGGCGACCTGCTGCGGCGCTACGCGACCCACGTCTGGAAGCTGGATGCCGCCGCGCAGCAGGACCTGCGGCCCCTGGCCTCGACCTGGACGCTGCGCTACCTCGCCGCGCTGGTGCCGCCCGTGGCCGCGGCGGCCAGCGTGCTGGAACACGTGTTCCCGGTGGCGCTGGAGGATGTGTGGATCCGCTTCGACGCGCAGGGCCTCGTGGTGGATTTCCATCTGTGCGCCCTGGGCCACTCCGAGCCCGGCAGCAGCACGGCCACGCGCTACGCGCCGCTGATCCTGGGCCACTGCGCGCCGCTCTTCGCGGCGATGGAGCGGCACGCGCGCCTGCCCGCCAAGGTGTCGTGGAGCAATGCCGCGCGGCACCTCGAAGCGGTGCTGGAGCAGACCGCCGCGCTCGCGCCGCAGATGCCGGGCATCGCCCGCGACGCGGCCGCGCTGCTGCAGGCCCCGGAGTGGGCATCGCAGCCGCCCCGCGCCAACCCGATGTACCGGGAGCCGCGCGTGGTCCGCATCGCCCGGCAGGACGGCGGCTGCGACGACGTGCCGCTGCACCGCGAATGCTGCCTCTACCACCTGCTGCCCGGGGACGGCTACTGCGGCCGCTGCCCGCTGGACCCGCGCCACCGGCGCCCGCACCCGCAGGCGGCGCCCGCCGACGCCCTGCCGGCATCCGCCATGCCGTGACCCCTGGCGGCCCGTCCGGCGGAAATCGATCCGCCCCGCTGCCGCGCCCGGTCCATCCCCATCCGTTCCATCCCTTTTGCTTTTTTCCTTCCGACCCATGCCCCAGGCCAAGCTCGTCTACATCCTGTCCCTGCGCAACGCGGCCGCCGACCAGGCCGGCCGGCACATCGACTACCGGGGAGGGCGGCGCTACATGCGCTCTCCGCTCGAATACCTCGCCCACGCGCTGGACACCACGCCGCTGGGCGATGCGTACTCGCTGGAGGGCATCGTCTTCGACGACGACCCGCAATCCCCCCGCGACCAGGCGGCGCTGCGCGACTACGGCTTCGCGTGCGACCCCGCGCGGCCCTGGATCTTTCCGCACGACCTCACGGCGCAGGGCCGCCGGCTGGGGGACATGCTGCACGCGGTGCCCTCGGAATACCGGCGCCTGCCGATCGGGTCGCCGCAGCGGCCCGCCGGCAAGCAGGCCTTCGAACAGGCCCTGCTCGGCAAGCTGCGCGAGCTGGGCGCGGAGGTCGTCGTGCTCGACGGGCTGCTGGTCATCCTCGATGAACTGGTCCGGCCGGGAGCGCCCTTCCACCGCCGCATCGTCAACATCCATCCCGGCATCACGCGGCTCGAATCGCCCTTCCAGCGCCGGGGCGCCTACGCCACGCTGGATGCGCTGCACGGCGCGCGCGGCCTGCGCGTGACGGATTGGGCACGCATGGCGCAGGAGCCCGTGCCCACCGTGGCGCGCACAGGGGCGTCGCTGCACTACGTGGACAACGGCATCGACTCGGGCGAAGTCATCTTCGACGTGCTGGGCACCGACATCGCGCCCGAAGACACCATCCTGGAGCTGCGGTGGAACAACTTCCGCCAAAGCCTCTTCCCCGCGCTGCACCACGGCCTGATGCTGCTGGCGCCACACATAGCGCCCAACACCGCACCGGCCGCGGCGCCCGGCGCGCACGCGCTTCCAACGACACGAGCACAAGGAGACCTATGAAACACGCTGCCCCCCATGCCGAGGCCGCCGGCACCCGTGCCGCCGCCACGGCCCATCCGTTCATCTCCTATGCGGAGGGCCGGCCGCACACGGTGCACGCCGACGGCGATGCGCTCACCGTGGCCGATGCCCGGCACGGCACGCACTCGTCATGGCGCCTCGCGCGCACGGAAGGCGGTGGCCTGGCGCTCTCGCAGACCTCCCCCCCGGGCGGCGGGCACGACGCGGCCCACGCGCTGGCGGTGCTCGATGCCGCGTTCTCCGCCCACCCCGGGCAGCGCGAGATCGCGCTCGCGGGCACGGAGCCCCACGGCGCGCTGGCGGCCAGCGGCGTGCTGCTGCCCCGGGCCGAAGGCGGCTGGAACGCGTGCCGCGACACGCTCTGGCAGCAGCCCGGGCTGTGGCTGCCCGAGGCGCCCGCGGTGATGGCGCAGCGCTTCGCGCTCACGAACGGCAAATACCATCCGCGCCGCGCGCCCAAGCCCACGGGCCTGCTCTACCAGCGCTTCATTCCCTGGCTGGGCCAGACGTTCTCGTTCCGCTGCATCGACCGCGAGGCCGACCTGCCGCTCTTCCACCGCTGGATGAACGACCCGGACGTGGCCCTCATCTGGGAAGAGGAAGGCGACCTGGACCAGCACCGGGCCTACCTGGAAGGCATCGCCCGCGACCCGCACATGTACTCGATGATCGCGAGCCTGGACGGCGTGCCCTTCGCGTACTTCGAGATCTACTGGGCCAGGGAAAGCCGCATCGCGCCGTTCTACGACGTCCACGACTACGACCGGGGCTGGCACGTGCTGGTGGGCGACCCCGCGTACCGGGGCAAGGCCTTCGCCACCGCGTGGCTGACGGCGATCTCCCACTACATCTTCCTGTGCGATCCGCGCACCCAGCGCGCCATGGGCGAGCCCCGCATCGACCACCAGCAGCAGATCCGCAACCTCGACAAATCCGGCTACGCCAAGGTCAAGGAATTCGACCTGCCGCACAAGCGGGCCCAGTTGGTCATGCTCCTGCGGGAACACTACTTCTACGACGGACTGTGGATACCGCGCGCCTGAGAACGGCGGGAGAAAAAGGCTTCATCGCAGTCATAAATAAGAAACATTCTCATTACAATTCGCAACGTTCCACCGTTTGTTCCACATTCCATTTCCAGGGGAGTTGTTCGATGCGCCATTTGTCCGTCCCGAGAACCGCAAGGCAGCGGTTGCTGCAGGCCTCCATCACTGCGGCCTTCGGCGCCGCAGCCACCACGCTGTGCGGGCCCGTCGCCTGGGCCCAGCAGGGTGCCGGCGCGCAGACCACCCTGCCCGCCGTGACGGTGGTCGGCGATACGGAAGCCAGCGGTACCAGCCGGGTGACGGGCTATGTCGCCAAGCGCAGCGCCACCGGCAGCAAGACGGACACGCCGATCATCGAGACGCCGCAATCCCTCTCGGTCGTCACCGCCGACCGCATCGAGG
The DNA here is from genome assembly GCF_003269065.1 of Paracidovorax anthurii. Taxonomy (GTDB): domain Bacteria; phylum Pseudomonadota; class Gammaproteobacteria; order Burkholderiales; family Burkholderiaceae_C; genus Paracidovorax; species Paracidovorax anthurii. The sequence goes on from NZ_QLTA01000012.1 coordinate 87,928, forward strand.
CCATGGGCGCGCTCAACCTGAAGGACGCGCTGAGCTACACGCCCGGCGTCGGCATCGCCCCCTATGGCGCGGATTCGCGCTATGACTGGATCACCGTGCGCGGCTTCGACGCCTACAGCCCGGGCTTCTACCTGGACGGCCTGCCGCTGCGCAACAACGGCAACTTCGGCGTCTGGAAAACCGACAACTACGGCGCCGAGCGCATCGAGCTGCTGCGCGGCCCCGCCTCCGTGCTGTATGGCCAGGGCAATCCGGGCGGCGTGGTCAACGTCGTGAGCAAGCGCCCCACCGCGGAGCCCGTGCGCGAACTGCAGGTGCAGATCGGCACCCACCAGCGCCGGCAGGTCGCGGGCGACTTCTCGGGGGCCCTGAACAAGGAAGGCACCCTGCTCTACCGCCTCACCGGCGTCGTGCGCGATGCCGAGCTGCCCGCGGGCGGCATGCCGGACGACTACTACTACCTGGCCCCCTCGCTGACCTGGAAGCCGAGCAGCGACACCACCCTGACCCTGCTCTCGCAGTTCAGCCGCACGCGCGCCGGCGCCTACACGCGCACGCAGCCCGCCTACGGTTCCCTGCTGCCCACGGCCATCGGCACGCGCCTCTCGCCCGACCTCTACATCAGCGATCCGGAGTTCAACCGCTTCCACCACGATCAGCAAATGATCGGCTACCAGTTCGAGCACCGCATCAACCCCACCTGGACCGTGCGGCAGAACGTGCGGGCGGCGCATCTGGAGCTGGACTACCAGCAACTGAACCCCGGGCAGTTCGTGACGCGCAACGCCGCCAACCCGCTCGATCCGGCCAACTTCCGCTGGCTCTCGCGCTCGCCCTTCTCCAGCAAGGAAAGCATCTCGGCCTTCAACATCGACAACCAGGCCCAGGCCGACCTGCGCCTGGGCGACTGGCAGCACCAGGTGGTCTTCGGGCTGGACTACCAGCGCACGCGCATCGACCAGGTGAGCCGCAGCGGCGGCACCGCGCCCGACCTGGACACCGCCGCGCCCGTCTATGGCGTCGGCGGCATCCAGCTCGCGGCGCCCTACTTCGACGGCATCAGCACCCTCACGCAGACCGGCGTGTACGTGCAGGACCAGATCAAATGGCGCGACCGCTGGGTGTTCAACATCGGCGGGCGCTACGACGACGCCAAGGGCAAGCTGCGCGACCGCCTGAGCGGCATGGACATCGCCATGAACGACAGCAAGTTCACCGGCCGGGCGGGCGTGGTCCATCTCCTGCCCAATGGCTGGGCGCCCTACGCGAGCTACACGCAGTCGTTCCTGCCCACCAACACGGTCGATCCGGCCACCGGCACCCCCTTCGGCCCGGAAACGGCCCGGCAATACGAAGCCGGCGTGCGCTACCAGCCCGAGGGCCGCAAGCAGAGCTACAGCGCCGCCGTCTTCGACCTGCGCCGCAAGAACTACATCACCTACGACGCGGCCACCTTCATGCCCCACCAGCGGGGAGAGATCTCCGTGCGCGGCCTCGAACTGGAGGCCACCACCGAACTGCTGCCGCGCATGAACCTCACGGCTGCCTACAGCTACACGCAGCGCGCCATCGTCACCGAGAGCGTCAACGCGTCGGAAATCGGCAAGCAGGCCACGGCCGTGCCGCGCAACCGCTTCTCCGTGTGGGCCGACTACCGCTTCGAGAACGGCATCAAGGTGGGCCTGGGCGCGCGCTACACCGGCAGCACCCGGGGCGAGAACGAGGCATCGCCGGCACGGGTGCCCTCGGCCACGATCTACGACGCCATGGTGGGCTACGACTTCCAGCAATGGAGCCTGGCGCTCAACCTGCGCAACCTCACGGACAAGAACGCCCTCACCAACTGCGGCGCCACGGTGTGCTACTACGGCGCGCCCCGCTCGGTCATCGCCACGGCCACCTACCGGTTCTGACCGGCGCCCGCCGTCCAGGCGGGCCCATGCAAGAAAAAAGCCGAACGCATCGCGTTCGGCTTTTTTCATTGGGGCGGCGTACCCGCCAGAGGCGTGGCCCCTGGCCTGCGCCGATCACACCGCGTCCGCAGGCTCCACCGCGTCGGCCCGGGCTTCGTCCACCGCATCGATGTGCGCGCGCAGCCGCTGGCAGAACTGCGGATGGCCGATGATGGAGAGGTGGTCCGCTCCGGCGACGACGCCGCTCTCCACCACGCGGGCATGCGCATCCCAGCGCCGCAGCGCCGGGGTCCGGTGCAGCGAGGCCTCCGCCTGGAACACGTGCACCGGCAGATCCTGGGCCCCGAAGTGCATCCGGGCCTGCCACATGCGGCTGTCCAGCGTGGCCCAGAGCAGGTACTCGTGCGCGTCGTCGCCGCTGCCGTCGAGCGGGAACGCCCCGGCGGCCTCCAGCATGCGCTCGGCCACCCAATCGCGCTCCGCTGCGGTCATGCGCGCCAGGAGCGCCTCCCAGCGCCCGCGCATCGTCGAGCGCTCCAGCCACTGCCGCAGCGCCTCGGCCGCGCTGGCCCGCTCCGGCCCGGACAAGGCGCGCGCGGGCTGCATGGGCTCGCCTTCGAACACGTCCACCATGGCGCAGAACACGACCTCCACCCGGCCCTGCAGCTGCCGCGCCACCTCGTACGCGAGTTCGCCGCCGATGGACCAGCCCAGCAGGGCGCAGCGCCCGTCCCGGGCATGCGCGGCGATGAAATCCGCGTAGCGCGCCGCCAGGGCCGGAATGTCGAACCCCTGCCAGCGGTGGCGCGTATAGACATGGCTCACGAAACCGAAGACCGGCCGCAGCCCGCCCAGCGCCTGCGCGAGCGGCTGGAACTCCCGCGTGTTGACGACCAGCCCCGGCAGGCAAAAGAGCGGCACGCCGCTGCCGCCGGCCTGCAGGCAGACCGCATCGTGCGCTGGCGGCGCATCCTGGTCGCGCAGCCGCTGCGCCATGTCGAGCAGGTGCGCGGACTGCATCACGTCGGCCAGCCCGAAGCCCTCGGCCCCCGGAAACGCCTTGCGGATGCGGGCCAGCAACTGCAGGCACAGGAGCGAATCACCGCCCCGCTCGAAGAAATTGTCCTGCCCGCCCACGCTCGGCACCCGCAGCACCTCCTGCCACAGCCCCGCCAGACGGCGCGCCACCGGCTCGTCCGGCACGGCCTGCGCCTGGCCGTCCAGGGGCTCCGCCGGCGCGGGCAGGGCCTGCCGGTCCACCTTGCCGTTCGCGCTCAGCGGCAGCGCATCCAGCAAGGCGATGTCGCGCGGCACCATGTAGTCGGGCAGCGCCTGGGTCAGGCTCCGGCGCAGCGCCACGGGATCGACCACGCACCCTTCGCGCGGCACCACATAGCCCACCAGCCGCGTGCCCGTGGCGCCGTCCCGCGCCACCACCGCGGCCTCGCGCACCCCGGGCTGCGCGCAGATCTGCGCCTCGATCTCGCCCAGCTCCATGCGCAGGCCCCGGATCTTCACCTGATGGTCGATGCGGCCCAGGTACTCGATATGCCCCTGCGCGCTCCAGCGCACGAGATCGCCCGTGCGGTAGAGACGCCCGCCGCGCGGGTCCTGCGGATCGGCCACGAAGCGTTCGGCCGTGAGCCCGGGCCGGTTCAGGTAGCCCCGCGCCAGGCTGATGCCGCCGATGTAGAGCTCTCCCGGCACGCCGATGGGCGCGGGGTTCAGGTGCGCATCGAGCACGTGGGCACGGGTCCCGCTGATGGGGTTGCCGATCGGCACGGCGTTGCGCCCGTCGTCGCGGCAGGTCCACTGCGTGACGTGGATCGTGGTCTCCGTCGGACCGTAGAGGTTCTGCAGCGTGGCGCCCTGGAGCCGCCGCAGCGCCTCGCGCTGCGTCTGCACCGGCATCGCCTCGCCGCCGCAGATGATGTGCCGCAGCCCCGTGCGCTCCTCGATGCCGGGATGCGCCAGAAAGGCCTGCAGCATCGAGGGCACGAAGTTCAGCGTGGTCACGCGGTGGCGCTGGATCAGCTCGACGATGCGCTCCGGATCGCGGTGGTCTCCCGGGCGGGCCACGACGAGCCGGGCCCCCACGGTGAGCGGCCAGAACATCTCCCACACCGACACGTCGAAGCCGAAGGGGGCCTTGTGCAGCACGGCATCCTCCGGCGCAAGGCCATAGGTGCGCTGCATCCAGGCCATGCAACTGCCCAGGGCCGCATGCCGGACGGCCGCGCCCTTGGGCCGGCCGGTGGAGCCCGAGGTGTAGATCACGTAGGCCAGGTTCTCGCCGTGCACGGCCACGCCCGGATCGGCGGACGGCTCGCCGGAGAGGTCGAGCGCATCCACGTCCACCCATTCCACGCCGGCGGCCACCTCGAAACAGCCCCGCGTGGCGCCATGCGCCAGCACCCACCGCACGCCGCTGTCTTCGACCATATAGGCCAGCCGCTGCGGCGGATAGTCGGGATCGAGCGGCAGGTATGCGCCGCCCGCCTTGAGCACCGCGAGCCAGGACACCACCATCTCGGTGCTGCGCTCCATCGCGATACCCACCCGCACATCCGGCCCGACACCCAGCGCCCTCAGGCGGTGGGCCAGCCGGTTGGCCCGTTCATCCAGCGTCGCATAGTCGAGGGCCTCGTCGCCGAACAGCAGCGCCACCGCGCCGGGCCGCTCGCGCGCCTGCCGGGCAATGGCCTCGTGCACCCGCTCGTGGACCAGCTCTTCGCAGGGGTTGGCACTCCAGCGCCGCAGGGCCGCCCGGTCGCCCTCGCCGAGGATGCGGATGTCGCCCACCACGCCATCGATGTCCGCGGCCAGGGCCTGCAGGATCGCGGCATAGGCCTCCGCGAAGCGCGCCACGGTCTCCGGCAGGAAGCGCTCGGCGGCATACATGAACTGCACCTGCAGCCCGCCATCGGCCTCCTCGCGGGTGCCCAGCACCAGCTCGAACTGCGCCTCGGGCGCCGCCAGGGCGTACTCCTCGACCACGAGGCCGGGCAACCGCGACATGTCCACCGCCCGGGCCGGCGCGTGGTCGAACATCACCTGGAACAGCGGATTCACGCCGTCGGCCCGCTCCGGGCACAGCGCCTCCACCAGTTGCTCGAACGGCAGGTCCTGGCACGCCTGGGCGCCCAGCACGGCCTCCCTGGCGCGGGCCAGCACCCCGGAGAGCGGCGTGCGCCCCTCCATCACGTTGCGCTGCACCTGGGTGTTCACGCACAGGCCGATGACCCGCTCGACCTCGGGCCGCGCGCGGTTGGCCACCGGCACGCCGACACGGATGTCGCCCTCGCCCGTGAGCCGGTGCAGCAGTACCTGGAAGCCCGCCAGCAGCACGGTGAACAGGGTCGTGCCCGCGCCATGGGCGCGGTCCCGCAGAGGCCGGACCCGATCAGCCTGCAGGCGCACCGAGTGCTTCGCCACGCCGGGCCGCCCCCCCGGGCGGCGCGGCTGGTCGGCGGGCAGCTCCAGCACGGGCGTGGCCGGGCCCAGCTGCGCGGTCCAGTAGGCCAGCTGGCGATCCCGCTCGCCCGCCTCCAGCCAGTTCCTCTGCCAGGTGGCATAGTCGGCATAGCCCACGGCCGTGCGCTGCAAGAGGCTGGGCACGCCGCCCCGGTGCGCGCCGTAGAGCGCCATCAGATCCTCCACGAGGATCCGCATCGACCAGCCGTCGGAGATGATGTGGTGCATCGCCAGCACCAGCAGATGGTCCGAGGGCGCCATGCGGACCAGGCCCACGCGCAGCAGCGGCCCCCGCTCCAGATCGAAGGGCAACTGGCTGATCCGCCGGGCCTCCCGGTCGGCCCGCTCCAGCGCCCCCTCGGCCCCTTCTGCCGACACATCGACGGGGTGGAACTCCCAGCCTTCCCGGCCGCCTGCGTGCACGCGCGGCACGCACAGTCCGTCCTCATGCGCCTGGAACACGGTCCGCAAGGAATCGTGCTGCTCCAGCAGCCCGTCGATGCTGGCCTGCAGCGCGCCGGTGTCCACCTCCCCGCTCAGCCGCAGGGCGCCGATGATGTGGTAGGCCGCGCTGCCACGGTCCATCTGCCAGAGAAACCACTGGCGCCACTGCCCGTGGGACGCCACGGCGGCCGATCGGTCCTTCAGTGGAACGATCGGCAGCCGCGCGAAATCCACGCCCTGGCCCTGCAAGGCCTGCAGGAAGAGCCGCTGCTTCTCGGGCGGCAGTTGCGCGAAGCGTGCCGCGATCTCGTGCTTGTCCAGGCCCATTCTCATGCCTCCAATGCGTCGAGCAGCGCGGCCATGCGCAGCACGTCCGATGCCTCGTCGCGGGCCGCGGATTCACGGTGCGAATCCACCAGCGCCGCCACCGCGGCCAGGGTGGGATTCTCGAAATACGCCCGCAGCGGCAACTGCAGGCCCAGCCGCTGGTGCACCTGCGCCTGCACCGACAGCAAGGCCAGCGAATCGCCACCGCATTCGAAGAAGTGGTCCCGCCGCCCGATGCGGTCGGCATCCAGCCCCAGCACCTCGGCCCATATGCGTGCGATGGCCAGTTCGGTCTCTCCCCGCGCAGCCTCGAAGACCCTCTGCGCCCCCGCGCCCGGCGCCGGCAGCGCCTTGCGGTCCACCTTCCCGTTCGCGCTCAACGGCAGCGCATCCAGCACCACTATCCGCCCCGGCACCATGTACTCCGGCAGCCCCCGCGTCAGCTCCCCGCGCAGCCCCTCCACCTCCAACTGCACCCCCGCCCGCGCGCTGCAGTACGCCACCAGCGATGGCGAGCCCCCACCCGCCCCGGGCACCGCCACCACCACCGCCTCCCTCACCCCCGCGCTGCCCAGCAACGCCGCCTCTATCTCCCCCAGCTCTATCCGCAACCCGCGGATCTTCACCTGGTGGTCCAGCCTCCCCAGGTACTCCAGCACCCCGTCCTCCCTCCAGCGCACCAGATCCCCCGTCCTGTACAGCCTCTGCCCCGCCTGCCTCGGATCGGCCACGAACCTCTCCGCCGTCAACCCCGGCCTGCCCGCATACCCCCGCGCCAGCCCCACGCCCCCCAGGTACAGCTCTCCCGCCACACCCTGCGGCACCGGCTCCAGCCCCCCGTCCAGCACGTGCGTGCGCAGCCCCGCGATCGGCCTGCCTATCGGCACCGCCCCCCGGTCCTGCTCCCCGCAGCTCCAGTGCGTCACGTCGATCGCCGCCTCCGTCGGACCGTACAGGTTGTGCAGCCCCACTCCCTTGCGCCGCTCCAACACCTGCCGCACCGTCTGCTCCGCCAGCGCCTCCCCGCTGCACACGATGTGCCGCAGGCTCTCGCACGCCCCCAGGTCCGCATGCGCCAGGAACGCCTGCAGCATCGAGGGCACGAAGTGGATCGTGCTCACCCCGTGCCGCCGGATCAGCTCCTGCAGCTGCACCGGCTCACGGTGCGCTCCCGGCGGCGCCACCGCCAGCCTCGCCCCCACCGCCAGCGGCCAGAAGAACTCCCACACCGACACGTCGAAGCCGAACGGCGTCTTCTGCAGCACCGTGTCCCCCGCTCCCAGTCCATACGCCTGCTGCATCCACTCGATCCGGTTGGCCAGCGCCCCGTGCCGGTTCCCCGCCCCCTTGGGCCGCCCCGTCGAGCCCGACGTGTAGATCACGTAGGCCAGGCTCTCACCGTGCAGCTCCACCCGCGGGTCGCCTGCATCGCACACCTCCGCATCGCCTTGCAGCGGCAATTCCAGCACCGGCACCCCCTGCCCCTCTGGCAGGCAGTCCCTCGTCGCCTCGCTCGCCAGCACCAGCGCCGGCGCGCAGTCCCCCACCATGTACGCCAGCCGCTCCGTCGGCAGCTCCGGGTCCAGCGGCACGTATGCGCCTCCGGCCTTCATCACCCCCAGCAGCGCCACCACCAGCTCCACGCTCCGAGGCAGCAACACCCCCACCAGAACGTCCGGGCCCACACCCCTCTCGCGCAGCCGGTGCGCCAGGCGGTTCGCCCGCTCATTGAGCTGCCCGTACGTCAGGCTCTCGTCCCCGTACACCAGCGCCAGCGCATCCGCATGCCGCTGCACACACGCCTCGAACCTCCGGTGCACCAGCCCGCATCCCTGCAGTTGCTCGTCGTTGACCGACCACTTCCACAGCCCCTGCCGCTCCTCCTGCCCCAGCATCTGCACCTCCCCCACCGCCATCGCGCCGCCTGACGACAGCGCTTCCAGCAACCGCAGGTAGTGGCCCGCGAGGCGCGCGGCATCCTGCGCCTGCAGGCGGTCCGGTACATAGCGGAATGCGGCGCGCATGCCGCCGTCGGCGCGCTCCATGGTCTCCAGCGTCAACTCGAACGGCGCGGCACGCATCTCCAGATCCACCCGGCGCACGTCCAGACCCGTCCAGCCGCGCAGAGGCCGGTCGCCTTCCCCGAGGTGGTTGAACATCACCTGGAACAGGCCGGCACCTGCGGCGGAACGGTCCGGCCGCAGCACCTGGACCAGGTGTTCGAAGGGCAGGTCCTCATGGGCCCGGGCCTCCAGAGCGGTCGCATGGACCTGGGCCAGCAGTTCGGCCAACGTCAGCCCCGGATGCACGCGCGCCTGCATCACCACGGTGTTGATGAAGATGCCGGCCACACCGGCCGTCTCCGGCAGGTTGCGGCCCGCCACCGGCACGCCTACTCGCAGCGTTTCATGGCCCGAGTGGCGAAACAGCAGTGCCTGGAACGCGGCCAGCAGCGCGCAGAACACGGTGGTGCCCTGCGCGCGCGCCCGGCGCCGCAGCCCTTCGGCCAGCTCCGGGGAAATCTCCAGCAGGTGCTGCGCGGCTTGCGGCGCATCACCGGCCGTCGAGGCCCCCCGGCCCAGTTGCACCACAGGGGCATCGCCCCCGAGCTGCTGCGTCCAGTAGGCACGCTGCCGCTCGCCTTCAGGGCCCTGCAGCCATTGGCGCTGCCAGAGCGCGAAGTCCACGTACCGGATCTCGGGCTCCGGGAGGTCCGGCAGCCCGGCCCGCCCCTGCACGGCAGCCCCATAGGTCTGCGCCCATTCGTCGAGCACGCGCTCCACGGTCCAGGCGTCGGAGATGATGTGGTGCATCATCAGCAGCAAGCGGTGCGACTGGGGGCCCAGCCGCACGAGCGCGCAGCGCAGCAGCGGCCCCGCCCCGAGATCGAACGGTGCACGGCACACCTGGGCCGCCACGGCCTCCAGACGCGCATCGCGCCCGGCCGCGTCCAGCCCCGACAGATCGATGCGGGGCATCTCCAGCTCCAGTGCGGGCAACACGCGCTGCCAAGGCACGCCGTCGTCCGCGGCGCCGAACACGGTTCGCAGGGCCTCATGGCGGCGCACCAGCGCCTGCAGGGCCGCATCCAGGGCCTCGGGGTCCAGCGGACCGCTCAGTTCCAGTCCGCCCCCCACGTGGTAAGCCGTGTTGCCAGGATCCAGGCGCCACAGAAACCACTGGCCCTGCTGGGCCCAGGACATGGGCACTTCGGTGCCCGCGGGCGGTGCCATGCGCGGTACACGGGTCTCCGCCGAAGCGGTGGACTGCGGCGATCCGCCGGCATGGGGCGACTGCCCGCGCAGCCTCTGCTGCAGCAGCTTCTGCTGCTCGGGTGTGAGGCGCGCTCGGCGCTCGGAAAGAGAATTACCTTCGCTCATGGGATGCACTCAATCGGTGGTCAGGGGGACGGAGGACGACTGGCGTTCGATGTCCTCGATGAGCCGCAACTCCACGAGCTGCGCCAGCTCGGCGACGGTGGGCGCCTTGAAGAACGATGCGGGATGGATCTCCACGCCGTAGGCCTTGCGCACCCGCGACAGCAGCCGGATCGCCAGGAGCGAATCGCCGCCCAGCTCGAACAGGTTGTCATCCACGCCCACGCCGTCGATGCCCAGGGCATCGATCCAGAAGGCCGCCAGGGCCATTTCCAGTTCGTCCCCGGGAGCCCGGTAGGGCGTGGACAGCGGGGGACGCGGATGGCTGGTGCCGCGCGGCGCCGCCGAGGCCGCCGCCTCGCTGTCCAGCGCATCCACCAGCCCGTCCAACGGCCGCAGGCGCTCCGCCAGCGATCCGACCGAAACGATGGTCTGCGGCACTGCGGGGCCGTTCACGATCTGCTCGAAGGCCCGCACCCCGGCCTGCTCGTCCAGCCCCACGCCCTCGGGCATGTCCATGTCCACGGCGATGCCCACATCGCGCCAGGCATCCCAGTTGACCGAGAAGAGCGGGAACGCCCCGTACCGCCGCCAGGCAACGGCCATCGCGTCGAGGCAGGCATTGGCGGCGGCGTAATCGCTGCGCCCCAGGCCGCCGATCAGGCTGGCCACCGAGGAACACAGCAGCACGAAATCCAGCGGCTCGCCCCGCAGCGCGTCCAGCATCGCCAGCGTTCCCTGGATCTTGGGAGCGAAAGCGGCTTCCACCTGGGCCCGGGTACGGCCCGCCAGCATGCCCTGGCCGGGCTCCAGGACTGCATGGATCACGCCATTCACCGGGCCGAAGCGCCCGTGCACGGCCTCCAGCGCCGCGCGCCACTGGGCCGGATCGGTGGCATCGGCGGCCACGGCCATCCAGGCCACGCCCTGGTCGTCCAGGTCCTGCAGTTGCTCCAGCCGGCGGCGCTGCGCGGCGGGCAGGTCGGGCCGTGCCAGCAGTGCAGGCCAGTCCTCGCGCGCGGGCAGCGGCGTGCGGCCCATCAGCACCAGCCGCGCGCGGCAGGTGCGCCCCAGATGGCGCGCGAAAGCCAGGCCCACGCCGCCCAGCCCCCCGGTAATCAGATAGACCCCCTCCTCACGCAGCCTGCGCTCCTGCACGGGCGGTGTCGGAACGGGCTCGTAGGTCCGGACCCAGCGGTTCGCACCCCGCCACGCCACCAGGAACTCATCGCGCGGCTGCGCGGGTTCGTCGGCCAGAGCGGCGGCAAGCGCCACCTCCGACACGCTGCCCGGCGCGGGCAGGACGACATCCACCACGCGGCAGGCCAGCAGCGGCATTTCCTGCCCCATGACTTTGGCGATCCCCAGAACCGTGGCTTTCTCCGGCGCCAGCGCCTCGGTGCCGGCCACTTCCTCCAGCCGGTCCGTGACCACCGTGAGCGCCAGCGTGCCGCCGCCGCCCACGTCCTCCAGCCCCTGGGCGAATGCCATCAGGCTGAAGTAGCCACGGTCCCACACCTGCGCAAGGGATGCCGCGGGCTGGTTGCCATCCAGGCTCCCGAGATGGAACACATGGGATATCGGACCGGCTTCGCGCCACAGGGCGGCATGGTCGGCGCGCTCGGCCATGCGCATGCCGTAACGGCCCGGCGCCAGGCATTCGAACCGCCCGGCGGCACTGGCACGCACCACGCGCGCGCCGCGCGCCTCCAGAAGTGCCGCCAGCCGCCCGGTCAGAGACAACCCTTCGCCGTCCAACAGCAGCACGCCGTCGCCCGCCTTGGGAGCCTCGGCGGGCACGGTCGGATGCTCGGCCGCGCTGCGCCAGCCCGGCCGGTAGAACAGGCCTGGAGCCTGCGTGGGACCCGCCTGCCGAGTGCCCGCGAGGGTCGGCTGCACCCAGAAACGCTGGCGCTGGAAGGGATAGGTCGGCAGGGGCACGCGCCGGCGGCCCGCCCCATCCCGCAAGGCATCCCAATCGATCTCCACGCCGGCAGTCCACAGGCCGGCCACCGCCTGCACCCGTTGCGGATCGTGTCGCTCCTCCTGCTGCGGATGGGCCTGGCTGGACCACACGCCGGCCGCGCCCCGCGCACCGGCATGCTGGCGCGCAAGCCCCGCCAGGGCCTCTCCAGGGCCCACCTCCAGGACGGCACGCCCCGGCCGCGAGAAAACCACGCCCAGCCCCTCATGGAAGCGCACGGTGCCACGCAGATGCCGCCCCCAATAGGCGGGACTCGTGGCCTCCTGGTCCGTGATGAGAGCGCCCGTCACGTTGGAGAGGAACGGGATGCGCGGCGCGTGGCGTGGCACGGAGGCCACGCGGCGCTCCAGCTCCGCGACGATGGGATCCACCATCCAGGAGTGGCAGGCCACCGACACGTGCAGGCGGCGCGGCGAATGCCCGCGCTCGCGCAGCGCCTGCTCGGCCTCCTCGACGGCCTGCGGCGGGCCGGACAGCACGCTCAGGGCCTCGCCGTTGACGGCGGCCAGATCGCAGCCGTCGGCCAGCCAGGGCGCCACGTCCTGCCCGGAAAGCGCCACGGCGCTCATGGCCCCGGGCGGAAGCCCCGCCATGAGCTGGCTGCGCCACGCCACGATGCGCAGTGCATCATCGGGCGCGAAGACGCCCGCCAGGCAGGCCGCCACGTACTCGCCAAGGCTGTGCCCCAGCATCAAAGCGGGACGCACGCCGCACGACATCCACCATCGGGCCATGGCGTACTCGACCGCGAACAGTGCGGGTTGCGAGAACTCGATGCCCGCGAGCCGCTGCGCGGCCACGGTTTCCTGGTCCGGCGCGGGAAACAGCAGCGACAGCAAGTCCATGCCCACGGCCTGCTGCAACACGCCGGCGCATTGGTCCAGCGCCTCGCGGAAAACCTGGCTGCGGCGGTACAGCGACTCCGCCATGCGCACGTGCTGCGACCCCGCCCCCGGGAACAGGAACACCACTTCGGGCGGAGACGACGGCACCCGCACAGGCGCCGGCAACGGCGCCTCCAGCCGCTGGGCCGCAAGCCCGGGTTCATAGGCCACCACGGCCGTGCGCCAGGGCCAGGCCCGGCGCCCGCTCTGCAAGGTATGGGCCACGTCCTGCAACGGCAGCCCCGGCTGCCCGCGCAGGTGCGACGCCAGCCGTGCCCGGCTTTGCTCCAGCGCGGCCTCGCTGCGCGCGGACACGGGCAGCAGCTCCCAGGAGAGAGGCTCCCGCCGCGCGCCCTGCAGGGCAATGGCCGGCGCTTCCTCCAGCACCACGTGCACGTTGGTGCCGCCGATGCCGAAAGAGCTCACTCCGGCGCGGCGAGGAAAAGCGCCCTGCGGCCAGGGCTGGAGCGCGGTGTTGACATAGAACGGACTGGCCGCGAAATCGATCTGCGGGTGCGGCTTGCTCAGGTTCAGGCTGGGCGGCAATTCGGCACTCTTGAGCGCCATCGCGGCCTTGATGAGTCCCGCCACTCCGGCGGCCGCATCCAGGTGCCCGACATTGGTTTTCACCGATCCGACGGCGCAATAGCCGCGGCGCGCGGTATCGGCGCGGAAGGCCTGCGTGAGCGCAGCGATCTCGATGGGGTCGCCCAGGGCCGTTCCCGTACCGTGCGCCTCGACATAGCCGATGGTGTCGGCCGAGACGCCCGCGATGAGCTGGGCCGATCGGATCACCTCGGCCTGCCCATCCACGCTGGGCGCGGTGAACCCCACCTTGGCCGCGCCGTCGTTGTTGGCGGCGCTGCCCTTGATGACGGCATGGATGGTGTCGCCATCGCGCAGCGCATCGTCCAGGCGCTTGAGCGCCACCACACCAGCGCCGCTGCCGATCACGGTGCCTGCGGCATCGGCATCGAAGGCGCGGCAATGGCCATCCGGCGAAAGAATCGCTCCTGCCTGGTAGCGGTAGCCCCCCTGCTGGAGCAGGTTGAGCCACACGCCGCCGGCCAGCGCCATATCGCACTCATGGGCCAGCAGGGCCTGGCCGGCCATGTGCACGGCCATGAGCGAGGTCGAGCAGGCCGTCTGCACGCTCACGGCCGGCCCGCGCAGGTTCAGCTTGTAGGCCACCCGGGTGCAGAGCGAGCTGGAGGCATTGGCGCCCATGAGGCCGAGCACGTCCGCGATGCCCGCGCCCGCATCGAGCCCCGAGGAAGGCAGCAGGTTGCGCATCAGGTACACGTTGGGGCCTTCCCCCCCGTACACCCCCACCTTGCCGGGCCAGCGGGCAGGATCGCAGCCCGCATGCTCCAGCGACGACCAGGCACACTCCAGGAAAAGCCTCTGCTGCGGGTCCAGCAGCTCGGCTTCGCGGGGCGTGAAACCGAAGAATTCGGCATCGAAGCGGTCGTGGCCCTCCAGGGGCACGCCCGCCTTGACGTAATCCGGGTCGTCGCGCAGCGACGGCGGCACGCCAAGGGCATCGAGTTCGGCATCGCTGTAGTGCTTCACCGACTCCACGCCGTCGCGGATCCGCTGCCAGAACGTCTCCACGTCCGGCGCGCCGGGAAAACGGCAGGCCATGCCGACGATGGCGATCTCCAGGCCGGTGGGTTCGCTCGCAGTGGTGTTCATCCTTGGATTCCTTGGGTGAGGGCGCGGCGCTGCAGCAGGGCTGCGCGCTGGCGCAATGCGCGGTCGTCGGCCGCCTTCGCGGCAGAGGTGTCAGCCGCCTGCGCGCCATGCGCCGACTGCCGGTCGATATGGCTGGCAAGCGTCTCCACGGTGGGGTGCTGGAAAAGATCCACCAGCGGCAGCGTCCAGCCCCAGCGTTCCTGCAGCATCCGGTGGGCACGGATCAAGAGCAGGGAGTGCCCGCCCAGGTCGAAGAAGTTGTCGTTCATCCCCACCGGCTCGACGCCGAGCAGCTCGCTCCACAGCGCGGCCAGCTTCTGCGCCGTCGCGCCTTCGGGAGCGCGGTGGACACGGGTCGCAGCGATCCCGTCGGGCTCGGGCAGCGCCGCGCGATCCACCTTGCCGTTCGCATTCAGCGGCAAGGCCTCCAGGAGGGTGATGGCACGCGGCACCATGTAGTCGGGCAATTGCCGAACCAGCGCCTCCCTCAGGCGGGTGGCGTCGGCATCTCCCGCCACATAGGCCACGAGAACCTCCTCGCCGGCTTGGCCGCGGACCACCGCGACCGCATCCCTCACGCCGGCCTCGGACCGCAGCCGGGATTCGATCTCGCCCAGTTCGATGCGCAGCCCGCGCAGCTTGACCTGGTGGTCGATGCGCCCGAAGTATTCCAGCTGGCCCTCCGCATTCCAGCGCACCCAGTCCCCGGTGCGGTAGAGCCGCTGCCCCGCCGCATGCGGATGCGCCACGAAGCGCTCCGCCGTCAGGCCGGGCTGCCCCAGGTATCCACGGGCCAGCAGCGCCCCGCCGATGTACAGCTCGCCGGCCACCCCCTGGGGCGTGGGGTTCAGCCCCGTGTCGAGCACCCAGGCCTCGGTCTCGCTGATCGGCTGGCCGATGGGAACGGGCCCGCCCCTGTCGAGGCAGGTCCAGCGCGTCACGTGGATCGTCGTCTCGGTCGGTCCGTAGAGGTTCTGCAGGGTCGCGCCGGGCAAACGCCGCAAGGCCTCGCGCTGCAACGCTTCCGGCATCGCTTCTCCACCGCAGATGATGTGCCGCAGGCGGGTGCGCGACTCGATGCCGGGATGGTCGAGGAACGCCTGCAGCATCGACGGCACGAAGTTCAGCGTCGTGATCTGGTGGCGCTCGATGAGACCCACCAGTTGCTCCGGGTCGCGGTGCGCACCCGGTGGCGCCACTACCAGCCGCGCACCGGCGGTCAGTGGCCAGAAAATCTCCCAGCACGACACGTCGAAACCGAAAGGTGCCTTGTGCAGCACCGTGTCCGTGGATGCCAGGCCATAGGTGCTCTGCATCCACGCCATACAGGTGTGCAGCGCCGCATGCCGGACGGCAACGCCCTTGGGTCGGCCCGTGGAACCCGAGGTGTAGATCACATAGGCAAGCTGATCCCCGTGCACCGGGATATCCGGATTGCCCACCACTTCCTGCGGCTCCTGCCCGTTCGCGATGGCATCCACATCCACCACGCGCAACCCGTCCTGCCGGGGCACGGCATGCGATGCGGCCCCGTGCGTGAGCAGCATCACCAAGCCACTGTGCCGGGCCGTATAGGCCAGCCGGTCGGCGGGATAGTCCGGGTCCAGCGGCAGATAGGCCGCGCCAGCCTTCATGACCGCCAGCATGGCCACGATCATTTCCACCGACCGGTGCATGCACAAACCCACGACGGCGTGAGGGTGCAGCCCCTGGTGCCGCAGTTGGTGCGCCAGGCGGTTGGCACGGCGATTCAACTCCGCGTACGTGAGGGCCTGCTCGCCAAACAGCAGGGCCACGGCCTGCGGCTGCCGTGCGGCATGGGCTTCGAAGCTCTGGTGCACGGGCCGGTGCGCACTTTCGCGCAGGACGTTACGGCCCCAGGCTTCGAGGCGCTCACGCTCCCGGTGCGACAGCAGTTCCACCGCGCCCACCGCCTGCCCGGGTGCATGGGCCAAGGCCTCCAGCACGGCAAGGTAATGGGCCGCCAGGCGCTCGATGGTGTCGGGCTCGAAAAGCTCCCGCGCATACACCCACGTGAGGGAGATCGCCCCGTCCTCCCGCTCCCGCGCTTCCAGCACGAGTTCGAACTGGGCCTGCGGCCCCTGCAGCGGCTCGGCTTCCACGGTCAGCCCCGGAAGGGCCTGCACGGCCCGCGTGTCATCCACGAGGTGATTGAGCATGACCTGGAACAGCGGGCTCAGGCTGGCGCTGCGCTCGGGCCGCAATGCGTCCACGAGTTGGTCGAACGGCAGGTCCTGGTGGGCATGGGCCCCGAGCACGGTCTCGCGCGCCTGCTGCAACACCGCTTCGAGCGATGCGCGCCCGTCCACATTCGCGGGCAGCACCAGGGTGTTGACCAGCAGACCAATGAGGCGATCGCACTCGGGCCGCCCGCGATGGGCGATGGCCGCGCCGACCCGGACGCTGGCCTGCCCCGTGTAGCGATGCAACAGCATGTGCAAGGCTGCCAGCAGCACCATGAAGGACGTCGCGCCCAGGCGATGCCGCAGGGCCTGCAGCTTCTGAATCAGCGGCCGCGGAAGATCGAAGGCATGGCGCGACGCCGTATAGGCCGCCCGCGCCGCACGCGGATGATCCGTTCGCAGCTCGCAGGCGACAGGACGCTCGCCCAGCAAGTCCCGCCACCATGCCAGTTGCCGGGCTCCCTCGCCGGCATCCAGGCGCGACCGGGCCCATGCCGCATAGTCCACCACCTGCACCGCCGGCGCGCCCTCCTGCACGGTCAACCCCTGGCTGCGCGCGGCATAGGCCTCGATCCATTCCAATGCCCAGACCTGCAGGGACGCGCCATCGGACAGGATGTGGTGCATCACCACCGCGAGTACATGCCTGTCGGTATCCATGCGCACCAGCAGAACCCGCCAGGGATGACCGCGCAACAGATCGAAGGGCTCGGACTGCAGGCGCTGGAGCGTTTCATTCAGCAGGGATTCGCGCCGCGCTGCCGGTACCGCTTCCAGGTCGATGACCTCCAGGGCCGGCCATGGCGCATCGCTGATCTGCTGGAAAGGCGCTCCATCCGGGCCTTCTCCGAAGCACGTTCGCAAAGACTCGTGGCGGCGCGCGACGTCGTCCAGAGCGGCGCGCAGCGCATCGCTCTCCAGGGGCCCCGAAAGCCGCAGCGCCACGCCCACGTGGTAGGCGGCCTGGTTCGGGTCCATCTTCCAGAGGAACCATTGGCGGGCCTGCGCATGGGAGAGCGCAAGAGGCCCCTGCCGCAGGGCGTCCGGCAGCCGCTCCAGAGGAGGCGCGGACGGGCTTGCGGCATGGCCGCCCGCCCCCTGGGCCTGGGCCCGCTGCACGGCCTCGGCACAGTGCCGCAGTCGTGGATGCTCGAAGATGTCCCGTGGAGTGAATGCAATACCCCACTGCTGCCCGATGCGGGCCGCCGCCTGGGTGGCCGCCAGCGAATTGCCCCCCAGCACGAAGAAGTGGGCATCGGGGTCCAGCGGACGCGCGGCATCCAGGCGCAGCACATTGCGCCAGAGATCCGACAGGATTTGCTCCAGGGGGGTCAGGTCAGCGGCCTGCGACGGCATCCGCTGCGGACCGCCCCGGACGAAATCGCCCCATTCGTAGATGGCATAGGCATCGGGCGTGCGATCCTTCCAAGCGGCGCGGCAGGCGCTGCGTTGCAGCTTGCCGCTGGTGGTTTTGGGCAGGGTGCCGGGCTCCAGCAGCAGGACGACCGAGAGCGGCTCGCCCACGGCCTCGCTCACCGCAGCGCTCAGGACCTCCACGAGCTTCTCGGGCGGCACCAGCTTCTGCATGCCGCGCGACACCTCCACGGCCGCACCAATGCCCTCGGACTGAACGCCCTGCACGGGGAAGACCGCGACACGGCCCTTGCGCACGGCCTCGACCTCGGCTTCGATCGCCCGCTCCACGTCCTGCGGATACACGTTGTGCCCGCGCAGGATGATGAGGTCCTTCAAACGGCCCGTCACCACGAGCTGGTCTTCAAGGACGAAGCCCAGGTCGCCCGTGCGCAGCCAGCGCCGCCCATCGTGCTCCACGAAGGTCTGTGCGGTTTCGGCCTCCCGCCCCCAGTAGCCCGCAGCGATGCTGGGCCCACTGGCCCAGATCTCTCCGATGCTGCCCGGCTCCACGGGCACGAGCGACTGCACGTCCATCACCGCCACGGCATGGTCCGCCGCGGCCTTCCCGCAGCCCACGAGCAGCGGGCCCTGCCCGTCCGCAGTGGCGGCGCCCACCGCCAGCGCATCGGCGGAGAATCCACGCGCCCACAGGCCCTGCCCCCGTCCCCCTCCGGTGACGTAGAGCGTGGCTTCCGCCAGCCCGTAGCAGGCATACACCGCACCCGCATCGAAGCCGGCCGGGGCCACATGCCTTGCGAAGTCAGCCATCGTGTCCGCGCGCACGGGCTCCGCGCCGCTATAGGCCACGCGCCAGTGCGAGAGATCCAATGCCGCCAGTTGCGCTTCGCTGATGCGCTCCAGGCAAAGCCGGTACGCGAAATCGGGGCCGCCACTGACCGTTGCGCGATGGCGGCTCACTTGTTCGAGCCAGCGCACAGGCCGCTCCAGGAAATAGCGGGGCGACATGAGCACCAGCGATGCGCCACTGTAGAGCGGCTGCAGCAGGCCGCCAATGAGCCCCATGTCGTGGTACAGCGGTGCCCAGGACACGAAGCGGTCTTCCGCTCCCAGGCCCATGCCGGCCTGGATGCAGCGCTCGTTGGCCATCAGATTGCCGTGCGTGACCATCACGCCCTTGGGATTTCCCGTGGAACCCGAGGTGTACTGCAGAAAGGCAATATCCTGCGCAGCAGGGTCGAACGGCCGCCAGGACTGCGCGAGCGCCTCATCCAGCGCATCCACGGCAATGGTTTCCAGGCCATCGAATGCAGCACGGCACAAGGATGTCCATGCACTGGCCGTGAGCACGCATTCCGCCCCGCTATCCCGGCGAATGCCCTGCAAGCGCGCCAGATGCTGCGGCCGCTGGGACTCGGGCGGAAACACCGGCACGGCGATGACCCCGCTGTAGAAGCAGGCCAGCATGCTGACGGCATAGTGTTCATCGTTGTCCAGCAGCACGAGTGCACGCGCACCGACGGCGAACCGGCTCTGGAGCTTTGCCGCCAGCGAGCGCACGCGCTGCTCGAATTCACCATAGGTGAGCGTGATTTCACGGCGCTGGCCCTGGACTTCATCCACCACGGTCAGCCATGGCACATCCGGCCGCTGCGCAGCCAGTGCCTGCAGATGCTCGACAAAATTGCGCGGAAGCACAGATGGAGATGCCGGCGCGGCATCGGGCAGGGAAATCGACTGCATGTGTATGTCCTCCTTCCCGGGCCTCATGGCTGCCGCTCCAGGTTGCCGTGTAACTGCGCCATGGCCATGACGACCTCGCGCTCCCCCTTGAACGCAGACTGCCCATGGGCTGTCAGCATGTTGTCGAGCATCAGCACATCCCCTTCCTGCCACGGGAAGGAAACGGTCTCCGCATCCAGCACGGCACGCACCTCGGCAAGCACCTCGTCATTCATGAGAGAGCCATCGGCGAAGTACGCACGGCACGGCGGCTGGCCGATGCCCGCGAGCGCCCCGGGCTGCACCTGCGCAGGGCTTGCGCACGCGTGAAAGAGATGCGCATGGTTGAACCAGACGCGCTCGCCCGTCACAGGATGGGTCTCGATGGCCGGGCACCATTGCCAGGTGCGCAATCCCCCTCCCTCCATCCAGTCACAGGAAATGCCGGACTGCCGGCACAGCGCGCCGCCCCTGGAACGGCTTTCGGTGCTGAACGCCTTCTGCCAGCACGCCTCCGTACCCCCGTAACTGCGCATGTAAAGCACGCCAGGATCGAAGAGGCGCCGGATACGTTCCGGCATCCGTCGATAGACGGCACGGCTGTCCGCAATCGGTGTCTCCCCACCCTCTCGCGCGGCCTTCACGCAATGGAACCATATCTTCATCGGCCACTCGCGATGGCAAGCCTGCTCGTTGCGCAGCGCCATGCCCTGGCGAGCTGGCTCGCCAACCGGAGCACATGCGCCCACGCCGATCACGGGCATGGAGTCACGCTTGAGCCAGGGCTGCCCGAACAACGCAGCGAACTGCTGAAAGGTCTCGACCGCAGGTACGGCAAATCCGCGGAGCAGCACGCCCCCCACGCGCAGCAATGCCTCCTCGATGCGCGGCCGCAAGCGCTCTGCGGCATCCCTCAGTCCCTCTCCCACCCGGCTGGGCAGGATCAGCATGGGAAGCTCGGCCCCCGCCGGCGCATGGCGCCTGAATTGCATCGGCATGTCATTCATAGGAACTCCTTGTGCACCGCATGGCGCGGCCTGCCCGCCAACCTGCACGCAGGCGGGAAATCAACGGATCAGTGGGAACGCCGTCAGGCGGGAGACGCGAGCAACGCGGCGTCCGAAACCTTCCGGCGAGGCGACAGCCGGCGCACCAGCGTGTCGAGGAAAGCGGCTTCGTGTTCACGGATGAAGAAGTGGCCACCGTCGAGCCAGTCGGTGGAAAACACATTTCGCGTTTCCTGGCCCCACGCATCCACATCCGGCGCACGGATCCTGTCAGCCCGCCCCGCAATCGCATGGATGGGGCACGACAGGAGATCGCCCCCCGTCGGCCGCTCGAAACCATGGCATATGCGGTAGTCCGCGCGCAGCACATCCAGGGTGAGGCGCAGCAACTCCGGTTCGGAGAACACTCCGGAAGGCGTGCCGTTCTGTTCGCGCAGGTCGGCCACCAGGCGTTCATCGCTCAGCGGCTCCGCATAGCGGACCGCATCCCGGCGCGTGGGGGCGGCACAGGCGGATACGACCAGCGCCACGGGCGATACTTCGCCCACCTCCTGCAAGCGTCGTGCAACACCATAGGCCAGCAAGCCTCCCATGCTGTGCCCCAGCAGCGCGAAAGGCCGACCACCTGCGGCGTGCAGGCAGGGCCCGGTCAGTTGCTGCACCAACGTCCCATAGTCGGGGGCAAAAGGCTCGTGCATGCGGGCACCCCGCCCCGGCAGCTCCACGGGCACCACGCCGATGCCAGCGGACGCCAGTGCCCTACGCCAGCGCAGATACATGGTGGCGCTGCTCCCTGCACAAGGAAGGCACAGCAGCGCGAGAACGGCATCAGCCCCCATGAAGACCTACACCGCCGCCGAGGCCACAGCCGGCGCCGATGCCGCCTCCTGCGACTGCATCCACTCGCGCAGCGACCGGGGCCGCATGTCCGTCCATGCACCATCCACGTAGGCCACCACGGTCTTCTTGTCGCCACGGACACCCTCGACCGCCCGCCAGCCCTCCGGCACGCTCTTCCAGTGCGGCCAGATCGAATACTGTTCCTCGTGGTTGATCAGAACGATGAAGGTTTCGTCTTCGCGATCGAAGCAGCTCGTAGACATCGGTGCATCCTTGTGCGGTTGAACAAACGGCCGCCGGAGCCCCCATGCTGCGGGAGCGAAAGCCATGTGGCGGGCCTGCCTTCACATGACGGTTCTGGCGCCGATCTGTTCATCGCATGCAGCCAACGGTGCATGCCACGCGGCTGGCATGCACATGCACAGCCGCCCCATCGCCCACATCAAGGCTCGGATTTGGATCCGGGATCTGTCTTTATCGAGGACTCAGGCTGTGCGGGCCCGACATCCTGCTGAATGCTCCTGCGAGGCACCATGCCCGCCAGCATCCACAGATGGGCCGCTTCGTCGTAGCGCTGGCGGTGCAGCGGATCGGCCAGCAGCCAGGCCGTCATTTGCGCGCGCGCCTCGTCATCGAAGCGTTCACAGTCGTATTCGCGCTGGACCCATGCCCATGCGGCTTCCCAAACGGGATCCTCGTCGTACGGTGGATTCATGCGTCAAGCCTGTTGCGTCCCAACGCACATTCTCGCGGCAAACCGCGATCCCCCCCGCCCACGGCCCCGCGCGGAAACCGACGATCCGATCAATGCCCCGGCATCATGTGAACGCGACAGCTGGCCACGGCGCGGGCCGCCTCCGCGATCAGGCCGTTCACGAGCCCCAGGGCACAGCCCAGCCGCTCCGCGATCTGCCGCTGGGTGAGCCCTTCGATACGGTAGAGCTCGAAGACCAACCGCGTCCGCGAAGGCAGCCGGGCGAGCACTTCATCGATGGCCTGGATCACCTGCTGCTCGCACATCGTGCGATCGGGGGATCGATGGCATGGCACGTCGATCGTTTCCACGTCCACGTCGAACGTACGGTAGGTCGCTTCGACCCGGTGGCGGCGGCAGTAATCCAGCGCCAGGTTGCGCACCACCTGACAGCAATAGCCGACGGGACGCTCCGCGGTCCTCGTGCTCGGCCCTTCCACCAGCTTCAAGTAGGCGTCCTGAATCACGTCGTCCGCAAGATCCCCCGTGTTCACGATCTGCCGCGCCACGCGCCAGAGTTGCGCCCGGTGGGCGACGAACACTTCAGCCAAGGAGGGCTCGGACAACGGCAAGGACATAGGCATCGCTTTCCTGGAACTGCCGGAAAAGGTTCCGGCGAATGGAATGCGATGATACAAACAAAATCGCGAATGCGAATTATTTGTATTTGTTTTACTTGATCTGATCGATGGAAATCTTCCGGCGCAGGTGAAGGTGCCCTGGCAGCGTGCGGACAGGAAAAAAGGGGAAGTAGATCCTGGAAAGTGAGACGCACTGTCAAGTCCTCGCGCGGCCACATACCAAAATCGCCACTGCTCTCCAACGCCATCGGCCCGTGCTCGCGAACGCGGCATGCAGAGCGATTTGCGCCTCCAGCGCTTACAGGGGAATCGCCAGAAGCTGTCAAATAAATAGCGAATAGACCCATTCGATATGCAGCATCCATCACCACGTGCCTTGCGTGCCCGCATTGGCGTGCGCATGAACACGCCTCGGCAGCCACCACGCTTTGCTGCGCATGCAACAACACCAAGCACTCCCACGAAGAGAGCCGGCCAACGGATTCGCCACCACGGCTCCGTGCTGTTGGCGCCCGCCCTGGCCACCGCAGCCCTCACCATCGTCACGGCTGCGCCTTCGGCGGGCTCTGCCACCATCACCCTCAACTCCAGCAGCGCAGCCACTGGTCACCTGACGCTGCTGCACGCAGGGCGAACACGATGCTGTTGAGAGCATGCTCGTGCTTCAGGCGCGGCCTGCAGCCCGCGGGCGACGGCTTTACGACGGGCAGTGAAAACTCGATTCCTTGATGCAGCGTTGCACGGACTTCCTTGCCTCTCTGTCTTGCCGCATACCGTCAAACGACTACCGAGATTGCGTCTCTCAAGTCGCTCTACCTCAACGCCGACCAAGCACCCAGAATAAATTTCTCAGGGGATAGCCATGCACACTGATCTACCCATCACCCCAACACCACACTCCGAGGCGCGGGACCAAGGCAGCAACGCTGACACGCCCTTCTGTGCAGCCGACGCCGCAGTGGTGAACATAGCCGTGCTTGCCGACCCCTCGGGACCGACCGCAGGCACGCTCACTGTGCACGACACGCAAGGCCGCGCGTTGGCGCAAACCGATTTTTCGAGCAATGCTGTCATCCCTATTTCGCCAGCGGCAACCGACTTTCGCCTGCTACTCGAATTACCCGACGGCGCCCTGTTCCCCGGCTCCCTCAGCACGGGCAACTTTTTGTCGGCAGCCGTGTCCGACTACCAAGACGGACAGTACATCGCACTGTCGCCACTTACCACGCTGGTGGATGCCTACATGCAGGCACACCCCGGTGTGACGCAGCCGCTGGCTCTGGAAAAGGTATTGACCTGCCTGGGCTTGCCAGACACCACCAAGACCAATGGCTTCATGTTCGATACGGAACATGAGCTGTTTGATTCGCACCATTTCTACGCGGCTGTCGATGCCGCAGGCGGCATGGCCGCACTCGCAGACTTGGTGATCGCGAACATCGACGGCGGCGTTGGTCACTCGTTCGGCAAACCCCGCCATGACCACCTGATGAACACCACACTTCTGGGTGCCAGCATGGTGGATGACCTCACCAGCAGCTTGACCAGTTGGGCAGGCGGCAAAGTCAAAGGCTGGTTGATGGAGGCGACGGGTGTCAACAACTTGCTGAAGGAACTCGGGCTGTTTGATGACGACAAAGCCGTCAAACAATTGGCTGCACTGACAGAAGCGATCAACGCCCTCGCTGCGCAAGTCACGGCACTGCCCGACGCAGTGACTTACAGCAATCGCCTCATGGAACTTGAGGGGTTGCGCTCCGTCATGGCGGAATGGAATACCTTTTTGGTCACCAATACCGAGTCAACCCCTGCAGAGCCCGAAGATCTTGCGGAATGGAGTGCCAAGGTGCTCTCCAGCACGATCTTGACCAACCTGCACGACTTGGAAGTGGGCAGTGGCGAGAAGGCCAAGGGCCTGATTGACCTGCTGGCAAAGGAAACCCCCCAGTACTACGACGGCAGGCCCGAGACGCCGTACACCAAACCATTCTTCACCCAATTCAATGCGCATCGCCAAGTGCAAGAGTTGGCGCTGAATTACAAGATCGAGGCCACCCATGCCAGGGCTGCGCCCAACCTGGCCGCAGCAGAGTTGATGATTGACGCGCACCACATCCACATCAAGCAGCAGCGTCAGGCCTATCCGGCAGCGCTGAGTGCCATGAATGGAGTGCTGGACCGCAGCACAGGCCTGATCTGGGCACGGCAAATGATCGTGGTCGATGGCTACACCAACATTGCTGCCGTCCTTCGGAATACGCCCTACCGGCTCCCCACCATCGCCGAACTGCAGTCAGTGATTCCCACGGCGCAGGCGCGGGCGGCGCTATCGATCGATGCGTCAGAGCACACGCCGCAAATCATGCATCAGTTTGGTTTTGAACCAGATCGCTACCTCGACGGCAGCTACAAGGACTTTGGAGATCTGAGAGAAAAAGGATCACAGCACCCCCATGGCTACGTGTTCTCGTCCGAATGTTGGGCGGATCGGCGTTACGGTGTGGCAAAAGTCCTGAACCTCTATGACGGCAGTACCAAAAGAGTCGATTACAACGTGCCAGGTGGCATAGACCGAACCTCGCGAACCCAAGTTCCGCTGATGTTGGTGAGAAAAGACCTTGGCGCGAACCCGCTGTATGCCTACCTGAGCCACTACGACCCGGAGACCCGCACCGCGCAGATGGAGGCCATCCTCAATTTCAAGGATGGCCGTCGTTGGGATGCGACCAAGGACGTGATCTGGAAAATTGCCGGCAGCAGTCCAGAAACCGTGCATATCTCCAACGGGCCAACCGACAGCGGCAAGATTCAGTTTCGTACGCCAGAAAAGCCTGCGGAGGCTTGGACCGTCACGGGTGAAATCAGCTATTGGGGATCGAACCTGCCACACCAATCGTACCAATTCAAGGAAACCGTCAAGGTGTTTGAAACCGGCGGAAAAGTGTATCCCCACACCGCAGCCATCGTGTTGGCCCCCGCGCAGCAAAAGGCCAAGCGCTACCCCTTCAGCTACGATCTGAAGGTGTACAGAACAGAGAATACTGGCCGCGTAGTTGCCAGCAATGACTACAGCGCGCTCCAGTGGTCATGCAGCGACCCTTCGGTGGTGATTGACAAGTCGGGCCGCATAACGGTGGCGAAAGCGCCAGCGAAAAAGAAGGAAATTCAGATCAAAGTGCGGGTTGGCAATGTTGAAGGCGTTGCCTACCTGATCTTGGCTTGAAGCACCCTCGATTTCCTGAACTGAAGCCAGGTGCTAATGTGCACGGGCACAACCAGCCGCATGTACCAGATGCCGTTGGCACCCTTGGAAAGATGGGTTGCACCGAGACATGGTGCCCACCCCGAACACCTCGTGGCCACAGCGCCAGAGTTGCTGCGCGCTTCGTTCGGATCGCAGGCGGAGGATCCAGACCACACCAAGAAAAAAGCCCTTGAAAATCAAGGGCTTAGTTCATTTTGGCGGAGAGGGTGGGACAGAGTTTCCCAGCCCAAAAAACCCATGCAAATCAACTACTTAGGTAGTAGCTGCGTCAAAAATCTTGCTACTAGCATTGCTACCAGTGGCGTGGGTATCCCTTATACCACATCAGACGCGCCGCATTTTTCGGCACTTCTCTGTTGTGAATTCCTCGTCAATCCTGCCCACCTGACGCAGGCGCAATCTTGGGCTCGTCCAGCAACTTGAAGAATTCAGAGGGGTTCATGCCAAGGGCCTTGACAATTTTCTCGATGTTCACCAGCGCAAGGTTGCGCTCACCACGCTCCACGCATCCCATGTAAGAACGGTCGATTCCACAGCGGTCAGCGAACGCCTCTTGGGAGAACCCTTGGGCCTTACGGGCCTGCCGCACAGCCCGCCCAAAAGCAAGCAGCACAGGGGGCCGCTCTTCAAGAGGTGGAGGTACTCGGGGCATGTCTGATAGTCGATTGACCAAGGCAAAAACACCACGGAACAAGCGCATACGGAACAACCAAACACGGAACATAAGAACCATTCTGAGATACGATTCCTTTCTGGTCGCGGCGTTGTGCCGCCATCACCAATCGAAAGGCATCACTCATGAAATTGGTAGCTCTTGCCGTCGCCCTCGCGCTTTCGGCTTGCTCATCCGTGCGAGAAGCACCGGACGCCCCGTCGTTCGCAATCCACAACCCCGCTATCTACGCGACGCAGCAACCATTGGTCGATGACAACGGCATGCCGCTGGCCGTCGTGGCGACGGATACGGCTCAGGTTGCCACCCCCTCGGCGAAAGACCCGTTCCCATGGGCCAGTGGCACCAGCCGCGTGGCTGACTGATGCGCAGGGGTAAGACATGACCAAAACCAGCATGCTCAAACTCGGGGCTTCCACACTGTTCGCGTTGTGGCTCGTCTTCGGCGATGCCAAGCTCACACACAAGGCCACACTGGTCGTGGCGGTCGTGGTGATCTACCAAGCCGTCAGCCGTGTCAGTGGGCAGCACAAGCTCCAAGAGGACGCCCGGCAGGGCATGGCGAATCTCATCGCCCAAAACAACTTCAAGGCCGACTACCAACACTTTTTTTCGGATGGCAATCAGGTGTCCGGCGTCGCCATTGCCAAGGATGACCCGCGCATCGTCCTGGCATCGGCGGCAGCGCCTGCCAAGCTTTTCGACCGTAGCAATGTGCTGTCCGTAATGTCAGAGACGGGCAAAGAGAAGGACGTTCAGTTCAAAGCGCTGTCAATGACGGGGGCCGGAGATAAGCAAGTTACGAAAGTGGTCCATGTGGTAGACGTTTCGGTGCGAGACCTCGATAACCCGCGCTACAAGCTTTATTTCCAAAATGCCGATGAAATGCGGCAATGGGAAAACCGCCTGAACGCCTGGATGAACATGCACACGGCATAAAAATGAAAACTCTTTTCAAAGCAATATTCGTTATTTTTGCATCAGCCTTGGTTATTGCATCCAATGCCCAGGCCGACACCAAAAACAAAAACCCAATCCTGGGCACATGGATATTGGTTTCATGCGAACCCAAAAAAGACAATCCGTGCGCATCCGGCTTTGTTGCACAAATCACCCCGGCCACACCGGTAGACTGAAGGCGTGACGGAAGCAAAGAGCGAGAGGCGGACCAAGTACCGCACGACGAACTGGAAAGCCTACAACGCAGCGCTGAAGGCGCGAGGATCGTTGACGATGTGGCTGGATGAAGGCATGCAGTGGCTTGGCAAGCCGAACGGCAAGCGCGGGCGCAGCCCGACGTTCTCGGACGCAGCCATCCAGTTTTGCTTGAGCATCAAGTGCCTGTTCGGCCAGCCCCTGCGGCAGGCGCTGGGCATGGTGGACAGCCTGCTGCGGCTGGCCAAGCTGGACTGGCCGGTGCCGGACTTCAGC
>NZ_QLTA01000013.1 GCF_003269065.1 Paracidovorax anthurii
AACCACAGCCCAAGTGACTGATCGCAAGGGAGCGCTTGCGGCCTTCAAGCGCTGCAAGCGCTCGCTGGGGCGGGTGCAAAGTGTGCTGACGGACAGCGGTTACACAGGCGAGCCCTTCGCGCAAGGCGTCAAGGACATCCTGGGTGAGCATGTGACGGTGCAGATCGCCAAGAGAAGCGAGTTGCACACCTTCAAGGTCATGCCCAAGCGCTGGGTGGTTGAGCGCAGCTTTGCTTGGCTGGACAAGAACCGGCGGCTATGGAAGAACTGTGAGCGATGGCTCAACACCAGCTTACAGTTCGTCCACTTGGCGTTTCTGGCTCTGCTACTCAGAAGATCGTAAACACGTTCTTAGGGAAGGTCTGCACAATAAACGCATGAGCGTGCTGATGCGCTAAATCCATTTTTCCTGTCCTGTTCTGTCCGCATGTCCGCAACATCTCGGCTGCTGAGAAACAAGACATTTTTTCAAGATACCTTGCCCATTTCTTCAGCAATCCCGGCCTACCAAGGACTGAATCGGTTCCTGGCCAGGAA
This sequence comes from Paracidovorax anthurii, assembly GCF_003269065.1. GTDB lineage: Bacteria > Pseudomonadota > Gammaproteobacteria > Burkholderiales > Burkholderiaceae_C > Paracidovorax > Paracidovorax anthurii. Next base: position 538 of record NZ_QLTA01000013.1, read on the forward strand.
GAATTTCACCTCGTTTGCGCGATGGATGCAGGAGAAACCGCCTTCCAGGCGCAATCCGCCCTGCTGCATTGCGGACAGCATGGCTCGGCGGGCGTTGGTAGGCAGGTGAAGCTTCAACATCGAGGCCGCTAACCCCACAGCAGCCCCTCGCATGCCTGCACCCATTCCCCTCGGCCCTGCGCCCGGTGCACATCTGCCCAGGTAATGCCTTGCCAAGCTTCGTGTGGCGTCAAGCCGCCCAGGTTCCGTTGTAAAAGTTGGCGAACCCGGCCAGCGCCGCTGGCAGTTTTTCGGCCGTCAGGCGCATGGATCGTAGAACGGGCTTGAGCGTGCTGAAGAACCGCTCGATCCGGCCGTTCTGCCACGGGCACCCCGGCGCGCTGCGTTGGTGTCGAATGCCCAGCAGGCCCAATGCAGTGCGCCAGAGCCGGCTGGTGAACATGGCCTCATTGTCGGTGCGGATGGCGTGGGGTTTGCCATGGTGCCCGATGGCGATCAGCAGATGCCCGAGCAAGGTCCAGGTGCATTTGCCCGGCAGGGCCTGCAGCTGGATGCACAGGCGCGAGCCGTGATCCAGGATGCCAAGGATGTTCACGCGGGCGCCATCGGACACTGGCACGCTGCTCAGGTCGAGGCCCCAGGTCTGGTTCGTTGCCAGGGGCCAGGGGGAACGCCGCCGCATCGCACGGCGCATCTCGGCCAGACGCTCGGCATGCTGCGCACGGCACTGATAGACAAAGGTCTTGCTGATGATGAGCCGATTGCCATGAAGCCGATTGAACACGTGGGCGACTTGGCGTCCGCTGGGGATGTGCAGGCTCAGGCGCAAGACTTGGCGAATGACCCATTCGGGCTTGCGTCTGCCTTGGGGCGCAGGATGCCAGGCATGGGGTGTGCCTCTGCGGCGTCTCCAATGCCATGGGCTCGGTGGCGGCACGTGAGCCATGGCCGCAAGGACGAAGGCCAGAAAAATGCCCGAAAAGATGGCAAAGCACAGGAGAGAAAGCTCCACGCCCATCCATCCAGGGATGACGGGAATCGTTGATTGGGGTTTGCGCCTGCTGCGACGGCTCGATGCGGTCTTCAAACACCCCCAATCACCCACGCGACAACCGCGTCCGGCCAGCCGCCCCACAATCTTTCGCACTGCCTTCAGCCTCACAGGAGCCCCCATGCCGCGCACGGTCCAGCAACTCTTCGATCTCTCCGGCAAGACCGCCCTCGTTACCGGCGGCTCGCGTGGGCTGGGTCTGCAACTGGCCCATGCGCTGGGCGAGGCGGGGGCGAAGATCATGCTGACCTCGCGCAAGGCGGCCGACCTGGAGGAGGCCGTGGCCACGCTGCAGGACGCGGGCATCGACGCGCGCTGGATCGCCGCCGACTGCGGGCAGGAGGCCGACATCCAGCGCCTCGCGCAGGAGACGCTGCAGCGCCTGGGCGACGTGGACATCCTCGTCAACAACGCGGGCGCGAGCTGGGGCGCGCCGGCCGAGGACCACCCCACGGCCGCGTGGGACAAGGTGATGAACCTCAACGTGCGCGGCTACTTCCTGCTTTCGCAGGCCATCGCCCGGCACAGCATGATCCCGCGCCGCGGTGGCCGCATCATCAACGTGGCCTCCATCGCCGGGCTGGCGGGCAATCCGATCGAAATGAAGACCATCGCCTACAACACCTCCAAGGGCGCCGTGATCAACTTCACGCGGGCGCTGGCGGCGGAGTGGGGCGTGCACGGCATCAACGTGAACGCGATCTGCCCGGGCTTCTTCAAGACCCGGATGGCGTCCGCGCTGATCGAGACGCTGGGCGAGGAGAAGATGGCCGCGCACGCGCCGCTGCGCCGGCTGGGCGACGACGAGGACCTGAAGGGGCTGTGCCTGCTCTATGCGTCGGATGCGGGCAAGCACATCACGGGGCAGTGGCTGGCCGTGGACGGCGGCGTGAGCGTGGTCACCGGCGGTTGATGCGGCCGCGCGCGATGGCCCGCCGCGCAGGCGTGCGGGCGGCCTCGCGCTTCGCTATGCTGCCGGCTCCCTTGCAACGATGGAGTGTCTGCCCGTGTTGAGTTTCGGTGTCGAAATCCCCTTTGTCAGCCATCTCGGCTTCACGCTGCACCGCATGGAGGGCGGCGAGTCCGAGCTGCGCTATGCCGCGCAGCCCGAGCACCTGAATTCCTTCGGTGTCACGCACGGCGGCGCCACCATGGCGCTGATCGACGTGGCCATGGCCACCGCCGCGCGCAGCGAGGGGCCCGCGGACATGGGCGTGGTCACCGTCGAGATGAAGACCAGCTTCATGCAGGCCGCGCGCGGCCCCCTGGTGGCGCGCGGCCGGCTGCTGCACCGCACGCTGGCGCTGGCGTTCACCGAGGCCAGCGTGTTCGACGCCGAAGGGCGCCTGTGCAGCCACGCCACCGGCACCTTCAAGTACATGAAGCGCCCCGCGCCGCCCGCGGCCTCGGTGCCCACCGATTGAGTCCGCTGGGGGCGTTTTTGATTCAAAGAGCCTCCATGTCGCCGTGTTTTCTGCATTCTTTGCTATTAAAAGAATAGTGATCGATGGGTGTTCCCATCCCCAACCTTGAAAGGAGATTCCCCATGCCCCGCAACCAGCAGATCCTTCTGGACAACCGCCCGCAGGGCGAGGCCACGGCCGGCAATTTCAGGCTGACCGCCACCGACACGCCCCCGCTGCAGGACGGCCAGATACTGGTGCGCCACCACTACCTGAGCCTGGACCCGTACATGCGCGGTCGCATGAACGACAGCAAGAGCTATGCGGCCTCGCAGCCTCTGGGCGAGGTGATGATCGGCGGCACGGTGGGCGAGGTGGCCGAGAGCCGGCATCCGAAGTTCGCCGTGGGCGACAAGGTGGTGGGCATGGGCGGCTGGCAGGAATACAGCGTGGTGGACGGCAATGCGCCCGGCATGCTCCGCAAGGTGGACACCACGCACGTGCCGCTGTCCCACTACCTGGGCGCCGTGGGCATGCCGGGCGTGACGGCGTGGTATGGCCTCGTGAAGATCATCGAGCCGAAGGCCGGCGAAACGGTGGTGGTGAGTGCTGCCTCGGGTGCCGTGGGCAGCGCCTTCGGCGCGCTCGCCAAGGCGCGCGGCTGCCGCGTGGTGGGCATCGCGGGCGGGCCGGACAAATGCCGCTATGTGGTCGATGAACTGGGCTTCGATGCCTGCATCGACCACCGCGAGCACGGCGACCTCAAGGCCATGTCCAAGGCGCTCAAGGACGCCTGCCCCGACGGCATCGACGGCTACTTCGAGAACGTGGGCGGCCATATCCTCGATGCCGTGCTGCTGCGCGCCAATGCCTTCGCCCGCGTTGCCGTGTGCGGCATGATCGCCGGCTACGACGGCCAGCCGCTGCCGCTGCAGAACCCGACCCTCATCCTCGTCAACCGCATGAAGGTGCAGGGCTTCATCGTGAGCGAGCACATGGAGGTCTGGCCCGAGGCGCTCAAGGAGCTGGGCGGGCTGGTGGCCACGGGCAAGCTGCGCCCGCGCGAGACCGTGGCGCAGGGCATCGCGGCCGCGCCCGAGGCCTTCCTGGGCCTGCTCAAGGGCCGGAACTTCGGCAAGCAGCTGGTGAAGCTCGCCTGATGGCGCCGGGCCTGCACTGGCATTGGTCCCGCTTCGACGATCTGGGCGTGCATGCGCTGCACGATGCGCTCGCGCTGCGCTGCCGCGTGTTCATCCTGGAGCAGGGCCCCTACCAGGACCCGGACGATGCCGACAAGCGGTCGTGGCACCTGCTGGGCCGCGACGATGCGGGCCGGTTGCAGGCCGGCCTGCGCGTGACCGACCCCGGCGTGAAATACCCCGAGCCTTCCATCGGCCGCGTGGTCACCGCGCCCGAGGCGCGCGGCACCGGCGCGGGCCGCGCGCTGGTGCGCGAGGGCCTGGGGCGCTGCGCGGCGGCCTGGCCCGGGCACGCGGTGCGCATCAGCGCGCAGGCGCACCTGCAGCGCTTCTATGGCGAGGCGGGTTTCGCCACCGTGTCGCCCGAATACCTCGAAGATGGCATTCCCCATGTCGAGATGCTCTGGACACCGCCGCCCGCACGCGGGTAGTGTTGCCGTCCGGCCTTTCTTCTTCCAGGAGATGCAATGACCAGCTCGCCCGAACCCATCCTGCACCACTATCCCTCGTCGCCCTTCTCCGAGAAGATCCGCATCGCGCTCGGCTTCAAGCAGGTCGCCTGGAAGTCGGTGGTCGTGCCCAGCATCGCGCCCAAGCCCGACGTGGTGGCCCTCACCGGCGGCTACCGGCGCACGCCGTTCCTGCAGATCGGCGCCGACATCCATTGCGACACGGCCCTGATCTGCGACGTGCTCGAACACCTCCAGCCCGAGCCCGTGCTCTACCCGCCGCACCTCAAGGGCGTGGCGCGGGTGTTCGCCCAGTGGGCGGACACGTCGCTCTTCTGGGCCGCGATGGCCTACAACCTGCAGCCGCGCGGCGCGGCCGAGCTCTTCGCCAACCTGCCGCCGGCGATGGCCCAGGCCTTCGGCGCCGATCGCCGCACCATGAGCGCCGGCATGAGCCGGCTGCGCCCGCAGGACGCCTCGGCCGCCTACCGCTCGTACCTGCGGCGCATCGCGCACATGGTGGAAGAGCATGAATACCTCTTCGGCGCCGAGCCCTGCGTGGCGGATTTCGCGGCCTACCACCCGCTGTGGTTCACCCGCCAGTGCGTGCCGGTGATGGCGGACATCTTCAAGGCCACGCCCGCCGTGCTCGAATGGATGGACCGCATCGCCGCCATCGGCCACGGGCGCCTGGAGAAATTCAGCGCGCAGGACGCCATCACCGTCGCCGCCAATGCCGAACCTCTGCCGCTGGTGGGCGACGTGTTCCAGGACGAGCATGGCATCCCCCTGGGCACGCGCGTGGCCATCGCGGCCGAGAGCTTCGGCACCGAGCCCACCGAGGGCACGCTCATCGCCGCCACGCGCACGCGCTATACGCTGGCGCGCACCGATCCGCGCGCGGGCCTGCTGCACGTGCACTTCCCGCGCATCGGCTACACCCTCTCCACCGTGGAGACCCCCTCGCCATGATCGATGACTTCCAGGGAAAAACCGCCGTGCTCACTGGCGCGGGATCGGGCTTCGGCCTCGAATGCGCGCGCATCGGCGCGCAGCGCGGCATGCGCCTCGTGCTGGTGGACGTCCAGCAGGACGCGCTGGACGCCGCCGAGGCCGAGCTGCGCGCGGCCGGCGCCGAGGTGCTGGCGCGGCGCGTGGACGTGTCCGATGCCGCCCAGATGGAGGGCTTGGCGGCAGACGTGCGTGCGCGTTTCGGGGCACCGCACTTCGTGTTCAACAACGCCGGCGTGGGCGCGGGCGGCCTCGTGTGGGAGAACTCCGTCGCCGACTGGAACTGGGTGCTGGGCGTGAACCTCATGGGCGTGGTGCACGGCGTGCGCCTCTTCACCCCCATGATGCTCGACGCCGCGCGGCAAGACCCCGCCTGGCGCGGCCACATCGTCAACACGGCCAGCATGGCCGGCCTGCTCACGCCGCCCAACATGGGCATCTACAACGTGAGCAAGCATGCCGTGGTGAGCCTCACCGAAACCCTCTACCAGGACCTGGCCCTGGTCACCGACCAGATCGGCGCCAGCGTGCTCTGCCCGTACTTCGTGCCCACCGGCATAGGCCGCAGCGAGCGCAACCGCCCCGATGCGCCGGCCGCGCCCCTCACGCGCAGCCAGCTCATCGGCCAAGCCATGACCGGCAAGGCCGTGGACAGCGGCAAGGTCACGGCGGCCGACGTGGCGCGGATGGTGTTCGACGGCATCGCCGCCAACCGTTTCTACCTCTTCAGCCACCCGCAGGCCCTGGGCAACGTGCAAAGCCGCATCGAGAGCATCGTGGCCGTGCGCAATCCGCCCGACCCGTTCCTGGAGCGGCCGGACATCGGGCAGCGCCTGCGCGAGCAATTGCGCGCGGGCGCGTAGCCCGCCGCCCGTGCGGCGGCTCAGCGCGGCGCCATGCGGATCGCGCCGTCCAGCCGGATCACCTCGCCGTTGAGCATGTCGTTCTCGAAGATGTGCCGCGCGAGGCGCGCGTAGTCCTCCGGCGTGCCCAGCCGGCTGGGGAAGGGCACGCCCGCAGCCAGCGCGTCCTGCACCTCCTGGGGCATGCCGAACAGCATCGGGGTGCCGAAGATGCCGGGGGCGATGGTCATGTTGCGGATGCCGTTGCGCGCCAGATCGCGCGCGATGGGCAGCGTCATCCCCACGATGCCACCTTTTGAGGCGGAATAGGCCGCCTGGCCGATCTGGCCGTCGTACGCGGCCACGCTGGCCGTGGAGATCAGCACCCCGCGCTCGCCCGTGGGCTCGGGATCGTTGCGGCACATGGCCTCGGCGGCGAGGCGGATCATGTTGAAGCTGCCGATCAGGTTCACCGTCACCGTCTTGGTGAACAGCGCCAGGCCGTGCGCGCCGCTCTTGCCCACGGTCTTCTCGGCCGGGGCGATGCCCGCGCAATTGACCAGGCCCATGAGCTTGCCCCGGGCCACGGCCTGCGCCACCACGGCCTGCCCGTCGGCCTCGCTTGTCACGTCGCAGCGCACGAAGGTACCGCCGATCTCGCGCGCCACGGCCTCGCCCCGCTCGGCCTGCATGTCCGCGATCACCACGTGCCCCCCCTGCGCCGACAGCATGCGCGCCGTGCCTTCTCCCAGCCCCGATGCGCCGCCGGTGACGATGAAAACCTTGCCCTGGATGTCCATGGATCTGTCTCCCTGAATGGATATGACGTTGACGTAAACGTCAATTATGTTGGAAGAATCCGCGCGCCCGGACGAAAAAAAGCCCGGCATGCCGGGCTTTCCTGGAAGAGGCGGGGCCTGTCCGGGCCCGCGCCGTGCGCGTCTCGCGAGGGCTTACTTGAAGCCCACGCGGTCCAGCATCTGCTGCACCTTGGGCATGTGCTCGCCCACGGCGCTGATCGGGATCGTCTCGCTCTTGAACGGCTGGCCGCCGGTCATTGCGCGCAGCGCCGGGTTGTCCGAGGTCACGCCCTTGGCGGCAGGCCACTCGTTGTTGCCGTTGGCGAAGTAGTTCTGGGCCGTGGGGCTGGCGAGATATTCCAGGAACTTGATGGCGTTGGCCTGGTTCTTGGAATGGCGGGCCACCGCGCCGCCGGCGATGTTCAGGTGCGTGCCCCACGACTGCTGGTTGGGGAACACCACGGCCACCTTGCTGGCCACATCCTTGTCCTCGGGCTTGTCCGAGCGCAGGATGCGCGCGAGGTAATAGCTGTTGGTGACGGCGATGTCGCATTCGCCGGCCGCCACGGCGCGGATCTGGTCGGTGTCGCCGCCCTTGGGTGCGCGCGCGAGGTTGGCCACCACGCCCTTGAGCCAGGCCTCGGCCTTCTGCTCGCCCATGTGCTCGGTGACGGCGCCGAACAGGCTCAGGTTGTAGGAGTGCGAGCCCGAGCGGATGCAGATCTTGCCCTTGTTCTTGGGGTCGCCGAGCTCTTCGTAGGTGTCCACGTCGTCCTTGTTCACCTTGGCCTTGTTGTAGACGATCACGCGGGCGCGCGTGGACAGGCCGAACCAGGTGATGCCGCCATCGGCGGCGGGCTTGGCGTGCAGGTTGGCGGGAATGGCGTCTTCCAGCACCTTCGACTTGATGGGCAGGAACAGGCCGTCCGCCTCGCCGCGGTAGAGGCGGGCCGCGTCCACCAGCAGGATCACGTCGGCGGGCGATGCCGTGCCTTCGGCCTTCAGGCGCGCCATGATGCCGGCATCGTCGGCGTCCACCCGGTTGATCTTGATGCCCGTGGCCTGCGTGAAGCCGGTGTACAGCGCTTCGTCGGTGGCGTAGTGGCGGGCGGAGTACAGGTTCACGACCTGCTCCTGAGCGGACGCGGTACCGGTGGCAGCGGCCAGCAGGCCGGCGGAGACGATGAGATTCAGGAAGCGGATGCGCATGCGGTGGGTCTCTTGATGGGTCTCTGAACGAATGGGATGCGGAAAGCCGCCGAATGATAGGGCAGACGCGAATCATTCGCGATCAAAGGCCGTCAAGGATCCATGGCATTGGCCTCCTGGCCGCGGCTCCGGCCTGAAAAGACAAAAGCCGGCAGGTGCCGGCTTTTGTCTGGCTGCGGAGCCGGCTGGGCCGGCCCGCTGCGATCTGCGGTTACTTGACGTGCTTGCCGATCAGGCCGGCCATCTCGAACATCGAGACCTGGGGCTTGCCGAACACTTCCTTGAGCTTCGCGTCGGCGTTGATCATGCGCTTGTTGGCGGAGTCCTGCAGATTGTTGGCTTTGATGTAGGTCCACAGCTTGCTGATGATCTCCGTGCGGGGCAGCGGGGCCGTGCCCACGACGGCGGCCAGCGCGGGGCTGGGCGTCAGCGCCTTCATGAAGGCGGCGTTGGGCGTGCGCTTCTTGGCGGGCGCCGCGGCGTCGGTGGCCGGAGCTTTCTTTGCAGTTGCCATGTTGGTTTTCCTTGTTGGGAGTGAAATAGCGGTCACCAGCGAAAACCTGCTCTCCACTGGCTCGCCGATGCTAATGGCAAAAAAACGCGTTTCCAAGGGAATGGACCGTTTTTTTGCCTCCAGTTGTTGCGGTCGTGCCGCCTGTGGGCCCGTGGCGTTTCGGAGTGCGGAAATCACTCCGGGCGAGGGCGCCGTTGCCCGATGATGAGCACCACGGCCATAAGAATCACACCGCAGGCCAGCCATTCATGGACCGTCACGATTTCGCCCGCGAGGGTGCTGCCGATCAGCAGCGCGATCACCGGATTCACGAACGCATAGCTCGACGCCAGCGCGGGGCTGGCATGGGCCAGCAGGTACATGTAGGCGCTGAAGCCGATGAGCGAGCCCGCCACCACCAGATAGAGCCACGCGGCCGTTGCCGCCGGCCGGGGCGGCCAGGCGGGCTGCTCGCCCAAGGCCATGGACACTGCCATCAGCACCGCGCCGCCGCACAGCATCTCGCTGGCGAAGCCACTGGCCCCCGGCGCGAGTGGCATGCGCGTGGTGGAGAGCACCGATCCCAGCGACCAGCAGGCCGTGGCCGCCAGGGCGCATGCCATGCTGGCGGGCGATGCGGAAAAGCTCTCCCCGCGCACCAGCATCAGGACGCCGATGGCACCGATGGCCATGCCCGCGAGTTCGCGGCGCCCCGGGCGGCGTCCCCACAGCAAACCCCAGCCCGTGATCATCATGGGGACCACGGCGACGCAGGCCGCGATCAGGCCCGAGCCGATGTGCACGCTGGCCGTGGCGATCAGGCCCATCCCGCCGCCCAGCATCAGCGTGCCGACGACAAAGGCATGGCCCCATTGCCGGAGCGTGGGCATCGCGGCCGCCGTGTCGCCACGGCCACGTGCCTGCCATGCGGCCCACAGCATCAACAGACCGCCTGCCAGCAGAAAGCGCGAACCCATCTGGAAGAACGGCGGAAAACCCGCGAGCGCGATGCGGATGGCCAGATACGTCGATCCCCACAGCAGGTAGCAGGCCAGCAGGGCGATGAGAACACCGGCAGGAAGCCGCACGGCACCTGCCATGATGGGCGATGTGATTTGCATGCCCGAATGGTATGCAGGCATTGCGTTGCAGGACATGCCACTTCAACGGTTGAATCGATAGCCTGCCTGTGTTTTCATGGTGAAATCCCAAAATGACCGAAACCCATGATCTGGATGCCTACGATGCCCGCATCCTTGCCGCCCTGCAGCAGGACGGCCGCATCACCATGGCGGAACTGGGGCGGCGCGTGCACCTCAGTCAGCCGGCCGTGACGGAGCGGGTGCGCAAGCTGGAGGCGGCTGGCGTCATCCAGGGCTACGGCGCGCGCGTGGACTGCGCGGCGCTTGGCTATGGCATCCGCGCGATCATCCGCGTCGGCAGGGCGGAGTACGCGCGGGTGGTCAAACTGATCGGGCAGACGCCCGAAGTCCTCAATGCCTACAACGTGACGGGCGACGACAGCTGGATCCTGGAAATCGCCGTGATCGACGTCAGCCACCTCGATGCCGTCGTCACCGCTTTTTGCCTGCTCGCCGAAACCTCGACCTGCATCGTGCTCAATGCGCCCCGGGAGCATGCGCCCGTGCTTCCTGCGCGCCGCGACAGCATCAAGCCGCCCATCCGCAAGGTGACGGGCAAGTAACGCGGCGCGGCGTGCTGGCAAGCCGTGGTGGGAGGCCTGGTGCCTCGCATTTCAGCGGCCAGGGGGCGAGTTGCGCCGTGCCCATGGCACACGGGCCGGCAGGGTTGCGAGCACCACGCTGGCGATCGCGATGGCGAATGCGACCCATTGCAGCGGCGTGAGGCGCTCGCCCAGCACGAGCACGCCCACGAGTGCCGCGCTGACCGGCAGCATGACGGTGAACACGCCGCCCTGCGCCGCAGGCACCACCTTGAGGCCCGTCATCCAGAGCCACACGGTCCAGACGCTGGCCGCCAGCGCATAGAAGACCAGCAGCAGCCACGTGCCCGGACCCAGGGTGGCAAAGTCGAACTGCAGCGCCGCATACAGCCCCAGAGGCGTTGCCAGCACGAAGCCCCACAGGTTGATCAAGGACGTGATGCGGCGCGGGCCCATCGATCCCGTGAGTTTCTTGCCGATCACCGAATAGGCGGCCTCGCACAGCACTGCGCCGATGAGCAGCAATTGCCTCAGCCAGGCCCAATCGCTGGAATCCGTCGCGGGCGCAGGCGCTCCGTGTCCGGTGTGTCCGGCGGGCTGCGCGACGGAGAACAGCGCGATTCCCGCCACCGCCAGGGCCACCGCGGCCCACGTGCGGCGCGAGACCTGCTCTTTCAGGAAGAACCAGCTCATCACCGCCACGGCGGCGGGGATGCCCGCCATCGTCACGCCGGCCGTGACGGCATTGGTCAGGCTGACCCCGGAAATCATGCACAGCGTGAACAGGAAATTGCCCAGGAACGACTCCAGGAACAGCAGGCGCCGCACCTGCGGCGTCAGTGGCGGTTCCCCGGTGGGCTTGCGCAGCCAGGAAAGCATGCCCAGGCCGCCAATGCCGAAACGCAGCCAGGCCAGCAGGAAGACGGGCAGGGCGGCGGACAGCGGCTTGGACAGGGCGACGTAGCTGCCCACCAGGGTCATGCTGAGGGCGAGGCACAGATAGGCAATGGGGCGGCTTGGCATGCGGGCGCGGCGCCACCGATAGACTGCGGCGCCGAAGCTGATTACACGGATGAAACTGCATCATGCCTGAGCCTCTGCCGGACTCTGCCCTCCGCCATGTCTTCGTCTATGGAACCCTGCGCCGGGGAGGCCGCAACGACATCACTCGGCTTGCGCCGCCGCCTCGGTACCTTGGCGCCGCCACCGTCGTGGGTGTCTTGTACGACCTGGGCGCTTATCCCGGCATCGCGTTGTCGGGGCCGGCGTCGGAGGGGGCTGGCAGGGTGCCCGTGCTTGGCGAGGTGTATGCCATCACAGCGGAACTCGAGCAAAGGCTCGACCGGATCGAGGAGGTCTGGCCCGAGCCCAGCGGAGAATACGCGAAACGCGAGATCCTGGTGCGTCTCGCTTCGGGCGAAGCGCTCATATGCCTGGTCTACGAAATCAATCCGGCTGTCTTGCGCGGCGCCCCCCGGCTGCTGTACGGTGACTGGATGGGGCCTCGCGGATGATTTTTCGTTGGCGAGATGTTTTTTTGTATTGTGATAAATGGCGATGCTGCACTGCCGCAATATTTCTCAATATGAGAAATTGTTTTTCTCATTGAGAAATGAGATTGATAAGATGTTGATATCAAAGGAAAACTTTTTTGTCTTGTATAAGACATAAGAGCTTGGCAAGGTCTTGTGCAAGACCTAAAGTTGTCTCCAAGGACAGCCCGGTGCTGTTCCCCGCTTTTCCTCAACCTTTGGAGATGACCATGCCCCAATCCTTCAATGAGCAATTGAGCCGTGAACAGCAAATCGCCGCCCTCGAAAAAGACTGGGCGCAAAACCCCCGCTGGAAAGGTATCAAGCGCGGCTACAGCGCGGCCGATGTCGTGCGCCTGCGCGGGTCCTTCCAGGTGGAGCACACGCTGGCGCGCCGCGGAGCCGAGAAGCTCTGGGAATTGGTCCACAACGAGCCTTACGTGAACTGTCTGGGCGCGCTCACGGGCGGGCAGGCGATGCAGCAGGTCAAGGCCGGCGTCAAGGCGATCTACCTTTCCGGCTGGCAGGTCGCCGCGGACAACAACGAGTACGCGGCCATGTATCCCGATCAGTCGCTTTATCCGGTGGACTCCGTGCCCAAGGTGGTCGAGCGCATCAACAACACTTTCACCCGGGCGGATGAAATCCAGTGGTCGAAGGGCCTCAATCCAGGCGACGAGGGTTTTATCGACTACCACGCACCGATCGTGGCGGATGCCGAAGCCGGCTTTGGTGGCGTGCTGAATGCATTCGAGTTGATGAAGGCCATGGTCCGTGCCGGCGCGGCGGGTGTCCACTTCGAGGATCAACTCGCCTCCGTCAAAAAGTGTGGCCACATGGGTGGCAAGGTGCTGGTGCCTACGCAGGAGGCCGTGCAAAAGCTGATCGCGGCCCGCATGGCGGCGGACGTCTATGGTGTGCCGACACTGGTGATCGCACGTACCGATGCGGAGGCGGCCGATCTGCTCACCAGCGACTATGACGCGAACGACAAGCCTTTCCTGACGGGCGAGCGCACGGCCGAAGGTTTCTACAAGACCAAAAAGGGCCTGGAGCAGGCGATCAGCCGCGCGGTGGCGTATGCCGACTACGCTGATCTGGTGTGGTGCGAGACGGGCACGCCCGACCTGGAGTTCGCCAAGAAATTCGCGGAGGCCGTGCACGCAAAGCATCCGGGCAAGCTCCTTGCCTACAACTGCTCTCCTTCGTTCAACTGGAAGAAGAACCTGGACGATGCCACCATCGCGAAATTCCAGCGCGAATTGGGTGCCATGGGCTACAAGTACCAGTTCATCACCCTGGCGGGCATCCACAGCATGTGGTTCAACATGTTCGATCTGGCCCAGGACTACGTGAAGCGCGGCATGTCTGCCTATGTCGAGAAGGTGCAGGAGCCCGAGTTCTCCGCGAGGGAGCGTGGCTACACCTTCGTGTCCCATCAGCAGGAGGTGGGGACCGGTTATTTCGACGAGGTCACGACGGTGATCCAGGGCGGCAAGTCTAGCGTGACGGCGCTCACGGGCTCCACGGAAGAAGAGCAGTTTCACTGAGGTGCCATCGTCGATCGTTGAGATCCGGGGCCCGCACGCAGCGATGCGTGCGGGCTTTTCCGTGACCGGCGTTAGAATGCCAACGCATCAATTTTTGTAAGAGCGAGAAAGGCATGACGGTTATGACACCGCGAACTACGACGGAGCCCACCCTCTGGTCTGAGGGCTGTAGTTCGCGCCTGCACGTCACTCGCTGATCGCTTGCACTTCTCTTCAAAAGCGCGGACTCCGTTCCGCGCTTTTTTATTTCTGCTTTTCCGAGCCCTCGTTGATACAAGGCGATTTCAAGATGATCCGGATCACCCTCCCAGACAACTCCCAACGCGAATATCCAGGCCCGGTCACCGTGGCTGAAGTGGCGCAGTCCATCGGACCCGGGCTGGCCAAGATGACTGTGGCTGGGAAAATCGATGGGCGCCTGGTGGATGCATCCGATCGCATCGAGCATGACGCAAGGCTGCAGATCATCACCCCCCGTGATGAGGAAGGGGTGGAAATCATCCGGCATTCGTGTGCCCACTTGGTGGGGCATGCCGTCAAGCAGCTCTATCCCACCGCCAAGATGGTGATCGGCCCGGTGATCGAAGAGGGCTTCTACTACGACATCGCGTACGAGCGCCCCTTCACGCCGGAAGACATCGCGGCCATCGAGCAGCGCATGAAGGAACTCATCGCGCAGGACTACGACGTCATCAAGAAAATGACGCCCCGCGATGAGGTGATTGCCGTCTTCAAGGCCCGGGGGGAAGACTACAAACTCCGCCTTGTCGAGGACATGCCCGATGAAAAGGCCATGGGCCTTTACTTCCACCAGGAATACGTGGACATGTGCCGTGGTCCTCACGTGCCCAATACCCGTTTCCTCAAGGTTTTCAAGCTCACGCGCGTATCGGGTGCCTACTGGCGGGGGGATGCCAAGAACGAGCAGTTGCAGCGCGTTTATGGCACCGCCTGGGCTGATAAAAAAGACCTGGATGCTTACGTCAAGCGCATCGAAGAAGCGGAAAAGCGCGACCATCGCCGCCTCGGGCGAGAGCTGGATCTGTTCCATATCGATGAGCATTCCCCGGGCACGGTGTTCTGGCATCCCAAAGGCTGGACGATCTGGCAGGGCGTGGAGCAGTACATGCGCCAGGTCTATCGCGACAACGGCTACCAGGAAGTCAAGGGGCCACAGATCCTTGACAAGCATCTTTGGGAGAAAACCGGGCACTGGGACAAGTACCGGGAAAACATGTTCACGACGGAGAGCGAGAAGCACGACTACGCGCTCAAGCCGATGAACTGTCCTGGCCATATCCTCATCTTCAATCAGGGCGTGAAGAGCTACCGCGACTTGCCGCTCCGCTTCGGCGAATTTGGCCAATGCCATCGCAATGAGCCGACAGGCGGGCTGCACGGCATCATGCGCGTCAGGGCGTTCACGCAGGATGATGGACACATCTTCTGTACCGAAGATCAGATCCAGCAGGAATGCATCCAGTTCACGGCCTTGCTGCAGAAGGTTTACCGGGACTTCGGTTTCACTGACATCATCTACAAGGTGGCAACCCGTCCAGAAAAGCGAATCGGCTCTGAAGAGAGCTGGGACAAGGCAGAGAATGCGCTGATCGAAAGCCTGAAGGCTTCAGGATGCGACTACCAAATCGCTGTCGGCGATGGTGCCTTCTATGGCCCGAAGCTTGAATACACGCTGCGCGATGCCATCGGCCGGCATTGGCAATGCGGGACCATACAGGTCGACCCTTCCATGCCCGAGCGTCTCGGGGCCGAGTATGTGGGAGAAGATGGGCAGCGCCATCATCCGATTGTCCTGCACCGTGCCATCGTAGGTAGTCTTGAGCGCTTCATCGGAATCTTGATCGAGCAGCACGCCGGTGCGTTGCCGGTGTGGCTGGCCCCGGTACAGATCGCGGTGCTCAACATCACGGGCGCCCAGGACGACTACTGTCGCGAAATAGCCGCAAAGCTACAAAAAGCTCTGCCGAATCAAGACCTTAGGGTGGCCCTCGATCTGCGTAACGAAAAGATTACGTATAAAATACGGGAGCATTCGTTGCAAAAACTGCCTTATATCCTCGTCGTTGGCGACAAGGAGAAGGCAGCCGGAGCCGTCGCAGTGCGCGCCCGAGGCAATCGAGACCTCGGAGTGATGCCCATAGATGCATTCATATCGCTGATTGGGCAAGACATCGCATCCAAAGCTTGATGAAAGTCGGAGTCTGCCTTGTTGCGCGAACTGTGAGGGGTGAGCTACATGATCTGTAGCATCTAGATTGAAGGAAGACAGCCATCGCTACTGAATTTCGTGATCGTCGCCAGCGCGAAGAGCGCAAGCACCGCCTGAACCGTGAAATCATGGCTCCTGAGGTTCGCCTCTCGGGGCCAGAGAATGAGCCGCTCGGCGTGGTCAGCCTCATGGAAGCCCTTCGTATGGCGGGCGAGCTGGATGTGGACTTGGTGGAGATCGCTGCTACCGCTAATCCTCCCGTGTGCCGCCTTGTGGACTATGGCAAGTTCAAGTACCAAGAGCAAAAGCGCGCGGCCGAGGCCAAAGCCAAGCAGACGGTCATTGAAATCAAGGAAGTCAAATTCCGCCCCGGTACTGACGATGGCGACTACAACATCAAGCTGCGCAATATCCGGCGTTTTCTGGCTGATGGCGACAAGTGCAAGATCACGTTGCGCTTCCGCGGTCGTGAAATAACCCATCAAGAACTCGGACTGGCGTTGCTCAATCGCATTCGAGATGACTTGGGGGACAGCATTGCGATCGAACAGTTTCCCAAGCTGGAAGGTCGTCAGATGATCATGATGATCGCACCTGGTAAAAGAAAGCCTGCAGGCAAGGTTGCAGCAGAAGGGGCGACGGCACCGACGGCTTGACGGTGTCGCAGTTCATGGATTGGTCTGCGATGCACCAACCGGTGCATTGCAGAACATAGGCGGGGCGCTAGCCCTGCCGCGACTCCCAAGGGGGTCGTTAAAAAGTGGCTCGGGGCCAACAAGTTTGCGAATTGGTTTGCAAACGCCTCGCGAGCACAAACAAAAGGAGCATTGAAATGCCCAAAATGAAAACCAAAAGCAGCGCGAAAAAGCGTTTCCGCGTTCGTCCCGGTGGCACCGTCAAGCGCGGTCAAGCCTTCAAGCGTCACATCCTGACGAAGAAGACCACCAAGAACAAGCGCCATCTGCGTGGCGCAGTTTCCGTGCATGAGACCAACATGGGTCACATGGCACAGATGCTGCCCTTTGCTGGCCTGTAATTTAGACGAACAAGGAGTAAACACATGCCTCGCGTCAAACGTGGTGTAACGGCACGCGCCCGTCACAAGAAAGTCCTGGCCCTTTCCAAGGGTTTCCGCGGTCGCCGCGGCAACGTCTTCCGCATTGCCAAACAGGCGGTGATGAAGGCTGGTCAGTACGCCTACCGTGATCGTCGTACGAAGAAGCGCGTGTTCCGCCAACTGTGGATCGCCCGTATCAATGCCGCTTCCCGTGAACTGGGTCTGACGTATAGCCAGTTCGCAAACGGCCTGAAGAAGGCTGCCATCGAGATTGACCGCAAGATGCTGGCCGATCTCGCAGTGCACGACAAGGCTGCCTTTGGTAGCATCGTGGAGCAAGTCAAGGCCAAGTTGGCCGCGGCTTGATCTGACGTTCGTAGCTATCTTTCTGATAGCTAAAAACGCAATAACAGCAAGGGCTAGGGCTTGAGAGGGCACTAGCCCTTGTTTATTTCTCCGTAACGATAAAGAGTTGGTATGAACGAGCTGGATTCCTTGGTAGAAGCCGCGCGGCAGATGTTTGCGCAAGCGATCACTCCCGCTGATTTGGAAAACGCCAAGGCGCAGTTTCTCGGCAAGGCGGGGAGAGTCACGGAGCTCATGAAGGGGTTGGCCCAACTGCCTGTGGAAGAGAAGAAGTCACGCGGTGCTGCGGTGAACATGGCCAAGCAGGCCATTGAAGTTGCGCTCAACGAGCGGCGGCAGGAACTGGCCGACATGGAATTGCAAGTCCAATTGAAAGCCGAGGCGTTGGACGTGACGCTGCCTGGAAGGCAAAGAGGGCAGGGCGGTCTGCATCCTGTATCGCTGACGTTGGAGCGGATTGAAGGTATTTTCGGATCCATGGGGTTTGATGTGGCCGATGGACCGGAGATTGAGTCCGATTGGTTCAATTTCACCGCATTGAATACCCCTGAAGACCATCCCGCGCGATCTATGCATGACACCTTCTATGTAGAAGGTGGCTCAAAGTCGGCGCCCAACCTGTTGCGGACCCATACCAGCCCCATGCAGATCCGGCACGCTGTACAGCATGTCAAAAAGTACCGAGCCCTGCTGGATGCGGGGCAATCCATGCCAGAGATTCGTGTGATTGCTCCGGGACGTACCTATCGCGTGGATAGCGATGCAACCCATTCACCCATGTTTCACCAGTGCGAGGGTCTTTGGATTGGCGAAAGTGTGAGTTTCAAGGATTTGAAAGTCGTATTCACGGACTTTTGCCGCACATTTTTCGAAAGCAGTGATTTGGTGTTGCGCTTTCGACCAAGCTTTTTTCCTTTCACTGAGCCCAGTGCGGAAATTGATATCCAGTTCCAGACTGGCCCATTGGCTGGGCGTTGGCTGGAGGTGGCAGGTTCGGGGCAGGTTCATCCGAATGTGGTACGCAATATGGGGCTGGATCCCGAGAAGTACATTGGGTTTGCTTTTGGCATGGGGCCCGACCGGCTCACGATGTTGCGCTACGGCGTGAATGATCTTCGCCTCTTCTTTGATGGTGATATCCGGTTTCTCTCGCAATTCCAGTAACGCTGTGTCCGATTTATTAGGTGCTGCCGATGTTTAGTGTTTCTCGGTGGCTGCCTGCTATCCCTTTCCCATCCAACTATGCAATTTCCTGAATCCTGGTTGCGTGAATTTTGCAATCCTCCCATCTCTACCGCGGAATTGGCCGAGACTTTGACCATGGCAGGATTGGAGGTTGAAGAACTGGTGCCCGTTGCCCCTCCGTTTCATCACATCGTGGTCGGGGAAATCAAGGAGGCAATCCAGCATCCCAACGCTGATCGCTTGCGGGTTTGCCAAGTGGATGTAGGGCAGGCGAACCTGCTCAATATCGTGTGCGGAGCACCCAACGCGCGCGTCGGCATCAAGGTTCCATGTGCCTTGGTAGGGGCTGAGTTGCCTCCAGGGGAAGATGGCAAGCCTTTTGTCATCAAAGTTGGCAAGCTCCGGGGTGTAGAAAGCCAGGGCATGCTGTGCTCGGCTCGGGAACTCAAGCTGTCCGTAGACCATGATGGTTTGCTGGAGTTGCCTTTGGATGCTCCCGTCGGACAGGATGTCCGAGTCTGCTTGCAGCTCGACGACACGCTATTCACGCTGAAACTCACCCCCAATCTGGCCCATGCCCTCAGCGTGTATGGCATTGCCAGAGAGGTCTCTGCGCTGACAGGGGCACCTCTTCGTCAGCCTGTTTTCCCTGTAGTGCCAGTGGATCTAGAAGATGTCGTACCCGTCAAGATCAGCGCGCCTGACCTGTGTGGGCGTTTTTCGGGACGGGTCGTACGCAATGTCAACACGTGCGCAGCCACTCCCCGCTGGATGCTTGATCGCCTGGCGCGCTGTGGGCAGCGTGGTGTTTCACCCTTGGTGGATATTTCCAACTATGTGATGTTTGAGTTGGGGCGGCCTTCGCATATTTTTGATCTGGAAAAAATCCATGGTGGATTGGATGTGCGTTGGGGGCGCAAGGGTGAGCAGCTGAAGCTGCTCAATGGCAGCAGCGTGGAAGTAGATGATCAAGTGGGCGTCATCGCTGATGATCGCCAGGTGGAATCTCTGGCGGGGATCATGGGGGGCGATACCACAGCCGTCTCCGATGTCACGCGACACATCTATATCGAAGCTGCATTCTGGTGGCCCAGGGCGATTGCTGGGCGTTCGCGCAGGTACAACTTTTCAACCGATGCCGGTCATCGGTTCGAGCGCGGAGTGGATCCGGAATTGACGGTGGAGCACATAGAGCGCATCACCCAATTGGTGCTGGAGATTTGCGGTACGCCGGAGACCGTCTGCGGACCGCTTGACGATCAGCGTGTGAATCTCCCGGAACCTCAGCCTGTGACGTTGCGTGTGGATAGGGCGTCCAAAGTCATTGGCATGCCGCTCACATTGGCGCAGTGTGTGCAGGCACTTGGTCGATTGGGTCTTTCGCTCAAGCAAGACGAAGGGAGTGTGACCGTATATCCACCATCCTATCGTTTCGATATTGCCATCGAGGAGGACTTGATCGAGGAGGTCGCTCGGATGGTGGGATACAACCAGCTACCGACCACGCCTCCGGTCGCGCCCATCACGCCAAAGCTGCAGCGTGAGGAACTTCGTAGTCCATTTGCGGTGCGCCGGGCGTTGGCAGCATGCGGCTATCAAGAAACCATTAATTTCAGCTTTGTGGATGCCCGTTGGGAGCAGGAGCTGGCTGGAAACGCCGATCCAATCCGATTGTTGAATCCAATTGCAAGTCACATGAGCGTGATGCGCTCTTCCTTGCTGGGCTCGCTGTTGCAGGTCGTGAAATTCAATGTGGACCGCAAGGCGCAAAGAGTTCGTGTGTTCGAGCTGGGGCGCGTATTTTTGCGTGACGGCAGTGTGAAAGATACCGACACAACGGTAGATGGATTTTCTCAGCCGATGCGAATTGCCGGTATGGCATACGGTTTCGGAGATGCCTTGCAGTGGGGGCGAAAAGAGCAGCCTGTCGATTTCTTTGATGCAAAAGGGGATGTTGAGGCGCTGCTTGCGCCGCGCAAGGCTGCATTCGAGCCGGCCGTGCATCCGGCAATGCACCCGGGGCGTTGTGCGCGCGTTGTGATGGATGGCCGGGACATTGGTTTCGTCGGAGAGTTGCATCCACGGTGGCGTCAAGCTTGGGATTTGGCGCAAGCTCCCGTGATGTTTGAATTGGAGTTGAATGCGGTGCAGCAACGGGACGTTCCGCGGTTCAAGTCCGTTGGGAAGCAGCAAGCCGTAGAACGTGATATCGCGATTGTGGTAGCTGAGCGTGTAACCTGTGCCGAGGTCATGCGGGTGATCGAATCTGCTGTGCCCCCCACACGCCTGCGCTCTGCCATCTTGTTCGATGTTTTCCGCATGAGGTCAGGCAAGGATGGCGAAGTCACTGCGGGAGGCTTGGCATCTGGCGAAAAGAGTTTGGCGGTGCGTCTTTCCTTGAGTGACGATGCCGCAACCTTGACCGATGGGGAGGTTGAGGCATCGCTACAGGCCGTACTGAATCAACTGACTCAACAGCTCGGTGCGAGGTTGCGGTGATGTGGAATGGGAGTGGTGATTTGTTGGAACTGACCGTGGAGAGCTTGGAAACGCCTGCGCTGACCAAGGCGCAGCTCGCCGATCTGCTGTTCGATCAGATTGGATTGAATAAGCGTGAGTCCAAGGACATGATCGACGCGTTTTTCGATCTGATTGCCCAGCGGCTGATCGATGGGCACGACGTCAAGATTTCGGGGTTTGGAAATTTCCAGATTCGTACGAAAGCGCCGCGCCCTGGTCGAAATCCGCGGACAGGCGAAGCCATTCCCATTCAGGCGCGTCAGGTGGTCACCTTCCATGCCAGCAGCAAGCTCAAGGAGCAGATTCAGAATGGCGGAAATGCGGGGTCCTAAGTTGACGAGTGCTTTGTATCGAAAGATATGTTGGTAGCTTTCGTGACTTTCCGCTGGTCTGTTCGTCAGCCCTGAAGTACGCTTTCTCGTTCACCAGTCTCTTCAAGTGCGTCCTATGGGCACTCTGCTTCCTCTCATTCCTGCCAAGCGGTACTTCACGATTGGAGAGGTCGCAGAGTTGTGTGGCGTGAAGCCCCATGTGTTGCGCTATTGGGAGCAGGAATTCACCCAGTTGCGACCTATGAAGCGGCGCGGCAATCGCCGCTACTACCAGCATCATGAGGTGTTGATGATCCGCCGCATTCGTGAGCTCTTGTACGACCAAGGCTTCACGATCAGCGGTGCGCGGAATCGGTTGCAGGAACCAGAAATCCTGCAGGTTGTGGACCCCGGGCCAGAGCAGGAGGATGTGGATGCGCCGCTTCAAGGGGACGGTGTTGCCGGGGTGGCGGGGGCTGACGTTCAGGCTTCTAACGCATCCTCGGTAGACCTGCTTCGCAAAGAATTATTGGAAATTCGTGCACTTTTGTCTGAGTAGTGATTTTTCGATATACAATCTAAGTCTTGTCGGCGTGTAGCGCAGCCTGGTAGCGCACTTGCATGGGGTGCAAGGGGTCGCGAGTTCGAATCCCGCCACGCCGACCATTTATAAAAAAAGGGCTGCAGTGTAAAAGCTGCAGCCCTTTGTGCTTTATCCGTCGATGGATGGTGCGGCACATCGATGTCGTGAATAACCGGTGGTTGGGTTTGAGGCTCGGGCGGCTAAGGCTACAATTGGAGGCTTTCCCGCAAAAACGTCGCCCGGCCGCAACCAAAGCAATCCCTCTATAAAAAGCAGTCTCCAGGAGCTTGCCTTCTGAGGACTCCGGGCGACCCGCAACCATTCGGAGAACCCAGTGCTTTTGTCTCTCAAGGGATCCTTCCCGCCCGCCATTCTGGCGCTCGCAGACGGCACGGTCTTTATTGGTCACTCGATCGGCGCCGTGGGCACCACGGTGGGTGAGGTAGTGTTCAACACTGCAATCACCGGCTACCAGGAAATCCTTACAGACCCCAGTTATTGCCAGCAGATTGTCACGTTGACGTATCCGCATATTGGTAACTATGGCGTCAATGGTGAGGACATCGAGGCCGAAAAGATCCATGCCGCAGGTCTCATCATCAAGGACTTGCCTCTTCTGGCCAGTAATTTCCGCAGCACCGAAACCTTGTCGGACTACTTGGTGCGCGAAAAGACCGTGGCAATTGCCGGCATTGATACGCGTAAGCTCACCCGCATCCTGCGGTCCAAGGGGGCGCAAAATGGTGCGATCCTCGGCTTGCCTGCAGGAGAAGCTATTACTCCGTCACGGATCCAAGAGGCAGTGGCTGCCGCGAATGCGGCACCCAGCATGAAAGGCTTGGACCTCGCTCAGCTCGTAAGCACCACCAAGTCCTATATTTGGGAGCAGACGGAGTGGAGGCTGGGTTCAGGATACGGCACTCAGAAGGCCGCGCGCTTCCACGTGGTGGCGTACGACTATGGAGTGAAGAAGAACATTCTTCGCATGTTGGCCGAGCGTGGCTGCAAGATCACCGTCGTGCCTGCCAAGACCCCTGCTGCGGAGGTGCTGGCCATGAACCCGGATGGCGTGTTCCTTTCCAATGGCCCTGGTGATCCGGAGCCATGCGAATACGCTATCCAATCGGTGCGGCAGATCATCGAGGCCAAAGTGCCGATGTTCGGGATTTGTCTGGGTCACCAGATCATGGCACTCGCCTCCGGAGCCAAGACGTTCAAGATGGACAACAGCCATCATGGCGCAAATCATCCGGTCAAGGATCTGGATACCGGGCGCGTCAGCATCACCAGCCAAAACCATGGATTTGCCGTGGATGCGGTCTCGCTGCCGTCAAACCTGCGTGCCACGCACATCAGCTTGTTTGATGGCACTTTGCAAGGGTTGGAGCGCACGGATAGGCCAGCTTTCTGCTTCCAAGGTCACCCCGAAGCCTCGCCGGGGCCGCACGATATCGCTTACCTGTTTGATCGCTTCACTGCGCTGATGGAGAAGAAGTAATGCCCAAGCGCATAGATCTCAAATCGATCCTCATCATTGGAGCCGGCCCGATCATCATCGGTCAGGCCTGCGAGTTTGACTACTCTGGTGTCCAGGCATGCAAGGCATTGCGCGAGGAAGGCTACAAAGTCATTCTGATCAACAGCAATCCTGCAACGATCATGACCGACCCCGCAACGGCAGATGTCACTTACATCGAGCCCATCACGTGGCAGACGGTCGAGAAAATCATCGCCAAGGAGCGTCCGGATGCGATCTTGCCGACCATGGGCGGGCAGACGGCACTGAATTGCGCGCTCGATTTGTGGCGCAATGGCGTGCTGCACAAGTACAAGGTGGAGCTGATTGGAGCTACGCCAGAAGCTATTGACAAGGCCGAGGATCGGCTGAAGTTCAAGGATGCCATGACCCGGATCGGGCTGGGCTCCGCGCGATCGGGTATCGCCCACTCCATGGAAGAAGCCTGGTCGGTGCAAAAGAATGTGGGATTTCCCACAGTGATTCGCCCCAGTTTCACTTTGGGGGGTACGGGGGGCGGGATTGCCTATAACCCGGAGGAGTTCGAATCTATCTGCAAGCGTGGACTGGAGGCTTCGCCTACCAATGAGTTGCTGATCGAGGAGTCACTCCTCGGCTGGAAAGAGTACGAGATGGAAGTGGTCCGGGACAAGAAGGACAACTGCATCATCGTGTGCTCCATTGAAAACCTGGATCCGATGGGTGTTCATACAGGCGACTCGATCACAGTAGCACCCGCGCAGACGCTGACGGACAAGGAATACCAGATCATGCGCAACGCCTCTCTCGCCGTACTGCGTGAGATCGGCGTGGACACCGGGGGCTCCAATGTGCAGTTCTCGGTGAATCCGAAGGACGGGCGAATGATCGTGATCGAGATGAATCCGCGCGTCTCTCGCTCTTCGGCACTCGCCTCCAAGGCCACGGGTTTCCCCATCGCCAAGGTTGCAGCCAAGCTTGCCGTGGGCTACACGCTGGACGAACTCAAGAACGACATCACGGGAGGAGCTACGCCTGCGTCTTTCGAACCCTCGATCGACTATGTGGTCACCAAGATTCCGCGCTTTGCGTTCGAGAAGTTTCCAGCAGCCGACAGTCGCCTGACAACGCAGATGAAATCTGTCGGAGAGGTGATGGCCATGGGGCGTACCTTCCAAGAGTCTTTCCAGAAGGCCTTGCGCGGGCTGGAGGTGGGCGCGGACGGGATGAACGAGAAGACCCAGGATCGGGAGTTGCTTGAAAAGGAACTGGGTGAGCCTGGGCCTGAGCGCATCTGGTATGTTGGGGATGCATTTGCGATGGGGCTATCGGTCGACGAGGTGCATGATCTCACCAAGATCGACAAGTGGTTCCTTGTCCAGATCGAGGAAATCGTGAAGATCGAACTCGAACTGGATCGACTGGCTGCCGAAAAGGGCGATGTAGCTCTTGCTGCGCTAGATGCAGACACGCTGCGTGCCCTCAAGAAGAAGGGATTCTCTGATCGTCGGCTGGCCAAGCTTCTGAAGGTTTCCGAGAAGGCTGTGCGCGAAGTACGGCGCTCGTTGAATGTGCGCCCGGTCTACAAGCGCGTAGACACTTGTGCTGCTGAATTCGCCACCAATACCGCGTACATGTACTCGACCTACGAGGACGAGTGTGAGGCAGATCCATCGGACAAGAAAAAGATCATGGTGTTGGGCGGTGGTCCGAATCGCATCGGGCAAGGGATCGAGTTCGACTACTGCTGCGTGCACGCTGCCCTGGCCATGCGCGAGGATGGTTACGAAACCATCATGGTCAACTGCAATCCAGAGACCGTGTCGACCGATTACGACACGTCTGATCGTCTCTATTTCGAGCCCCTCACACTGGAGGATGTGCTGGAAATCGTGGATAAGGAAAAGCCTGCGGGCGTGATCGTGCAATACGGTGGTCAGACACCACTCAAGCTGGCCTTGGGGTTGGAGGCCGAGGGCGTGCCGATCATCGGCACCAGCCCGGACATGATCGATGCTGCGGAAGATCGCGAGCGTTTCCAGAAACTGCTGAATGACTTGGGCCTGCGGCAGCCACCCAACGCCACGGCAAGAACGGAATCCGAAGCGCTGGAGAAAGCTGCGGCACTGGGCTATCCACTGGTGGTTCGTCCCAGCTATGTGCTGGGTGGCCGCGCGATGGAAATCGTGCATGAGCAGCGCGATCTTGAGCGTTACATGCGCGAGGCCGTAAAGGTCAGCAATGACTCTCCTGTTCTTTTGGATCGTTTTCTGAACGATGCGATCGAATGTGATGTGGACTGCCTGCGCGATCCCGAAGGGAAGGTTTTCATCGGTGGCGTGATGGAGCACATCGAGCAGGCTGGTGTGCATTCCGGCGACTCGGCTTGCTCGCTGCCGCCTTACTATTTGAGCAAGACCACGGTTGATGAGCTCAAGCGCCAAACCCAGGCCATGGCGGAGGGTTTGAATGTGGTCGGTCTCATGAATGTCCAGTTTGCCATTCAAGAAGTGGAAGAGGGCGGTACGAAGCGTGATGTGATCTATGTGCTTGAAGTCAATCCGAGAGCTTCGCGCACGGTGCCGTTCGTTTCGAAAGCAACGGGTATCCAGCTTGCCAAGGTGGCAGCGCGTTGCATGGTGGGGCAATCGCTGGAGTCTCAGGGGATTGAGCGTGAAGTGACGCCGCCTTATTTCAGTGTGAAAGAAGCGGTGTTCCCCTTCGTCAAGTTCCCTGGGGTGGACACCATTCTGGGCCCTGAGATGAAGTCCACCGGTGAAGTCATGGGTGTTGGCAAAACCTTCGGTGAGGCATTCGTTAAGAGCCAGCTCGGTGCGGGAACCAAGTTGCCGACTTCGGGCAAGGTGTTCCTGACGGTCAAGAATGGGGATAAGCCACGCGCCGTGGCGATCGCCAGAGAGTTGGCTGTGATGGGGTTCGAGCTTGTCGCAACCAAGGGCACGGCCGCCTCGATCGCTGAGGCAGGAGTGCCTGTAAAAGTGGTCAATAAGGTAACCGAGGGCCGGCCTCATATCGTTGACATGATCAAGAACGATGAGATCGTGATGGTCATCAATACGGTGGAAGAGCGCCGCAACGCGATTGCCGATTCGCGCGCGATTCGCACCAGTTCGTTGCAGGCGCGGGTAACCACCTTCACCACTATTTTTGGGGCAGAAGCTGCGGTAGAGGGGATGAAGCACTTGCAAAGTCTGGATGTGTACTCGGTGCAGGAGCTGCACGCACAACTACTCGCCTGACGTGTCGTTTTGCGTCATTGGCCTGAACTCTGGCAGGAGAGTTCAGTTCGGTTGACGCAAAGACGGCATAATTTATGAGTGACTGAACCAAGACCGCCGCGCGGCAACGCGCGGCGGTTTGCTTTTGGGCGTTTCTGGAGAACCTTCATGAAGAGGGCTCTGGCGCCGGTAAGCCGCGTGTATCGCGCGGAATTGAACGTGGAGACTGATTCAATGGCAACCATTCCCATTACCAAGCGTGGCGCTGAGAAGCTCAAGGAAGAGTTGCACCGCCTCAAGACCATCGAACGACCCTCAGTCATCAACGCGATTGCCGAAGCGCGGGCCCAGGGGGATTTGAGCGAGAACGCAGAGTACGAAGCCGCTAAAGATCGTCAGGGCTTCATCGAGGGCCGTATTCAAGAGGTGGAGGGCAAGCTGTCGGCCGCCCAGGTCATTGATCCTTCGCAGTTGGATGCTGGCGGTAAAGTCGTTTTTGGTGCGACGGTGGATCTGGAGGACGAGGACGCAGGCGATCAAGTGACGTACCAGATCGTTGGTGAGGATGAGGCCGATTTGAAGCAGGGCCTTATCAATGTTTCTAGCCCCATTGCCCGCGCACTCATAGGCAAGGAGGAGGGCGATACTGCGGAGGTTCAAGCTCCAGGTGGCTTGCGCCGCTATGAAGTAGTGGGTGTGCGCTATCTTTGATAGCGTGTTGGAGCCAAAAGCAACCGGAAAGCCCTATTTGATGCGCGAACGATTGCCTGTGTTGCTGGCTGCTCTCTGGTGGGGCAGTCTATCGGCGATTGGTTTCATTGCCGTGCCCATGTTGTTCGTGCATATGCCCACACCGGCAATGGCTGGAAACATGGCGGCGCGCCTGTTCGAAGCGCAAACGCACGTTTCGGTCGTTTGCGGCGTTCTACTCCTGTTGCTCTCAACCCGAAAGGAGACTGCTCATCAAGAAGATTGGGCGAGGGCGACGATGGCGTATGTCATCGGTGGCCTCTTGCTGTCGTTGCTTGTGCAGTATGGGGTCGCTCCACGGATCATGGCCAGAGCCAACTTGAAAATCTGGCACAGCGTTGGCACGGTGATGTATGCCTTGCAATGGGGGTGTGCATTGCTCATCCTTTGGCGCACATCGATCACCAAGAAATAACTGCGGGAAGCGGTCCGCATGACTTGTGCGGACGCCCCCTCACTCTTTCCAATGCTCGGCGACCCAGAGGGCCGGCTCAATGTGGCGAAAGCGTCGATTGCGGCGACCTGCCTGCGCATCAGGTGGATTGCACTCCCCGTGGAAGACTACGATCTTTGCTCCTGCAGGAATGACTGGGGGGCGCCAGTAGTTGGTCGGCCATTTGGGGATGCTGTGGTATTTGAAGCTTGGGCACCATTCGGCAGGCCAGTAAGTGAGCTTGCCTTGTCGATGCAGAAAATCTGAGAGGTACGCTTGCTCATTGCGAAAACGAGTGCGAACGGATTCGAAGTGCTTGCGGAAATGCTCCAGAACATCTGGATGTGCTCCCAGTTCGAATCTGTATACCGATGAATTGCCGGTGATCCTCCAGGGACGCTTGTAATCATGAATGATGAGGAACTCTCCACGTTCAGCGAAGAATTCATCCAATCCGCCAACGACGACTACATCGACGTCTAGAAAAAGCGCTGTGCCGCGCAGGCCGTGCAGATCTGCGCTGAAGGTGGCCAGTTTGGTCCAGCCTCTTTCGGGGATGCCTTTGGGCAGCTCAAGGGGGGGGATGGGAAGGCATTCCACTTCGGCGCGCACGCCTTGTGAGTCGTCCGTGAGGCAGATAAAGCGAAATGGACCACTCAAATGCCTGCGCACCATGGCATAGAGTCGATTGACGTATTCGGGGCCGTATTTGCTGCCCCACTTCATGCAAATGACATGGCGCTGCTGAGGCGGCGTGGCTGCGGGGGGAATCATGTCAGTCGGCTTGGCGCTTCTTGATGGACTTCTGCTTGGGCTTGGCACGTTTGATCTGGCCCCCGGATGTCAATCGCTGATTGCCCAGCACCCGCAATTGCTTGATTTCCGGACGAGGTCCTCCACGTTTGCTGAACTTCAGCACCTTGACGTCACGCGGCCCCGGCTTGCGGTCTTCATCTATCGTCTTGGCCTTGGGCGGCACAGGGCGCCACAGAACGATCAGCTTGCCAATGTGCTGGATCGGAGCCGCGCCCAGTTGATCGGCCAGTTGCTGGTAGATCTGTTCTCGCGCGGTGCGGTCATCGCCAAAGATGCGCACTTTGATGAGGCCATGGGCTGTCAGCGCAGCGTCGATTTCCTTTTGAACCGCTGCAGTCAGGCCATCGCTTCCGATCAGGACCACCGGGTCCAGGTGGTGGGCGTTGGCTCGGTGTTCCCGGCGCTCTGCGGGAGTCAGTTGAATTTGGGGCATGGCCGTATTATCGAGGCAGGATGAAAGTCAACACAAAAAGCAAGAAGGTGAACAAGGCATGGCTTAACGACCATGTCAACGACACCTATGTCAAGCTCGCCCAGAAAGAGGGCTATCGCGCTCGGGCCGCGTACAAGCTCAAGGAGATCGATGAGGTGCTCAAGCTCATCAAGCCTGGGCAAGTGGTGGTCGACCTGGGGTCTTCGCCCGGTGCCTGGAGTCAGTATCTGAGGAGGCGTTTGTCTCCGGAGGGCGCTGCGATGGGGCAGCTCAACGGAACCATCATTGCGCTGGATATATTGCCGATGGAGCCCATCGAAGGCGTGATATTTCTCCAGGGGGATTTTCGCGAGGAAGACGTGTTGGCGAGCTTGCAGGAGGCGGTGCAGGGGCGTGCTGTGGATGTGGTGGTTTCCGATATGGCACCGAATCTGTCCGGCGTGGAATCCGTGGATGCCGTGCGCATCGCCCATCTGATCGAACTCGCCGTGGATTTCGCGTTGAGCCACCTCAAGCCGGAAGGGGCCCTGGTGGTGAAGCTGTTCCACGGAAGTGGCTATGCCCAACTGGTTCAGCTTTTCAAAGAGAGCTTCCAGATGGTCAAGTCGTTGAAACCGAAAGCATCCAGGGACAAGTCGTCCGAAACTTTCCTGGTAGGTGTCGGTGTGAAGAAAAGAGCATGACATTTCCCGTCATGATGGTGAACACCGGGGAGTGGCATCGCATCTCGAGAACGTGCCTGCCTATGGTGACCATAGGCCTCGTTGGGGTAAACGGCGGGCCTCATAGGCTTGAAAGGCCTAAAATGCACCTCAGATGCGCTAGTACCTGCCACTAATGGGGTGTGGTCCGGCCGTTCTACCCATCGTTTCTGGAGCTTCGCTTTGAACAATCAATGGTTCTCGAAAGTTGCCGTATGGCTGGTGATAGCCATGGTGCTGTTTACGGTGTTCAAGCAGTTCGACACGCGTGCGGGCGCAGGTGCGGGCACCATCGGGTACTCCGAGTTTCTGGAGGAAGTCCGCAGCAATCGGATCAAGAGCGCCACCATTCAGGAGGGGCAGGGCGGCACGGAGATCGTCGCCACGACGTCGGATGATCGCAAGCTGCGCACCACTGCAACCTATCTTGACCGCGGATTGGTGGGTGACCTGATCAACAACAACGTGAAGTTCGACGTCAAGCCGCGCGAAGAAGGCTCGCTGCTGATGACTCTGCTGGTCAGCTGGGGCCCCATGCTGCTGCTGATCGGGGTCTGGGTCTATTTCATGCGCCAGATGCAAGGTGGCGGAAAGGGCGGTGCCTTCAGCTTCGGCAAAAGCAAGGCGCGCATGCTTGATGAGAACAACAACACCGTGACCTTTGCCGACGTGGCTGGATGCGATGAGGCCAAGGAAGAGGTCAAGGAGGTGGTGGACTTCCTCAAGGACCCGCAGAAGTTCCAGAAGCTGGGTGGACGCATTCCCCGTGGCCTTCTGTTGGTCGGGCCGCCCGGTACGGGCAAGACCTTGCTCGCAAAGTCGATTGCGGGTGAAGCCAAAGTGCCTTTCTTCAGCATCTCCGGTTCCGATTTCGTGGAGATGTTCGTCGGGGTGGGTGCTGCGCGGGTTCGCGACATGTTCGAGAACGCCAAGAAAAATGCGCCGTGCATCATCTTCATCGATGAAATCGATGCCGTGGGCCGTCAGCGTGGCGCTGGCCTGGGGGGCGGAAATGACGAGCGTGAGCAGACGCTGAACCAGATGCTTGTCGAGATGGACGGTTTCGAAACGAATCTCGGCGTGATCGTCGTCGCCGCCACCAACCGGCCCGACATCCTGGATGCCGCTTTGCTGCGCCCTGGCCGCTTCGACCGGCAGGTGTACGTCACGTTGCCGGATATCCGTGGCCGTGAGCAGATCCTGAATGTGCACATGCGCAAGGTGCCTGTGGGGCAGGATGTGAATGCGGCAGTCATCGCGCGTGGCACGCCGGGGATGTCCGGCGCCGATCTTGCCAACCTGTGCAATGAGGCGGCCTTGATGGCTGCCCGGCGCAATGCGCGCACGGTCGAGATGCAGGATTTCGAAAAGGCCAAGGACAAGATCATCATGGGCCCGGAGCGCAAGAGCATGGTGATGCCGGAAGAGGAGCGCCGCAACACGGCGTACCACGAGGCCGGGCACGCTCTGATCGGCAAGTTGCTGCCCAAGTGCGATCCGGTGCACAAGGTCACCATCATCCCGCGAGGCCGCGCTCTGGGGGTGACGATGAGTCTTCCAGAGAAAGATCGCTACAGCTACGATCGGGAGTACATGCTGAACCAGATCAGCATGCTTTTCGGTGGCCGGATCGCCGAAGAGGTCTTCATGAACCAGATGACCACGGGTGCGAGCAACGATTTTGAGCGCGCGACGTCGATCGCCCGTGACATGGTGACGCGCTATGGCATGACGGAAGCGCTTGGTCCCATGGTGTATGCCGAAAACGAAGGCGAAGTGTTCCTGGGCCGCTCGGTGACCAAGACCAACAACATGAGCGAGCAGACGATGGAGAAGGTTGATGGCGAGGTGCGGCGCATCATCGACGAGCAATATGCTCTGGCCCGCAAGCTCATTGAGGACAACAGCGACAAGATGCATTCAATGGCCAAGGCCTTGCTTGAATGGGAGACGATCGACGCCGAGCAATTGGATGACATCATGGCGGGCAAGCCGCCCCGTCCTCCAAAGGACTGGACGCCGCGGACTCCATCGTCGGGAGGCGATCATCCCGGTGGTGGAACACCGGCCCCCGTGGCGACCGATCCGGCACCCACCGCTGCTTGATCCGTCCCCCTGGCCGTGGTGGCTGGGTGTGGTTTTCATCGTGGGCGACCTTGCGACAGGTCCATTCAGAAACGGGGCTTCGGCCCCGTTTTTGCGTGTTGCAGCGCATTCCAGCCAAAGTGTTCCACTCGACAAATCTCCGCTCGCATGCATTGGCAAACCTCGCGCTTCCGCATCGACCTCTCGCGTCCTCGCGTCATGGGCATTCTGAATGCCACGCCGGATTCCTTTTCCGACGGAGGGCGCCATGCGTCGGTCGCTGATGTCCTGCGACATGGCGAAAATCTTTTGAGGCAGGGGGCAGACATTCTGGACATCGGCGGGGAGTCCACGCGGCCCGGCAGCCCGGCTGTGCCTTTGGGTGAGGAGTTGGCACGTGTCATTCCGGTGGTGAAGGAAGCCGTCGAGTGGGGTGTACCGCTCTCTGTCGACACCTATAAGCCCGAGGTGATGCGGTCGGTGCTCGATCTGGGGGCGGACATCATCAATGACGTCTGGGCCTTGCGGCAGCCGGGGGCGTTGGAGGTCGTTGCCTCGCATGGTCGTTGCGGGGTTTGCCTGATGCACATGCACCGGGATCCGCAGACCATGCAGAGTGCGCCCATGGAAGGTGATGCTGTGGATCAGGTGCTATCTTTTCTAGAGCATTCAGCCCAGTATCTACGGCGACATGGCGTCGAAAAAGACCGGATCGTGCTCGATGGCGGAATTGGATTCGGTAAAACGGTGGAGCAAAACTTCGCGTTGCTGGCCGGGCAGGAACGCCTGGCGGCAAACGGCTATCCGTGGCTGGCGGGCTGGTCGCGGAAGTCTTCCTTGGGGGCCGTGACGGAACTGCCGGTGGAGGATCGCCTGGTGCCCAGCATCGCGGCGGCTCTGCTGTCGGTCGAGCGTGGCGCCCGCATTGTCCGGGTGCATGATGTTCAGGAGACGGTCGCTGCGCTGCGGGTGTGGCAGGCAGCCCGCTTACCATTCGCTTCTTGATGCCCATCGGGCCCAGATGCCAAACAGGAGAAAAACAGATGGCACGAAATTACTTCGGCACAGACGGTATTCGAGGCACGGTGGGCCAGGCGCCCATCACGCCAGACTTCGTGTTGCGGCTGGCCCATGCCGTGGGACGGGTGTTGCGGCGCACAGAGGAGCGCCCGACCGTTCTCATCGGAAAGGACACGCGTATTTCCGGCTATATGCTGGAGAGCGCGTTGGAGTCGGGCTTCAATTCCGCAGGGGTGGATGTCGTGCTGCTGGGCCCCTTGCCCACGCCGGGCGTGGCGTATCTGACCCGGGCGCAGCGGGCCAGCCTGGGCGTCGTCATCAGTGCGAGCCATAACGCCTATCCAGACAACGGCATCAAGTTCTTCAGTGCCCAAGGCACGAAGTTACCCGATGAGTGGGAGTTGGCGGTGGAGGCCGCGCTGGATGAGGCACCTGCCTGGGCGGACTCCGCTTCTCTGGGCAAGGCGCGGCGACTGGAAGACGCGGCCGGGCGGTACATCGAATTCTGCAAGAGCACCTTTTCCCAGGACCTGACGCTCAAAGGGCTGAAGATCGTGGTGGATGCCGCGCACGGTGCGGCCTACCACATTGCTCCCAAGGTATTCCATGAGTTGGGTGCGGAGGTGCTTGCGATCGGCTGTTCTCCGGACGGGCTCAACATCAATCACCAGGTGGGGGCAACCCATCCGGACGCACTGGTGCGTGCCGTGCGGGCGAACCGGGCCGATTACGGCGTTGCGCTGGATGGCGATGCGGACCGGCTGCAGATGGTGGATGCCGCTGGCAGACTCTACAACGGCGATGAGTTGCTGTACCTCATGGCGTCCGATCGGATTGCCCGCGGCGAACCACTGCCCGGCGTCGTGGGGACCTTGATGACGAACATGGCCGTGGAGCTTGCGCTCAAGGCCCAGGGTGTCGAGCTCGTCCGCGCCAAGGTGGGAGACCGTTATGTGCTGGAAGAGCTTGCACGCCGTCGCTGGCTGCTGGGGGGCGAGGGGTCGGGCCATCTGTTGGCGCTGGATCGACACACCACGGGGGATGGGTTGATCAGTGCGCTGCAGGTTCTGCAGGCCTGCGTGCGCAGCGGCCGCAGCCTGTCGCAGATGCTGGAGCGCTTGCGCCTTTTCCCGCAGGTCCTGGTCAACGTGCGCCTGGCTTCGGGGCAGGACTGGAAGACCAACACGGCGCTCGACCAGGCCATGCGCTCTGTGGAGTCTGCTCTGGCGGGGGAGGGGCGGGTTCTCGTGCGGGCCAGCGGCACGGAGCCGCTGCTGCGCGTGATGGTGGAAACCAGCGACCCGGATCGGGCCAGCCATTTTGCGAATCAACTGGCCGATGCGGCCCGCGCAAGTTAGGTCCTAGGCTTGGGGTGCGTTGACTGCATGCCCGTCAGTGGCCGGTGGGTAGCCGACGGTTTTGTATCAGAGGGGTGATTTCCTGTACGGACAAGGGGCGGCTGAAGTAGTAGCCCTGGGCCTCGTCACAACCTTGCTCTCGCAGGTAATTCAACTGTTCTGCGGTTTCCACACCTTCCGCCGTAGTGCGGATTCCCAGGGCCTGCGCCATGCGGATGATGGCGCTGACAATGGCGCGGTCGTTGTTGTCCGCTCCCAGGTCGCGGACGAATGATTGATCGATCTTGAGCTTGTAGATCTGGAATCGCTTCAGCTGGCTGAGCGATGAATAGCCCGTGCCAAAGTCGTCCATCGACATCCGGACGCCGCGTGCGTGCAACTGGTCCATGGTTGCGATGGCTGAGCGCGGATCGTCCACCGCAACGCCTTCCGTCAGTTCGAGTTCCAGGCGATTGGGACGCAGTTCGGTGTCATCCAGAATGCGGCTCACCAATTCCGGCAGTTGGGGCTGGCGGAACTGCAGCGCGGAGAGATTCACGGCGACAGCCAGCCAATCCAGGCCCATGCCATGCCAAGCCTGCAATTGCGCGAGGGCCGTGCGCATGACCCACTCTCCGATCTGCAGGATCTGGCCACTGTCCTCGGCGATCGGAATGAACTCGGCGGGAGAGATGGAGCCCAGTTCCGGGTGTTCCCAGCGCAGAAGGGCTTCCACGCTCCGAATCTCGCCCGTGGCGATGGTGATCTGCGGCTGGTAATGCAGGTGAAGCTGGCCGCGCTCCAGGGCGCGGCGCAGGGCATTTTCCAGCAGCAGTGCCCGTACCGACTGCGCCTGCATTTCCGGCGTGAAGAAGCGGTAGGTATTGCGGCCATCGAGCTTGGCGCGATACATGGCCACATCCGCAGACTGGGTCAGCGTATCGAAATCCGTGCCATCGCTGGGGAAGAGGGCGATGCCCATGGACGGCGCCATGGTGAGTTCATGGTGGCCGATCTGGTACGGCTGGCGCGATGCTTCCTGCAGCTTGGCCGCAACGCGGGCGGCGCCATGGGCATTTGCGCCAGGCAGCAACAGAATGAATTCATCGCCGCCAAGGCGCGAGACCGTGTCCCGGTCGCGTACCACGGCCCGAAGGCGCTTGGCGATTTCCACCAGCAGCGCATCTCCGACCCGGTGGCCCAGTGAGTCATTGACATGCTTGAAGTGGTCGAGATCGAGGAAAACCACGGCCAGCGGTGTGCTGTTTTCCTGTGCAATGCGGATGGCGTGCTGGGCGCGCTCGGCCAGAAGCGTGCGGTTGGGCAGCCCGGTCAGCGGGTCGTAATGGGCCAGCCAGTAGATGCGTTCCTGGTCATGCTTGCGATCATTGATCTCGCGGTGCAGGTTTTCCACGGTTTCACTGAGCTGGCGTGTCCGCTCATGCACTTGGCTTTCCAGTTCGCTGTGCATGCGGGCCAGTTCGGCCTGGGCTTTGCGTTGCTCGCTAACGTCGAGTGCGATGAGGATCGATCCGTGCTCTGGATGCGTGGGATCCTGGGCCTTGCTGCGAACTTCGCAGACAACAGGGCGGCCATTTTTGGCGCGAAGCACCATTTCTCCCGTGAAGGCGGCGCCACTGATGGGAGGGGTGTAGCAGCGGTGCTCCGCATCTTCCCAGTCTTCATCACTGAAGTGCCATTGCCGGGTTGAACTCTCCGCAAGCTCGCCTGCCTGATAACCCAGCATGTGCTCGAAATGGCGATTGCAGCGGGTCAGGCGCCGATTGCGCACGAATGCGATTCCCACCATCGCATTGTCGAAAAGCGCTTGCTTCTCTCGAACGACGGCATGCAGCTGAGTCTGGGCATGGCGCTGCTCGTCGATGTCGTCCACGATCCAGATGGAGCCTTCGGAGGTGTCCCGGGGGTTGATGAGCCGCCCTGTCAGGCTGCCCCAGAAGAGCCGGCCGTTCTTTCGGCGCATCTGGCATTCGCAGCGATAGGTGTGCCCCTTGGACAACACAGGGTAGGCATTTCGGCCCAATTCCCGGAAGGCCTCCAGTGTCGGGTACAGGCTCTGGCTGCTCTGGCCCGTGGCTTCCGATGTCGTGGCGTAGCCGAAGATTTCAGCGTAGCGCTGATTGCAGCGCACCACTTCACGCTGGCGGATGAAGACGATCCCGACGCCTGCGCTGTCCAGAATCGTCTGCTGCTCTCGCAGCAGGCGCTCAAGAACGGTAATGGGGGGCATCCCCGGTACGAGCAATTCCCGGGCATCGATCGTAGAGGGCATGAAAAGGGGTGAGGGTCCGGCACCGGTGTGAAGGCGGGCGACAAAGTGTATCAGTCGATGGGCCTGGGCACGTCCTCGTGTATGTCGTGAATTCCCGGAGGGCAAGGTCGCTGGTGTTCCGGAGCATGCGTGTCATGAATTCGCCATGAGTGCGACTTGGGTATGTCATCCGTCCTTGCGAAAGTGCCGCCCAGCCGTGTGATTGATCTTGATACGAATCACACATGACTTAACGATTTGCTGGAGGACCTCGTGAGCGATCTGCCTGTTCCCACCCTGCCTTTGTCTCCCGATGTGCTTTTTCGGGGGTCTCTTCATCGCCAAGATCGCACGGAAATCCTGGAAACCCGGCAAGAAAGAAGCGCGGCCCACCGGATCGAGGTGGCTTGGGCGCGTGATGCTGCTGAAGTCCGGGAGGCGCAGAGACTGAGGTACCAGGTATTCGCTGGCGAGATGGGGGCCCGGCTCCACTCAGACGTGGCGGGGCATGATGTGGATGCGTTCGATGTTTATTGTGAGCATCTACTTGTCCGGGATGCGGAGACTCGCATGGTCATCGGCACTTATTGGGTACTGACACCCGCGCAAGCGCAGCGTGCGGGAGGACTCTACAGCGACACGGAGTTCGATCTCTCCCGTCTGGGGCATCTGCGTGGCCGCATGGTGGAACTGGGGCGCAGCTGCGTCCATCCCGAGCATCGCCACGGT
Source organism: Paracidovorax anthurii (assembly GCF_003269065.1). Classification (GTDB taxonomy): domain Bacteria; phylum Pseudomonadota; class Gammaproteobacteria; order Burkholderiales; family Burkholderiaceae_C; genus Paracidovorax; species Paracidovorax anthurii. The sequence continues at coordinate 37,323 of NZ_QLTA01000013.1, forward strand.
GGCGTGATCATGGCATTGTGGGGCGCATTGGCAGATTTCATGGTGAGCAATCAGCTGGACACCATGATCGGCTGCGCCAGCATCCCGATGATGCACAACGGCGTGCTGGGCGGCAGCGCGGCGGCCAGCATCTGGAATCAATTGAAGGTCACCCATCTGACTGCAGCTGAATACCAAGTCCAGCCGCGCCTTCCTCTGCCGGTCGAACAACTGGATGGTTCGCTTTCCGTGGAGCCCCCGGCACTCATCAAGGGTTATCTTCGCCTTGGGGCTCGGGTTCTGGGTGCTCCGGCCTGGGATCCGGATTTCAATACCGCTGACTTGCCCATGCTGATGCGGATCGACGAGCTTCCGCCCCGTTATCGCAAGCACTTTCTTGGTGGGCGGTGACAGTCGCTGCTCTATTAATGACGTGTTGGCCACTCATACGTGACACCCCCATCGGTATGTCATTAAATTGTCATGATCGACCCCAATACTGAAACGAACTCCAGTACTGATAGTTTCTCCATGCCACCCATGCCTTCTTTTTCTGCGGAGTCCGCACCGTCTGCAGGCGCCCAGGATTTCTGGACACCGTCCATGCCGTCAGGAGAAGGTTCCACCACCCCATTTCTGAATCGGGATCACAGCATCCTGGCGTTCAACGAGCGTGTATTCGATTGGGCTGCGCGCACGGACGTCCCTTTGCTGGAGCGCTTGCGTTATCTCTGCATCGTTTCGTCGAACCTGGACGAATTCTTCGAGGTTCGGGCGGCACCGCATATCACTGCCGCACAGGGAGGAGAAACCAAGGGGCCCTACACGGTGGAGTCGTTCGAGGCCTTGTCTGCCAAGGCCCATGATCTGGTAGCGCGGCAGTACGCGCTCTACAACGAATCCCTGATGCCGGCATTTGCCGAGCAGGGGATTCATATCGTCTCGCATGGTGATCGATCTCCCGATCAACGCCGTTGGGTTCGGGAATATTTTGAGCGGGAGGTCCGGCCTTTGCTGGTTCCCGTGGGGCTGGATCCAGCCCATCCCTTTCCGCAGGTGGCGAACAAGTCGCTGAATTTCATTGTGCGACTCAAAGGCAATGACGCCTTCGGCAGGGAAAATGAAATCGCGATCGTCAAGGTGCCTCGTGTCCTGCCGCGCTTGGTCCGGTTGCCCGTCAAGGTGGCTCCCAAGGGGGCTCAGTGCGTCAGTCTGTCCAGCATTGTGCGGGCACATCTGAGCGAGCTATTCCCCGGGCGGGAGGTGACGGAATTTTCTCAGTTCCGGGTCACGCGGCACTCCGACTTGGCGGTGGACGAAGATGATGTCCGCAATTTGCGGACTGCACTGCGCCAGGGGCTGCAACATCGCCATTACGGTCAGGCGGTTCGGCTGGAAGTCTCTGCAAGCTGTTCCCGATTCCTGTCGGATTTCTTGCAATCCCAGTTTGCATTGCCCGATGCCGCGCTGTTCCGTGTGCACGGTCCGGTCAATCTGGTAAGGCTCTCCCAACTGGTGGATCTGGTCAATGAGCCGGCCTTGCTGTTTCCCTTGTGGCGTTCTTCCTGGCCGCGGCAGGTGCTGCCGGGCACTTCACTGATGGAGCAGATCCGTCGCCGTGACATTCTGGTGCACCAGCCTTTCGAAAGTTTCGACTCGGTGATCCAGTTCCTGCGCGAGGCGGTGAATGACCCCCAGGTCCTGGCGATCAAGCAGACCATCTATCGCACGGGGGCTGACTCCGAAATGATGGAGTTGCTGCGTGAAGCCGTGCGACGGGGCAAGGAAGTCATGGCTGTGGTGGAACTCAAGGCACGGTTTGATGAAGAGGCCAATATCAATTGGGCCGAGGCGCTGGAATCGATTGGCGCCCAGGTCGTTTATGGCGTGGTCGGGCTCAAGACCCACGCCAAGATGCTGCTGGTGACGCGGCGTGAAGGGCAGCGGTTGCGCCGCTATGGGCATTTGTCCACGGGCAACTACAACCCGCGCACCGCGCGTCTCTATACCGATCTCAGCTATTTCACGGCGGACGCCGACGTGACGGCGGATATGGACGCGGTATTCAATCATTTGGCCAGCCAGAACAAGCTGCCCAAGCTCAAGCGGCTGGTGATGGCGCCTTTCCATCTCCATAGACACATGCAGGAGATGATCGAGTCTGTCGGCATGGCTGCCGCGCGGGGGGAGGATGCGCGAATCGTCGCCAAGATGAATGCGTTGACGGATGAAGCGTTGATGAATGCACTCATCAAGGCGGGGCGGCAAGGGGCCCGCATTGATCTCATCGTGCGTGGCGCTTGCATGCTGCCGGCTCAGCGAGAAGGTGCCACGGAGAACATCCGCGTAAGGTCGATCATTGGCCGTTTTCTGGAGCACACCCGGGTCTTTTATTTTCGAGCGGGCCAGCAGGAGGATTTGCTGCTCTCCAGTGCGGACTGGATGAACCGCAACATGCTGCGGCGTGTCGAGTTGGCATGGCCCGTGACGGACCCGGCACTGCGCCAGCGCATCATCGACGAATGTCTGGTGGCATACCTGCATGACGATCGTGATGCGTGGACGTTGCAGGCGGACGGGACGTATGCCCGTGCGCCCCATCCCGTCTCCGGTCATGGGGCCCAGCAGGCGCTCATGCAGCGCCATGGCTCTGCGAGTTCCGGCAGTGCCGCACCTTTCGATGCGGCCCGTTCATGATGGACCTGATCCTTTGGCGTCACGCGGAGGCCGAAGATGCGCGCGATGGGATCGATGATCTGCAGCGCCCTTTGACCCCTCGAGGGGAAAAGCAGGCTGCCCGAATGGCGGGATGGCTGGATCGCCAGTTGCCCGAGGGCTTGCGGGTACTGGTAAGTCCTTCAAGGCGCACGGAGGCCACCGCGGAGCGACTGGGGCGCAAGTACAAACTGCGCGCCGAACTGCTTCCCGGAGGGAGTGCTTCTGAGCTGCTGGAATTGGTGCAATGGCCCCATGCGCGTGGCGCAGTGCTGGTGGTGGGGCACCAGCCCATGTTGGGGCAGACCGTTGCGGAGTTGCTGGGGTTGCGAATGCCGGAGTGCTCCATTCGCAAAGGCGCAGTGTGGTGGCTGCGCAGACGCACCCGCAGTGATGTGAGTGAAACCATCCTGCTGGCTGTGCAGTCTCCTGATTTCCTGTAGCCGGCGCGAAGCACGCCGCGGGCGTGCCTTACTTGCGTGCCTTGGGGGACTTGGCTGCGGGAATGTTTGACTCGGAGCTTTCCGGAGTGGCTTTGGGGCGCCCTGTCTTGATGGAGGGGACAGCCTGCATGGCTTTTTCCAGTGCGGCGTCAGTAAGGCTGCTCAGGAGCTTGAGACCGGCGCGGAGCAGTTCGCTCTTTTTTGCAGGAGTGCCGCGCTCGGCCAGACGCTGCTTGAGTTCGTCGATTGCCGCATATTCGTCCTTGGGAATCGTGAAGCTGTCGCGAACGAGTTTGGGCTTCCTGGGCTTGGAGTCTGGGGGCGCAATGGCCTTTGCCCGCTTGGGCGTTGCCGTGGTCGCTGGTTTGCTGCGCTTGCTCCGGCTGCCTTGGCCGCTGCTTTTCGCGGGGGCAGGGGCGGCGGCTTCAGCGCGCCTGGATTTGGAGGGCTTGGCAGCAGCGCTCTCGGTACTTTCGGCGTGAACGGTGGCCGGTGGGGCGGTGGCTGCGGATGGGGTATTGGGCATGGTCGATGCAATGCAAAGTTGAAACGGTATAAACAGTTTATACCGTTTCTTGTGTGCCGGCTTGACCGGCGCTGCATCCGCCGGTCAAGGCAGTTCGGACTCGAACTCCCAGGCCGTTCTTTGCCATGCGGCGCTTTCTTCCCGGAGAAGGTGTGCTGATTGGGGGTAGGCCGCAGCCCATCCGGGGCGGGCCGTGGCGATGAAGCGATGCCCCTGGTGTGACAGGGCTACGCCTTCCATGTCCGGATTGCGCCGTGCATGGCACAGGGCGACGGCCATCCGCAGGCAAGCCAGTTGAAGCGCAAGATTCGGATCATCCAGGTCCGTCTCCAGTTTGCGGACTTTGCCCCGATGTCCTTTGACGAGAAGGCCCAGATGGTGCAGCTCCGGCACGGAGAAGCCTGCCGCGTCGGTGTGGTCCAGGATGTAGGCTCCGTGGTGGTGGTAGTCGCCGTGCGAGACGAGGCAGCCTATCTCGTGCATGCGCGCGGCCCAGGACAGTTCTTTCTCGCCACGCTCGTGGGCATCGGGCCGGGCTTGTGCGTGAAGCATGGTTGCGGTTTTCGCCACCCGCTCGGCATGTTCGACATCCACCCTGAATCGCTCCATCAGCCCGCGCACGGTGGTTGAGCGCAGATCGTTCTCGTGTAGCTCGCGGTCCAGAAGGTCATAGAGGGCTCCTTGACGCAGGGCCCCTTGCGCGACATGCATCTGCTTGATACCCAGCAGGTCGAAGACAGCCCGCAAGACGCTGATGCCCCCTCCGATCACGGCTCTGCGGTCTTCCTTGAGCCCTTCGATGCGGACCCGGTCGGCGGATCGGGCTCGCAACAGCTGCTCTTTCAGCCAATCCAGTCCGTCGCGGGTGATCCGTCCGGCAGGGTGGCCAGTCGCCGCCAGAACATCGCCCACTGCGCCCACCGTTCCGGATGAGCCGTATGCCACGTCCCAGGCCTGGGGGCGATAGATGTTCAGGGCTTCGTCCAGGACGGCCTGGGCGGCAACCTCCGCCGTGCGAAACGATTCCGGCGTGAAGGAGCCATCGGCGAAATAGCGGCTTGACCATGCAACGCTTCCTACCCGGAAGGACGCTACAGCGTCTGCCGAGAAGCCGTGGCCCAGAATCAGTTCGGTGGATCGGCCGCCGATATCCACGACCAGGCGCCGTTCATCGGACTGGGGCAGCAGGTGGGCCACGCCTTGATAGATGAGCCGGGCTTCTTCAGGACCAGATACCACGTCGATGGCGTGGCCGAGAATGGCGCTGCCGCGAAGCAGAAAGGTTTCCCGGTTGCGCGCTTCGCGCAATGTCTGGGTGGCAACGGCGCGTACTTTGTCGGGGGCGAAGCCTTTGAGGCGTTCCGCAAAGCGGGCCAGGCAATCCCAGCCGCGCTGCATGGCCTCTGCCGTCAGATTCCGCTCTTCGTCCAGCCCGCTACCCTGACGAACGGTTTCCTTGAGATATTCGACGCGCCGGATGAGTCCGTGCTCAAAGCGACCAATCTCAAGGCGAAAGCTGTTGGATCCCAGATCCACAGCGGCAAGCAATGTTCCGTCGTGCATGTGATGGCGCCCTGCGCTCTGGTTTTTCAGGCGGCGCAGCATAGCACTCCCCTCCTGCCGGCATGCAAGGCGGTGTCTCCGTTGCCCAGTCCGGTGTCGAGAGACTACGGCGGATGCGTGACGGTTTCATGACATGCGAGAGTCACAATCCATGGCATTACCCTTTGGAGCAGAGTCATGACAGTCGTGGATGAATGTCATAAGGTTGTCATAAAGCACTTCTAGAGTCGCCCCCACTGATTCTTCTCAACCAAGAGGTTCCTTTATGAAACTGTCTGTGATTCGGATTCTGGTGTCGGGTGTGGTGTCTGCCGGTGCATTCTCTGGTGCTTGGGCACAGCAGGAAGCCACGGGCGCTGGCGCCAGCTTCCCCGCCCCGCTGTATTCCAAGTGGGCGGCTGATTACAACAAGGCAACCGGGGTCAAGATCAACTACCAGTCCGTGGGATCGGGTGCCGGTCTTCGCCAGATCGAGGCGAAGACGGTGGATTTTGGCGCGTCCGATGCGCCGCTGAAGGACGACGAACTGTCCAAGAAGGGCCTGGTGCAGTTCCCCACCGTGATCGGTGGCGTGGTGCCGGTGGTGAATATCAAAGGTGTTGCCGCAGGGCAGATCAAGCTGAATGGCCAAGTTCTGGGTGATATCTATCTGGGCAAGGTGACGAACTGGACCGATCCGGCCATCAAGGCGCTCAACCCCGGCGTGAACCTGCCGGACGCGCCCATTGCACCGGTTCGCCGTGCAGATGGCTCCGGTACGAGCTTCATTTTCACGAACTACCTGTCCAAGGTGAACGCTGAGTGGAAGTCCAAGGTCGGCGAAGGCACGGCCGTCAACTGGCCCACGGGTGCGGGCGGCAAGGGCAACGAAGGCGTGGCTGCATTCATTGGGCGCTTGCCGAACTCCATCGGCTATGTGGAATATGCCTATGTCAAGCAGAACAAACTGACCTACGTGCAACTGCAGAATGCCGACGGCGCTTTCGTTTCTCCTGACGACAGCGCATTCAAGGCGGCAGCGGCGGGAGCCGACTGGTCCAAGAGCTTCTATCAGATCCTGACCAATCAGCCTGGCAAAGAGGCTTGGCCGATCACGGGCGCCACGTTCATCTTGCTGAACAAGGTCCAAGACAAGCCCGCCCAGGCTGTCACCTCGCTCAAGTTCTTCGAATGGGCTTTCAAGTCCGGCGACAAGACCGCCGCAGACCTCGACTACGTGCCGATGCCTGAGGGCGTCAAGACCGTGATCATGAAGTCTTGGGATGAGATCAAGGACACTTCCGGCAAGGCGATCTCGCTGAAGTAAGTTCTTTCGGCCGGCACTGTGATCGCAGGGCCGGCCGCAACCCTGCCAAAGGAAGGCCGACCGCCGTGTCCAGTACCATGCCCGCCCGTCCCGCGCCGCCCCTGCAAGGCGGCGCTGGCATTCCCAGAACGAACCCTCCTGCACGCGCGCCTTTGCTCTCCGGCGCCGTGGCGGATCGCATTTTCGCGTGGCTTGCGCGCGGTGCGGCGATATTGACGTTGGCACTGCTGCTGGGCATCCTCGCATCGCTGGTGGTGGGGGCTTGGCCGTCGATCGAGAAGTATGGCGTGGGTTTTTTGGCGCGCAGCGTGTGGGACCCGGTGCAGAACGACTATGGCGGTCTCGTCATGATCTATGGCACCTTGGCCACCTCGATCATCGCCCTGCTGATTGCTGTCCCGGTGAGTTTCGGGATCGCGCTGTTTCTGACCGAACTCTCGCCTGCCTGGCTCAAGCGGCCGCTCGGAACGGCCATCGAGTTGCTGGCTGCGGTGCCGTCGATCGTGTACGGCATGTGGGGACTGATGGTGTTCGGCCCCATCCTGGCGGCCTGGGTCCAGCAGCCACTGCAATCGCTGCTGTCCGGCGTGCCTTACCTGGGGGCGCTGGTGTCCGGTCCTCCGGTCGGTATCGGGATACTCTCGGCGGGCATCATCCTCGCGATCATGATCATCCCGTTCATCGCCGCCGTGATGCGCGATGTTTTCGAGGTCACCCCGGCTCTTCTCAAGGAATCGGCCTACGGGCTTGGCGCCACGACGTGGGAGGTGGTGTGGAAGGTGGTGCTTCCCTATACCAAGACGGGTGTGCTGGGTGGTGTGATGCTGGGGTTGGGGCGTGCCTTGGGAGAAACCATGGCGGTCACGTTCGTCATCGGCAATATGAACCAACTCAATTCCCTGTCCGTGTTCGAGGCGGCCAACAGCATCACCTCGGCGCTGGCCAATGAATTCGCGGAAGCGGGCGAGGGGCTCCACCAGGCATCGCTCATCTACCTTGGGCTGGTGCTGTTCTTCATCACCTTCGTCGTGCTGGCACTCTCCAAGGTGCTTCTGTCCCGCCTGCAGAAGGGTGAAGGAGCCCGCGCATGAGCACTTCACAGCAACTCATCTCCGCGGCCGAGCTGGCCCGGCAACGGCAAACCCGCTATGCCAGCCGCAAGCGCCTGAACAATCTTGCACTGACCCTGTCGCTGGCCGCGATGGCGTTCGGCGTTTTCTGGCTGGTATGGATTCTGTGGGAAACCATCCGGCTGGGAATCGGGGGGCTCAGCATTGCGCTCTTCACCCAGATGACCCCTCCGCCTAACGAGGTGGGAGGTATCTCCAATGCCATCTTCGGCTCCTTCGTGATGGTTCTGCTGGCCACCTTCGTGGGAACGCCGATCGGCATCATGGCTGGCGTGTACCTTGCCGAATACGACAAGCGCGGCTGGCTGGCTTCGGCGACCCGCTTCGTGAACGACATCCTGCTGTCGGCCCCCAGCATCGTGATCGGGCTTTTCGTCTATGCGATGGTGGTGGCGCGCTTCAAGAGTTTCTCGGGGTACGCCGGCATCCTCGCGCTGGCACTCATCGTGATCCCCGTGGTCATCCGGACCACCGAGAACATGCTCGTGCTCGTGCCCGCAAGCCTGCGCGAGGCCGCCTATGCCCTGGGTACGCCCAAGTGGAAGGTGATCATGCTAGTCACCCTGCGTGCCGCGCGTGCGGGGGTCATCACCGGGGTGTTGCTGGCCGTCGCTCGCATCGCCGGCGAGACGGCACCGCTGCTGTTCACGGCGCTCAACAATCAGTTCTGGAATGCCGATCTGGCCAAGCCCATGGCGAGCCTGCCGGTGACCATCTTCAAGTTCGCGATGAGTCCGTATGAAAACTGGCAGCAGCTTGCCTGGGCCGGTGTCTTCCTCATCACCGTCGCCGTCCTGGGGCTCAATATCCTGGCCCGTGTGTTGACGCGCCACAAATCCTGAGACAACCTATCCGCCATAGATTGGTCCATTCCATGCCAACGAAACAAGCCGACACCGTCGAGACCGCCAAGATCACGGTGCGCGATCTGAACTTCTATTACGGCAAGTTCCATGCCCTCAAGGGCATCAATCTCGACATTCCCGAGAAGAAGGTCACCGCCTTCATCGGTCCGTCGGGCTGCGGCAAGTCCACCTTGCTGCGCACCTTCAACCGCATGTTCGAGCTGTATCCTGAGCAGCGCGCCGAAGGCCAGATCATGCTCGACGGCGAGAACCTGCTGACCAGCAAGCAGGATGTCGCCCTGATCCGGGCCAAGGTCGGCATGGTGTTCCAGAAGCCCACGCCGTTTCCGATGTCGATCTACGACAACATCGCCTTCGGCGTGAAGCTGTTCGAGAGCCTCAATGCCACCGACATGGATGACCGCGTGGAGTGGGCGCTGCGCAAGGCGGCACTCTGGAACGAGGTGAAGGACAAGCTGCACCAGAGTGGCTCGGGCCTTTCTGGCGGCCAGCAGCAGCGCCTGTGCATTGCACGCGGCATCGCCATCAAGCCGGAGGTGCTGCTGCTCGACGAGCCCTGCTCGGCGCTGGACCCGATTTCCACGGCCAAGGTCGAGGAGTTGATCGCGGAGCTCAAGAACGACTACACCGTGGTCATCGTCACGCACAACATGCAGCAGGCTGCGCGCTGCAGCGACTACACCGCCTACATGTACCTGGGCGACCTGATGGAATTCGGTGAGACGGAGCAGATGTTCTTCAAGCCCCAGCGCAAAGAGACCGAAGACTACATCACCGGCCGTTTCGGTTGATCGGACGAGGAGCGCCACACATGCCAGACAAGCACCTTTCTTCGCAATTCGACAGCGAACTCAACAGCATCTCGGCCCGGGTGATGGAGCTGGGCGGCTTGGTGGAATCCCAGATCCGCCAGGCTGTCTATGCCTTGTCCCAGTTCAGCGTGGAGGCGGCCGACCAGGTGGCGGCCACGGAGCACCGGGTGAATGCGATGGAGGTCGAGATCGACCACGAGCTTTCTTCCATCATTGCCCGGCGACAGCCCACGGCGCGCGACCTGCGTCTGCTGATCGCGTTCTCCAAGGCCACGGCCAACCTGGAGCGCATGGGGGATGAAGCCAACAAGATGGCACGCATGGTCAAGTCCATCATCGAGAGCGGTGCATCGCGTTCGCTGCCGACCACCGATCTGCGCGTGGCCGCAGAGTTGGCGTCGGGCCTGCTGCGCAAGGCGCTCGATGCATTCGCGCGGCTCGATACCAAGGCGGCCGTGGCCATCCTCAAGGAGGACGATCTCATCGACCGCGAGTTCGACGGCTTCGTTCGCAAGCTCATCACTTACATGATGGAAGATCCCCGCACGATCTCTTCGAGCCTGGATCTGCTGTTTCTGGCCAAGGCCATCGAACGCATCGGCGACCACTCCAAAAACGTGGCCGAACTCATCATCTACCTCGTCAAGGGCAAGGACGTGCGCCACACCGCCCTCGAGCAGATCGAGTCGGCCGTCCTCTGACAGGACTTGCACTCCATGAAGAGACTTCCCCGCGTACTCATCGTCGAAGACGAATCCGCCATTGCCGAGCTGATTGCCGTCAATCTGCGGCATAACGGCTTCCAGCCCATCTGGTCCGAGGACGGCGAGTCCGCGCAGCGCGAACTGGATGCCGTGCTGCCCGACGTGATCCTGCTCGACTGGATGTTGCCGGGCCAGAGTGGTCTGCAACTGGCACGCAAGTGGCGGGCCGATGCGCGCACGAAACCCATTCCCATCCTGATGCTGACGGCCCGTGGCGACGAGCCGGACAAGGTGGCAGGCCTCGACGCAGGGGCCGATGACTACATCACCAAGCCTTTCTCGACCCAGGAACTCCTGGCGCGCATCCGGGCGGTGCTGCGCCGCCGCGCACCCGAGCAGGCGACCGATACCGTGACCATCGCCGAGTTGACGCTCGATGCGGGCACCTACCGCGTGACCTACCAGGGGCAGCAGCTCAAGGTGGGGCCGACGGAGTTCAAGCTGCTGCACTACCTCATGAAGCATCCCGAGCGCGTGCACAGCCGCGCGCAGCTGCTGGACAAAGTGTGGGGCGACCATGTGTTCATCGAAGAGCGAACGGTGGATGTGCACGTCAAGCGCTTGCGCGAGGCCCTGGGGGTTGCCGGTGCCATGGTGGAAACCGTGCGTGGCGCGGGTTACCGCCTGACGGCGCAGCCCGCGGCCCTGATGCGGGCCTGATGTGTCCGCTGCGGGCTCCCGAGCGGTAACAATCAGGGCTGGGTTGTAAAGGGGGCTGCAGATACCCCCGCAGCCTGTGGGCCCGGCCTTTGCCGGTTTTTGGCGTTTTCTGAAAGAGGAGACGGATCGGCTTTTCTTGCGGCGCGATGGTGCGCCGTGCTCCGGCCCCTGGTCTCCATCTGCATTGCATGGCTTGGCGTTTTATCTTCTTCTCGTGCTTTCAAGCCATTGGCGTTGCCCTTGGCTGGTGGTGGGCCGGGCCTTGGACCGCGGTAGCGGCGGCGGCGATTGCGGCCTGGGTCTGGTTTGTCTGGGATCTGTGGCGTGGCATGCGGGTGGTCACCTGGCTGCGCGAGGGGGATCCGGCGCGTGCCCCTTCATTGAAAGGCCTGTGGGGCGAGGTGGCGGATCGGGCCCGGCGCCTGCTGCGCCAGAAACAGGCCGACGTTGCCGCAAGCGATGCCCGGCTGCATGAAATCCTGGCCGCGCTGCAGGCAACGCCCAATGGGGTGGTGCTGCTCGATGCCGAGGGCCGCATCGAGTGGTGCAACCAGACCGCGGCAAGCCAGTTCGGCCTGGATGCCCAGAGGGACGTTGCCCAGTCGATCGGCAATTTGCTGCGAGATCCCGAGTTCAGTGCCTACTATGCCGCGCAGGACTTTTCGCGGGATGTCGTCCTTCAGGGACGTGAAAGCACCCCCTCCCGGCCTGTCCGGATTTCCGTGCATCTGCATCCCTATGGCGATGGCCGAAAGCTGCTGCTTTCCCGGGACGTGACGGCCCTGGAGCAGGCGGAAGCCATGCGGCGGGATTTCGTCGCCAATGTGTCGCATGAGATCCGCACACCGCTCACGGTGCTCATGGGATTCGTTGAGACGCTGCAGACGCTTCCCCTTTCCGCGGAAGAGCGCTCCCGCTACCTCGGCATGATGTCGCAGCAGGCGGCGCGCATGCAGAGCGTGGTACAGGATCTGCTGACGCTTTCGCGCCTGGAGGGGAGCCCGCCTCCGGGACTGACCGAATGGACACCCGTGGAGTCGTTGCTGCGCCGCTGCGAGGACGAGGCCCGTGCGCTGTCCACATTGCTCACCCGCAATCACGCCAGCACGCACGTGATCGAGTTTCCGCCAGCCGAGGCCCTGCGCGAGGCCGGCAAGCTGGGGGGCGTGCCTGCGGAATTGCAAAGTGCGTTGTCCAACCTGATCGGGAATGCCATCCGCTACACGCCTGCGGGGGGCGCCATCACGGTGGAGTGGCTGGCCGTGGAGGATGGCGGTGCGCGGTTCTGCGTGCGCGATACGGGCCCGGGCATCGAGGCTGTGCACATTCCCCGCCTGACCGAACGCTTTTACAGGGTGGACCGCAGCCGCTCCCGCGAGACGGGGGGGACCGGCCTGGGGCTCGCGATCGTCAAACATGTCGTTCAACGGCATTCGGCAACGCTGGAAATCGCCAGCACGGTAGGCAAGGGGTCTGCGTTTTCCGTGACGTTTCCCCCTGGCCGCATTCAGCGAGGAAGCCGTCCGCGCGTGCCGGGCGGCGTCGCTAAGTCTGCGGCGCACGTCCCGAATGGGACTTCAGAGCGCCCATCAGCATCCCTGTGAAGGCCATGGCCGTGAGGGCCAGGGCCGCCGCGCCACCGATCCAGAACGCTGCGGGCGATTGCATGGGGCTCCGGTCCCCGACGCCGGTATAGGCCAGTGCATAGCCCAGCGGAAGTCCGACCCCCCAGAGCAGTACGCCATAGGCCAGCAGCGGCGCGATGGTGATGCGGTAGCAGCGCAGGACGAAGGCGCAGAAGGTCTGCAACGCGTCTGCGATGTGGTAGCCCGCCACCCATGCGAGCAACGCACCGGCGAGCGCGACGACATCGGGTGAGGCTGTGTACAGCAGGGCCAGATGATTGCGTGCTATGAAAAGAATAGCTGCTAAGCCAGCAGCCATGGCGGCAACGATCCGAAAACCCATCCAGGCGACGGCTCGTGCCTGCATTTCGTCGCCCCGGCCGCGCCAGTAGCTCACGCGTGCGCTGGTCGCGATGGCCAGCGAGAGCGGCACCATGTAGAGCACGGCGGTGAGGTTGGAGGCGATCTGGTGCGCGGCGGCGGCCACCGTGCCCTGCCGTGCGATGAACAGCGCCATCAAGGTGAAGGACGTGACCTCCACCAGGATCGCCAATCCGGCGGGAATGCCCAGGCGGGCGAAGCGCAGGATCTGGGGCCAGTCCGGGGGCTCCAGACGTTTCCAGAGCGCGAGCGGGCCATAAAAAGGTGCCGTGCGCACCAGCCAGAGCGCGATCCCCAGCAGCGCGTAATTCACGACCAGGGTGGCCCACGCGCAGCCCACGGCCCCTTGCGCGGGAATGCCCGCCCCTCCGAAGGTGAACGCGATGGACAGCGGCACCTTGAGCAGCAGGGAGCCGAGCTGCAACCCGGTCACGAGCTGGGGACGTCCCAATGCCTGGTTCAGGGTGCTGTAGAGGCGAAAGAGGAGCGCAGGGGGCAGCGCTACCGCCAGAACGGCGAGATAGCGCCCGACTTCCACGCGCAGATCTGGCGGGACTTCCGTCCAGCGCAGGATGGCCCCGGGCGATACCAGCATCGCGATGCCCAACAGGCTGGCGAGCGCGCAGAGATACAGCGATTGCCGGGCCGTGCGTCCGATTTCCGTGGTGTGCCCCGCGCCGCGCTGTTCGGCCCATACCGGCAGGAGCGCTTGCAGACCACCCATGAGCGCCACATAGACGCTGATGTAGATGGCTGAGCCGATGGACAGGGCCGCCAGCGAGGAGGGGGCGTGGCGGCCCGCCACGATGGTGTCGGTGACGCCGAACGCCATGACCGCCAGTTGCCCGGCCAGCACCGTGGCTGCATGCCGGGCGATGACGGCGCGCTCGGAGGCCATCAGGGCTGCCCGGCGGAGGCCGTGCGGCGCAGCACCAGCAATTGGTCGTTCTTGTCGGTGGGACGGGGCAGGACCGCCACCTTTTCCCAATCTTGGCCATGGGTCAGGCGCTCCGCGGAGGATTGTGCGGCGAGATCCGCCACGAGCCATTGGCATCCGGATTCACGCACCTGGTGCGGGTTGGTCGTCGAATGGAGGGTCCAGCCGCCGTGGTATTGCAGTCCGGCCACCTGCGCCCGGCTCAATCCGGTCACCAGGATGCAGCCGGGCGCCGGGCCCAGCACGCGTGCCAGATGGGCCACCTGTGGGCGGTAGCTGCGCCCGTAATCCAGCAAGGGGAGCCAGAGCGTCATGAGCAGGAGCCATCCGAGGGTGGCGCCACTCGCGGGCAGGACCAGGCTTTTCCAGATTTCCGTGCGGTTGCGCGAAGCGCGCCACCACGCCAGTGCGCACCAGGCCGTCGTCGCGGCCAGGGCCACGCCAAAGGCGATGGCGGAGAACTGGGGCGTGAACCCTGGGGCGAGCCGGGCGACGTTGGCGGCAGGTTTGGCGGGCACGCCGGTTTGCAGGGAAATCCAGATCACCCAGATCGTGATGGCGGAGGCGCTGAAGAAGAGCAGCGTGAACCAGTCGATCAGTGCCGCGATCGCGCGCCGCAGCGTGGGCAGTGCGAAGGCTGCCAGGGTGGCCAGCGCGGGCAGTCCCAGCAGCAGGGCCCGGTCGGCAGGCTGGGTGGTCAGGGTGGCGGCCAGGGCCACGGCCACGAACCAGAGCGGCAGGAGCAGATGCCGATGCAGCGTTCGGCTGGTGATCTGGTGTCGCCACCGCCAGAGTGTCCAGAGGGCCAGCGGCCAGGCCGGCCAGGCGAACCAGATCAGCATGCGCACCAGGCTCTGCCATTCCTTGGTTTCACCTTCGGCCGCGAGGCGCCAGCGCCAGAGATCCATGGCCCCCGCGAGCGTGGCGGCCAGTAGCGTGAGGCCCGCCAGGGCCAGCCCCCAGATCCACCCCCGCGGGGTTTTGGGGGAGCGGCTGTCCGGGTTCTCGGGGGCGCATGCGGTGCAGGACACCAGCAAGGCGCTGCCCCCGCCCAGCAGGGTGGCGATCGTCGGGGCTCCGCTCAGAACCAGTCCGAAAAGCCCCAATGCCGCGGCCGCCAAGGCGAGCAGCCGACGATGCGGCAGGCTGGCGGCAGCGAAGAACAGCAGCGCCGTGCAGGCCAGTTGGGTGAGATAGCTCGTGATTTCATGGGAGAGCTGCGCAAGCCCCAGGCATGCCAGCAGGGCGAGCAGGGCGCCGTCCGCCATGGCCCGTGCATAGTCAGAGGGATGCGCTTCTCCTCCAAAGGCAAAGGCAACCGGCTGGGCACCCGGGCTGCGCGCCAGGTGGTACATGCCCCACCACGTTGCGACGAGCGTGATGACCAGGAGCGCAACGAACGGAAGCCGGGCGGCCATCTCCACGGGCAGCCAGGCCGGGGCCGCCCTGACGGCCAGCGCCCCCAGCCAATACGGCAGAAGCCCTTCGGTATCGGGTGCCATGCCCGCCAGGGATGGGGACATCCAGGCGGTGTTTTCGCGCGCCAGTTCCAGCATGTAGCCGAAGGCCGTGACGTCCGCGTTCTTCCAGGGCTCCCGGGCCACGAATCCAGGCACGACGTAGGCCAGGCAAAGAAGCAGCAGCGCCCACCGCGGCAACGGCCGCGCGGCGCTCTGTGTCACGATGGCGGGATTGGGAGGATTCACGCGGTCAGTGGCGAAAAAAGACGCCCGAGAATAAGGGGAAAACGAATGGCCGTCGGGCAGGCCTCATGGGTAGAAAAAAAGGCAGCGCGGTCGTGCCGGGCTGCCTTTGCTTGAACAGACGATACGAGGTGCAGGGACCTCGCGCGACCCGTTCGTCCGACAAGGGGGGAATTACTTCGCCGCCACCGCCGTCTTGCCGAAGCGGTTGCGGAACTTCTCGACGCGGCCGCCCATGTTGTCCACCGACTTTTGCGTGCCGGTGTAGAAGGGGTGCGATTCGCTGGAGGTATCCAGCTTGAAGAGCGGCAGTTCGCGGCCGTCATCGGTCTTGCCGGTTTCCTTGGTGTTTACGCAGGAACGGGTCACGAACTTGAAACCGTTGGACAGGTCCACGAAGAGCACTTCGCGGTAGTTGGGGTGAATGCCTTCTTTCATGGCATGGTCCTTTCTGGGAGCTGCTGCGGGAGCCACGCCGCACCCATTGCGACGCACTTTCCGCGGAAAAGCCGGCGATTATCGCATAGCGGTCTCACAATGAGACTGGAACATCAAGGAAAAGCCACATCTTGCGCCTGCTGCATACGTCCGACTGGCACCTGGGCCAGCATTTCATGGGCAAGACCCGCCAACCCGAGCACCGGGCTTTCATCGACTGGCTGGCCGAACAGGTGCGCGATCACGGCGTGGACGCCGTGATCGTGGCCGGGGATGTCTTCGATACCGGGGCGCCGCCCAGTTATGCGCGTGAGCTGTACCACCACGCCGTGCTGTCCTTGCGCGATGCCGGAGCCCAACTGGTCGTCCTGGGGGGCAACCACGACTCTGCCGCGGTGTTGGGCGAGAGCCGGAGCCTGCTCGCGCACCTGGGAACCCACGTGGTGCCCTGCGCCGCGGCAGAGCCCGGCGAGCAGATCCTGGTGCTCCGCACGCGTTCCGGCTCGCCCGGCGCCGTGCTGTGCGCGGTGCCCTATCTGCGGGCGCGCGAGCTGCTGCTGAGCCTGCCCGGCGAGAGCGCCGCCGACAAGCGGCTGGCGTTGCAGGTGGCGATCCAGGCGCACTACAAGGCGCTGCATGGGCTGGCACAAGAGCGCAGCAAGACCCTGGGCGGCCTGCCCATCGTGGCCACGGGGCACCTCACCACCGTGGGAGCGACGGCGGGAGACGCCGTCCGGGAGATCTATGTGGGGGCCCTCGAAGCCTTTCCCACCGATGCATTCCCGCCTGCGGATTACATCGCGCTGGGGCACATCCACCAGCCGATGAAGGTGGGGGGCCTGGAGCATGTCCGCTACAGCGGATCGCCCATACCGCTGGGTTTCGACGAGGCGGCGCAGCGCAAGGAGGTTCTGAAGGTGGAGTTCGACCCTGCGGGCATGAGGTCCGTGGTGCCTTTGCCCGTGCCTTGCTTCCAGCCGCTCGCGACCGTGCGGGGAAGCCTTGCGCAACTGCCCGATGCACTGGCGCGTATCGCCCGGGACGGTGGTGCGGACAGGCCTGTCTGGCTCGACGTGGAGGTGGCCGACGACGATTACCTGCCCGATCTGCAGGCGCGCATCGCCCGCATGGCCGAAGGCCTGCCGCTGGAGGTGCTGCGCGTGCGCAGGGCGCGCGGTGCCGTGAACCGCACGCTGGTCTCCCCGGCCAAGGAGACCCTGGACGAATTGGGGCCCATCGAGGTCTTCGAGAGGCGCTTGTCGGCAGAGCGCCTGGACGAAGGCCTGCAGCAGCGGCTGAGGGCGCTGTACCGCGCCGTTCTCTCAGACGTGCATGAGGAGGGCGGGGCATGAAGATCCTGGCGCTGCGCCTGAAGAATCTCAATTCGCTCAAGGGGGAATGGCGCATCGATTTCACGGCATCGCCCTTTGCGGAGGGTGGGCTGTTTGCCATCACCGGCCCTACGGGCGCTGGCAAGACCACGCTGCTCGATGCGATCTGCCTGGCGCTCTATCACCAGACGCCGCGCATCGGCGGGGTGTCGCAGGGGAGCAATGAACTCATGACTCGGCACACCGCGGACTGCCTGGCCGAGGTGGAGTTCGAGGCCAGGGGCGGGCGCTACCGGGCTTTCTGGAGTCAGCGGCGGGCCCGCGACAAAGCGGACGGCGCCCTGCAGCCCGTGCAGGTGGAACTGGCGGAGGTGCTGTCGGACCATGGCGCGGCCCGCCCGATCACGCAGAAGGTGCAGGACAAGCTGCGCCACACGGAGATGCTGACGGGCCTCAATTTCGAGCGATTCACCAAGTCGATGCTGCTGGCCCAGGGCGGCTTCGCGGCCTTTCTCGATGCGCCGGCCGGCAAGCGGGCCGAGCTGCTGGAGGAGTTGACCGGCACGGACGTCTATGGGCACATATCGCAGCGCGTGCACGAGCGCACGCGCGACGCCCGTGCCGCATTGGAGGCCTTGCGCGCGCAGGCCGGAAGCGTCGAATTGCTGGGCGATGAGGCGTTGGAGGGCCTGCGGCAGGAGTTTTCCGGGCTGGAGGCCCAGGGGCGGGCGCTGCAAGAGCAGCGTGCGCAGGCCGCCCGCGAGCGTGAATGGCTCACCGGGGTCGAGCGCGCGGCGGCCCGCCATGCGCAGACTGCGTTGCAATGGCAGCAGGCCGTGGCTGCGTGGGACGCCATGGCGGACGACGTGCAGCGGCTGGAGCGGTGCGAACCCGCCATGCGGCTGCTGCCTTTGCAGGCGGCCTGCGAGGCGGCCGTGCAGGCAGAGAGCGCGTGCTCTTCGCAGCTACGGGACAACGAAGGGCAGCATGCGCAGGCCCGGGCGCGGCACGCCACGGCGCTGCGGCAGGCGCACGCCGCCAGCCAGCGCCTGCTGGTGCAGCGAACGGCCGCCTGGCAGTCGTGCCGGGATGCTCTGGCGTCACTGAACGAACCTGCCGCGGACGATGCCCGCCATGCCGCGCTGGGCGAAAGGCTCAGCGATTGGCGCAGCCGCTTCAAGGCACTTGCCCAGCACAGGGAGGCCACGGACCGCACGCGCGTGCAGCAGGAGGTACAGGCCGGGCAATGGCGGGCCTTGAATGGGCGGCTGCTGGAGTGGAAAGGCATTCACCAGCGGGCGATGGCCACGCTGTCCCAGGCCCGCGAGGCCATGGAGCATGCGCGGCAGGCCCATGTCCAATGGCTTTCTGGCCAGGACGAAGCCCATTGGCGGCAGGAGGCGCTGCGACTGGCGGAGCGCGGCCAAGGCTGGCAGCGATTGCGCGAATGCCTGCGTGGGTGGCACGGGGCGCAGGAGCGCCAGGCGCGGCGGGCGGCAGAGCAAAGGGAATGGTCGCTCCAGGCCGAGCGGCTTGCCGTGGCCGTCCAGCATCTGCGTGAGCGCTATGCCGAGTGCCACCGGCAGGTGCAGGACAAGGAGCGGCTGCTGATTCTGGAGCAGCGCATCCAGGCGCTGGAAGCGCATCGCCGCCAGTTGAGGCCGGGCGAGGCATGCCCGGTGTGCGGTGCGACGGAGCATCCCGCTGTGGAGGCCTATGAGGCGCTGGACGTTTCCGCGACGCAGGCGGCGCTCGATGCCGCACACCGTGGCCGGGATGCCGTGGCGCAAGAGGGCCAGGATCGCAAAGCCGATCTCGGAGCCCTGCAGTCCCGGATCGCGCAGGCCCGGCAGGACGGCGAGGACGGTGAGCGGGCCATCGCTGCTTTGCAGGCGCAATGGCACGCGCTGTGCGCCGGGTTGCAGTGGCCCGCGGAGGATGCAGACGACGCCAGGCTGGCGGAGGCGGAGCGCCGCCACGCGGGGCTGCAGGACGATGCACAGAAGCATTGGACGGCCCTGGCCGAGGCGCGGGACTGCAGCGACGCGGCGCAGAGCACCTGGAGACAGGCGGAGCGGGAAGAGGGGGAGGCAGCCCGGCAGCATGCCCTGGCCGAGAGAGACCTCCTGGCTTGCCAGCAGCAGATGCAGGCTTTGGCGGCGTTGCAGGAGCGCCAGGAGTCCGAACACGGCGAGGCCGGTGCGGCCTTGTCGGCAGAGCTGTCGCAACTGGGCTACGCCATGCCCGAGGAGGGCGAATCCTGGCTGGAGGCCCGGGCGCAAGAGCTGGCCGCATGGCGGGCCGCGAATGTCCGCAGACAGGCCCTGTCGGCGCAGGAGCCCGTACTGCTGCAGGCCCTGCAGACCGCGCAGGCGCTGGCATCGGGATGGGGTGATCGGTGCGCCACTGCGGACGTGTCGCCGGATCATGGCCTCCTGGATGTGGAGGCTGCCCAGGACGATGCAGAGGATGCGCTGGCGCGGGCAGAGCGGGCCGTGGATGCGCAAGACCAGGCGATGGCCGTTTTGTCCGGGGGGCGCCAGGCGTTGCTGCGTGCGCATGAGCAGGCCTGCGCCGAGGTGTCGCGGTCCACGGAGGCGTGGGGGCAGGCGCTGGCGCTGAGCCCGTTCGCGGATGTGTCCGCATTCCAGGCCGCTTGCCTGGATGACCCCCGGAGGCTGCGGCTGCAGAGCGCTGTGGAGGGGGCGCGGCAGGCGGTCACCGAGACGCAGGCCCTGCACCGCGCCGCCTCCGATGCCCTGGCGGAATTGCAGCAGGCCCCGCGCACGGAGCGCACGGGCGAAGAACTCGATGCCGTGCGGGTCGATCTGGAGGGGCGCCTGACCGCCGCAGCGCAGCGCCAGGGCGCGATCACCAGCCAGTTGCGGGACGACGCCCGGCGCAGGGAAGGGCTGCAGGCGCTGCTCGAACGCATCGCCGGGCAGGCGTCGGATTGCGAGACGTGGCTGCACCTCAACGGCCTCATCGGTTCGGCCGATGGCGCCAGGTACCGCAAGTTCGCCCAGGGCCTGACGCTGGACCACCTCGTGCATCTGGCCAATCGCCAACTTTTGCGGCTGCACGGCCGCTACCAATTGGCCCGGCGCGCCGAGGGGGATCTGGAGCTGGAAGTGATCGATACCTGGCAGGCCGATGCGTCCCGCGACACGCGCACCCTGTCGGGTGGAGAGAGCTTTCTGGTGAGCCTGGCGCTGGCGCTCGCGCTGTCCGATCTGGTGAGCCACAAGACCCGCATCGATTCATTGTTTCTCGACGAAGGGTTCGGCACGCTGGACGGAGAAACCCTGGACATCGCGCTGGACGCGCTCGACGGGTTGCATGCGGGGGGCAAGACCATCGGCGTGATCAGCCATGTGGAGGCCTTGAAGGAGCGCATTCCGGTCCAGATCCGGGTGCACAAGGGTGTCGGCCTGGACTACAGCGCGCTCGACAGGCGCTTCGCGGTGCCCTGAATGGAAAAGGCCCCGCCGCATTGCTGCGGAGGGGCCTGAGGCCTGTGATCGGGGCGGAGCGTTTCAGCCGCCGCGGCGCATCATGTCGAAGAAGTCGACGTTGGTCTTGGTGGCCTTCATGTTCTTGATCATGAGCTCCATGCTCTCGATCTCGTCCATGTTGTAGAGGAACTGCCGCAGGATGCGGGTCTTTTGCAGGATCTCGGGCGGCAGCAGCAACTCTTCACGGCGTGTGCCGCTCTTGTTGAGTTCGATGGCCGGGAACACGCGCTTCTCGTAGAGGCGGCGGTTCAAGTGGACTTCGCTGTTGCCGGTGCCCTTGAATTCTTCGAAGATCACTTCGTCCATGCGACTGCCGGTGTCCACCAGGGCCGTGGCGATGATGGTGAGCGAGCCGCCTTCCTCGACCTTGCGCGCCGCGCCGAAGAAGCGCTTGGGGCGCTGCAGCGCGTTGGAGTCCACGCCACCCGACAGCACCTTGCCGGAGGAGGGCACGACGTTGTTGTAGGCACGGGCGAGGCGCGTGATGGAGTCCAGCAGGATCACCACGTCCTTCTTGAGCTCGACGAGGCGCTTGGCGCGCTCGATGACCATCTCGGCCACGTGCACGTGGCGGGCGGCGGGTTCGTCGAAGGTGGACGCGATGATCTCACCCTTCACGGTGCGCTGCATCTCGGTCACTTCCTCGGGCCGCTCGTCCACGAGCAGCACCATCAGGTGGACGTCGGGGTTGTTGGCGGTGATGGCGTGCGCGATGTGCTGCATCATCATCGTCTTGCCGCTCTTCGGGGGCGCCACGATCAGTGCGCGCTGGCCCCGGCCGATGGGCGCGATGATGTCGATGATCCGGCCCGTGATGTTCTCTTCGCCCTTCATGTCGCGTTCGAGCTTCATCTGTTCCTTGGGGAACAGCGGGGTCAGGTTCTCGAACATGACCTTGTGCTTGTTCTGCTCGGGCGGGCCGCCGTTCACGGCGTCGAGCTTGGTGAGCGCGAAGTAGCGCTCGCCATCCTTGGGCGTGCGCACCTCGCCCTCGATCATGTCGCCGGTGTGCAGGTTGAAGCGGCGCACCTGGCTGGGCGAGATGTAGATGTCGTCGGTGCTCGCCGTGTAGCTCGTGTCCGGGCTGCGCAGGAAGCCGAAGCCGTCGGGCAGGATTTCCAGCACGCCATCGGCGAAGACCTGTTCGCCCGCCTTGGCGCGCTTCTTGATGATCGCGAACATCAGCTCCTGCTTGCGCATGCGCCCGGTGTTCTCGATCTCCAGCTCTTCGGCCTGCTTGAGCACTTCGGACACGTGCAGTGCCTTGAGTTCGTTTAAATGCATGGGGGTGACTCCGGAACGGAGTGGATAGGAATTCAGGGAGAGACCGCGTGCCGGGTGAATCGCTCGAGGCGGATCCTGGCGGTTCTTGAGGATCTGCGACCGGCCGCCGATGCTGGGCTGGCCCGGTGATCAGCGCGGATTATGACAGGAAAAGGCGTCCGCTCATCAGGGGCTTGGCAGCTGCGCGCAAGAGGGGTGGCGGTGGTTGAAGGCGTTGGGGAGAAGAGGGTGCCGGGGCTTTGGCAAAGGCCCCGGCAACGGCTGCGATGAATGGTGGTCAGGCGAGTTGCTGATCGATGAACGCGGTCAGCTGCGCCTTGCTCATGGCACCCACCTTGGTGGCGGCGAGCTGGCCGTTCTTGAAGAGCATGAGCGTCGGGATGCCGCGGATGCCGAACTTGGCGGGCACCTCGCGGTTCTCGTCCACGTTCATCTTGGCCACCGTCAGCTTGCCCTGGTAGGAGCCGGCCACCTCGTCGAGGATGGGGGCGATCATCTTGCAGGGGCCGCACCATTCGGCCCAGTAATCCACCAGCACCGTGCTGCCGGGTTGCAGCACGTCGGATTCGAAGCTGGCGTCGGAGATGTGTTTGATCAGTTCGCTGGCCATGGCGCGTTCCTTGTGGATGCGAAAGAAAGTGGGATGTCCGTGGAAGGTGCGGATAAAGTTCCGGGATTGTGACAGAAAGACATTCCCCGCCGCCTCTTGTGGGCGGCGACCGCGCCGCTATGACAGTCATAGCGAAATCCGATGTGCTGGACAGGGCCTGGGCGGCGCTGCTGGAGCGCGTGCACGGCCTGGCGCGAGGCCCGGCCGCGCCGGCCGGCTCCGTGGTCGTGCTCGTGCCGTATGCGCAGCTCATGGGCGAGGCGCAGCGGCGATGGGCGCTGTCCTTTCCGGAGGGCTTCGCGCCGCGGTTCGAAACCACGCGCAATTGGGCCGGGCGCATCGCGCCTTTCGTGCCGCAGGGCGACGATCTCGCGCAGGACACGGGGCGGGATACGCTCACGGCCCGCTCCCTGCTCGACCGTGCCGGTCTGCAGGCGCAACGCGAACTGCTCGCGGGCCCGCTGCTGGAGGCCGCGAGCCAGCTGGCGCCCGCCGTCGCCGCGGTGCCGCCCGCCGCGCGCGATGCGTGGGCGGCGCAGGCGCGGCTGCTGCTGCCCCCGGCGGGCGATGGGGCCGTGCTGCGCTACGAGGCGGCCGTGGCGCGCATCGCCCTGGAATGGGCCCTGGCCACGCGGCATGCGACCGACGTGCTCTTCGAGGCCCGCGTGCGCGCCTCGACCGCGGCGCTCATCGTGCTCGACGGATTCCAGCCGGACCCGCTGGCGCATGCGTTGCGCGCCCACTGGGGGGGCGCATGCGCGGGGGCGCTGCCGCTGTGGAGCCCCGAGGTACCGGCCGGCGGCAGGCCCGCGCAGGCGATTGCGCTGCATGCCGCCTCCGATGCGGAGGACGAGGCGCAGCGCGCCGCCGCCTGCGTGCTGGCGCACCGGGCCCAGGGGCGCGCGCCCATTGCGCTGGCGGCCATCGACCGCGCGCTCACGCGCCGCATCGGTGCGCTGCTGCTGGGGCGCGGCCTGTCGGTGCACGATGAAAACGGGTGGACGCTCTCGACCACCCGCGCCGGGGCCCACGCCATGGCCGCGCTGCGTGCGTGCGCGCGCCAGGCCTCCGGCGATGCGGTGCTGGATTGGCTCAAGCATGCGCCGGCGGCCGAGGCCGGCGCGGTGCGCCAGACCGAGCGCTGGCTGCGCCGCTCGGGCCTGGGCGATTGGGGCGCGGCGGTGCGCGGCGCGGGGCTGGACGGGGTGGCCGGCCCGGAGCCGGGCGTGCGCGCGGCTGCCGAGCGGCTTTCCACGGGCCCTTTTTCCGCCCCACAGGCGATGGTGCGCCAGGTCGAGGCGTGGCGGGAATCCATGCAGCCCGCGCGCGCACTGCCGGACTGGCTGGCGGCGCTGCGGGCCCTGCTGCGGTCCACCGGCCAGTGGGAATGGCTTCTGGCCGATGGGGCGGGCATGCGGGTGCTGGCCGAGCTGCGGATGGGCGAGGGGCTGGAGGAGGAATGGCGTGCGCTGGACGCGGCCGGCCGCCCGATGTCGCTGCCGGAATTCACCCATTGGGTGGACGAGGTGCTGGAGGCGGGCCGGTTCCGTCCCCGCTTCGAGGGCGGCGGCACGCCCGACGTGGTCGTCGTGCCCCTGCAGCAGATGCTGGCCCGGCCGTTCGCTGCGCTGGTGGCGGCGGGGTGCGACGAGAAGCGGCTGCAGGCCGCGCCGGAGCCGCCCGGCCCGTGGACGCAGGCGCAGCGCGATGGCCTGGGCCTGCCCGCGCGCGCGGCCCTGGAGGCCGCGCAGCGCGCGGCGTGGGCGCATGCGCTCTGCGCGCCGGCGGTGGACGTGCTCTGGCGCATCGGCGACGAGGGCGGGGAGCCGCTGCTGGCCAGCCCGCTGGTGCTGGCGCTGCTGGCGTCGGGCCGGGGGCGGGCGGCGGCCGATCCGCGCGAGGGCCGCGACGTGGCGCTGGCGCCTGTCCCCAGGCCCCTGCCCACGGGCGACGCATTGCCCGTATCGCAGCTTTCATCGACCGCGTATGCCGATCTGCGGCATTGCCCCTATCGGTTCTTCGCGCTGCGGCAGTTGGGGCTGCAGGAGTCGGACGAGCTGGGCGCCGAAGTGGACAAGCGCGACTTCGGCAACTGGCTGCATGCCGTTCTGCAGCATTTCCACGAGGCCCTGCGCGATGCGCCCGTGGAAGACGACGGCGTGCGCCGCGCGCTGCTGGATGCGGCCGCCGAGGCCACGCTGCGCGCGCAGCGCCTCTCGCCGGCGGAGTTCCTGCCCTTCATGGCGGGCTGGCCCGCGCTGCGCGACGGCTATCTGCGCTGGCTCGCGGAGCACGAGGCCCAGGGGGCGCGCTTTCGCGAGGCCGAGCGGCGCTGCGCGCAGCCGCTCGGGACGCTGCAGCTCGTCGGCCTGCTCGACCGCGTCGATGCGGTGCGCGCGCAGGCGCCCGGCGACGAGCCGGCGACGATGGTGATCGACTACAAGACCGAGAGCGAGGCCGTCACGCGGCGGCGCATCGCCGCCGGCACCGAGGACACCCAGCTCGCGTTCTATGCCGCGCTGCTGGGCGACGACACGCTGCGCGCGGCCTACGTCAACGTGGGCGAGCGGGGCGAGACGCGCAGCTTCGAGCAGCCCGACGTGGTGCCCCTGCGCGACCGGCTCGTGGAAGGCATCCTGCACGACTTCAAACGCATCGCCGAGGGCGCGCCGATGCCGGCGCTGGGCGAGGGCGCCGTGTGCGACTACTGCGCCGCGCGCGGCCTGTGCCGCAAGGATTTTTGGCATGGCTGAGCCGCATCCGCCGTCCGTGTCCGCTGCCTACGAGCACAACGGCCGTCCCGTGGAGCGGGAAGCCTTCTACGCCATCGCCTGCGACCCCGGCCGCAGCGTGGCGGTGGAGGCCTGCGCCGGCGCCGGCAAGACCTGGATGCTGGTGTCGCGCATCGTGCGCGCCTTGCTGGACGGGTGCGCGCCGCACGAGATCCTGGCGATCACGTTCACGAAGAAGGCCGCGGGCGAGATGCGCCAGCGCCTGCAGGAATGGCTGGAAGCCTTCGCCGAGGCCCCGCTGCCGCGCCTGCAGGAGGAACTGCTGGCGCGCGGGCTCCCGCCGCAGCAGGCCCGCGAGGGGAGCGAGCGGCTCAAGGACCTGTACCACCGGGTGCTGGGCGCCGGGCGGCCCGTGCAGATCCGCACCTTCCACAGCTGGTTCGCCGCGCTGCTGGGCACCGCGCCGCTGGCGGTGCTGCAGTCGCGCGGGCTGCCGGCGCGCTATGAACTGCTGGAGGACGATGCCGAGGCGGTGCGGCAGGTCTGGCCGCTTTTCCTGCCGGTGGTGGTGGCGGATGCCGCCCTGCATGCCGACTACACCGAGGCGGTGGCGCGCCATGGCCGATCGCAGACGCGCAAGGCCCTGGAGGCGGCGCTGGACAAGCGCGTGGAGTTCGAGCTGGCCGATGCCTCGGGCGTGATCGACGGCTCCGTCCCGCCCTTCGGGGCGCTGTTCCCGGAATGGTCCGGGCTCGACCATCCCGCCCAGGCCCTCGCGGCGGCGCCGTGCCGCGAGCGCTGGCTGGCCTGGGCGTCGGCCCTCGGCACTGAGGCGAACAAGACGCCGCAGAAGGCCGCGGCCGCCATCATCGAGGCGTTCTTCGATGGCGTCGATGCCGATGCGCGGCTGGACACGCTGCGCCGCGCGCTCTTCGTGGCCAAGGAAGACCGGCTGTCCCGGAACCTGGAGAAATTCGCGGCCGCGCAGGAGGCGGAGCAGGAGCTGCAGCGCCTGTGCCTGGCCCGGCGCCAGCACGAGGCCTGGCTGCACCAGCAGCGCATGGCGCGGCTCGCCCGGGCGCTGGTGGCCGCTTTCGCGGCGCTCAAGCGCGAGCGCGGATGGGTGGACATGAACGATGTCGAGCGCACCGCCCTCGTGATGCTCTCCGACCCCGTGCTCAGCGGCTGGGTGCAGGAGCGCCTGGACGCGCGCGTGCGCCATCTGCTCATCGACGAATTCCAGGACACGAACCCGCTGCAGTGGCAGGCGCTGCACGCGTGGCTGTCCAGCTATGCGGGCACGGGCGGCGGGCACCGGCCGCCCAGCGTGTTCATCGTGGGCGACCCCAAGCAGAGCATCTACCGCTTTCGCCGCGCCGAGCCCCAGGTGTTCCTCGCGGCGCAGGCCTTCGTGCGCCAGGGGCTGGGCGGCGACCTGCTGGCCTGCGACCACACGCGCCGCAATGCCACGGGCGTGATCGCCGCCGTGAACCAGGTCATGGGCGCCGCGCAGGCGCAGGGCGAAACCGCGGGCTACCGCGAGCACACCACCGAATCCCGCGACGCGGGGCAACTGCTGTGCCTGCCGCCCATCGCCGGGGAGCCGGCGGAGGAGCCCCTGGCCGATGCCGCCACGGCGGACCCGCTGGCCTGGCGCGACAGCCTGACCCAGCCGCGCCACGAGCCGGAGGAGACGCTGCGCATGCAGGAATGCACCCAGGCCGCGCGCTGGGTGGCCGGGCAGATCGCGGCGGGCACGCCGCCCCGGGAAATCATGGTGCTCGCGCGCAAGCGCGACCGGCTCGCCAGCCTGCAGGAGGCGCTGAGGGATCTGCACATCCCCTGCGTGCAACCCGAGAAGGCGCGGCTGTGCGAGGCGCCCGAGGTGCAGGACGTGGTGGCCCTGCTCGATGCCCTGGTGTCGCCGGGGCACGACCTGTCCCTGGCGCGGGCGCTGCGCTCGCCGCTCTTCGGCCTGGACGACGACCTGCTGGTGCGCGTGGCGGTGGCGCGCCGCGCGGCGGCGGCCGCGGCCACGGAGGCGGGCCAGGGTCAGGCCCCCGCCTGGTTCGATTTGCTATCGAAAGATGAGCTACTTGCCCAGCAGAATCGGCGACTGGCGGCCGATTTGATGCTCTACAAGCGCTGGGTGGACCAATGGCCGCCCCACGACGCGCTGCACGCCATCTACCGCCACCGTGACGTGCTGGCCCGGTTCGCCGCGGCGGCGCCGGCGCCGCTGCGCGCCAGCGTGCTGGCCAATCTGCGGGCGTTGCTGTCGGCCGCGCTGCAGCAGGATGGCGGGCGCTATCTCACCCCCTATGCCTTCGTGCGCGCCATGAAGCGGCCGGGGCAGCGCGCGCCCGGCCGCGTGGACGCGCAGGCGGTGCGCCTGCTCACGGTGCACGGCGCCAAGGGACTGGAGGCCGATGCGGTGCTGCTGCTCG
Organism: Paracidovorax anthurii; assembly: GCF_003269065.1. GTDB lineage: Bacteria > Pseudomonadota > Gammaproteobacteria > Burkholderiales > Burkholderiaceae_C > Paracidovorax > Paracidovorax anthurii. The sequence goes on from NZ_QLTA01000013.1 coordinate 65,090, forward strand.
ACACCGACACCCGTCCCCAGAAGGCCGAGACCATGGGCGTGCTGGTGGACTGGCCGGGGGAGATGCCCGAGCCGCGCTGCTTCGTCTTTCTCGCGAGCGAATCCGCTCCGCCGCCCAGCGCCGTCGATGCGCTGGCGGCCGAGCAGGCCGAGCGCCAGCGCGAGGAACTCAACACGCTCTACGTGGCGATGACCCGGGCGCGCCATTGCCTGGCGCTGTCCTCGGTGCGGCCCGGCCAGTCCGCGCCGGGAAGCTGGTGGAACCGGATCGCTCCGCTGGCCTTGCCGGCGCTGGCGCCCGACGACGCCGAAATGCCGGGCGCGGCCGGGGAGGGGGATGCCGGCACCACGCGGCTGCCGGAGTTGCCGGGCTGGGCCGAGGCCCCGGGCCCGCTGGAGGCCGGCGCGGCGGTGCAGGGCGAGGCCTTGGCGCCGCCCGGGGCGGAAGCGGCCGCATCCACCCCCGATTCCCGGCAGGGCGAGGCCATGCACCAGTTGCTGGAGCAGGCCGGGCTTGCCGGCGATGGCGGCCGGGGCGTGCTGGAGAGCGGCTGGCCGGCCGCGCGGCTGGCGCGGCTCGCGAAGGATTTCGACCTGCCCGAGGGCCGTGCCGGGCAGGCCGCGGCGCTGGCGCGGCGCATCCTGGGCGGCGAGGGCGCGTGGGCCTGGGACCCGTCGGCCATCGACCTGGCGCTGGACGAGGCGCCCATCGTGCACCGGGGGCAGTCCCTGCGCATCGACCGCCTCGTGCGCCGGCCGGCGGCCGGGGGGCGGCCGGCCGAGTGGTGGGTGCTGGACTACAAGAGCGCGGCGGAACCCGAACGCCAGCCCGGGCTGCTCGCGCAGCTGCGCCGCTACCGCGCCGCCGTGCAGGCGCAGGCGCCCGGCGACGTGGTGCGGGCGGCGTTTCTCGCCGGGGATGGCCGCATGGTCGAGGTCCTGCCCGAGCCCGATGGCGGCGCGGGGCCCGCGCAGCCATTACCATCGCCCCCCCCGGCGTCCGCGCCGCCTCCGCCTGCCGCGCCGGGCCGTCCCGTGCAAGGCGCCCTGTTCGACTGACGGGGCGGCGTTTTTCTCCTATTCGATTGGATCGACATGTCTTCTTCCGCTCCCGCGCCCGCGGTCGCTTCCTGGTCCTGTGACGCCGCGGTGGTCGGCGGCGGGCCTGCCGGCCTGATGGCGGCCGAAGTGCTGGCCAGGGCCGGGCTGGCGGTGCATGTCTTCGACGCCATGCCCTCGGTGGGGCGGAAATTCCTGCTGGCCGGCAAGGGCGGGCTCAACCTCACGCATTCAGAACCGCTCGGCCCGTTCATGGGGCGCTTCGGGGATCGGGCGGCCGTGCTGGCGCCCTGGCTGGAGGCCTTCGGCCCCGATGCGCTGCGCAACTGGGCGCGCGACCTGGGGGTGGAGACCTTCGTGGGCACGTCGGGCCGGGTGTTTCCCGCGGACATGAAGGCGGCCCCGCTGCTGCGTGCTTGGCTGCACCGCCTGCGCGGCATGGGCGTGCGCTTGCACATGCGGCACCGCTGGCAGGGCGCGGCGACTCCGTTGGGCGAGGGCGGGCGCGATGGGCATTCCCTGGGTTTTTTCACGCCGGCCGGCGAGGTCCATGTGGCGGCCCGGGCCGCCGTGCTGGCGCTGGGCGGCGCGAGCTGGCGGCGCCTGGGTTCGGACGGGGCCTGGGCGCCGTGGCTCGCGGCGCAGGGCGTGCCCGTGTCGCCCTTGAAGCCGGCCAACTGCGGTTTCGACGTGCTGGGGCCGGGCGCGCCGGCGGACGAGACGCGGCGTGAGTTCCTGCAGGCGCTCATCGGCCGGGAGCCCACGCCGCCGCTGGGCTGGACGGCGTATTTCGCCGAGCGGTTTGCCGGCCAGCCGTTCAAGTCGGTGGCGCTGCATTTCACCGACAGCCAGGGGCGGGCCTTCCACCGCCGCGGCGAGTTCGTGGCGACCGCCTCGGGCGTGGAGGGCAGCCTGGTCTATGCCGTGTCCGCGCTGCTGCGCGACGAAATCGCGGCCCATGGCCACGCCACGTTCTTCCTGGACCTGCTGCCCGACCACACGCCCGAGCGGGTCGAGAAAGAGGTGCGCCATCCGAGGGGCACGCGCAGCCTGGGCAGCCACCTCAAGAGCCGGCTCGGCCTGGATGGCATCAAGACCGCGATCCTCCATGAGCAACTGGGCAAAGACGGGGTGCGGGACGCCCATGCGCTGGCGCGCGCGATCAAGGCCCTGCCGGTCACCGTGGTGGCGCCCCGGCCGCTGGACGAGGCGATCAGCACGGCCGGCGGCGTGGCGTTCGATGGGCTGGACGCGCGGCTGATGCTGGCGGCCCGGCCGGGCGTGTTCTGCGCGGGCGAGATGCTCGACTGGGAAGCCCCCACGGGGGGCTACCTGCTCACCGCCTGCATGGCGACGGGGGCCGCGGCGGGCCAGGGGGCCGCGCAGTGGCTGCGGTCGGCGGCGGATTGAGGTCGTTGCGCGCCCGGATGGCCGGGCGAGAGCCCGGGAAGGCGCGAAAGAAGAAAAGGAAGTTGACGAGCCTTACCCCCGGCACTGGCTCCACGGTTAGGGCTGCTTGGTTCCCCACCTGACCCGGTTGGCCGCTTCCCCATGCGGGGAGGCCCGTCAGCGCGCATTGTATCCAATGTGCCGGACCGTCTTCCCGAAAAAGCCCGCGATCCCGGAACGAGTTCAGGATCGTGAACTCGTTCTCAGCGGGGCGGGACCTTGAAGACCCCCACCAGCTCCTCCAGCCGGGCGGCCTGTGTCTTCAGGGATTCCGCCGCCGATGCGGCTTCCTCCACCAGCGCGGCGTTCTGCTGGGTGGCCTGGTCCATGTGCGTCACGGCCAGGTTCACCTGGTCGATGCCCGCCGCCTGCTCCTGGTTGGCGGAGGCGATGCCCCGGATCAGCCCGGCCACCTCCTGCACGCTGCTGACCACTTCAGCCATGGTGCTGCCGGCCTGATCGACGAGGCGCGAGCTCTCGCCCACCTGCTGCACCGAGGTGTCGATGAGCTGCTTGATCTCCTTGGCCGCGGAGGCTGAGCGCTGCGCCAGCCCGCGCACCTCCGCCGCGACGACGGCGAAGCCGCGCCCCTGCTCGCCGGCGCGGGCGGCCTCCACCGCCGCGTTGAGCGCCAGGATGTTGGTCTGGAAGGCGATGCCGTCGATGACGCCGATGATGTCCACGATCTTGCGCGAGGAGGCGTTGACGGCGCCCATCGTGCTCACGACCTCGCCCACCACCGCGCCGCCTTTCTGCGCCACCTCCGAGGCGGTGCTGGCCAGCTCGGCCGCGTGGCGCGCATGGTCGGCGTTCTGCCGCACGGTGCTCGTGAGCTGCTCCATCGAGGCGGCCGTCTGCTGCAGCGCGCTGGCCTGCTGCTCGGTGCGCGAGGAGAGGTCGTTGTTGCCCGCCGCGATCTCGGTCGATGCGTTGGCGATGGACTGCGTGCTGGCGCGCACCTCGCTCACGATGTGGGCGATGCTCTGGCGCATGCGCTCCATGGCGTACAGCAGGCTGGAGCGGTCTCCCGGCTTGAGGGGGATGTCCATCGACAGGTCTCCGGCCGCCATCTGCCCGCTCACGCGCGCGGCGGTGCCGGGCTCGCCGCCCAGCTCGCGCAGCATGCCGCGCGCTAGCAGCAGGCCGATGCCGAGCAGCACGCTGGCCAGCGCCAGGGCCGCGATGCCGAAGGTCAGGATGCGGGAATTCACCGTGGACTCCACCGTGTCCACGTACACGCCCGAGCCCACCACCCAGCCCCAGGGCGCGAACCCCTTGACGTAGGACACCTTGGGCACGGGGTCGGAGCTGCCCGGCTTGGGCCACATGTAGTACACGAAACCCGCGCCGTTGGCCTTCACCGCATCCACGAAGGCCACGAAGATACGCAGGCCGGTGGGGTCCTTGTTCTCCGAGAGGTTCTTGCCGTCCAGTTCCGGGCGGATCGGGTGCATCACCATGACCGGCTGCATGTCGTTGATCCAGAAATACTCGCTGCCGCTGTAGCGCATGGACCGCAGGCTGTCCTGGGCCATCTGCCGCGCCTGGGCATCGGACATCTTTCCCTGCGTCGAGAGTGCGTGGTAGTGCGCGACCAGGCTGTGCGCCGTTTCCACGTTCTGCCGCACGCTGCTCTTGCGCTCCTCCATGATGAGGCGCTTCTCGGACGCCAGCAGGATGGCGGTGATGAGCACGATGCCGAGCATGGCGCAGGCGATGAGCAGGCCGAGCCGCTTGGCGATGCCTGTGGATGGGCGGGGAGCGGTGTCCATGGGTCCGGTCTTTCGGAAAAACGCCCGGCTCGGGCCCGCCAAGCGCGGCACCGCCGGGTACCGGCCATGCTAAAGGAGCCGGCGGGCGCGGCGAGGCGGTTCGACCCCCGTAGAATCCCGCGGATGTCCTACCTCGTGCTCGCCCGCAAGTACCGTCCGCGCAATTTCTCCGAGATGGTGGGCCAGGAGCACGTCGTGCAGGCCCTCTCGAACGCGCTCACCCAGCAGCGGCTGCACCATGCCTACCTGTTCACGGGCACCCGTGGCGTGGGCAAGACCACGGTCTCGCGCATCCTGGCCAAGTCGCTCAACTGCCAGGGCCCGGACGGGCAGGGCGGCATCACCGCCACGCCCTGCGGCGTGTGCCAGGCCTGCACCGACATCGATTCCGGCCGCTTCGTGGACTACACCGAGCTGGACGCGGCCTCCAACCGGGGCGTGGACGAGGTGCAGGGCCTGCTGGAGCAGGCGGTGTACAAGCCGGTGCAGGGCCGCTTCAAGGTCTTCATGATCGACGAAGTGCACATGCTCACGAACACCGCGTTCAACGCGATGCTCAAGACGCTGGAGGAGCCGCCGGAATACCTCAAGTTCGTGCTGGCCACCACCGATCCGCAGAAGGTGCCGGTCACGGTGCTCTCGCGCTGCCTGCAGTTCAACCTGCGGCCCATGGCCCCCGAGACGGTGCTGGAGCACCTCACGCGCGTGCTGGCGCAAGAGAGCGTGCCGGCCGAGCCGCAGGCGCTGCGGCTGCTGGCGCGCGCCGCGCGGGGCTCGATGCGCGACGCGCTCTCGCTCACCGACCAGGCGATCGCCTTCGGCAGCGGCCAGCTGCAGGAGGCCGGCGTGCGCCAGATGCTGGGCAGCGTGGACCGCTCCTATGTGTTCCGGCTCATCGACGCCCTGGCGCGCGGCGACGGCCGCACGGTGGTGGAAACCTCCGACGCGCTGCGCATGCACGGCCTCTCGGCCGCCTCCACGCTGGAGGAGATGAGCGCGGTGCTGCAGCGCATGGCCGTCCTGCAGGCCGTGCCGCAGATGGCCGAGGCCGTGGACGCGGGCGACCCCGATGCCGCCGAGACGGCCCGGCTCGCGGCCGCGATGCCCGCCGACGAAACCCAGCTGCTCTACAGCATCTGCCTGCACGGGCGGACCGAGCTGGGGCTGGCGCCCGACGAATACGCCGCGCTCACCATGGCGCTGCTGCGGCTGCTCGCGTTCAAGCCTCCCGTGGATGGCGGCGGGCCCGCGGCGGAAAAAAAAACACTGCCCGCCACCCCTGAGCGGGGCGGGCCTCCCCCCGTAGCCACGCCATCGGTGCAGGGCGCGCCGGCCGGGCTCGCTGCGATGCCGCCCAGGGAGGCCGGCCCGGCGCCCACGCGATCCGAAGGGGTTCCCACCGACGCGGAGCCACCCCGTGCCGCCCTCCATGAACCCGAGGCGCCGCCGCCCAGGTCCGAGCCTCCCGCGCCGCCCGAGTGGGAATCCGCCGGCGGCGGGCAGGTCTCCGCCGCGCATCCGGGGCCGGGGGGCGAGGCGGTGCGCCTGCCGGTCCGCACGGCGGCCGATTTGCAGTCAGGCAGGCCCCATGTCGCCGAGAAATCTACATATCCTGCTCCTGAAATCGTAGCAATCCCCGTGCGGGAAGCTCCGGAGCCCGGGGCCCGGCTGCAGCCCGTGGCCGCGCCCGGCGGCATGCCGGCCTCGGCACGCTATACCCCCACGGAAGAGGGCGACGTCTGGCACGCCACCGTGCGGCAGCTCGTGGCGGCGGAGGCCATCAACGCCCTGGTGCGCGAGCTGGCGCTGCAGTCGCAACTGGTGGCGCGCGATGCCGACCACTGGCTGCTGCGCGTGGAGCGCGAGTCGCTGAACCAGCCCGTGGCCCGCGAGCGCCTGCGCGCCGCCCTGGAGGCCGCCGGTTTCGCGCGGCAGATCAGCGTGGAGGTGGGCGCCGTCATCGACAGCCCGGCCCGGCGCAACGCCCACGCGGCCGCCGAGCGCCAGCGGCGCGCGCAGGAGATCGTCGAGAACGACCCCTACGTGCAGAGCCTGATGCGCGACTTCGGGGCGAGAATCGTGCCCGGCAGCATCAAGCCCGTGTAAACACGTTCCGAGGGCGCTGCGCCCGCCCGCCGGGACACCGCGGGCCGCCACCGCCCGGCCATCGCCTTCGCTTTCGTCTTTTTTCTCTCCGGAAACCCCTCCGACCCATCAGAAAAGGAACCACACCATGTTCAACAAAGGACAACTCGCCGGCCTCATGAAGCAGGCGCAGGCCATGCAGGACAACCTGAAGAAGGCCCAGGACGAGCTGGCCAACATCGAGGTGGAGGGCGAATCCGGCGCCGGCCTCGTCAAGGTGCTCATGACCTGCAAGCACGACGTCAAGCGCGTGACCATCGACCCGAGCCTGCTCGCCGACGACAAGGACATGCTGGAGGACCTGGTCGCGGCCGCCTTCAACGCCGCCGTGCGCAAGGCCGAGGAAACCTCGCAGGAGAAGATGGGCAAGCTCACCGCCGGCATGCCCGGCCTGCCGCCGGGCATGAAGTTCCCGTTCTGAGCGCCACGCCATTTCGCAGAGCATGCCGCCCGCATCCGATATGCATTCCCTCGACGCCCTCGTGCAGGCCCTGCGGCGCCTGCCGGGCGTCGGCGTGAAGTCGGCCCAGCGCATGGCCTTCCACCTGCTGCAGCACGACCGCGAGGGGGCCGAGCTGCTCTCTCGCGCGCTGCGCGAGGCGGCCGTGTCCGTGCGGCACTGCGCGCGCTGCCACACCTTCACGGAAGGCGAGGTGTGCGCGACCTGCCTGGACCCGGAGCGCGATGCGTCCCGGCTGGCGGTGGTGGAAACCCCCGCCGACCAGGCCGCGCTGGAGCGCACGGGGGCCTTCAGGGGGCTGTATTTCGTGCTGATGGGGCGGCTCTCCCCGCTCGACGGCATCGGCCCCAGGGACATCGGCTTCGCGAAGCTGCTGGAGCGGGCCGGCGACGGCGTGGTGCAGGAAGTGATCCTCGCCACCAACTTCACCGCCGAGGGCGAGGCGACCGCGTATGCGATCAGCGAGGTGCTGAAGGCGCGCGGCCTGCATGTCACCCGGCTGGCCCGGGGCGTGCCCGTGGGCAGCGAGCTCGAATACGTGGACCTCGGCACCATCGCGCACGCCCTCGTCGACCGGCGGTAGGTGTGCTATAGAATTAATAGCTGCTCATGTCCATTTTTCGGCGACATGGGCGTGAAAAGGCTTTGACATGAACTCCCTGCACATCGCGCGGTTCACCGTGGCGTACTGGTGTGTCTTCGCGATGGTGCTGATGCCGATCGCCTGTGCCATGCTCGCCAAGCGCGGCAGTTTCCGCGGCGCGGACAACCACGATCCGCGCGCCTGGGCCGCGCGGCAGTCCGACTGGCGGGGCCGTGTGATCGCGGCGCAGGCCAACACGTTCGAATGCCTGCCGTTCTTCATCGGCGCCGTGATCGTGGCGCACCAGTTGGGCGCCGCCCAGACGCTGCTGGACCTGCTGGCGCTGGCCTTCGTGATGTTGCGCGGCTTCTACGTGCTGATGTACGTGTCGGACATGCCGACCGCGCGCAGCGCGGTGTGGCTCGGCGCGTTCATGGTCAACACGGCGATTTTTTTCCTGGGCTACCGGTAGGGCGACCCCGGAGCGCATTCTTTCCACCGCTCTTCGCGCGGCGCCTCCAGGGCGCCGTGTTTTTTTCGCCTACAGGGATTCCTACGGATGCCGGCCGGAGGGTTTTTGAGGCACGATTGCTGCACTGCAACATGCAGAGCCCCCTGCCGTTTCCATGAGCCTGTCCTCGATTGATCGCCGCCGCTTCGGAGCGATTGCCGCATGCCTGCCGCTGGCGGGCCTGGGGGCTGGCACGGCGCGGGCCATCGCGCCGCCTTTCTCGCAGGGGGTGCATGGCCGGGTGCGCGTGGCGGTGGCCGGGGCGGGGCTGCTCTACCACCTGCCGCTCACCATCGCGCAGCAGTTGGGGTTCTTCCGCGCCGAGGGGCTGGAGGTCTCGCTGCAGGACTACACGGGCGGGGCGCTCGCGCTGCGGGCCCTGCTGCAGGGCGAGGCCGACGTGTGCTCGGGGGCTTACGACCATACGCTGCGCGCGCAGTTGCAGGGGCTGCCCTGCACCGCCTTCGTGCTGCAGGTCCGGGCGCCGCAGCTCGCGCTCGCGGCCTCCGCGCGCGCGTGGCCGGTGCGCAGCGTGCCCCGCTTCAAGGGGCTGCGCGTCGGGGTGACGGCCCCCGGCTCCTCCTCGCACATGGTGGCGCGGATGGCGCTCTCGCAGGGGGGAGCGTCGCTGGAGGACATCGATTTCATCGGCGTGGGCATGGGCCAGTCCGCGCTTTCCGCATTGCGCCAGGGGCGCGTCCATGCGCTGTGCCATGCCGATCCGATCGTGAGCCTCCTGGAGCAGCGCAGCGAGGTGCGCCTGCTGTGCGACACGCGCACGCTCAAGGGCTCGCAGGAGCTTTTCGGCGGCACGATGCCGGGGGCGACCCTCTATGCGCCGCGTGCCTTCGTGCAGCACCAGGCGGCCACGTCGCAGGCGCTGGTCAATGCCATGGTCCACGCCCTCAAATGGCTGCAGACGGCCAGCGCCGCCGACCTCATGCGCGTGGTGCCCCAGGACTACCTGATGGGCGACCGGGGAACGTACCTGGCCGCGTTCCACAAGGTGCGCGACACGTTCTCGCCCGATGGCCTGATGCCCGACGACGGCCCCGCCACGGCGCTGCGCACCCTCGCGCGGCTGCAGCCCGAGCAGGCCTCCGCGAAGGTGGACCTGGGGCGGACCTTCACGAACGAATTCGCGCGCAAGGCCAAGACCAAGTTCAATGCATGACGCTGGCGCGACCCCTGCGAGATCGTGAACGCATTCCAAGTGCCGCCATGGTCCGACAGGCCAGGGCCGCCGCGGCGGGATAGAGTGCTCGGCGCCGCGCGCGGGAAACCCGTCCCGGGCCGGCCTGTCCTTTCTTCTTTTTCTCCCCGCAAACCGCCACAAAGGAACCCCTCCATGTCGCTGAACCTCAGCATCGGCCCGCTCGTCTCCCTCATCGCAGGCATTCTCATCCTGGTGATGCCGCGCCTGCTCAACATCATCGTGGCGCTCTACCTGATCGTCATCGGCATCCTGGGCCTGGTCGGCATGCACACGCTGCGCCTGTGACCGGGCCGCGCCGCCCGGCCGGGCCCGGCCGGCACGGTGGCCTTGCCGTCAGCGCTTCTTGCGCGAGGGCGTGCCGCCCTTGCGCGAGGTGGGCGCGGCCGTCTTCTTGGCGTTGCCCCGGGCCGGGGCGGCCTGCTTGCCGCGCGACGGCGCGGCCGAGGAGGACATGCGCACGGGCAGGTAGACCACCACCTGCTCGCCGGCCTTGAAAGAGGCCGTGGCTTTCACGTCGTTCCAGGTGGCCACGTCGGCGGTGGTCACCTTGTAGCGGCGGGCGATGGTAGTCACCGAGTCGCGCTTGCCGGCCCGCACCGTGGTGCGCCGCGTGACGATCTCGGGGGTGAAGGCCACCTGGCCGTTGTCGGCCACCTGGCCGGGCACGTCGGCCCGCGTGGCCTGTCCGCGCGGCACCATGAGCGCCGAGCCGGCCTTGATGAGCATGCGGGGCGGGATCTTGTTCACGTTGCGCAGGTCGGATTCGCTCATGCCCACGCGCTGGGCCGCCGCCGCGGCGCTCATGGTGGTGGGCACGCTCCAGACCGTCCAGCTCGCGTACTGGCCCTCCGTGTAGGCCTCCAGGTTCTTGCGGAACACCTGGGCGTTGTCCCAGGGCAGCAGGATCTGCGGCATGCCGGCCGCGAGGATGATGGGCTTGTGCAGCGAGGGGTTGAGTTCGCGGAAATCCCCTTCGCGCACGCCCGCGAGGCTGGCCACCAGCGAGACGTCGATGTCGCGCGTGATGTCCACGGTCTGGAAGTAGGGGTGGTTCTCGATCAGCGGCAGCTCGGTGTTGAAGCGCTCGGGGCTGGCGACGATGTTCTTCACGGCCTGCAGCTTGGGCACGTACAGGCGCGTCTCGGCCGGCATGTTCAGGTCGGTGTAGCCGGTGCCCAGGCCCTGCTTCTGGTTGCGGGCGATGGCGCGGCTCACGTTGCCTTCGCCCCAGTTGTAGGCGGCCAGGGCCAGGTGCCAGTCGCCGAACATGGTGTAGAGCCGCTGCAGGTAGTCGAGCGCGGCGCGGGTGGAGGCGAGCACGTCGCGGCGGTCGTCGCGGAAGGCGTTCTGCTTGAGCTGGTAGTCGCTGCCCGTGGCGGGCATGAACTGCCACATGCCCACGGCCTTCGCGCTGGAGACCGCCATGGGGTTGAAGGCGCTCTCGATGTAGGGCAGCAGGGCCAACTCGGTGGGCATGCCGCGCAGTTCCAACTCCTCGACGATGTGGAACAGGTACTTGCTGGAGCGCTCCGTCATGCGCTGCATGTAGTCGGGCCGGCTCGCGTACCAGAGCTCGCGGTCGCGCACGAGGTCCTGGTCCAGGTCGGGCATGGCGAAGCCCCGGCGGATGCGGTCCCAGAGGTCGGAGGGGGCCGCGAGCGAGGTCACGCTGAAGTGGCTCGCATCCGCCGCGGTGATCGGCAGCAGCGGCCCGGAGGGTATCCGGGGCGCGGGGCTGGCGGGGGCGCTGCCCGTGGCGGCCGGGGGCGGGGTGTCTTTGTTCGCGGTGCCGGGGGCCGCGCAGCCGGTGAGCCAGAGCACGCTCGCGAGGCCCAGGATGTGCAGGAGTTTCATGGATTCAGGTCGGTCGGAATTCGTTTTTCCATTGGCGCAGCGCCGCGAGCACGGCAACGGCGTCGCCGGCATCGGTGCGCGCATCGAAGCTTTGCGCGGCGCGGGCCACCACGGGCTCGCGGGTGCGCAGGAAGGGGTTCACGGCGTGTTCGGTGGCGATGCGCGAGGGCAGGGTGGGCCGCCCGGCGGCACGCAGGGCCTCGCACTCCTGGCGGTACTGGAGCAGCGCCTGGTTGGCGGGTTCCACGGCGCAGGCGAAAGCGAGGTTCAAAAGTGTGTATTCGTGGGCGCAGCACACCCGGGTCTCGCCGGGCAGGGCCGCGAGCCGGTCCAGCGACTGCTGCATCTGCGCGGGCGTGCCCTCGAAGAGGCGCCCGCAGCCGCCGGAAAAGAGCGTGTCGCCGCAAAAGAGGGCCGGGCCGCCGGGCAGGTCGGCGCCGTAGTAGGCGATGTGGCCCGCCGTGTGGCCGGGCACGTCGATCACGGCCAGGCGCTGCCCCAGCACCTGCACCGTGTCGCCCTCCGCGAGGGGGTGCGCCGGCCCGGGAATCGATTCGCGCGCGGGGCCGTGCACCTGCGCGCCGGTGGCCTCGCGCAGTTGCGCCACGCCGCCGACATGATCGCCGTGGTGGTGCGTGACTAGAATCGCCTGCAGCGCCAGACCGCGGTGCTGCAGCGCCTGCAGCACCGGGCCGGCTTCTCCCGGATCGACCACGACGGCGGATTGCGTGTCGTGCAGCATCCAGATGTAGTTGTCGGTGAAAGCGGGCAGCGGCAGCAAGTTCATGAGCGACGAAATTATCATTTCGGAGCATCGAGCAGGGCCGGCGATTGTGCCAGCAACGGACCCAACACCGGGCGCTGCGGCTGGTATCGAGACCGCCAAGGATTCATGACACGATCCACCACAGCACGCGAAACAGACATCTGGCGCGCTATCTCAGCTTGAGTATGGCCAGCAATCGCCAAGGCCTTAACAAGACCCTGCTGCACATCAGTTAACTGCCGTGGACGGCCATGCGATCCGCCACGCTGTATATGAGCAACCTGCCCAGCAAGCACACGCTCTCGGATCATGGCGCGCTCCAATTGAGCAACAGCCCCCAACATCTGCACCATAAAAATCCCCAGGGGTGTAGACGTATCTATAGGCTCAGTAAGGGATCGGAACATCACCCCGAGAGCCTGCAGCTTGTTAAGCAGTCCAAGCAAGTCGTACAGATCTCGGGCAATACGATCAAGCTTCCAAACCACAAGCATGTCACCACTGCGCAAGCCCAACAAAGCAGCCTTGAGCACCGGCCGAGGACCAACGGCCGATCCAGACTCGCTGTACAAATCGACGACCCCATGACGCTTGAGCGCGTCAAGCTGTAACGCCGTGTCCTGCTCCCACGTACTCACCCTCGCATACCCCAGCACACGACCCGCTATATCAGCCATCGCCAATCCTCCTTTATGTTCCGGGAACGAATCCCAAAGTTTTATTGGCGACACCTCCATAGCCATCCAATGAAAAACGGCCCCTACGGGCCGTTTGTCTTACCAATGCGTAAAAGCCGCTAGCCCAACAATCCAAGCCGCTCCACCATCACCAAGCCCACAACACAGACCCCTTACCGCTTCGCTGACAAAATATCACGAACCGCTTCGGGCATCGACTCATGGCGCAAGCAACCGCGCAACACGCCTACGCCGAGCAAAGGAGGTAGACCAATACCACCAGTGAAGCCGAAACCATATGTCATAAAGCATACGCATACGTAAAAGCCATCAGCCAAACAATCCAAGGCGCTTGGCAACGACCGCCAAAGACGCCAACAGGACAACGGCCGCAGCGGCACGAAAATTGTGTTGCCACGGTGTCACGGCAACACGAATCCTGGAACGAGGACGAAACCACTTGCGCAGAGCCGCAAAACGGCGCGGGGGTCGATTCCTCTCGCGCAGCCAATCTTTGTAATAGTCACGATCCTGCATACCCATACAACCTACCTCCCCAATGACGCGGTAATTTCCGCAGGGGTGATCATGCCGGATTGACGGACAGGAGCGGGAGGCGCCGACACAGACACGATGCCGGGGACACTAGAAGCAGTAGGCGTAGACGAGCCTTCAGGCACCGCCAACACAACAGGCCTATCTACGGTGCCCTGCCCCAGATCAGGAGCATCGCACGTCACAGCCTTGGCATCAGACCCCCATCGCAAGATGCCAGCGCAATCGGTCAGCGGTTGCCATGTATAGCCAACGGCTATCAAATCACGACTATCCAACGTAGCGATGCGCCGGCCTGCCATAGACACCGAAAACGTATAGACAACCATCGAGCCCATAGCTATACGCCCAGTCAAATGCAAGCCCTTTGATGCATATGGTTCCGGGTTACCCGGAAGAGCAGATGCCACACCAGAATCAGACGCAGGCAATGCCGGCGCCGAGACGGGCAAAAGCGCAGGCAACGCGCCAGGAACAGAGTGAGCAGATACGGACTGGGCCTGAGTGGCGGCTTTCGATTTAGGTTGTTTTTTCTCAGCCGGCCAAAATGCCCAAATAACTACTACGACTGCAAACACCCAAAAACCAATGGTGAAGCGCCGAAACTTACCAACAAACGAAGATACATCAGATGCAGCAGCTTCCGCAACGCTATTGCCCTGAGTATGACTTTTATAAAGGCCGAAAAACTGAGGCTTATAAGGACGCTGCTCCGTGCTGATAACTGCACCTCTATAACCGCCCTTAACCTTGCGTATATAGCAATCCTTTTTCCCGAGAATATCAGCCTTGCGACAGACAATAACCATTGCCATTAATCTAGCAATTGGCTGATTCATATCCCGAAAAGATTGAGTCATTAACAGCACATCCGCATTGAAATGCCGATGCAGCTTAAACCACTGAACTACCTCTTTGGAAGTGCCGGTTGAAGGGAGTGGGACATGAGACTCATCAATAACAAATAATGGACCCTGTCCGGTTTTTGGATGTTTCCACTCAGAATGGTAGTCCCAAACGCCACCAAATAGCGTGGCATCATGAGGCGGGTCCAAATAATCCGACTCAGAAGGAAACAATCTGAAAGCCTGCCCATTCCCATTTTCGTCAATGGCAGTGGCATCCCACTCGCCCTTAATTTTCGAAGATGTGGTGCGAATCTCAATAAGCTTGCGATAATCAGGATCAATAGCCGCAAACATATCAACCACCAAAGGCAAATTGGTAATCACCTTGCGACCAATTTGCAATGCAGGCAAGACGTGATACGCTACCGCCTCGTAACTCTTCCCCGATCCAGGAATACCCTCAAGTCCATTAATCATGATCCGAGCCGAGTGAAAGGAATGAGCTGAAGGACAAGGCGCACGCCGATGGCGGAAACAATAATCATAGATGCCGTTCCAACGCCCAACAATCCGAGAATATTAATAATCTCGGCAGGCAATGAACCCCACGCCCCCACCTGATCGCTAAGACCAGAAATGTCCACGGCATCAATAGCAGACACAACGATGGTCATTATTTGCTCAAACGGCCAGCAAACAGCATCGCGTAACAAATCCCAAAGCGCCTCAAAAACAGCGACAAACAATTTACCGATCCAGGCCAAGGACGCAGCAATCTTGGAAAAGAGCATCGAAAAAGCTTGAGCCATTTCAGCCTCCAAAAACCAACGACCTTGCAACTATCAAGGCCGTAACGAGAAGAATGGCCTTGGCAACGCTCCAAAGCCAGCAGGGTGGAGCAACATCAACGGACCCATATTGAGCGTACCTCGTCAAACTCAAGTCGATACGCCAATTAGGGCATGTGCCCGCTACAAATCCAACAGGCATCAACTTTGATGGCAATTGTGCAATATTTGATTTTTTTATCTGCTGGCTTTTCTCATCCCAAATGCCAGTCATGCCATCAGGATATTTACGCTCATACAATTTAGGGATATCACTCAATGGAGTATCAGACGGCGGGTCCTCATCCTTCGGGTCATCAGCATCATCATTAGCCTCGTCCGGATGAGTATTCGTAGTGGTAGTAGGCGAGCAAGCCCCCTGAGCAGTACAGGTCTGATTAATTGTTACTGTTGTCGTATTAGTTATTTTGTTACCGTCAGTCTTATAGTTATTAACCGTCTCCTTCACGGTTTTGCTTCCGTCAGGATTTGCAGTCTCCTCCCTTGATACCGGCACCTGAGAGGGACCAGACACAGTCGGTGTACTGGGTAACTGAATATCAGCGCCCTTATCAAGCAGATCGCGAACCAACTGAGATGCTGCTGACGGGGTGTCCGGTAAGTCCATATAGGGCGCAATGTCATCCATCGACCTAGGGAGCATGTCCAGATTCGTGGCCGTACGACTGGAAATCGTCCACTGACTGATAAGGCTGTCCTTTGTGCCATCTTTGCGCACACCGTCCAGGGCCGCCGAGCAGTCCTGCTGACTCGCAGACACCCAAGGGCCAGCCTTTGACAAAGACCGCCATGCACCCGTCTCCATAGTGACGTTGTAGGCCCAATCAAGGGCCGCACTACACGCAGCAGTCGGAGAGCCGTACCACTGGTCAGGCATAGCCGGCTGCACAACTCGATATTGCTTGCCGTCGCTTTCCTCTTCGCGGAGGAAAGGCTTATTCGGGTAGTCAGCCTCGTTTGGGTTCACGGAGACTTTGCCCCTAGCCATCCAATCCATGATGGCCGGCGCAGCGGCAGCAGCGGCACAAAGCAGCGGGTTTTTGCAAAGGACACCGAGAGCCTCAACAAATGCTTTCTGCGGTACCTGATAACCGGCCTGAAATTTGTACTTCGTGCCAGCGAAAAACACATCACCGGTATGCACCATGTGCATCGTGCCCCGGCCGCTAGGGTTGCCACTACCAGATGCCCCAACATACCAACCTGAGTTGCCGATCTGGCTCCCAACCTGCCCGGGCGGCACAGAACCAACACTGCCAAACGATCCAGTCGATCCGCTCTGATTGGGGCGGATGCTCGCAACCCTGCCCGAATCGCTCACCGAATACCGGTATCCAGACATGCCAGATTTATTTATGGCATGGACAGGGAGGGCAGAAAAAGCCAGAACAGCAAGGAAAACGGCAGCACGACTCATAACGACGACCTCACTCCCAAAACAAAACAGACGGCGCCCAGGCCGCCAAGCATCGCCATCAAGGCAAAAAACAAAGCAACGAGGGCGCCAGTCACGTTCAGACAGCCTTGACGACGCGCTTACCGAGAACGGGACCCTTGAAAGCGAGGGCGATACCGATGATCACGACACCGGCCGCCACGACCTTCGTAGCCGTGCCACTCAGATCCAGTTCATCCCAGATCCAGTCGAGGCCAGCGGCATGGGCGGACTGCATTGCGGTGGCAGCCACCAGGAAGGAAACCGCCGAAACCTTGGCGGCGGCGGACTTGATCTTGGACGCCACACGGACACGCACAGGCACCGAGACAATTTGGTTGACTTGCATAAAAAAAACCTTTGCTTTAAACACTGCCAAATCGGCAGCGCTGAATCAACAAAACTCAGCGCTGACGACTTACAGCCTACGTATCAAGCCAACCTTGATACCCACGAAATAGCCCACCAAATAGGCACTAAGCACAAAAGTGAATGAAGCGCCGATGGCCTTTGCCACACTCTCCGGAGTGATGCCAAGCAGAGACATGTCCAAAAGCGCGGCCAAATCCAAAATGCCCTGCTGATCCAGAGGACAAGGAATCTGATTAACCGCGCAAGTAACTAGATATGCCGCGTCAGCCATTGGAAAAATCGTCCAACATTCCGCCACCGCCACACTCGGGACAGACCAGCCAGTCCTCACCACCAGCGCTGTCCTCGCCGTGGAAATCATCCAACGGCCCTTCATGACCGCAATGCGGGCACTCTGCTTTCTCATCCATGTCCTACCTCTCTAGTCCTATAGAGGACTACATCTTCTTTTAAAACGTCACCGGGAACGAAATTCGATCCGCTACCCGGTGACCCTACGTAGCGTCAGCAAGTCAACAACCTGCGCACGGTGCCATGGCTCCGCGTTGTCATCGATTAGCTGGGCGCAGTCATCGAGATCGTGCACAGCACCCGCATCCGCAAGCAACATCACCCATTCCGGCTCACCGTTTCCGGATGGGGCAAGGAATGCCCCTGTCGTAGCGGATTGGATGACGTACATATCAAGGAGCCTTTGCCGCAGCGCGCTCGACCGGCTTGATGTCCACCAGCTTGAGCTTCGTCGCGTCCTGAGCGCCTGCAGCCATCTCGAACGTGGCCACGGCCTTGATCGGCAGGGATGCACCCAGGTGCGCCCACTTATTGAACTCGGCGGCATCGCCCAGCTTGAACGGCCGAGTGGCACGGCCGATGCTGCGGCCAGCAGAGTTTTCCGACAGATCGACTTCGCAATGGAACGTCGTGCTGCTGTACGCGCGGCCCTCGATCGTGCCCTCGCTCTCCTTCACACCGTGGACGACAACTTCTGTTTGGAACTTCATGGCTTTTCCTTTGTGCGGCCTACTGATACGGGCTATGCCATGACGTGGCCAACGTCGGCGCCGTGGGAAACTTTTTTGCTGCGCTCGAAAGCAGCACCGTAAGCAGCAGCAATTTCGCTGCGGCTGAATTTCTGGAGACGACCAGGAGCCTTTTTGTCGCAAACAAGCTCCATGAAGTGATCGACGCCCAAATGCTCGAAAGCGATTGCCAAGCTTGGAGCAGCCACCTCACGCAGCCATCGCACATTGCGCACCGCTTCACCCTGAACGGTTTCAATCTGGCGCTTGCGTTCACAAGGAACCGTCACCGGGAACGAAATTGCTTCGGCTTCACGCAATAGGGATGCGTGCCAGTCGCTAGCTCCGTGGAAATAGTCGGCAGGACGACGCAACATGTCGGTTTCCAAAAAGCGCGCTTTATTGCCCCACCGCAATTCCGCGCGAATCCAAGCCGATGTATCTGCATCGCCAAACAACTGGTGGCCCTTTTCGTACACGTTGGTCTGCTTGCCCACCTCCTTAGTCCCGACGTAGAACGACCGACCTTTGCCGCCGCACTCGCTCCAGTCTCCCACCATGTTGCACTTGAGACGACGCCCCCCGACGTCGCACAAGCCGGCCTCATAGTCGGCCTTGACACGCTCCATGCCACCCTTGATACCGTCGAAAAAATCAAGGGCAAGATCAACGCGGGTGAGCCAACCCCTGCTTTCGTCGATCACATTTGCAAGGTGATCGCGCCAACCGCTTTGAGCGAATGTGCAAGCGGAGCCGTACACATTGACGTGGATGGTTTTTGCCTGAGCCCGCTGGCGAGGACCGTCGCCAGACGCGAGGAATCCAACCCAACCCACTTCGGCGCCATTGCGCTCAATGCTCCAGCGGCAGCGGTAAAAATCGTGGCCCTTCCGAATTTCAGGATGGACCATGAACTCAGTGCCGAGAGATTCCGCCACGCGCTCCGCAAGCTCGAATGCCTGCACGCTTGGGGAAAAATCCGCGTCCGGAACAAACCGCAAAAACTTGCGCAAGCGCTGGATACGTACCGTGCGCTGATCACGATCCCACTGACTAAGAGGCTCCAAATCCTCTTCCGGGAACAGCACGTCAACCGATGGCATCGGAGCATTGCGCAAATGACAAGTGAAGCGCACCCAGTCAACATGCACAGGGACGCCGGATGCAATGCGCTCAGCCATCAAGCGGACCTTGACCTGATTCCCGTCAAGAACCAAATTGCAAGCACCAGCATGACCCTTAGCATGCTTATCAACACGTGAACCCATCGGATGACTCATACAAACCTTTTTTGTACTAATACAGACCGAACGGCCTACCGTTATTCGTTATCCCCGTGATTACCATCGGGGAGGGCTTGCGCCCCTGCCGCCGCCTGCGCGGACGCCCCCCCCGCAAGCGGGGCCCCTTCCGCGCAGGCGCGTGCATCCGCGCACACTGCACAAGAGGCCGCACGCAAACCAATCACGCGCGCGTGCACGAACAGATCACGCCCGGGCTCAGGATCGCAAAAAGCCGCTATAGCGAGCCATGCGGATGCATTGCCGGGCGCAGGCGGTTGATAGCAGCCCCCTCCAGCGCATGGCGTTGTGATCGATACAGGAATCCGTCGCGCGGGGGGGCACGAAGCATCGTCAACATGGCACGGGGTACAGGGCGCGCAAGGGTCCAACATGGGGTTTGGCACCCCATACCCCGCCCCCACCGAGCCCCCTGCGGGGGACGCGCTAGCCGCGCTTCGGCGGGGCCCCAGTTGTCTCCAGAGCAGGGGGAGACTCCAGAGCGGAGGCAAGCACGAGAGGATGTGCAGCATCACGCGCCCACCCCGCTCAACATGACAACCGCCATAACGCTCAAGCCCGCGTAAAACAGCGCGTCAGTAGCAGGCCTGCAACGCAGGCCGTTAGCGCGCTCCACGATCCGGCGCCAACACGCCGTCGCGATCAGCAACGGGCCGACAAGCAGCAGAGCAAAAGACATCATGGCTCGATCCCCTGCATCCGCTCTAAGCGCTCCACGCGAGCACGCGCGCGCTCTGGCTGATGGCCCGTGCGCAAGTACGTGCTGACGCCAGCAGCGAGGCGCTTGTATACATCGGCCGCACCCTTGGACCCATCCACAATGGATTTCGGGACCGGAGCGGATATGGCCCTGCGGCAGCGGTAGGGCAGATCGCGGACTTCTTCGGGACTCATGCGGGCCACCTACCACGAGACGACCCGGGGCCATACATGCAGACCGACAGATGCACCTTCACCATGGCACCACACGGCCTCACAAACAGACCCAAATAGCTGTGGACAACAATCATTGCAGCCGCCCATCGACGCGCCGCGCCGCAAAGCCCATACGCGCCCAATCGCGGCTGCAGAGAGCAAACCGGACCAGCTCCTGCAGCACTTCGTTTTCGCCCACCTCGAACTGATCGGCCAGCTTTGCAAGCGTGGCCTTGATCTCTGGCTTGTCCGTGTAGTCGATACGGGACTTGCCGGCGCGGTATGCCGCCTTGCGCTCCGCATCAGAAGCCCACTTGCGGGGACGACCACGACGCTTTTGCGCCGCCTCGACTTGCTCGCGGAAATCGCGAGCAGCCTCATCAGGCAAAAAGGCATCGTTAAACCGGGAGCAGTCCCCGCCACCATCGTGAGCTACCACGCATGCGGGAGGGAGGGCCGCATCAGCAGGGGGACTGCAATCGTTTGCCGCATCGCACGCGGCGACCTCGGGCAAGAGCATTTGTTGCGCTGGCATGGGTAGCTCCATGGTGGTACATTTACACCACCGGAGGCCAATTCAGGCCCCTGGTGGCAATGGGATAAATGTACCATCAAGGAGGATATTTGTGCTATTGAATTTCACTATTACTCCGACCCGTCTGATTGATTTAGCAAAATACAAAAGCGGGATGGAGTTACAAGAAATGGCCCAGGAACTGGGCTATGACAAAACGCGCATCACCAAGCTGAAAAACGGGAAATGCGCGTTGACGCCGACAGAGGTTAAGTACTACGCCGACAAAGCAGGCCTGCCGTTTGAGCAAACAATCTGCGAACTAGAACTGTGGAAAAACCCAGCAGCAGCAAAGGTATGGGGCGTAGAACTGAGCGCTGCGAACCCATAGGTTTGCACCATTGGTTCGACTCTGCGCCCGGCCGCTACCTGCTGGCGTGGGAGCAGGAGCGCTATGACGAGATGGTGGCCGACGTGTTCGGCTACCACGCGCTGCAGCTGGGCATGCCCGGCCTGCAAGGGCTGCGGGCCAACCGCATGCCGTACCGCTGGCTGGCCCTGGGCGCGGCCGAGGCGTTGCTGTGGTCGCCGGTGGCGGACGATGGCCCGGCCTCCCCGCAGGACGGTAGCCCGGCCTGGGGGGCTCCTGCCGGCGAGGCCCGGCCGCCCGTGCGCGCGGCCCTGCTGGCCGATCCCGTGGCGCTGCCGTTTCCCGAGAACAGCCTGGATCTGGTGCTGCTGCCGCATTCGCTGGAGCTCAGCGTCGACCCGCATGCCGCGCTGCGCGAGGTCCACCGGGTGCTGGTGCCCGAGGGCCGTGTGGTGGTGAGCGGGCTCAACCCGGCCAGCCTCTGGGGGCTGCGCCAGCGGCGCGCGCGCCTCTACCAGCGGCTGGGCGCGGGCGGGCAGCTCTATCTGCCCGACGTGGGGGAGTTCATCGGGCACTGGCGGCTGCGCGATTGGCTGCGGCTGCTGAACTTCGAGATCGAGACCGTGAGCTTCGGCGGCTACCGCCCCGCCGTGCGCAGCGCGCGCTGGCTGCAGCGCTACGAATGGATGGATGGCCTGGGCGCGCGCTGGTGGCCGATACTCGGGGCCGCCTACATGGTGGTTGCCGTCAAGCGCGTGCATGGCATGCGCCTGCTGGGCCCCTCGTGGCGCGCGGGCAAGGTGCCGCAGGGCGCCACGGCGACCGTGTCCGTGGCGCAGCGCCACGGCGCGGCGGGGCGCGCCCCGGGGGCGCGCCATGGGTGAATCAACGAACGAAGATGGAAGCGAGCGAGTTTTGAATCAGGTTGTGATCTACACCGACGGGGCGTGCAAGGGCAATCCGGGCCCCGGTGGATGGGGGGTGGTCTTGCGCTCGGGAGCGCTGGAAAAGGAACTTTGCGGGGGCGAGCTGGGCACCACCAACAACCGCATGGAACTGATGGCGGTGATCGAGGCCCTGGCCGCGCTCAAGCGGCCCTGCGATGTGACGCTCTACCTCGACAGCCAGTACGTGCGCAAGGGGATCACCGAGTGGATCCAGGGCTGGAAGAAGAAGGGCTGGCGCACGGCGTCCGGCCAGCCGGTGAAGAACGTGGAGCTGTGGAAGCGGCTCGACGAACTCGTCGCGCAGGGCGGGCACGCGATCGACTGGCGCTGGGTGAAGGGCCACGCGGGCGATCCGGGCAACGAGCGCGCGGACGCGCTGGCCAACAAGGGCGTGGACAAGGCCCTGGGGCGGGGGTGATCCGGCCGGCGCAGTCCATGCCTCAGGCCGGGCCGACGCCGATGGCCGAAGCGTGGGCGATGGCCTGAACGGCCGCGTGCAGCGCTTCGGGCTCCTGGGGACGGACCACGCGGTCGATCTCCCGGCCGTCGCGCAGGAAGACCAGCGTGGGCCAGAGCTTCACCCCGAAGCTGCGCCCGAGCGGTCGCCCCGGGCCGTCCTCGACCTTGATGTGCCGCACCTGGCCCTGGTCCTTCAGCGCGGCCTCGATGAGTGGCTGGGCACGCTGGCAATGGCCGCACCAGGGCGTTCCGAATTCGAGCACGGCAGCGCCCTGGAGGCGGTCGATCTCTTCCCGCGTGGGGGGCTGTTCGAGATGCTGGGCGGTGTAGGACATGGGGGTGTCTTTCTTTTCGGATCGTGAACACGTTCTCGGGAGCGAAGCCTGAGGCGCCAGGGGATGCCCGGCGCCTCACGGGTCTGTATCAGAGCATGCCGTCAAAGAGCAGCACGTCCACCGGGTCGCCGGCCGCGACGCTGCCCTGGTCCTGCGGCAGCACGATGAGCCCGTTGGCCTGCACCATCGAGCCCAGCATGGCCGAGCCCTGCGGCCCCGTCGTCCGCACGCGCAGGCTGCCGTCCGCGCCGCGGAACACGATGCCGCGCTGGTACTCCGTGCGGCCCGGCCGCTTGCGCAGCGGCTCGGCCGCCAGCGCCCGCAGCGGGGGCGGCGCCGAGCGGGTGCTTCCCATCATGCGCCACAGGGCCGGGCGCACGAAGACCAGGAACGCCACCATCGCGGCCACGGGATTCCCGGGCAGGCCGAACAGCACGGCTACGGTGGCGGCGCCGTCGGTGCCCCCCGGCTTCGGAATCCGTCCGGCGGCCAAGGGGCGGCCCGGCCGCATGGCGACGCGCCAGAAGTCGACCTGCCCCAGTCCCGCGAGCAACGTGCGCGTATGGTCCGCGGTGCCGGTGCTGACCCCGCCGCTCGTCACGATGGCGTCCGCCTGCGCCGCGGCACGGCGCAGCGCCGCGTCGAGTGCCGCCGGTTCGTCCGGCACGGCGCCGAGATCGATGGGTTCCACGCCCGTGCGCTTCAGGAGCCCGAGGAGGGTATAGCGGTTGCTGTCGTAGATGGCCCCCTCGCGCCAGGGGGTGCCGAGGCCGAGGATTTCATCCCCCGTCGAGAAAAAGGCCACGCGCGGGCGCCGGAACACGGGCACCGACGCCTGCCCCAGGCTGGCGATCAGGCCGAGCGCGGCCGGCGTGAGCCATGTGCCCTGCGCGAGCGCGCAGGCACCGCGGGCCAGGTCTTCCCCGGCGCGGCGCCGATGGTCGCCGCGCCGCGCCGCGCCCTGCGGCACATGAACGGTCTCGACGCCATGGGCATCGCGCGTGCAGGGGGCGGCCTCTTGGGGAATGACCGTGTCCGTCCCTTCGGGCATCACTGCGCCCGTCATGATGCGGACGCACTGGCCGGCGCCGACCGTGCCGCCCCAGCGATGGCCCGCGAGCACGGTTCCCGCCACCTGCAGGGCGAGCGGCTGGCCGGCCGCCAGGGCCGCGCCGTCGAACGCGAAACCGTCCATCGCGGAATTGTCGTGCGGCGGCAGGTCCATGGGCGAGATGACGTCGTGCGCGAGCACCCGGTCGAGGGCATCGGACAGCGCCACGTCTTCCACGCCGGCCACGGGCGTGGCGAGGCCATCGAGCAGGGCCCGTACCGCGTCGACCGACAGGTCTTGCGGCGCGGCATGTGGCGTCGGAGGGGACTGGGGGGCGGTGGGGGCGGAGGCGGGGCCAGAGATCATGGAGCGTCGGTCCGCGGAGCATGCGCGGCAATGGCAGAGATGGCGGCCTGGGGCAGCGGAAGGTGCATGTGCAGTTTGTCGTACGCCGTGCCGGCGACCACGATGGCGCGCGGCAGCAGCCCCCAGGGGCGAAAGCCCTCGCTCTCGTAGAGCCGCACCACGTGCGGGTTGGCCGCCGTCACGGTGAGCACCAGCTGTTCGAGCCCTTCGACCTGCCGGGCGTGCGCGATGCACTCGCGCAGCAGCGTGCGGCCGATGCCGCGCCGGTGCGCTGAGGTGGCGACCATCATGCCCACCACCTGGGCGCAGTGGCGCTGCTGCAGCCGGGATTCCCGCTCGCAGCCGATACTGCCCAGCAGTGCGCCGGTGGCTTCATCGAACGCCCCGAGAAAGAAGGTGCCCGACGCGGGCGGGCCGAAGCGCGCGGCATAGCTTTCCGCCGGGCGCGGCAGCGCGCTGGCGTAGTCCGAGGTGAAGGCTTCCGGGGCATCGCGCAGGGCCGCATCGCGCAGCGCCTTGTAGGCATGGACGTGCGCGGCGTCCAGTACGCCGATATGCACGCCGGCATGGCCCGGCGAGGGGGGAAGGGCGGGGGCGTCCGGGGGGCTCATGGCGTGTCGGTCTCCAGCCGGTGCAGCTCGGCGAGCGTGTTGGCGTTGCGGAATGCGTGCGGATCGTCGCCGGGCTGGCCGAAAACGGCGACGGCCATGCCATGGCGGTCCATCCAGTCCATCACCTTGCGTCCGCCGCCGGCCAGGTAGGCGCGCAGATCGTCGCGAAGCGACGCATGCAGCAGGCAGGCCACGGGGTGGTGGCGCAGCGGGGCCGTGGCCGGGGTGCCGCCATCCGGTGTTTCCGGTGCCGCGGCGATGGCGCCGGGTGCCCGCGCGCCGGCTGCGGCCTCGGCAAGGCGGCGCGCGAGGTCTGCGGGAAAGCGCGGCACGTCGCACGGCACGGTGAGCAGCCAGGGCGTGGCGCAGCGATCCAGGCCGGCCAGCATGCCGGCCAGCGGCCCGGGGTGGCCGGGCATGGCGTCCTCGATGACGGGGGCGCCGAATGCCGCGTAGCGGTCGAGATGCCGGTTGGCGCTGACCATGAGCTGCCCCTCCGCCACCTGGGGGCGCAGCCGGTCCAGCGCATGTGAGGCGAGCGGTACGCCGTGGAAGGGCTGCAGCCCCTTGTCCCGCCCTTCCATGCGCGCACCCTGGCCGCCCGCGAGCACCAGCCCGGTGATGTCGGCGCAGGCGATCACCGCCGGGGGCGTGGCGAGGGGCCGGCTCATCCGCCGATGTAGCTCATCTCGACGCGGCGCGCCGTGGCCGCGCCGGCATCGGGCGGCAGCGTGCCGCGCAGTTCGGAATAGCGGTCGGCCCGGCCCTGCCAGATGCCCGCGATGGCGCCCGCCATGTCGGCGTCGCTCGCTCCGCCGCGCAGCAGCGCGCGCAGGTCCCATCCCCGGGTGGCGAAAAGGCACAGGTAGAGCCGGCCCTCCATCGACAGCCGGGCGCGGTTGCAGTCGCCGCAGAAGGCGCGGGTGACGCTGCTGATCGTGCCCACCTCGCCCAGTGCCGGGTCGTGGCGGCCCCGGGCGTCGGCGTAGCCCCAGCGCTGCGCGGTCTCGCCGGGCGCGGCGGGTGCCAGCGGCACGAGGGGGAGGTGCTCGCGCAGCCGGGCGATCACGTCCGCGGAGGGCAGCACCTCGTCCATGCGCCAGCCGTTGGTGGCGCCCACGTCCATGTATTCGATGAAGCGCAGCGTGATGCCGGTGCCGCGGAAGTGCCGCGCCATGGACACGACCTCGTGGTCGTTGGTGCCGCGCTTGACCACCATGTTGACCTTGATGCGGTCGAAGCCCGCCGCCTGGGCCGCCTCGATGCCGGAGAGCACCTCGGCCACGGGGAAGTCCACGTCGTTCATGCGCCGGAAGACGGCATCCTGCAGGCTATCGAGGCTCACGGTGATCCGCGAGAGGCCCGCCCCGCGCAGCGCGCGGGCCTTGCGCGCCAGCAGCGAGCCGTTGGTGGTGAGGGTGATGTCGGGCGCGCGGCCTTCGGCGGTGCGCAGCCGCGCGAGCTGCTCCACCAGGTTTTCGAGGTGCCGGCGCAGCAGGGGCTCGCCGCCCGTGAGCCGGATCTTGCGCACGCCGTGCGCGAGGAAGAGGCTCGCCAGGCGGGCGATCTCCTCGAAGCGCAGCAGGTCGTCGTGCGCCAGATAGGGGTAGTCCTTGCCGAACACTTCCTTGGGCATGCAGTAGCTGCAGCGGAAGTTGCAGCGGTCGGTGACGCTGATGCGCAGGTCGCGCAGCGGCCGCCCGAGCGTGTCGGTGAGCCATCCCGTGGGCCGGGTGGCGGGCCCCTCGGGAACGCGGGGCCGCAGCGCGGCGATGCGCTGGTCCACGAGGG
Source organism: Paracidovorax anthurii (assembly GCF_003269065.1). GTDB lineage: Bacteria > Pseudomonadota > Gammaproteobacteria > Burkholderiales > Burkholderiaceae_C > Paracidovorax > Paracidovorax anthurii. The sequence continues at coordinate 91,318 of NZ_QLTA01000013.1, forward strand.
GAATCACACGTTCGGCCATGGGCGGATTTTGCCGCATGGGCGCTGTAGGGGTATCGGCGGCGGGGCGGGATTTGACGGCGGTCCATCGTGCGCGGCGCCGTTTTTCATCGCCGGGCCGCCCCAAGATGAAAAGCGCCTCCTTTTGGGGCCGCGACCACGCGCAGCGAAGGCGCGTGGGGGGCTTTTTCAGACGCAGCGCGCGCCGTCCACCTCGATGCAGGTGCCGCTCACGAAGGCCGCCTCGTCGCTGGCCAGGTACAGCGCGGCGTTGGCCACGTCCTGTGCCGTCGAGAAGCGGCCCAGCGGGATGGTGGCGAGGAATTTCGCGCGCCGCGCCTCGTCCAGCGGGCCGCCCGCGAACTCGGCCGCGAGGCCCGTGTCGGGGTTGAAGACGGGGTTGATGCAGTTCACGCGGATGTTGTCCGGGCCCAGCTCGGCGGCCATGGACTTGCTGGTGACGATGACCGCGCCCTTGGAGCCGTTGTACCAGGTGAGCCCCGGCCGCGGCCGCAGTCCGGCGGTGGAGGCGATGTTGATGAAGCAGCCGCCGCGCCCCTGCGGATTGGCGCGCATGGCCGGCACCGCGTGCAGCGCCGAGAGGTAGAGGCTCTTGACGTTGACGGCGTACACCTTGTCGAACTCTTCCTCGGTCACTTCGAGCAGGGGGCGGTTGCGGTGCGTCCAGCCGGCGTTGTTGACCACTACGTCGAGCGCGCCGTGGCGAGCCACGGCCTCGGCGACCAGGGCCTGCACCTCGTGCGAGCGCGTCACGTCGGCGGCGAAGGCCTGCGCGGCGCCGCCTGCGTCGCGGATGGCCTGGGCCACGCGCTCGGCGGCCTCGGGCCGGATGTCGTTGACGATGACGCGGCCGCCCTCGGCCGCGAGGCGCCGGGCGATGCCCTCGCCGATGCCGCCGCCGGCGCCCGTGACGATGATGGATTTGCCCTCGACGCGCATGGCGGAGTCTCCTGGTGGGATCGGGATGGCCCGGGCTATCGGCCGGCGGCCTGCGGTGCGGAAGCCGGGCCCAGTGTAGCGGCCGTGGATCGGCCGGAGGGGCGGGCGCCCGGCCCATGGCGGCGCGCCCAGAAGGGCGCATCGGCCCAGCGCCGCTCCATGCCGTAGACCTCGGCCAGCTGCGCGCGGTAGACGCGGTGGATGGCGCGCACATGCTCCGCGTACCGGGCCGGGGCCTGCGCATCGCCGCCCTCGTGGGCGAGCATCGCCTGCGCGGCGCGCAGGCCGGTGTAGAGCGCGTTGCCGATGCCCTTGGACGACAGCGGGTCGAAGGCCAGGGCGGCATCGCCCGCGGCCAGCCAGCGGTGGCCGGCGGCGTGGTCCAGCTCGGAGCTGCCGGCATCGGCGCCCTGCGCGGTGCCGGCCGGGCGGTAGCCGTGCGCGGCGCACAGCGCGCGCAGTTGCGGGGCGGCCTGGAGCTTGCGCCACAGGCCGCCGTCGGCCAGCAGCGCACGGCGGTCCAGCAGGTCGGCATCGCCCTGGAAGGCCACGACGCGCTCGCCGCCGGGCAGCAGCACGCTGTACCACCAGCCGTCCTCCACCGCCTCGACCCAGGTGCGGCCGTCGCGGTCGCCGTGCCCCGGGCTCTCCAGGCGCAGGTGGAAGGCGAGCAGGGCGTCGTGGCGCAGCCGCCGGGCGCCCAGCCGGCAGGCCGGGGTGGCGCCGCGGCCGGTGGCGTCGATGAACCAGCGCGCGCACAGGTCGGGCCCGGGGCCGTCGCCGCCCCGGGCCCGGATGTGGTGGGGCGTGCCCTCGCAGGCGGGCTGCTCCACCTGCAGGTGGGTGGCGCCGCGCACCTGCGCGCCCGCCTGGGCCGCCGCCTCGCGCAGGCTGGCGTCGAAGCGCGCGCGGTCGAGCTGCAGGCCGTCGCCCTGCAGGTGCCGCAGGGTGTCGCTCGCCTGGCCGGCCGCGTCGCCCCAGAAAGACTGCGCGCCGTGGCTGGGCCGGTGGCCGCCGGCCAGCACCCGCGCCCGCAGGCCGAGTTCGTCCAGCAGGCTGAACACCGCCGGCGGCAGGTTCTCGCCGATGCGCGCGGGTCGGTCGCCGCCCGCGTCGGCCAGCAGCACGCGCCAGCCGGCGCGCGCGAGCGCGATGGCGCAGGCGGCGCCCGCCGGGCCGCCGCCGGCGATGGCCGCGTCAAAGGGTGCGCTGGAGCGGGCGGCCGTCGGAGCGGCAGGCGTCATTGCCGGGGCGGGCCTTTGCGCACGGGCAGCGGGGCCGTGCGGGCTTCCTCGTGCGAGCGGAAGTTGGCGCCGGGCGGCAGCGGCTTGTGCGGCGCCTTCCCGCGGGCCGGGGCCTCGTCGCCCCGCAGCAGCGCCTTGTCCGGCGCCGGGGTGTCGCCGTCGATCGTGCTGCGCGCGTCGGCGGGGGCCACGTCGGGCCCGTAGGCGGCCACCATCATCCGCGCGGGGAAGCGCGGATCGCCTTCGACGCCGGGGCGCACTTCCAGCAGGCCCATCGAGCCGAAGATGCGCACCATGGTGGTCATCACCTCGGCGGTGGAGCCGCGCAGGGGCTTGTTCCAGTCGGTGCGGTTCGAGAAGGCCGCGATGCGGCGCTCGATCGGCTGCTTCGGATCGACCACGATCGCGTAGTCCTGGTCGGTGAGCACCTGGTTGGGCACGCGCGCGGGCCAGAACGCGGGCGCGAACGGGTCGTAGTGGGTGTCGTAGCCGGCGCGGCACCAGGCGGTGTCGGCCTGCCAGGGCAGCCCCATCCAGCGGTTGAGGTCGCCCGGACCCTGGGCGTTGAGGGGGCCGTGGGTGGAGAGGGCCGTGGCCTGGTCGAGCGTGGGGCCGTAGTCGGGCTCGGCCGCGCCGGCCGGGCGCCGGCGGATGCGGAAGGGGGCGCTGTAGAGGCTCAGGTGGCGCATCGGCCAGGTCAGCTCGCAGCCGGGGTGGAAGGCGTCGGCGAGGCAGAACTCCAGCGCCGCGCGGTCCAGGGTGGCGGGCTGCTCCCGCAGGGGCACCTCTTCGATGCGGGAGGGGGGCGGGGGCAGGCAGCCCCAATCAGCGGCGAAGCGGCCCTCGACCCAGCGGGCGAGGATGTCGCTCTGGGTCTGGCTGATGCTGGCGTTCTGGCGCGGGCTCTGGCCGGCCGGAACGGTCATCGCGTCGCCGTACAGCCAGGGCCAGGGCAACTGGTTGCCGTCCTGCGGCTGGGGTGGGCGGAAGCTGTTGAACACCTGCCGGCGCAGCTCGGCGTTCGGGTCGTAGGCGCCTTGGGGGGGCAGGGCGGCGAGGCGCTCGACGAACGCGGGGTGCTCGAAGTCGAAGGCGCCGTTGTGGCCGAACTGCGTGGCGAAGCCCTGGTTCACCCACTGCAGCCCCGAGAGCCGCTGCAGGATCGGGTACACGTCGTTCGTGAACGAGAGCGTGTCCGGGGTTGCGACCCAGCCGGCCTGCACGTACAGGTCCTGCAGCAGGTCGTACAGCGTGCGCTCGGCCTTGACCTGGGGCGCGTAGTTGGGCGGGGCGCTCACCACCCAGGCCGGCTCCACGGGGACGGCCTGCCCGTCGATGCGCACCGAGGCCGACACCGGCCCGTCGCAGGTGTCGTCGTACCAGCCGTCGGCATTGATGAAGGAGTTGTCGTCGCCCTCGATGAAGATCGGGCTGCCGGTGGGCGAGGCCGAGATGCCGAAGCCCGGCAGGAACAGCAGGCGCCCGCCGGCGTCGGTGCGCAGCTCGCCGAGCTGCACGGGCACGCCGGTGAATTCGCCCGTGCAGGGCACGGAGGGCGCGTTCTTGCCGGCGATGCGCTGCGCGCCCGCGTCGATGGCCAGGGCCTCGCGGCCGGCCTTGACCTTGGCGTTGCGGCGCGGCAGCACGGTGGTGGCCGCCTCGGGAATGTCCATGGCGATCTGCCACTGGTACCAGGCCGCCTTGCGGTTGGCCACGTGCACCTCCCACGCGATCTCGGCGGTGTCGGCGGTCAGCTCGCGCACCACCTCGCCGGCGGCGTTGTAGCCGTAGATGCGGAACTGCGCGGCCTCGCGCTTGAGGGCTCCGGTGGCGTCGCGGTAGAAGCCCGGCTGCTCGGGCGCGGGGTGGACCACCTGCGGGCCGACGTAGAAGGCCTCGCGGCTGTTGCCCACGCGGGCGATGCCGATGGCGGGGTGGATGGCGGCGCGCACGACGCGCGTGTCCGCAGCCGCCCCGGGGGTGGACGTGTGGTCTGGCATGGAAACCCTCTCTCTGTGCGGGCGCCCGGCGGCGGCCGCGAATCGTTGGAATGGAAGCAAACGCCTGCGGGAAGACGCCTGCTTGCCGCCCGGGGCGGCAAGCAGGGGCCCGCGAGGGCGATGGCATTGTCCGGGCGCTCCCGGGGGGCTGTCTCAGGGTTTCCCCGACTGTGGCCGGGGCGCACCAAATGGGGTCGGATGGCAATAACCCCTTGACACATCAATGAATACAAATAATTATCATTTGCATGCCATGCGGACTTGACGGAGGGGCGCCTGTGTGTCTTCCCCGGACCGCACGGCCCCGACGTTTCCTGCAATTGAGAACCCAGAACCCTATGCCTTACACCCTTCCCGCCCTGCCTTACGCCTACGACGCCCTGGAGCCGCACATCGACGCTCGGACGATGGAAATCCACCACACCAAGCACCACCAGACCTACATCAACAACCTCAATGCGGCGCTGGAGGGCACCCCCCATGCGGATGCGCCCATCGACGAACTCGTGGCGCGCCTGCAGTCGCTGCCCGAGTCGCTGCAGACGGCCGTGCGCAACAACGGCGGCGGCCATGCCAACCACAGCCTGTTCTGGACCGTGATGGTGCCCGAGGGGCAGGGCGGTGGCGGCCAGCCCTCCGGCGCGCTGGCCGAGGCCATCGACAAGGACCTGGGCGGCTTCGAGGCCTTCAAGGAAGCCTTCACCAAGGCCGCGCTCACGCGCTTCGGCAGCGGCTGGGCCTGGCTGGTGGTCGATGGCGCCGGCCGGCTGGCGGTGGAGAACAGCGGCAACCAGGACAGCCCCCTGATGGCGGGCCTGCTCTCGGGCCACACCCCCATCCTCGGGCTCGACGTGTGGGAGCACGCCTACTACCTGCAATACCAGAACCGCCGCCCCGAGTACATCGCGGCGTTCTATCGCGTGGTCCGCTGGGACGAAGTGGCCCGCCGCTACGCGAAGGCCCGCGGTTGACCCTGACGGCCCGCGCCGCCGATCCTTTCCCGACAGGAATTCCCCTCCCTTGAAAACCCCTCCGGAACGCCCGCCCATGGATGCCCAGAACACGCTCTCTTCCCGCCGCCCCGGCTGGGGGCCCCGCAAGTGGCTCGGCGTGGCCATCGCCTTCGCGGGCGCGGTGGTGCTGGTGCTGCAGTTCACGCAGTTCCTGCAGGCGCATCCGCGCGTCGCGCTGGCGTGGCAGGGCGGGCTCGTGGCGGCGCTGGCCACGGCGCTCGGCACGCTGCCGGTGGTGTTCTCGCAGCGCCTGTCCGAGCGCGTGCAGGACACGCTCTTCGGCTTCGGCGCGGGGGTGATGCTGGCGGCCTGCTCGTTCTCGCTCATCATCCCGGGGCTGGACGCGGCCAAGGCCAACGGCGCCGGGCCGTGGGGGGCGGGCGGCGTGATCGGCGCCTCGATCCTGCTGGGCGGGCTGGTGCTGCTGGCCATGGAGCGGCTGCTGCCGCACGAGCATTTCATCAAGGGCGTGGAGGGCGGCCCCTCGCCGCGCACGTTGCGGCGCACGTGGCTCTTCGTGTTCGCGATCGCGCTGCACAACCTGCCCGAGGGGCTGGCGATCGGCGTGGCCTACGGCGGCGTCGATCCGCTGCAGGCGGGCACGCTGACGGCCGGCATCGCCATCCAGGACGTGCCCGAGGGGCTCGTGGTGGCCGTGGCGCTGCTGGCGGCGGGCTACCGGCGCTGGCTCGCGGTGGCGCTGGGCATGGCTTCGGGGCTGGTCGAGCCGCTGGGGGCGGTGCTGGGCGCGTCGGTGATCGGGCTGTCGGCCAGCCTGCTGCCCTGGGGCCTGGGCTTCGCGGCGGGCGCGATGCTGTTCGTCATCAGCCACGAGATCATTCCCGAATCCCACCGCAAGGGCCACGAGGCCTGGGCCACGGGCGGGCTCATGATCGGCTTCGTGCTGATGATGCTGCTCGATACGGCCCTGGGATGAAGCACCTGGAGCCTTTCAGGCGCCAGGTCGCCGTATTTGCTCAATAGTTTGCTATATATTCAATAGCAATCAAGGAAAGGGCCCGCAGGGGCTCTTCTTCTGTGTCGCCTATCCGTGCCGGATCGCCACCGTCTTGAGCGTGGTGAAACCGAGCAGTGCCTCCAGCCCCTTCTCGCGCCCGTGGCCGCTGGACTTCACGCCGCCGAAGGGCAGCTCCACGCCGCCGGCCGCGCCGTAGTTGTTGATGAACACCTGCCCGCTCGCGATGCGCCGGGCCATGCGGAACTGCCGCGCGCCGTCGCGCGTCCACACGCCCGCCACGAGGCCGAAGCGCGTGGCGTTGGCGAGCCGGGCGGCGTGCTCCTCGTCCTCGAACGGCATGGCGCACAGCACCGGGCCGAAGATTTCCTCCTGCGCCAGCCGGTGGTCGGGCGGCACGTCGCGCAGCAGCGCGGGCGCCTGGTAGAAGCCGGACTGGGGTGCCTCGTCCACCACCGTGCCCTGGGCCATGAGCGGGATGCCGGCCACCTGCGCGTCGGAGAGGAAGTCCCACACGCGCTGCTGCTGGCTCTGGCGGATGAGCGGGCCCAGGTCCAGGTCCATGGCGGCGGGGCCTACGCGCAGCGCCTCGAAGGCGCGGGCCAGGCGCTCCAGCACGTTCTCGTAGATGAGCGAGTCGATGAGCACGCGCGAGCCGGCCGAGCAGGTCTGGCCCGCGTTCTGCACGATGGCGTTCACGACCGCCGGCAGCGCTGCATCCAGGTCGGCATCCGCGAAGAGGATCTGCGGGCTCTTGCCGCCCAGCTCCAGTGTGACCGGGCAGTGCCGCTCGGCCGCCGCCTGCTGGATCAGCGTGCCGATGCGCGGGCTGCCGGTGAAGCTGATGTGGTCGATGCCCGGGTGCCGCGCGAGCGCGTCGCCCACCTCGTGGCCGTAGCCCGTGACGATGTTGATCGCGCCGGCCGGAAAGCCCGCCTCGGCCGCGAGCTGCGCCACGCGCAGCAGCGAGAGGCAGGCGTCCTCCGAGGGCTTGACCACGCAGGCATTGCCCGCCGCCAGCGCGCCGCCCACGCTGCGGCCGAAGATCTGCATCGGGTAGTTCCACGGCACTATGTGCCCCGTGACGCCGTGCGGCTCGCGCCAGGTGAGCATGCTGTAGCCCTCGGCCGAGGGAAGCGTGTCGCCGTGCAGTTTGTCGCAGGCGCCGGCGTAGAACTCGAAGTAGCGCGCCAGCGCCAGCGCATCGGCGCGCGCCTGCCGCGCGGGCTTGCCGCAGTCGCGCTGCTCGATGGCGGCCAGCTCGTCGGCATGGGCCGCCACGGCGTTCGAGAGGCGCATCAGCAGCCGCCCGCGCTCGGCCGGCGCGAGCGCGCGCCACACGGTGCCGTGGCACCGCCGCGCGGCCTGCACGGCGACATCGATGTCTTCGGCCGTGCCACGCTGGATCTCGTCCCAGGGCTGCCCGTCGGACGGATCGATCACCGGCAGGGTGCGGCCGCCGCTGGAGGGCACGGCGGCGTTGGCGATGTGGTGGTATTGCATGCGGGCATTGTGCGGCAGGCCCCGCGGCTCACCCGCAGGCCGCGCGCAGGCCGGGCAGGTCCAGGATCTCGATGCCGCCGCGGTGCATGCGCAGCAGGCCGCGCGCCTGCAGCTCGCGCAGGATCTGGTTGGTGGTCTGGCGCGAGAGCGCGAGCATCAGCGCGAGCTGCTCCTGCGACAGCGCGATCGCGCGGCGCGAGCGGCCCTCGCTCGTCCACTGCCCGTAGCCCTCGGCCATGAGCACCAGCCGCCGCGCGAGGCGCTCGGGCGCGGGCAGCAGGGCCAGCTCCTCCATCGCCACGAAGGCGGTGCGCAGCTTGTCGGTGAGCAGCAGCGCCAGCGCGTGCCAGTGCACGGGGTGCGCGCCGAGCCACGCGAGCAGCGGCGCCTGGGGCATGTGCAGCAGCGTGCTGGCCTCGGCCGCGTGGGCATCGTGGGTGCGCGGCGCGTGGTCGAAGAGGGCGATCTCGCCGAACCACGCCGGGGGCTCCAGCCGCGTGAGCAGGGCCGCGCGCGCCTGCCGCGACGGGCCGCCCACGCCCGAGATGTCGATGGCGCCGCGCACCACCGCATAGAGTCCGCAGGGCGCGTCGCCGCGCAGGAAAAGCGCCTCGCCCGCGCGCAGCGTGCGCACCTGGGCCATGCCGGTCAGCGCGCCGGCCAGTTCGGCGGGCAGACCCGCGAACCAGCGGCCCGAGGCGAGCGCGGCGAGGTGGTCCGAGGCGGCGGTGGCGGGCATGCGGGCGGAGGCGGAGAAGGAGGGCGGGCCTGTGTCGGCTGGCCGACAGACGGCAGGGGCGCGTCCCGCCGATTATTCGGCCCACGCGCCCCGCCACCGAGGGCCGCGACGCAGGAGACACCCCATGAAAACCCTGATCGACCACCTGTCGCAGTACGCCGACTACCACCGCGACCCGCGCAACATCCAGACCCATTTCGTCGGCGTGCCGATGATCATGCTGGCCGTCACCGTGCTGCTGTCGCGCCCCGCGTGGATGGCGGGCGGCCTGCTGCCGCTCTCGCCGGCCCTGGCGGCGGCGCTGGCGGCCAGCTTCTTCTACTTCCGGCTCGATGCGCGCTACGGGCTCGCGATGGCCATGGTGCTGGCCGCGATGCTGGCCGCGGGCCAGTGGCTGGCGGCACAGGCCACGCCGCTGTGGCTGGGCGCGGGCGTGGGCCTGTTCGTGGTGGGCTGGGTGATCCAGTTCGTGGGCCACTACTACGAGGGCCGCAAGCCCGCCTTCGTGGACGACCTCGTGGGCCTGATCGTCGGGCCGCTCTTCGTGGTTGCGGAACTGGGTTTCGTGATGGGCTTGCGCCGCGAGGTGCAGGCCGCCATCGAGGCGCGTTCCGGGCCGGTGCGCCTGCGCGGGCAGGCCACGGCAGCCTGAGATCGTGAACACGTTCTGAGGAGTAAAAAACCGGCCATGGCCGCTCGGCCCGCCAGAATACGCCCGCTTTGCGTTGCAATATAGGGAAGAAAACAGCCTGTCAACTTCAATATCGCGCCGGTTTTGACATATTCGCCAATAGGCGTAACTGAGTGAAAGCGATTGAAAAACCATCAGCGCCTCGGATAGGCTCGCGGGCTTTCAACAATTGCTTTCATCATGCGCAGACCAGAAACTAAAAATCCATCCAACACTTCTGGCCCATTCAAACCTTCCGGAACCATCGCCACGGCACTCGGCATTTTGACGGTGTGCATGCTGTCTGCCTGCGGAGGTGGAGGTGGTGGCGGCGATAGCAGCCCCGCCGCTACGGGTGGTTCGACCACGACAACGACACCGTCACCCGTGACGCCCGCCCCGACGAGCGCCGTCAACGATTGCGGTGAAGACGGCCAGGTGCTCACGGTTCCCGGCAATACGGCCCAAATCGACGCGAACGTCTATTACACCGACGGCACCACCGTCATCGCCACCCAGCAGCGCAGATTTTCAACGTCGAATGGCGCGAGCTTTCGTGACAAGACAGACCTGTTCCTGGTAAATCAGGTCAATACCACCACATACACCAATGCGGCCGTCAATGGGAGCTTTGGCGGCAGCGTCATGACGACGACGGAAAACAATTATTCGAAGGTCGTCGGCGATGTGCGGCAAACCTATGGCCTGACCGTCTCCAATCTCTTTCAGGGCAACACCACGACGGCCAGCAGTTATTTCACGCCTTATGCCTATACCGGGGCGCCACTGAATCCCGCGCTCGACACGGCCTATGCGGCCAACTACTCCACCACGACGGAAAGCGGCGGGACCACGCAGCCTCCGCTGGCACAAACCAGCACGACAACGTTCTCGTCGGAATCGGTCAGCGTGCTGGCCGGGACGTTCCCCGCGTGCAAGATCCGGATCGAAGTGACCGGTGGCGCCACCACCGCCAATGTCAGCTATACGTGGCTGGTCGCAGCGGGCCGGTACAAGGGCCTGGTCGTGCGCACGGCCAATGGCAGTGGCGTCAAGACCTCGGAAGCGACACGTCTGGTGGTGAACGGGCAATAAACCCGGCCACCGGCGCCCGGGCCGCTGCCTGAAACTGCCTGAAAGGGCAGCGCCTGTGGCGTCGGCAGGGTACCGGGCTGCCCGGGTCAGGGGCGCGTGCGCCGGACCAGCACCGGCGGGCTCACTCCTTCCACGCCCACCAGCGCCAGCACCGTCACGAGGCCGGTCTGCGCGCCTTTCCACGCATCGGTGGGGTCGAACCATTCGCCCAGCGCGTGGAAGCCGCCGTTCTTGCCGCCGCTGCCCAGGATGATGGCCGGGATGCCCAGGCCCATGGGCACGTTGGCGTCGGTGCTGGCCGCGCGCAGCGCGGGCTTGCCGCCCGAGGCCAATACCGAGGCGACGGCCGCCTGCACGATGGGCTCGGTGGCGGCGGTGGCGCCGGCCGGGCGGTCGCCGATCATCCTGGGCTCTGCGGTGATCTTCGCGGCGGTGTTCCAGCGGCGGTTCTCTTCATGAACGCCGCGCTGGATGGCGGCCATGATGTCCTTTTCGGCCTGCAGCAGCGCGGGCAGCGCGTTGGAGCGGATGTCCACCGCCATGGCCGCGTCGCCCGCGATGGTGTTGACGGAGGTGCCGCCGCCCACCTTGCCCACGGTGAAGGTGGTCTTGGGGTCGGCCGGCACCTGCACGTCGCCGATGTACGCGATCGCGCGGCCCATGGCGTGGATGGCGCTCGGCACCTGGCCGAAGGCCCCGAAGCTGTGGCCGCCCGGCCCCTTGAAGGCCACTTCGTAGCGGTGGCTGCCCGTGCCCTGGTTGAGGATGCCGTCGCCCTCGCCGGGCTCCAGGCCCACCATGCCGTCGATGTCGGCATGGTCGCGGAAGAGGGCCTTCATGCCGCGCAGGTTGCCCAGCTCCTCCTCGCCCACGTTCGCCACGAAGACGATGTCGCCCTCGGTGGCCAGCTTGCGCTCGTTGAGCGCCTTGAGCCACGAGAGCAGCACGGTCACGCCGCGCGTGTCGTCCGAGATGCCGGGCGCATGCAGCTTGCCGCCTTCCTCGCGCACGGTGAGGTCGGTGCCCTCGGGGAACACCGTGTCGAGGTGGGCCGACACCACCAGCCGGGGGCCCTGGCCCGTGCCCTTGCGGATGCCGATGGCATTGCCTTCCTTGTCGATGGCGGCATCGGCCAGGCCCAGTTCCTTGAAACGCTTCACCACGTATTCGGCGCGGCGCTGTTCCTTGAACGGCGGCGCGGGGATCTGCACCAGGTGGCGCAGCTCGTCGATGGCGCGGGCATGGTCGGTGCGCAGATCGTCCAGCACCTGCCGCACCGCCGGGGCCGCGCGCACCGCCTCCACCGCGCGCTGCACGGCCGGGGCCGGCGGCAGCGTTTGCGCGGTGGCCGCGCCCCCGGCCAGGCCGGCGCCGAGCGCCAGGGCCAGGCCCCATGCAGCGGTCCGGCGCGCCTTGAAGCGGCGAGGCGCGGCGGACGATGGTGGCGTGCGGAAAGCGGAGGACAGGAGCACGGTCGCATGCAGCGGCATGGGAAAAGCCTTTCTCGGGAGAAGGAGGGAGGGGAAGGGGGGAGTGCGCTTTCGGGGGAGAGACTGCGCGGGAAAGCACCGCAGGCCCACTGTAATGGGGCCTGCGCGCGCCGGCCCGCCCGTCCGCCCGGGGGCTGCCGCCTTGGCGACACCCGGGGTGGGGCCGGCCGGGGCAGGTTCAGCGGCTGCCCACCGCCCAGTCGATGGCCGCGTCGAACAGCTGCACGCCGGCTTCCGAGAGGTTGCCGAAGCTGTCGTTGTCCAGGAACACCATGACCCGGCGTGCCGGCGCCAGGGCCTCGTAGTCCATGGTGGCGCCTTTCTCGTAGCCGAAGATGGCCGCTTTCTCCGGCTGTCCATAGACGGTGGCGATGGTCGTGGCGCCCAGCCCCGGCCGCCCCCAGCCCATCGGCGCCTGCTTGCGGTAGACGTTGACCCGGCCGGCGGGCTGGCCGCCGGCCATGGGGTGGGGCGCGTTCACCAGCCAGAGGAAGCGCTCCTTTTCCGTGGTGCCGAAGTCGCTGTCATGCCGCTTGCCGGTCATGGCCAGATCGTCCAGCAGATCGTTCTCCCAGGTCAGCAGGGGCACCGGCGACTGGCGCCAGGCGGGGTCCACGTCCTTGCCCGAGACGGTGGACGAGATGACCACGAGCGAGAAGCCCGCCGCGCTGTCCGGGCGGGCCGACTGGTCCGCCAGGCCGACCTCGAAGCCGCGGGCCTGCAGGTGGCTGCGCACCTGTTCGTCCGTGGCCCGGTTGGGCCCGCCGGCCTGGATCAGCATCAGGATCTTCTTGCCGGCAGGCGCCGCCTGGGCATGTGCGGCGGGCGCCAGGGACAGGACGAGGCAGAGCAGGGCGCCGGCGCGCAGCGCGGCGTGCCGGAGGGGCTTGAATGCGGTCATGGCTCAGAAGTCGAAGGTGGTCAGCAGGGAGATTTGCCGGGCGTCGCCCATGGAGATGAAGTAGCTGTTGACGCTGGAGGTGTAGTAGACCTTGTTCAGCAGGTTCTTCACGTTGAGCTGGAATTTCACCCGCTGGCCGCCGATGCGCGTGTCGTAGGCCGCGAAGGCGTCCGCCACGGTGTAGGAGGGCAGCTCAAAGCTGTTGGCCGAGTCGCCGGCGCGGCGGCCCACGTACCGCGCCCCGGCGCCCAGCCGCACCCGCCCCTGGCCATCCGGCCCCGCCGTCGTATAGACGCCGAAGAGCGATGCGGTATGGCGCGCGACGTTCCACAGGCGGTTGCCGGCATAGAGCGGGTCTTCCGTCGTCCTGGCATCGATGTACGCCAGGCTGCCGATGGCGCTCCATTGCGCGTTGAACTGGCCCGATACGTCGAGCTCCATGCCGCGCGAGCGGGCCGCGCCCGACGTCCGCCAGTCGGTCAGCTTGGTCACGTCGTTGAATTGCGAGACCAGCACGTTCTTCTTCTCGATATTGAAGAACGCGAGGGTGGCGGCGAGCGTGCCGGGCACGTCGTACTTCGCGCCGATCTCCCACGAGCGGGCCTTCTCGGGCTCCATGGCCGAGGTGATCACCACGCCGGAGGACAGCGGGGCGATGGTGGAGGCGGGTTTCAGCGACTGGGTGTAGCTGGCGTAGAGCGACGTGGCGGCATCCACCTGGTAGACGAGGCCCAGGCGCGGCAGCCACTGGTGATCGTCCGTCTTCGTGTTCGTGACGAACGGCCGGCCCCGGCCCGCGATCTGCCGGTAGCCCTGCCAGCGCAGGCCCGCCACGGCGATCCAGCGATCGCCCAGGTGGATGGCGTCCTGCAGGAACAGCGACTGGTTGTGCAGGCTGTCGGTCTGGTCGCTGTCGCTGGCCGAGACGGTGGCGGACGGCTGCTCCCGGCCATAGACCGGGTTCAGGTAGCTGAACGTGCTCCGGCTGGCCTGGCGCAGCAGGTCGGCGCGGTAGATGCGGCGGTATTCGAGGTCGGCGCCGGCCTGGAGGTCGTGGCGCAGGCCGCCCAGCGTGAGCTTGCCGTCGAGGTAGCCGATCGCGTAGCTGTCGGTGCTGAGCGCTCCGTGCGTAGCGTCGTTGCTTCGCGCCAGCGTGCCCGCCGTGGGGTTGACGCCGTTCACGCGCAGCTGGTTGGCGTCGTAGGTCTCGCGGTTGTAGCTCAGGCCGAGGTGGGCCTTCCAGTCGCTGGCGAGCTGGTGGTCCACCGAGAGCTGGGCCAGGTGGCTTTCGCCGCGCATTGCGTTGAAGGGCTCGTCCAGCCGGCGCGTGGCGGGAATGTCCAGCGGCCGCTGGGTGCGCGGGTCGAGCGCGGTGCCGCGGTCGAAGGGCGTGAGGTAGCTCCGATATTCGTAGGACAGCACGGCCTGGGTCTGGTCGCCGTACCACGCCACGCTGGGCGCCACGAGCGTTTCGCGGTGGCTGCCGAAATTGCGCCAGTAGTCTTCACTGACGCGATCGACCACGAGGCGGTAGGCCAGCCCGTCCTCGCCGATGGGGCCGGTGGTGTCCAGGGTCAGCCCGCCGCCGTTGCGCCCGCCGGCGTAGCCCGAGGCCAGGGCCGAGACCGAGGTGTGCTGCACGAGCTGGGGCCGCTTGCTGACGACGTTGACGACGCCGCCGGGGTCCATGATGCCGTACAGCAGGCTGGACGGCCCCTTCACCACTTCCACGCTCTCGGCGGCGGCGTTCATGCCCCGGCCCTGCACCAGCGGCATGCCGTTGTGCATGATGGAGCCGTCCCGGTTGCCGCCGAAGCCGCGCTTCATGATGGTGTCCTGGGTGCTCGCGAGGGTGTTGCCCTGCGTGATGCCGCTGACGTTGGCCAGCGCATCGTCGAGGTTGCGGGGGCGCTGGTCGCGGATCGCCTGGGCCGGCACGACGTTGACGACCTGGGGCACTTCCAGCACCGGCAGCGCGGAGCGCAAGGTGCTGGCGCTGGGCGTCGGCCGGTAGCTGTTGTCCGCCTCGACCGGCGCCCGCAGGCCCGAGGCCGTGACCTGGACGGTCTGCAGCGTCGCGGCGCCCGGGGCCGTGTTCTGCGCCATGGTGCGCAGCGTGAACTCGCCATTGCCGTTGTCCACGGCCTCCAGGCCGCTGCCGGCCAGCAGGCGCGCGAAGCCGGCCCGCACGGTGAGGTCGCCCCGCAGGCCGTCCGATTTCATGCCCAGCGTGGCCGAGGGGTCGAACGACAGCGCGATGCCGGAGGCCGCGGCGAAGCGGCTCAGCACCGCGGCGAGGCTGCCGCCCTCGATGGCATAGCGGATCGTGGGCGCTGCGGCGGCCTGCGCTGCCGCCGGCGCGTTGCCGGCGGCCTGGCTGGCCAGGGCGCCGCACAGCAGGGACGCGGCGATCAGGCCCTGGGCGAAGGGCGCCGGACGCGTGGCGCGCGGGTGCGCCAGAAGGCCGCGCGCATGCGGCGGCAGGGAAAGCTGGGGGGAGGGCATAGGGCAGTTCCGGTGATGGGCTCTGGGAGGTATCTGCCCGGTAGGCCGGACGAGCGGCCAAAACAGGAAAATCCGCCGCGCGGCCGGTGCCGGATCAGTCCGCGGCGCGCTCCACCCGCACCCAGTAGCGGGTTCGGTGGCGGATCTGGATGGGCAGCGAGCGGGCCAGCACGGAGAGCGCGCGGTCGGTGTCATCCAGCGGGAACGCGCCCGACACCCGCAGATCGCCGGCCGCCGGATCGCAGGCCAGGTACCCGGGGCGGTAGCGGGCCAGTTCTTCCACCAGGTCGCCCAGGCGCATGTCCGAGGCCAGCAGGCTCCCTTGCTCCCAGGCCGCCACCCCGTCGCTCGCGGGTTGCGCCGTGCCCAGGGCCGTGCGCGAGAAAACCAGTTGCTCGCCGGCCGCCACGGCCGCCGTTCCGGGCAGGCCGTCCACGCGCACCACGACCCGGTCCTGCTGCACCGCGACGACGGAGCGGCCGCGTTCGGAGCGCACGGTGAAGCGGGTGCCCAGGGCCTGCACCGTGCCTTCCGGCGTCTGCACGAGGAAGGGCCGGGGTTCCGCCGGCCGGCCGGCCGGGGCCTTGGCAGTCTGCACGGAGATCTCGCCCGCGACCAGGCGCACCAGCCGGCGCTGCCCGTCGAAGGCGATGTTCACGGACGAGCGGGTATTGAGGACCAGCCGCGAGCCGTCTTCCAGGACCAGCGCGCGGCGCTCGCCGGCATCGGTGCGGTGGTCGGCGGTCCAGCGGCGCAGCCAGCCGTCTTCGCGGGCGAGCGGCCATGCCAGGCTGGCCGCGGCCCCGCCCGTGAGGACCATCGCGGAGAGCCGCAGCACGCTCCGGCGGCCGTCCTGGCGTGCGCGCAGTGCCGGGGCGGCGACGTGGGCCGGCACGCTCTGCAGCACGGCGCGCATCGATTCCATGCGCGCCCAGGCTTCCTGGTGCCGGGGGCTGCCCTCCAGCCATTGGCGCCAGCGCAGCCGGTCGCCCTCCGTGGCCGTGCCCGAGCCCAGCAGCAGGTACCAGTCGATGGCCGCCTTGCGGAGGTCCGGCGGCGTGCCGCCGCTCATGGAGCGAGGTCCCAGCAGTGCTCCAGGGTGGTGCGCAGGTAGTTGGTGACGGTGCGCACGGTGACGTGAAGCCGCTCGGCGATGGCCGCGTGCCCGAGGCCTTCGAGCTGCGACAGCAGGAACGCCTCGCGCACGGCGGGCTTGAGGCCATCGAGCATGGCGTCGATCGCGGTGAGCGCCTCCAGCACGGTGGCGCGCTCTTCTGGCGAGGGCGCCATCGGTTCGGGCAGGCCCGCCAGCGTCTCCATATAGGCTTGCTCGAGCGACCGGCGGCGATAGAAATCGATGAGCAGGCCCCGCGCGACGGTGGCGAGATAAGGGCGGGGCTCCTGGATGGCGGGCAGGCGCCCCCGGCCCAGGATACGCACGAACGTGTCCTGGGCCAGGTCCGCCGCGCTGTGCGAGCAGTCCACCTTGCGGCGCAGCCAGCCCTGCAGCCAGGCATGGTGGCGGTAGAGGCTGGTCACGTCGGTGGGCGGGGCGGCTGGAAGGAGCGTGGGAGGCGCGTTGGTGATGGGAGTTGAGAAAACCAACACCCACGCGGTGCGAAAAATCGAGATTTACGGGGACTCGGTGCGATATAGCGAAATAGGATTTGAAACTTCGTTACAACGGGTGAAATCAAGCGGACGGGGTGGATAGTTGCTCGATGGCGCAGACCACAAGCGCCCTATCTGCGACGGTGGTGAGCGTCGTCGTGCTGCCCGTGCTCCGCTCGATCAAGATCACTACCAAGTCATGGGGGGTGTCGCGATGCTGGGCATCGTGATCAGCCAGCTTCTGAAAATGCCTAGCTAAAGCTGACCTGGATACCTTGATGCCTGCTCCCCTGATCAGTGCGTGCGCGCGGTTGATCTGCTGGTATCGATGCGCACGGATCGTCGATTCAACAAACAGCTTCTCGGTTACGGGCAGGAGGTCAATAGTGCTGAGACGGCCCATCTTCGGACTCCTATAGCGACAGCACGACGCTGCCGCCATCAATATCACAAAACGGACCAGAAAAGTCATGTAGAGCAGTTCCTTTTCTGCCCTGTCGGAAGCACAGTCGCTTCCAATTCCCTTTGCATCTTGGAAGCCCTGTCTCTGCACCTCTTCCAAACAAAAAGCCGCTCTGAGCCTAGATTTGCAGGCCATGCGGCAACATGATTTCGGCACCGATCAACTTACTTCTCAAGGTGCCCATGATGACCAACCAGCCCGCCGATCTCTCGCCCGAAACCGCTGCATGGCTGCATACGCAGATCGCCATCTCCACCGCCCGAGCCGTGGCCCCGCTGCGCGAGGAGCTGGACAAAGTTGACGACTGGGCCGGGGGCCTGTTCGTGGTATTTCTCAACGTGTTGCCGCATCTGTTGCGCACGCAGCCAGAGCTGGCCGCAAAGCTGGCACCGCAGTGGCGCAAGGCAGCGCAGCGGTTCGATGCGCTGCAGGCGCGTGGGGCGCGGCGCGCGCGAGACGGTGAATCGCTGGAGTCTTTGGAGGCACGAAAGATGCTTTATCGCATCTTCTCTCTCATGGAACTGTGGCCACAGTCCGCCAAGGCCAAGGGGCAATAGTTGCCGAAACGGCAGCGTAGGGACACCTCAAAGGGCGTCAACCCTTTGATTTCCTTGCTTTTTGGTAATCCGCGAGTGCGGCTTTCTTGCCGTCACGGCAATAAAGTCCAGCCACTACTTGGCGACCGTCGCCATTTTTTCTGACGGTCAGAACTCCGCCATCGGCGAAGGCCAATGCTGGCAAGGCCTTGCGGCTCATGTGGTTCTTACGGTAAGAATTTTTCTGGCGACCGTCGCCATCGGCGGTACAGAACCCGCCACCTGAAAAAGTGCGACCGTCGCAACTTTGAACCTCCTATCTTTGCCCGAATTCGGCCAGAAGATAGTCGCTATCGTAACAATGAAAATTCAAATATTTGACATTCAAATGGGCACGGTAACCAGGTTGATACGTTTCTAAAGCGTTATGGGGCAATGCTTTTGCCTCTTTCAGGTGGGCACTGTAACCAGCAGCTATCTCAAATATTTGAGATAGCTGCCGTAGCAGCCCGCGCCGTTCGTGAAGCTGTCGCCTGGGCAAGCGCAAGGTTCGCAAATTTGGCAGCCGTTGCCACTTTTGCCGAACGTTCGGAGTCAATGATCCAAAGGCATCGCAGCGATGCGCATCGCCTCAGCTTGCGCTCGTACGTACTCTGCGGGGCTAGCAAAGAGTGAGGCCACATCGAAAGGCTGCTTCTTGTACCGGGCTCCGCGCGCTTCAATGATGTCGGCAAGGCCAGGGACTGCGATGGCATGGAGGATGTGCCGCTGTACGTACTGGCTGAGGTCTTTGCCGGGCACATCGGAGCGCGTGAGGATCACCTCGCGGATGTACTGCTTCGCCCATTCCTGCTGCCGCTTGGCGTTCTTGTGGAGCTTGGGTTTCTCAGCCACGAGGTAGGCCCCCAGGTAGTCCATCAAGGTATCGTCCACCGAGATCGTTGTGGCCTTGCCATCGAGGGTGATGCTGATTCGCATAAAGGTGCCAAAAAGATATCCGATAAATAAGTATCGTACGACGGTTAACTGCATACGATAAAAAATTATCGCCTTCCCCGCTGAAATGCCGCCTCGGGGCGGCATTTGGTCTATCATCCGCCCATCCTCTCGGGGATCCGGGCTTGGTCGCCCGGTACGAAGGCGCAGCAGCCGCGCGCTTCTTTATGAGTCGGCGGCTTTTTTCATTCCCAGGCTGCGCTGGGCATGGTTCCGTTTCGGCGGGGCTGTGCGGGACTCCCGAAAGGGGGTGCCGGTCCTTCGTCCGGTCGACCAACCCGCACAGTCCTGCCACCCTCTCTTGGTCGAGGGGGCGGCAGGTTCATAACCTGTCACGAAGGAGCCATCATGGCTGACTCTCTCGCATCCACCGGCGCGCATACTGCCGCCGTCTCCACTGATCCCGCCCACCTGCTTATGCAGGCTATCAACTGCATGGAGCGCGCCAAGGCGTGCCTGTTGGTCAACGAACCCATGTACGGCTTCGCCCAGCAGGGCCTGGAAGCCGCACAACAGGCCGTGGCCGCGCTTGCCGTTATCGACACCAGCACAGCCGTTCATTGATCAGGAGGTGCACCATGGACTACCAGATCAGCGAAGAAGAGTTCTCCCGACTGGAAAGCGCCCGCGATCAGTTGGGCCTCATCTACGGCCTGCTCGCCACGGCGCGAGAGGGTGAAGAAATGTCTTGTGTCAAGGCGTCGCAACTTCTGGCATTTGTCGATGCACAGCAAGGCACGTTGGCGCAGGTGGTCAAAGCGGCCAACGAGCGGGAGGCGCAAGCTCTCAAGGCTCGGCATGAAGAAGCCGCCGCGCCCAAGGCGCCCCAGGTGTTCATCGCGCCCGAACTGCTGATGGGCCTGATGGACGCGGCCTGCGGCGAACTGACCGACTCTGAGGCGTTGAACAAGCTGTGGGATGGCCTCTACGGTGCGGGCACATTGCATCGCCCCTACATGGATGCTCTGCACCGCTTCATCGACGTGATGCGAGCCAGGGGCTTGGTCGTACACGTCCAATCCCTGGATGGTCACCGATCGCTTGCGTTCGTGCCAGCACAACAGGAGCAGCCTAAGAACGTGTTTACGATCTTCTGAGTAGCAGAGCCAGAAACGCCAAGTGGACGAACTGTAAGCTGGTGTTGAGCCATCGCTCACAGTTCTTCCATAGCCGCCGGTTCTTGTCCAGCCAAGCAAAGCTGCGCTCAACCACCCAGCGCTTGGGCATGACCTTGAAGGTGTGCAACTCGCTTCTCTTGGCGATCTGCACCGTCACATGCTCACCCAGGATGTCCTTGACGCCTTGCGCGAAGGGCTCGCCTGTGTAACCGCTGTCCGTCAGCACACTTTGCACCCGCCCCAGCGAGCGCTTGCAGCGCTTGAAGGCCGCAAGCGCTCCCTTGCGATCAGTCACTTGGGCTGTGGTT
>NZ_QLTA01000014.1 GCF_003269065.1 Paracidovorax anthurii
TACAAGGCGCTGGGCACGCCGGTGTATTCGTCGGCGGTGTTCAACTTCATCCCGAAGACGGCGATGGACTTCTACCACGCGGTGGCGGCGGACGACCAGGCCACGCAGCACCGGCTGCTGCGCGATTTCTTCATGCCGTACCTGGAGCTGCGCAACCGGGTGCAGGGCTATGCGGTGAGCATCGTGAAGGCGGGCGCGAAGATCGTGGGCCACGACGCGGGGCTGGTGCGCGCGCCGCTCAGCGACCTCAAGCCCGCCGAGATGGACGACCTCAAGGCGCTCATCGACAAGCTTGGCCCGCAATGACCCGGGGGCCTTCCGCGGCCCACCCCGATCCACAGAAAAAACCTAGGAGACAAGCCATGCCCCGAAACCTCTGGCGCGCGCTGGGCGCCGCCCTTTCCCTGACCGCCTCGCTGGGCGCCGTGCCCCAGGCCCATGCCCAGGGCGCCTGGCCCGACAAGCCGGTCACCATCGTCGTGCCGTTCCCGGCGGGCGGCTCCACCGACATGGTGGCGCGCGCCATGGCCCAGTTCATGGGCGACAAGCTGGGCCAGAACTTCGTGGTGGACAACCGCCCCGGCGCCACCGGCACCATCGGCGCGGGTTTCGTGAAGCGCTCCGCGCCCGACGGCTACACGCTGCTGGTGTCGTCGCTGGGGGCCTTCGTGGTCACGCCGCACCTGCAAAAGACCGTGCCCTACGACGCCACCAAGGACTTCGACTACCTCTCCGTGCCCGTGCAGGCGCCCAACGTGCTCGTGGCCAACGTGGCGCAGACGGCCCGCACGGTGCCCGATGTGATCGCGCTGCTCAAGGCGCAGCCCGGCAAGGTGAGCTTCGCGAGTTCGGGCAACGGCTCCTCCGACCATCTGGCGGCCGAGGTGTTCTGGCAGCAAAGCGGCACGCAGGGCCTGCACATCCCCTACAAGGGCGGCGCGCCGGCCATCAACGACCTGCTGGGCAACCAGGTGGAGTTCTCGTTCCAGAACGTGAACGCCGTGCTGCCGCACATCCGCGCGGGCAAGCTGCACGCGATCGCCGTGACGGGCGCCAAGCGCTCGCCCGTGCTGCCCGACGTGCCCACGCTGGCCGAGGCCGGCGTGGCGGGTGCCGAGGTGTATTCGTGGCAGGGCCTGGCCGCGCCCAAGGGCCTGCCCGCCGCCGTGAAGGAAAAGATCGCGGCCGCTGCCATCGCGTCGATGAAGGACCCCGCCGTGCGCAAGCGCATGGAAGAGCAGGGCCTGGAGATCGTCGCGAGCACGCCGGCCGAGTTCACGGCCTTCCAGGCGCGCGAGTGGACCCGCTGGAAGCAGCTCATCGACACCCGCAAGATCACGGCTGATTGATGGACGGCACCCCCCTGAGCGGCTTCGCCGCTTCCCCCCGCTCTCGCCGTGCTGCGCACGGCGGGCAGGGGGACGACGCCGGTGGCCCGGCAAAGCCGGTTCCACGGCGTCCGCTGGCTTGGCCTGCTCCGCGGCCATCGGACGGGGGAGGGAGCGCTGGTTTCATGGCTATGCACTCTTGACATCGCACCGCATCCGGGAACGGGCGCAGCGGACTTTCCTTCTTCTCATTTTTTCACCATGACCTCTTCCGAGAACCTCCAGGCCCCCGGGGCCACGCCCGTCATCACCGACCTGCGCGTCGTGCCCGTGGCGGGCCACGACAGCATGCTGCTGAACCTGAGCGGCGCGCATGGGCCGTTCTTCACGCGCAACCTGCTGATCCTGCGCGACAGCGCGGGCCGCACCGGCGTGGGCGAGGTGCCCGGCGGCGAGAAGATCCGCCAGACGCTCGAAGACGCGCGCCCGCTGATCGTGGGGCAGGGGGTGGGCAACCACCGGGCGGTGCTGAACGCCATGCGCGCGCGCTTCGCCGACCGCGACAGCGGCGGCCGGGGCCAGCAGACGTTCGACCTGCGCGTGACCATCCATGCGCTGACGGCCGTGGAGTCGTGCTTCCTGGACCTGCTGGGCCAGCACCTGGGCGTGCCCGTGGCCGCGCTGCTCGGCGATGGGCAGCAGCGCGAGGCCGTGCAGGTGCTGGGCTACCTGTTCTACGTGGGCGACCGCCGCAAGACCGGCCTGGCCTACCGCGACGAATCCGGCGCGGCGGACGACTGGTTCCGCCTGCGCAACGAGGAAGCGCTCACGCCCGAGGCCATCGTGCGCCTGGCCGAGGCCACGCACGCGCGCTACGGCTTCGTGGATTTCAAGCTCAAGGGCGGCGTGCTGCGCGGCGAGGACGAGGTGCTGGCGATCCGCGCGCTGCACGAGCGCTTTCCGCAGGCGCGCGTCACGCTCGACCCCAACGGCGGCTGGCTGCTCAAGGACGCGGTGCGCATCACGCGCGATCTGCACGGCGTGATGGCCTATGCCGAGGACCCGTGCGGCGCCGAGGGCGTCTATTCGGGCCGCGAGGTGATGGCCGAGTTCCGCCGCGCCACGGGCCTGCCCACGGCCACCAACATGGTCGCCACCGACTGGCGCGAGATGTCGCACAGCCTGTCGCTGCAGTCGGTGGACATCCCGCTGGCCGACCCGCATTTCTGGACCATGGCCGGCTCGGTGCGCGTGGCGCAGGTGTGCGAGGCCTTCGGCCTCACCTGGGGCTCGCATTCCAACAACCACTTCGACGTCTCGCTCGCCATGTTCACCCACGTGGCGGCCGCCGCGCCCGGCAAGGTCACGGCCATCGACACGCACTGGATCTGGCAGGACGGCGAGCACCTCACGCGGGAGCCCTACCGCATCGAAGGCGGCCAGATCCAGGTGCCGAAGCGCCCGGGCCTGGGCCTGGAGCTGGACATGGACGCGGTGGAAGCCGCGCACCGCCTCTACCTGCAGCACGGCCTGGGCGCGCGCGACGACGCGGTGGCGATGCAGTACCTCGTGCCGGGCTGGCGCTTCGACAACAAGCGGCCTTGTATGGTGCGGTAACCCCCTGAGTCGCCTTCGGCGCCTTCCCCCTGAAGGGGGACAACGCCGGTGGCCGGGCGGAGCCCGCTCCACGGCGTTCGCTGGCGTGGCCTGCTCCGCGGCCATCGGAGGGGCGGGGCCGCACGGGTTCGTGGGCCGCAGATGATGCGCGTGTCGGAGGCGCGGAAGCGACGCCCTTTTTTTTATTCCCCGATGGCGCGGGCCAGCAGGCCGAAGGCGGGGGCGATGCGCGCGTCGGGCACGCAGCCGTAACCCATGAGCAGGCCGGCGCGGCTCTGGCGGGCGACGGCGTAGTAGGTGCTGAGCGGCTTGGCGAGGATGCCCAGGTCCGCCGCCCGCGCGCACACGGCCCAGTCGTCGCGCAGGTGCGGCAGCTCCAGCACCAGGTGCAGGCCCGCCTCGTCGCCCAGGATGGGCAGCGCATCGCCATAGTGGCGGTGGATGGCCTCGATCAGCAGCTCGCGCCGCTGCGCGTACAGGCCGCGCATGCGGCGGATGTGCGAAGCGAGGTAGCCCTCGTCGATGAACTCCGCCAGCACGGCGTGCAGCATCATCTGGCCCTCGCGGTACAGCTCCGCGATGCCCTGCGCGAACAGGTCGGCCATGGCCCCCGGCACCAGCATGTAGCCCACGCGCAGGCCCGGGAACAGCACCTTGCTGAAGCTGCCCACGTAGATCACCTGCCCATAGGTGTCCAGCCCCTGCAGTGACGCCAGCGGCCGGATGCCGAAGCGGAATTCGCTGTCGTAGTCGTCCTCGATGATCCAGCAGCCGTGCTGGCGCGCGTATTCCAGCAGCATGCGGCGGCGCGCGAGGCTCATCACGCAGCCCAGCGGGTATTGGTGCGAGGGCGTGCAGATGATGATGCGCGGCGGCCGCGCGAGGTGGCGCGGCGCGGGGTTCATGCCCTCGGCGTCCACCGGGATCGGCACGGGCTTGAGCCCAGAGGACAGCAGCAGGTTGCGCACGCCCCAGTAGCAGGGCTCCTCCACCCACGCCTCGTCGCCCACGTCGCACAGCAGGCGGATGGAGAGGTCCACCGATTGGTGGATGCCGTTGGTGACGATGACCTGCTCCGTCTGGCAGTTGGCCGCGCGCGACACGCGCAGGTAGTCGGCGAGCGCGCGGCGCAGCGGCCGGTAGCCGCCGCCCTGGGCGTAGGTCATGAGTTCGGGCCGGTGCTGGCGCCACACGCGGTTGTGCAGGCGGTTCCATGCCTTGAGCGGGAATTCGGTCACGTCGGGCACGCCGGGCATGAAGGCGCCCCACTGGTGCCGGCCCACGCCGGCCATCTCGATGGTGCGGCGCCCGCGCTTGGACAGGCGCTGGTGGTCGCGCTGCACGCGCCGGCCGCCGCGCACGTCGCCGTCCAGCACGCGCTCGGGGCTGGTGTCGGCCACGTAGGTGCCGCTGCCGCTCTGCGCATGCACGTAGCCCTCGGCCAGCAGTTGCTCATAGACGTGCAGCACGGTGTTGCGGGCGATGCCCAGCGCCTGGCCCAGCGCGCGCGAGGAGGGCAGCTTGGCGCCCGCGGGCACCTGCCCCGACAGGATCGCCTGCTGGAAGAGGCGGTAGAGCCGGAGGTACGCCGGCTCGGGCGAGGTTTCTTCGAGCCGCGACTGCAGCCACTCGGAAAGGATGTCGGTATTCAGGATTTACCCCTACGAAGTGGTTCCATGAAATTTCACTGAATGGCTCTTCAGTGTAGGGCCGTGACTGCTGATACTGCGATCCAACCGAGAACCGCATCCAGGAGATTCCATGAGCAACCAGTCCCTTCAGGAACGCAGAGCCGCCGCCACGCCGCGCGGGGTGGGCGTGATGTGTTCGTTCTACGCCGACAAGGCCGTCAATGCCGAGCTGTGGGACGTGGAAGGCCGCCGCGTGATCGATTTCGCGGCGGGCATCGCGGTGCTCAACACGGGCCACCGCCATCCCAAGGTGGTCGCCGCCATCGAGCAGCAGCTCCAGCGCTTCACGCACACGGCCTACCAGATCGTGCCCTACGAATCGTACGTGGCGCTGGCCGAGCGCATCAACCGCCTCTCCCCCGGTACGCACGCCAAGAAGACGGCGTTCTTCTCCACGGGCGCCGAGGCCGTGGAGAACGCGGTGAAGATCGCGCGCGCCGCCACCGGCCGCCCTGGCGTGATCGCCTTCAGCGGCGCCTTCCACGGCCGCACGCTGATGACCATGGCGCTCACGGGCAAGGTGGCGCCCTACAAGCTGGGCTTCGGCCCCTTCCCGGGCGACGTGCACCACCTGCCGTTCCCCAACGCGCTGCACGGTGTGTCGGAGGCGCAGGCCCTGGCCGCGCTGCAGGGCCTCTTCAAGGCCGACATCGAGCCGCGCCGCGTGGCGGCCATCATCATCGAGCCGGTGCAGGGCGAGGGCGGCTTCAACCCCGTGCCACCGGGCTTCATGCACGCGCTGCGGCAGGTGTGCGACGAGCACGGCATCCTGCTCGTCGCCGACGAGGTGCAGACCGGCTTCGCGCGCACCGGCAAGGTGTTCGCGATGGAGCACTTCGACGTGCTGCCCGACCTCACCACCTTCGCCAAGAGCCTCGCGGGCGGCATGCCGCTGTCGGGCGTGTGCGGCCGCGCCGAGGTGATGGACGCGCCCGCGCCCGGCGGCCTGGGCGGCACCTACGCGGGCAATCCGCTGGCCGTGGCGGCCGCGCACGCGGTGCTCGACGCCATCGAGGAAGAGGGCCTGTGCGAGCGCGCCGACGCGCTGGGCGGCCGGCTGCGCGAGCGCCTGCAGGGCCTGCGCGCCGCGGTGCCGCGCATCGCGGAGGTGCGCGGCCTGGGGGGCATGATCGCGGTGGAGTTCAGCGACCCCGCCACCGGCCAGCCCGACGCGGCCTTCGCCCAGCGCGTGCAGGCGCGCGCGCTGGAGCGCGGCCTGCTGCTGCTCAGCTGCGGCGTGCACGGCAACGTGATCCGCTTCCTGTTCCCGCTCACGATCGGGGATGCGCTCTTCGATGAGGCGCTCGACGTGCTGGAGGCCGCGTTGCGCGGCGAGTGAGGAGCCCGCCCATGCCGAGCGATGACGACAACCCGGTCCTGGTCAGCTTCCGGGGCGTGAAGAAGACCTATGACGGCGAGCACCTCGTCGTCAAGCACCTCGACCTGGACATCCACCGGGGCGAGTTCCTGACGCTGCTGGGCCCCTCGGGCTCGGGCAAGACCACCTGCCTCATGATGCTCGCGGGCTTCGAGTTCCCCACGGGCGGCGAGATCCGGCTGGGCGGCCAGTTGCTCAACCGCGTGCCACCGCACCGCCGCGACATCGGCATGGTGTTCCAGAACTACGCGCTCTTCCCGCACATGACGGTGGCGCAGAACGTGGGCTACCCGCTCAGCGTGCGCGGCGTGAAGGGCGCGGAGCGCCAGCGCCGCGTGCACGAGGCGCTGGAGATGGTGCGCATGCAGGATTTCGGCGCGCGCTACCCGGCCCAGCTCTCGGGCGGCCAGCAGCAGCGCATCGCGCTGGCGCGGGCCCTGGTCTTCAAGCCCCGGCTGGTGCTGATGGACGAGCCGCTGGGCGCGCTCGACAAGCAGTTGCGCGAGCACATGCAGATCGAGCTGAAGGCGCTGCACCGCCAGCTCGGCCTCACCTTCGTCTATGTGACGCACGACCAGGGCGAGGCGCTCACGATGAGCGACCGCGTGGCCGTGTTCGACCAGGGCGTGATCCAGCAGATCGACCCCGTGGGGGCGCTCTACGAGACGCCGCGCAATCCGTTCGTCGCGGGCTTCATCGGCGACAGCAACCGGCTGCGCGGCAGCGCGGGCGCGGGGGAGGGCGGCCGCTGCCGCTTCGAGATGCCCGGCGGCCAGTGGGTGGCGGGCGTGGGCGTGGACGCCGTGGCCCCGGGCCAGCCCGTGGTGGCCAGCATCCGTCCCGAGCGCATGCGCCTCGTGGCCGACGAGGCGCCGTCCCCCGCGCATGCCAACCGCCTGCGCGCCCGCGCGGCCGGCGTCATCTACTTCGGCGACCACGTGCGCCTGCAGTGCGACCTGGAGCAGCAGGCGCAGTGCTTCGTGAAGGTGCCGCTCGACACGCCCGCGCTCGCACGGCTCGCGCCGGGTCAGGACGTCACGCTGGAGTTCGCGCCCGAGCACCTGCGCGTCTTCGCGGCCTGATCCTGCCGCGCGCCCCTGGCCCATCCCTGCGCGCCTCGTTCCGTTTCCCCCTCACCCGTTCCTTCCTCACTGAAAGGCATCCCATGCGACACCTCCGCACCCTCTGCGCCACGGCCGCCCTGTCCATGCTGGCGCTCGGCGCCCACGCCCGCGACCTCACGGTCGTCAACTTCGGCGGCGCCAACGGCAACGCCCAGAAAGTGGCCTTCGTCCAGCCTTTCGAGAAATCCACCGGCCACCGCATCGTGGGCGTGGAATACAACGGCGAGCAGGCCAAGGTGAAGGCTATGGTGGAGGCGCGCAAGGTCACCTGGGACCTGGTGGAGGTGGAGACGGGCGACCTGGCGCGCGGCTGCGACGAGGGCCTCTACGAGAAGATCGACTGGTCCAAGGTGGGCCCGAAGGCCGACTTCATCCCCGAGGCCGTGCAGGAATGCGGCGTGGGCATTTTCGTGTGGTCCACGGCGCTGGCCTACGATGCATCGCGCCTGAAGACCGCGCCCACGGGCTGGAAGGATTTCTGGGACGTGAAGAAATTCCCCGGCAAGCGCGGCATGCGCAAGACCGCGCTCTACAACCTCGAATTCGCCCTCATGGCCGACGGCGTGCCCGCGAAGGAGGTGTACAAGCTGCTGGCCACCAAGGCCGGCGTGGACCGCGCGTTCCGCAAGCTCGACGAGATCAAGCCCCACATCCAGTGGTGGGAGGCCGGCGCGCAGCCGCCGCAGTTCCTCGTGGCCGGCGACGTGGTGATGTCCACCGCGTTCAGCGGCCGCATCGACGCCGCGCAGCGCGAGGGCAAGAAGCTGGCCGTGGTGTGGGACGGCAGCATCTACGACCTCGACTACTGGGCCATCCCCAAGGGCGCGCCCAACAAGGATCTGGCGCTGCAGTACGTGGCCCACAGCGTGGGCCCCGCCGCGCAGGCCGCCTATGCGAAGGAGATCGCCTACGGCCCCGTGAACGTGCAGGCCCCCGCGAAGCTGGACGCCAGGACCCTGGCCGGGCTGCCCAACGCGCCCGCCAACACCACCAACGCCGTGCTCATGAACGGCAGCTTCTGGACCGACCATGGCGAGGAGCTGCAGCAGCGCTTCGCCGCCTGGGCCGCGCGCTGACCGGAGCCCCCCCGCCGTGCCCGCCGCGATCGCGATGACCATGACGACCTCCCTGGAGACCGCGCCCCCGCCGGCGCCCGGCGATGCGGCGCAGGAGACACGGCGCCTGAAGGCCGCGCTGCGCCGCGCCGAGCGCCGCCGCAAGGCCTGGGCGCTGGCGCTGATCGCGCCGCTGGCGCTCTTCCTGCTGGCCGTCTTCGCCGTGCCCATCGGCGCGCTGCTGCAGCGCGCGGTGGACAACCCCGAGGTGCCCGCCGCGCTGCCGCGCACGGTGCAGGCCCTGGCCGGCTGGGACCGCGCGGCGCTGCCGGGCGAGGGTGCCTACGCCGCGCTGGCCGCCGACCTGCAGGCCGCGCGCTCGGGCGACGGCGTGGGCAGCCTCGCGCGGCGGCTCAACCAGGAGATCAGCGGCTTCCGCTCGCTGGTCACCAAGACGGCGCGGGCGCTGCCGGGCGAAGGCGCGGGCGGGGCGGCATCGCGCGAGGCGCTGCTGGCCATCGACGCGCGCTGGGGCGAACTGCCGTACTGGCAGGCCATCGCGGCCAACGGCGGGCGCTTCACCGATGCCTACCTGCTCGCCGCGCTGGACCACCAGCGCGACGCGCAGGGCCATATCCAGCCCGCACCGGCCGATTCGGCCATCTACCTGGACATCTTCGGCCGCACGCTGTGGATCGGCGCGCTGGCCACGCTGCTGTGCCTGGTGATCGCCTTCCCGCTCGCCTACTGGGCTAGCACGCTGCCCGCGCGCGGCGCCAACCTGGTGATGATCGCCGTGCTGATCCCGTTCTGGACCTCGGTGCTGGTGCGCATCGCCGCGTGGATCGTGCTGCTGCAGCAGTCCGGGCTGGTGAACGCGGGTCTGCAGTCGCTGGGCCTCGTGGACGGGCCGCTCGCGCTGCTGTTCAACCGCACGGGCGTGCTCATCGCGATGGTGCACATCATGCTGCCCTTCATGATCCTGCCGCTCTACAGCGTGATGAAGGCCATCCCGTCCACCTACCAGCGCGCGGCCGTCTCGCTGGGCAGCCATCCGTTCGCGGCGTTCTGGCGCGTCTATGTGCCGCAGACCTACGCGGGCATCGCGGCCGGCGTGCTGCTGGTCTTCATCACCGCCATCGGCTACTACATCACGCCCGCGCTGCTCGGCGGCCCGGGCGACCAGATGGTGAGCTACTACATCGCCTATTTCACCAACCAGACCGTGAACTGGGGCATGGCCTGCGCGCTGGGCGCGCTGCTGCTCGCGGCCACGCTGGTGCTCTACGCGCTCTACCAGCGCATCGCCCAGCCCGGCGCATCCGCGGCCGTGAGGTGACCCGCCATGAAGCCCCTGATCCTGCGCCTGCTGCCCACCTTCGCCCCCTGCACCTCGCTGGCCGAGCGGGTGTGGCACGTCGCGCTGCGCCTCTTCTGCGCGCTGGTGCTGCTCTACCTGGTGCTGCCCGTGCTGGCGATCGTGCCGCTGTCGTTCAGCGACAGCAGCTTCCTGGCCTACCCCATCCACGGTTTCTCGCTGCGCTGGTACCGGCAGCTCTTCGAGGCCGAGGAATGGCTGCGCGCCGCGCGCAACAGCTTCATCGTCGCGCCGGCCGCGACGCTCATCGCCACCGTGCTGGGCACGCTCGCGGCCACGGGGCTCGCGCAGGCCGAGTTCCGCGGCAAGGGCCTGCTGATGGCGGTGCTGATCTCGCCCATGGTGGTGCCGGTGATCGTGGTGGGCGTGGGCATGTACCTGTTCTTCGCGCCGCTGGGCCTGTCGGACAGCTACACCGCGCTGATCCTCGCGCACGCGGCGCTGGGCGCGCCCTTCGTGGTGACCACGGTGCTGGCCACGTTGCAGGGCTTCAACCACAACCTGGTGCGCGCCAGCCTTTCGCTGGGCGCGGGGCGGGTCGCCACGTTCTTCCGCGTCACGCTGCCGCTGATCGCGCCGGGCGTGATCAGCGGGGCGCTCTTCGCCTTCGCGACCAGTTTCGACGAGGTGGTGGTGACGCTGTTCCTCGCGGGCGCCGAGCAGGTCACGCTGCCGCGCCAGATGTTCACCGGCATTCGCGAGAACATCAGCCCCACCATCGCCGCGCTGGCGACCATCCTCACGCTGCTCTCGACCGCGCTGCTGCTCACGCTCGAATGGCTGCGCGGCCGCACGCGCCAGCGCGCCGACTGACTGGCCGGCCGGCTGCGCGCATTCGCGCCGATGTCCTGCAGCCGGCCCGCTCCGGGCCGGCCAGCATGAGCCCCTTGCGGCCATGGCACCGCCATGGACAGTTTTCCCAGGAGACCCTTGCATGCTGAATCTCAAGAACCCCGGCCTGCTGCGTGAGCAGGCCTATGTGGATGGCCGCTGGGTGGGCGCCGACGACGGCGGCACCATCGCGGTGACCAACCCCGCCACCGGCGAGACCGTCGCCCGCGTGCCGCGCATGGGCGCGGCCGAGACCCGCCGCGCCATCGAGGCCGCGAACCGCGCCTGGGCCCCCTGGCGCCGGCGCACCGCCAAGGAGCGCGCCGCCATCCTGCGCCGCTGGAACGACCTCATGCTGGCGAACGCCGACGACCTCGCCGCGATTATGACGGCCGAGCAGGGCAAGCCGCTGGCCGAGGCGAAGGGCGAGATCGCCTACGCCGCCTCGTTCATCGAATGGTTCGCGGAAGAGGGCAAGCGCGTGCAGGGCGACACGCTGGCCTCGCCGGCGGCCGACAAGCGCATCGTGGTGCTGAAAGAGCCCATCGGCGTCTGCGCGGCCATCGCGCCGTGGAATTTTCCGGCCGCGATGATCACGCGCAAGGCCGGCCCGGCGCTGGCCGCCGGCTGCCCCATGGTGCTCAAGCCCGCGAGCGCCACGCCGCTCTCGGCGCTGGCGCTCGCGGTGCTGGCCGAGGAGGCCGGCGTGCCGCCCGGCGTGTTCAGCGTGGTCACGGGCGGGTCGAAGGAGATCGGCGGCGAGCTGACGGCCAACCCGCTCGTGCGCAAGCTCACCTTTACCGGCTCCACCGAGATCGGCCGCGAGCTGATGCGCCAGAGCGCGGACACCATCAAGAAGCTCTCGCTGGAGCTGGGCGGCAACGCGCCCTTCATCGTGTTCGACGACGCTGACCTGGACGAGGCCGTGAAGGGCGCCATCGCCTCCAAGTTCCGCAACGCCGGCCAGACCTGCGTGTGCGCGAACCGCCTCTACGTGCAGGACGGCGTGTACGACGCCTTCGCGGAAAAGCTCGCCGCCGCCGTCGCGCGGCTGAAGGTGGGCAACGGCATGGACGCGGGCGTGGAGCAGGGCCCGCTCATCGACCAGGCCGCCGTGGACAAAGTGCGCGAGCACTTGCAGGACGCCGTGGACCTGGGCGCCCGGGTGCTGGCGGGCGGCAAGCCGCACGCGCTGGGCGGCACCTTCTTCGAGCCCACGGTGCTGGCCGACGCCACGCCGAAGATGCTGCTCGCGCGCGAGGAAACCTTCGGCCCCGTCGCGCCGCTCTTTCGCTTCTCCACCGACGAGGACGTGATCGCGCAGGCCAACGACACCGAGTTCGGCCTGGCCAGCTACTTCTTCAGCCGCGACATCCAGCGCGTGTGGAAGGTGGCCGAGGCGCTCGAATACGGCATCGTGGGCATCAACACCGGCCTGATCTCCAACGAGGTGGGCCCGTTCGGCGGCGTGAAGCAGTCGGGCCTGGGCCGCGAGGGCTCGCACTACGGTATCGACGACTACCTGGTCATCAAGTACCTGTGCCTGGGGGGCATGGCGGCCTGAGGTGCATTTTGCTCATCTTGTGATAGCAAGATATCGAGCAAATACGGCGACTTGGAGCTGAAAAGGCATCCAAACCGCTCCGTGGGATGCGGAGCGGGCGTGGGGGGCGACCCCTGGCAGGCCGAATTCCGGGGCGGGTGAATAGAATATCCATTCAAGTATCTATTCATGAATCTATGCAAGACCGTTCCGATGCGTTGCGTCTCGCGCTGCGCCGGGGCCCCGTGGCGGCCCGCGCACTGGCCGAGCGCCTGGGCGTGAGCCAGCCGACAGTGTCCCGCGCGCTCGCCGCCCTGGGTGACGAGGTGGTGCGCCTGGGCTCCGCGCGATCCATTCAATACGTGCTGCGCGATCTGTCGCGGGGCTACCCGGCCGTGCCGGTGCACCGCGTTGACGCGCAGGGGCGCACCCGCTGGCTGGGCGATCTGGTCCCCGTGCATCCCGGCGGCCATGTTATGCGCCAAGCCGATGGCGTGGCGCTGCACAGCGACGGCTTGCCGTGGTGGCTGTTCGATATGCGCCCCCAGGGCTACCTCGGGCGCGCGTTCCTGCTGCGGCATGGTGGGGCACTGGGGCTTCCCTCCCGGTTGTCGGACTGGACGGATGCCGATGCGATGCGCGCGCTCCTCGCCCATGGAGCTGATCCCGTCGGCAATCTGTTGCTGGGCGAGGCGGCGTTGGGCCATTTCGTCCACGGGCCCGTTCCCGAGCCGATCCCCGAGGCGGACAAGGCGGCCACCTATGCGGCCCTCGCCGGGGCGGCGGCGCGTGGTGAGGCCCCGGGGTCGTCCGCTGGTGGCGAGCAGCCTAAGTTCACAGCCTATGCCGCCACCTCCGCCGGTCCCCGGCACATGCTGGTGAAATTCACGGAAGCCGAGCCCGGCCCGGTCAGCGAGCGCTGGCGCGATCTGCTCCTGGCAGAGCACCTGGCGCTGAGGGTGCTGAACGAAGCGGGCCTGCCGGCGTCCTGCACCGCCGTGCTCGACCACGCGGGGCAGCGGTTCCTGGAAGTGGAGCGCTTCGACCGCGCGGGGGCGATGGGGCGCATCGGCCTGTTCTCGCTGGCCGCGCTCGATGCCGAGTTCGTGGGCCAGGGCAGTGGTGGCTGGCCGTCCATCGTGCGCGCGCTTGCCGGGCAGCGCTGCGTGCAACCGCAGGCCGTCGAGGACGCCGGCCGGTTGTGGGCATTCGGCACGCTGATCGGCAATACCGACATGCATGCCGGCAACCTGTCTTTCATTTCGGAACATGGCCGCCCCTACGCATTGGCCCCGGCCTACGACATGACCCCCATGGCCTTTGCCCCGCGCAGCGGAGGCGGGCTGCCGGCCGCGATCCCCGAGGCCGTCATCCGGCCCGAGGTGCCGTCCCGGCTCTGGCGGGAGGCGGAGCAACTCGCGCGCCGCTATCTCGCCGCGCTGTGCGGAGCGCCGGGTTTCAGCGATCGGTTCGCCGCCTGCGTCGATGCGCTGGAGGCGCACATCGAAACGGCCTCCACCCGCATCGGGCGGCTCGCATAGCGCGCCGCCTCATAGGGCTTCGCCATCAAAAAGATCACTGGGGGGTGTTGCTTTGCTTCAACCCTCCACCAGCGCCAGGTACGCCTGCCGCGTCTCGGGCGAGACCGAGTCCACGAGCTGCTGGTGCGGCGTCTGGTGGCGCGCCAGCATGCGCGCCGAGGCGATGGCCTTGGACTTGCAGAACCAGTGGCAGGTGTGCTGCATGAGGAAGAGTTCGGCCGTGAGCGTGTAGGCCTTGTCGCGCGGCGACAGGCCCGCCTCGTTGCGCACGCCGCGCGCGATGCCCTGGGCGTGCACCGCCAGCACCTGGCGCACGTCGAACGCCGCGTCGGGAAAGAGCTGCAGCGCGAAGGGCAGGGCCACGGGGATGCGGCTCACGCGCGCCTGCCGCGCGTCCACGCGCGAGAAGTCGGCCGCGAAGCGCTGGAACTGCTCCGTGAGCTGTGCCTCGGTGGTGGTGAGCAGGCTCCAGATCTGCTCGCGCCGCGGCTCGTCCTTCTCGCCCAGGGCGCGCAGGTAGCCCTCGGCCAGGTTCTCCATCAACTGCTCGATCTGGTAGTGGGAGAGGTGCCGCGCCAGCAGGGCGATGCGGCGGCGCTGCTGGCGCGTGTTCAGCATGTGCAGGCCGGCGGCGATCAGGAGCGCCAGGATCAGAGTGTCCATTCGGATGAGTGATGAAGAAAATGAAAGTGAAGGGAGGGCGGCGTCAGGGCGCGGGTGGCGCGGGCCACGGCGGCAGCGGGTCGCGGATCTGCTCGAACGCACGCGCCATGCGCAGCACCCCCAGGTCGTCGAAGCGCGGCCCGGCGATCTGCAGGCCGATGGGCAGCCCCGAGACCGTGTGGCCGCAGGGCACGGAGATGGCCGGCTGCTCGGACATGTTGAACGGCACCGTGAACGCGATGTGCTCCAGCGGCCGCAGCGGGTCGTTGGTGGGCGAGGGCAGCTCGGCCGGAAAGGCCGGCATGGGCGCCACGGGCGAGAGCACGTAGTCGAATAGTGCGCAGGCGCGCACGGTGGCCACGCGCGTGGCGTGGAACTGCTGGCTGGCGTGGAACACCTCGGCGCCCGAGAGGCCCGCCGCGCTCTCGGCCCAGGCGCGGATGTAGGGCAGCACGCGCCCGCACCGCGTGGCGGGCAGCGCGCGCAGGTCGGCCAGCGAGCGCATGCGCCAGAAGTGGTCCATGCCGTCCAGCATGCCGCGCGTGAGGAAGGGCTCCATGGGCACGATGGCGGCGCCCGCGGCCTCCAGGCGCCGCGCCGCGCGCTCGATGGCCGCGCGCACCCCGGGCTCCACGGGCAGGCCGCAACCGGCGTCCAGCAGCAGGCCCAGGCGCTTGCCGCGCAGGTGCTCCGGCGCGGCATCGAACGCATCCCAGTCGATGGCCTGCGGTGGCAGCGACATGCTGTCGCGTGCGTCGGGCCGGCTCAGCACCGCCATCATCAGCGCGGCGTCGGCCACCGTGCGGGCCATGGGGCCGGCCGCGCGGCCGGTGTAGGGCGGATCGATGGGGACGCGGCCCAGGCTGGGCTTGAGGCTGACGATGCCGCACCACGAGGCGGGCAGGCGCAGCGAGCCGCCGATGTCGGTGCCCAGGTGCAGCGGGCCGTAGCCCGCCGCGGCCGCCGCGCCGCCGCCGGCGCTCGATCCGCCCGGGCCCTTGGAGAGGTCCCACGGGTTGCGCGCCAGCGGGTGGAGGGAGGACAGCCCCGAGGAGAGCATGCCGTAGTCGGGCATGGTGGTCTTGGCGATGAACACCGCCCCGGCTTCGCGCAGCCGCGCGGCGGGCGGGGCGTCGGCCTCGGCGGGCGACAGCTCGGTGGCGGCCGTGCCCAGCGGCACCGGGTCGCCGCGCGTGGCGATGTTTTCCTTCACCGTGGCGGGCACGCCATCGAGCGGCCCCAGCGGCGCGCCGCGCCGCCAGCGCGCCTCGCTCTCGCGCGCCTGCGCGAGCGCGGCCTCGGGCCGCAGCAGGTAGGTGGCGCACAGGTGGGGCTCCCAGCGCGCGACGTGGTCCAGCACCGCCTGCGTGGCCTCCACCGGCGAGAGCGTGCGCGCGCGGTAGGCCGCGAGCAGCGCGTGTGCCGGCCAGTCGTGCAGCGGCAGGTGGGCGTCTGCGGCCGTCATGCCCACGACAGCGCCGAGAGGTCGTTCACGAAGATGGGCATGTCCTTCCAGAGCCCGCGCAGGTTCTTGCGCGCCACCGTGGCCCACTGCGCCTGGTAGAGGAAGGCGTGCACGCAGTCCTCGGCCAGCAGGCGCTGGGCGTCGCCCAGCAGGCGCGCGCGGTCGGCGGGGTTGCCGGCATTGCGGATCTGCTCGAAGAGCGCGTTGAATTGCGGCGACTGGTAGCCCCAGTAGTAGTCGGGCTTGGCAAAGTTGCCCAGGTCGAACGGCTCCACGTGCGCGATCAGCGTGAGGTCGTAGTTCTTGTTGGTGTAGGTGCCGCTCAGCCACTGCGCCCATTCCACGTTCTGCAGCTTGAGGGCGATGCCCACCTTGGCGAGCTGCGCGGCGATCACCTCGCCGCCCTGGCGCGCGTAGGGCGTGGGCGGCAGCGTCACGGTGAGTTCGAGCGGCGTCTTCACGCCGGCCTCGGCCAGCAGGCGTTTCGCCTTCTCGGGGTCGTAGGGGTTGATGCCGGTGGTGTCCACGTAGCCGAAGGCGCCCGGCACGTAGTGGCTGCCGATGGGCACGCCCAGCCCGTCGGCGCCGCCCTGGATCACGGCCTTGCGGTCGATGGCCGCGGCGATGGCGCGGCGCACGCGCACGTCCTGCAGCGGCTTGCGCTGGTGGTTGATGGCCAGGATGGTCTTGGCGCGCGAGCCGCTCACGATCACCTGGAAGCGCGGGTCGGCCTTGAATTGCGGCACGCTGCGCGGCGCCACGCGCGGGAAGGCGTCCACGTCGCCCGCCATCAGCGCCGCCACCTGCGCGGCCGGGTCGGAGATGAAGCGGAACACCGCGCGGCGGATCTTCGCCGCGCCGGGCGCGCGGTAGCCGTCCCAGGCCGTGAGCGTGACCGAGGCGCCCTTGCTCCAGGCCGCGAGCTGGTAGGGGCCGGTGCCCACGGGCTTCGTGGCGTTCGTCTCGGCGCTCGTGGGCTCCACGATGGCCGAGGTGGCCTGGCCCAGCACGAAGAGCAGGTCCGGGTCGATCTCCTTGTTGAGCACCACGACGGTGTGCTCGTCCACCACCTGCGTGGTGAGGTTGGCGAAGGTGCGCTTGTCCTTGTTGGTGCTCTTCTCGCCGGCCGCGCGGTCGAACGAGAACTTCACCGCCGCGGCGTTGAAGGGCGCGCCGTTGTGGAACTTCACGCCCCGGCGCAGCCTGAAGGTGTAGGTGCGCAGGTCGGGCGAGACCTCCCAGCTCTCGGCCAGCAGGGGCGATGTGCTGCCGTCGGCGTTGATCTTGGTGAGCGTCTCGAACACGTTGTAGAGCGTGATCTCGCCGATGGCCGAGGCCGCGCCCGCCGTGGGGTCGAGCCCCGGCGGCTCCAGCGTCATCGCCAGCACGATGCCGTCCTTGCGGCCCTGGGCCAGGGCAGGGAACGGCATGGCCAGCGGCACGGCGGTGGCCGCTGCGGCGGCGAGGAGGGAGCGGCGGTCGAGGGGCATGGGCGGGGTGTCTCCAGGCGGGTGGCAGGGGAGCGGGGGAGGGGCGGGCGCCGCGCTGCGCGGACCCTGAGAAAGCGTCCTGTTCGCTCCTGCGGGGGAATGGGTGTGTTTGTACACCACGTGCCCCCCTGCCGGGCATGCGCGCAGCGGCTTCAGCAGAAGTCCTGCCGCTGCCGCCTCAGCGCGTCCCGGTCGATGCTGGCGCGCAGCAGCTCCATGTCCGACGGACAGACGCCCTGCGCGGTGAAATGCGCCGCCCATCCGTCCACGGTGCGCGCCACCTGCCGGACCAGCTCGGTGGCGCGCCGGGGCCGGATGCCGAACTCGTTCAGTTCCGTGAGCGCATTGTCCAGGCTCGATTCCGCCCCGGCCGTTCCCACCGAGAGGGCCTGGTAGCCCAGGTTCTGCAGCGTGGGCACCACGTCGTAGGCGGGGGTCAGTTCGTAGTACCCGTCGAAGCCCAGGCGCAGGCTGTGGTTGCGCTCGTGGTCGTCGGTGTTGTCCACCAGGATGTTGAACACCATGCGCTTGAACAGCTCCTCGCGCATGGCGGCCTGCCGGTCGGGGTGGCCCAGGCGCAGCAGCACGGTGGCGAGGGCGCCGTAGCTCTCGTCCAGGCGCGCGGCCCGCAGGACGGTCCTGGCCGACAGACAATGCAGGCGGTAGGCGCCCGTGCGGTCGAAGCGCCGCACGGTCAGCACGTGGCGCGCCCGACCGTGGCGCGGCGCGAGGGGCAGCACGCCGGTGGCGGCCACCTGGATGCCGGCCCGGGCGGCCAGGGTCATGGTGGCGTGCTCGACGAGGGGCGTGTCCACCGCGTCGTCCAGCTCGCCGAACTTGACCACGCACGGCCCGTCATCGGTGTGCAGCAGGGCCTTGGGCCGGGCGCCGCCCAGTGTCGCGCCGGGCTGGAGCAGGCGCTGCATTTCCGCCGTGACGGGCGCCTGGGCCTGCACGTCGTCGATGGCGGCGCTCAGCCGTTCCAGGTCGCGCAGCTGCGGGTAGGGGCCCAGGGCGCGCGGGATGTAGCGCTCCGCCGAGACCGAGACGCCCAGCGCGCCGAAGCGGTCGTCGCCCGCGAACAGCAGCATCTCCAGGATCGACAGGCGCGCCGGGCGGTCGATGTGGCGGATGATGCGCTCGCCCCAGCGGTCGGGGCGGGCGTCGTCGATCGCGCCCGGGGCGCTGCCTTTCTCGCCCGCCGTGAACACCTGGCCGGGCACGATCGGCAGGTCCTCGCTCAGCGGAAAGTGCCACCACGGCGCGCCATAGGTGAAGGTCGCGCAGTCCGGCACCAGCGGCGAGAGCCGCAGCTCGCCCACCAGGGTGGGCCGCAGGGGATCGACCAGGGCCCAGACATGGAGCCGGTCCTGCGGCACGTAGGTGCGTGGGTTCACGCCGGTGTCCGTCATGTCGGTGGCGGCTCGTCCGGCCGGTGGAGCAGCGCGGCGAGGCCCGCGGCGTTGTCGTTGGCGAGGCGGGCCGCGGAGTTCTTCGAACGCGCAGCGGGGGCGCGGGCGGGCGCGGAGCCCTCGCGCACGGTGGCCGGCGGTGCCGGTGGGGCCGCAGGCGTGTATGCGCCCTGGCTTGCCCTCGTTGCCGGTGGGGCGGGCTCCCGCAGTGGCGCGGGCGGCGCCGGGGCTTTCGGGGGGCGCCTGGGCGCTGCCAGCTTGCGGCCGGCACGCGCCTTCGCCACCTCGCGCTCCAGCGCCGCATGGTCGCTGGCCGGAGCGATGAGGTCCGCCAGCCCCTCGGCCTGGTTGACCAGCCACAGGCACATCACGTAGGAGGCCATGGCCACGGACGGGTCGCCGCGCTCGATGCGGGCCATGGTCGGCTGGGACACGCCCAGCTTCTTCGCCCACTGCGCCTGCGTCTCCCCGCGCCGCTTGCGCGCGATGGTGATGTTCTGCGCGAGCTGCTCAATCTGCCGCAGAACGGCCTGGGGATAGTCCGCAGGGTGGGTGTTTTGCCGTGGCATGCATAGATATTAGTGGTTTGTGATTTTTATGTAAATCTATGAATTGAATCATGGCACTCTCGGTGAATCCGGGCCTGACGTGCTCCTGGGCGCGAAGGCATGGCCGGAGCAGGCAGGCTGCAGGCTGATTCATAGATATCTATAAATTAGAAATTCCATGAGATCTATGACGGGATTTCTGGCCGACCCGGGCGCCATCGGTGGAGTGGCACCGGGCCGCATCACCCCGCCGTGCCGGAGCGTCCCGCCCTCGGCACCGCGCGCGGCACGGCCGCCACGAGTTCCCGCGTGTACGGATGCGCCGGCGCCCGGAAGAGCGCGTCCGGCGCGCCCCGCTCCACGATCCGCCCCTGCCGCAGCACCACCACCTCGTCGCACAGGTGCCGCACCACGGCCAGGTCGTGGCTGATGAGCAGGTAGCTGATGCCGGCCTGCTCCCGCAGGTCGCGCAGCAGGTTCAGCACCTGGGCCTGCACCGAGACGTCGAGCGCGCTCACGGGCTCGTCGGCCACCACCAGGGCGGGGCGGGTGACGATGGCGCGGGCGATGGCGATGCGCTGGCGCTGGCCGCCGGAGAATTCGTGCGGGTATTTGCCGGCATCGCCCGGGCGCAGGCCCACCTGGGCGAGCACCTCGGCCACGCGCTCGCGCTGGGCGGGGCGGGGCAGGCGCTCCAGTGTCGCCAGGGGCTCGGCCACGATGCGCTCCACGGTCAGGCGCGGGTCCAGCGAGCCGTAGGGGTCCTGGAACACCATCTGGAAATCGCGCCGCGCCGCCCGCAGCCCGGCGGGGTCCAGCGAGTGCAGGTCGCGCCCGCGCAGGCGCACCGTGCCGGCCGTGGGCGTGTCCAGCGCCATCACCAGCCGCGCCAGCGTGGACTTGCCCGAGCCCGATTCGCCCACCACGCCCAGGCTGCGGCCCGCCGCCAGGGCGAGGTCTACGCCATCGAGCGCGCGCAGGCGCGGCGCGGGGCCCCATGGGCGCTCGCGCGGCAGCGGGTAGTCGCGCACCAGGCCGCGCACGTCGAGCAAGAGGGGGTTTTCAGGGCCTGGGGGGCTCCATGTCGCCGTGTTTGCTGAATAGTTTGCTATATATTTCATAGCGTATCGCGGGATTGTGCGTCGGCATCCCGGGCCACGGCGTCCAGGCGGATGCAGCGCGCGAGGTGCCCCGGCCCCACGGCCACCGGCTCCGGCAGGGCCGCGCCGCAGTCCGGGACGGCGAACGCGCAGCGGTCCGTGAACGGGCAGCCCGGCGGCAGGTCGGCGATCTCGGGCACCGTGCCGGCGATGGTGGGCAGGCGCGCGCGGGCCGCGCCGGCGCCGGGGGCGCCGCCATCGTCCAGCCACTGCGGCCGCGCGGCGAACAGCCCGCGCGTGTAGGGGTGGGCGCGGTGCCCGAACACGGCCTGCACCGGGCCGCTCTCCGCCACGCCGCCGCCGTACATCACCAGCATGCGGTCCACGTTCTGCGCGATCACGCCCAGGTCGTGCGAGATCAGCACCAGGGCCATGCCGCGCTCGGCCACTAGGCCGGCGATCAGCTCCAGGATCTGCCGCTGCACCGTCACGTCGAGCGCCGTGGTGGGCTCGTCGGCGATCAGCACGTCGGGCCCGCAGGCCAGCGCCATCGCGATCGTGACGCGCTGGCGCTGCCCGCCTGAGAACTGGTGCGGGTAGGCATCGAAGCGCCGCGCCGCCTGCGCGATGCCCACGCGGTCCAGCAGCGCCACGGCCTGCGCGCGGGCCTGCGCGTGCGAAAGGCCCAGGTGCCGGCGCAGCGGCTCGGCCACCTGCGCGCCGATGGTGTGCACGGGGTTGAGCGCGGTCATCGGCTCCTGGAACACCATGGCGATGCGCCGCCCGCGCAGCCGCGCGAGGGCCGCGTCGGGCTGGCCGAGCAGCTCCGCGCCATCGAAGCGCACGCTGCCGCCGGCCCGCGCGCCCTCGGGCAGCAGGCCCATCAGCGCCAGCGCGGT
The DNA here is from genome assembly GCF_003269065.1 of Paracidovorax anthurii. Classification (GTDB taxonomy): domain Bacteria; phylum Pseudomonadota; class Gammaproteobacteria; order Burkholderiales; family Burkholderiaceae_C; genus Paracidovorax; species Paracidovorax anthurii. The sequence goes on from NZ_QLTA01000014.1 coordinate 21,064, forward strand.
CAGCGACTTGCCGCAGCCCGACTCGCCCACCAGCCCCAGCGCCTCGCCGCGCGCCAGCGTGAAGGACACGTCGCGCACCGCGCGCGCCAGGCCCCGGCGCGTGGGCAGGTCCACGCACAGGCCGCGCACGTCGATCAGGGCGTCGCGGGGCGGGGAGGGGGGCGGCGTGCTCGTCATGGCCTGCGTTCAGCGGCGGCGCGCAAGGCGCGGGTCGAGCAGGTCGCGCAGCCCGTCGCCCAGCAGGTTCAGCCCCAGCACCGCCAGCGCGATGGCCAGCCCCGGCCACACGGCCAGCAGCGGCGCCTGGAACATCAGCGTCTGCGCCTCGCTCAGCATGCGCCCCCACGAGGGCTGCGGCGGCTGCGTGCCCAGCCCCAGGTAGGAGAGCGCCGCCTCGGCCAGGATCGCGAGCGCGAACTGGATCGTGGCCTGCACGATCAGCGCCGTCGCGATGTTGGGCAGCACGTGCTCCAGCGTGATGCGCCACGGCCCCTTGCCGCAGGCGCGCGCGGCCAGCACGTATTCGCGCGCCCACACCGCCCGGGCCGAGGCCCGTGCCACGCGCGCGAAGGTCGGGATGTTGAAGATGCCGATGGCGATGATCGAATTCACCACGCCCGCACCCCAGGCGGCCGTGAGCATGACGGCCGAGAGGATGGCGGGGAAGGCGAAGGTGAAATCCGCCAGCCGCATGACCGCCTCCTCCACCCAGCCGCGCCGCGCCGCGGCCAGCAGCCCCAGCGCCGTGCCGGCCGTGAGGCCGATGCCCACCGCGATCACGCCCACCAGGATCGAATTGCGCGCGCCTACCAGCAGCAGCGAGGCCACGTCGCGCCCGAACGCGTCCGTGCCCAGCCAGTGCGCCGCGCCGGGCGGCAGCAGCCGGGCGCCCAGGTCCATGTCGTAGGGCGAGCCCGGCGTCCACACGAAGGACAGCCCCGCCGCCAGCGCCAGCAGCAGCGACAGCGCCGCGCCGATCGCGAAGCTCGGGTGGCGCAGCGCGTGGCGCAGGCCGTCGCCGGGGCGGGGGAGCGGTGGGGCGTTCACGGCCATGTCAGAGGCCTCCGGCCTTCACGCGCGGGTCGATGGCGGCATAGAGCAGGTCCACCACGCCGTTGACCACGATCACCATCGCCGCGAGCAGCATCACGCAGTTGCGCACCACGATCAGGTCGCGGTTGGCGATCGACTGGAAGATCAGCCGGCCCAGGCCCGGCAGGTAGAACACGTTCTCCACCACGATCGTGCCGGCCAGCAGGTTCGCGAACTGCAGCCCCATCACCGTCACCACGGGGATCATCGCGTTGCGCAGCACGTGCCCCCAGAGCGCCGCGCGCCGCGTGAGGCCCTTGGCGCGCGCCGTGCGCACGAAATCCTCGCGCAGCACCTCCAGCACCGCCGAGCGCGTGATGCGCGCCAGGATCGCCGCCTGCACCACCGCCAGCGAGATGGCAGGCAGCAGCAGCGCCTGCAGGGCCGGCAGCAGTCCACCCCCGGAGGCCTCCGTCCAGCCCGGGAACCCCCCGGCCGAGAACCACTGCAGCTTCACCGAAAACAGCAGGATCAGCAGGATGGCGAACCAGAAGTTGGGAATCGCGATGCCGATCTGCGCCAGCCCCATCACCCCCACGTCGCCCCAGCGCCGGTGGTGCGAGGCTGCGTACACGCCCGCGGCCAGCGCCAGCACCGTGGTGATCGCCATCGCCATCAGCGCCAGCGGCACGGTGAGCGACAGGCGCTCCAGCACCAGATCGCTCACCGGCGTGCCGTAGGCGTGGCTCTCGCCCAGGTCGCCCGTGAGCAGGCCGCCCACCCAGTGCATGTAGCGCGCCGGCAGGGGCGCATCCAGCCCCAGCCGCGCGGCCAGGGCCGCCACGGCCTCGGGCGAGGCGTCGGGGCCCATCATCACCTGCGCCGCGTTGCCGGGCAGGATCTCCAGCACGAGGAAGACGACCACGGACGCCCCGGCCAGTGTGGCCGCGAGCGTGAACAGTCGTCGGAGCAGGTACATTCCCATGGGGCGGGCGGGGGGCGTCTTTGTTGTCGTGGTCCCGGGCGGGGCGGTGGCCGGCGCCATGGACGGCCGAAGGGCGCAGCATAGCGGCAAAGCCCCGGGCGCGGCCCCTGGCGCGGCAGGGGGATGGGCCGCGGGGATAATCGGCCCCCATGACGCCCGCTTTCCGCACCGCCGCCAGGAGATGCCCATGGCCCTGATGATCACCGACGAGTGCATCAACTGCGACGTGTGCGAGCCCGAATGCCCCAACCACGCCATCTACCTGGGCGAGGCCACCTACGAGATCGACCCCGCCAAGTGCACCGAATGCGTGGGCCATTTCGACGAGCCGCAGTGCGTGCAGATCTGCCCCGTGGCCTGCATTCCCGTCCACCCGGGCCACGTGGAAAGCCGGGAAACCCTCTACCAGAAGTACCAGCGCCTCACGGCCGTGGCCGCGCAGGAAGAAAAACCCTGACCCGGGTTGCCGCAGGCCTGAGAACGTGAACCTGTTCTTGTGGACGCCTGTCCATGACCTTGCGGGGACGCATCAGCGTGTTTTGGCGGCCATGTCGCCGTCCCTGCTCATCTTCTTGCTATTGTTTTGGTAGCGAATCCGCCGCCAGCCCTTCGGGTCGCGGCGGCTTGGGGCGGGGCGGCTTGGTCGTGTGCACCAGCAGCGTGGCCTTGTCCATGTCCCCGGCCAGCATCGCCGCATGGGCCTTGAGCGAATGCGCGATGCTTTCCTCGATCTGCGCGCGATGGTCGGGCGAAGGCTTCTTGAGCACCCAGTGCGGCACCTCGGCCTTCACGCCCGGATGGCCGATGCCGATGCGCAGCCGCCAGTAGTCCGGCGATCCGAGCTGCGCATGGATGTCGCGCAGCCCGTTGTGGCCGGCATGGCTGCCGCCGCGCTTGAGCTTCACCTGGCCGGGCACGATGTCCAGCTCGTCGTGCGCCACCAGGATCTCATCCGGCTGGATCTTGAAGAACCGCGCCAGCGCCGCCACCGACTTGCCCGAGAGGTTCATGTACGTCTGCGGCTGCAACAGCCAAACGCTCTGCCCGTTCACGCTGGCGCGCGCCACCAGGCCATGGTAGGCGCGCTCGGGCACCAGGTGCACCTTCAGCTCGCGGGCCAGCCCGTCGATCCACCAGAAGCCCGCGTTGTGCCGCGTTGCGTCGTAATCCGGCCCGGGATTGCCCAGGCCCACAAACAGTTTGATCATGGTGCGCGCGATTATCGGAGCAAGGCCGGGCGGGGCCTCTGGCCGGGCCCCGCCAAGCAAAACGGCCCACGCGCTGCGAAGCGGTGGGCCGTGGCGGCGATGCGGTCCCGAAGGGGGGCCGCAGCCGGGGCGAAAGAATTACTTCTTGCCCTTCTTGGCGGGAGCAGCGGGCGCTGCTGCTGCGGCGCCTTCGGCCGGAGCCTCGGGCTCGGCAGCCGGCACCACGACGGACACCAGCACGGGGTTCTGCTGGCTACCGCGCACCACGGCCGACACGCCACGGGGCAGCTTGATGTCCTTCAGGTGCAGCGAGCGGCCCTTTTCGAGCTTGCTCAGGTCCACGTTGATGAACTCGGGCAGGTCGGACGGCATGCAGGTCACGTCCAGTTCGTTCGCGACGGGGTTGACCATGCACTTGTCGATCTTCACGGCCGGGGATTCTTCCGCACCGGCGAAGTGCAGCGGCACCTTCATGTGCAGCTTGGTCTTCTCGTCCACGCGCTGGAAGTCGATGTGCAGCACGAGTTGCTTGAAGGGGTGGTATTGCACGTCGCGCAGCAGCACCTTGCTGGTCTTGCCGGCGAGTTCCATCTCCAGCACGCTGGAATGGAAGGATTCCTTCTTGAGGGCGTGCCACAGGGCGTTGTGGTCGATCTCGATCAGTTGGGGTTCGGCGGAACCGCCATAGACGATGCCAGGCGTCTTGCCCGAAATGCGCAGACGGCGGCTCGCACCCGTACCTTGCTTTGCGCGCTCAAAAGCGACGAAGTTCATGGTTCACTCCTGTAGGGGCCTGCCGCGACCAGCGGGCCCTTCGTTGAAAAAAGACCCGCGCCATGAAGGCTGCGGGCCTGTTGTGTTCCCGAAAGCACGAAGAACTGCCCGAGGGCGGTTCAGTGCCGGCGCATCCGCTGACAGCGGGCACGCCCGGAGGTGAGTCCTCAGTCCGAGAACAGGCTCATCACCGACTCGCCCTTGGCGATGCGCTGGATCGTCTCGGCGATCAGCGGCGCCACGGAGAGCTGGCGAATCTTGGTGCATCCCTTGCCGGTCTCGCTCAAGGGAATCGTGTTGGTCACCACCACCTCGTCGAGCGCGTCGCCCTGGGTGATGCGGTCGATGGCGGGGCCCGAGAAGATCGGGTGCGTGCAATAGGCGTACACCTTCTTGGCGCCGCGCTCCTTGAGCACCTCGGCCGCCTTCACGAGCGTGCCGGCGGTGTCGATCATGTCGTCCATGATCACGCAGTTGCGGCCTTCGATGTCACCGATCACGTGCATCACTTCGGAGACGTTCGCCTTCGGACGGCGCTTGTCGATGATGGCGAGATCGCAGCCCAGCTGCTTGGCGAGTGCGCGGGCACGCACCACGCCGCCCACGTCGGGGGAGACGACGATCAGGTCTTCGTAGTTCTTCTGGCGCAGATCGCCCAGCAGCACCGGCGAAGCGTAGATGTTGTCCACCGGGATGTCGAAGAAACCCTGGATCTGGTCGGCGTGCAGGTCCATCGTCAGCACGCGGGCCACGCCCACGGCCTGCAGCATGTTGGCGACCACCTTCGCGGAGATCGGCACGCGCGTGGAGCGCGGGCGGCGGTCCTGGCGGGCATAGCCGAAGTAGGGGATCACGGCGCTGATGCGCTCGGCCGAGGCGCGCTTGAGCGCATCGACCATGATCAGCAGTTCCATGAGGTTTTCGTTCGTCGGCGCGCAGGTGGACTGCACGACGAACACGTCGCGGGCGCGGACGTTTTGCTTGATTTCGACGGTGACTTCGCCATCGGAGAAGCGACCCACGTCGGCAGCGCCGAGATTGGTGCCGAGGTGCCGGGCGATTTCAGCTGCCATGCCAGGATTGGCATTGCCGGTGAAAACCATGAAGTCGGGGTGATTGGCTTGCATGAGAGACCCAGCAGTCTGAAAGAAAAAGCCCGTACGCTGAAAGTATTTGGCAGGGGAAGAAGGATTCGAACCTTCGCATGCCGGAATCAAAATCCGGTGCCTTAACCAGCTTGGCGACTCCCCTACACAGGTCAACTGCCTGACGGCAATTAACCGCAATCTTTATCTGCTGCCCATCCAGCAAGTGGATGAAGCCTCAGATTATCACATATTTTTGCCCTCCATTTGGCGGGTAGATCAAATAAATCGATCTCATGTGACATTTGCGCAAACACCGCACTTCCTGAGCCGGTCATGCGCGCCTTCATCCCTTTTTCTTCCAGCCACTGGATGGCTTTGGAAACCCCGGGACAGAGTGCTTCTGCGACCGGCTGCAGTACGTTCTTACCAAATTGGTATTGTGCTGCAGCAAAGCCTGAGATTGTAGCACGCTCCGAATTGCGTTCGAGAAAGGGCGACGCGAAAATCGACTTCGTATCCAGCCCCGCTTCGGGCTTGACCACCACGAACCTGGAATCGGGCAGGGCGTGTTCCTTCTCGAGCGGCACGATCGTCTCGCCGATTCCCTCGACCCAGGCATTCCTGCCGCGCAGGAAAAAGGGAACATCCGCGCCGAGCGACAGCCCGATGCGCTCCAGTGCCGCGCGATCCAGCCCCAGGTCCCAGAGGCGGTTCAGTGCCAACAGTGTCGTGGCGGCATCCGAGGAGCCGCCTCCCATGCCGGCCTGCGCGGGAATGAATTTCTCCAGCACGATGTGGGCTCCCTGGAGGCAGCCCGTGGCCTTCTGGAGTGCGCGGGCCGCGCGCACGCACAGATCGTCGGGGGGGAGCGGGCTGCCACCCAGGTCTTCGCGGCTGATGTGGCCATCGGAGCGCAGTTCGACATGCAGCGTATCGCACCAGTCGATCAGCATGAAGGCCGACTGCAGCAGGTGATACCCGTCGTGCCTGCGGCCGGTGATGTGCAGGAAAAGATTCAGTTTGGCCGGGGCCGGCAAATCATGGAGTGCGCGCATTCTGGCGGTTTCATCGATCCAGCGCGATGCGCAGCGTGGCCTGAGGTGGTGGGCTGTGGCGGTGGGCCACCAGCCTGCCGCGTTCGAGTCCATCCATATCGACATCCCAGCCCGGCGCATTCACGCGTTCACCCTGCAGCCAGGCGAACAGCGCGGCAACCGGCAGGGGGCTCCCCGTCAGTTCCTGCACCAGGGCATCCAGCGAAGGCGATTCGCGGCGTTCGTCCCCTTTTTTCAGCACGGCCAGGGTGGGCGTCCATTCCAGCGTGGCCAGTACATTCCCCAGGGGGTTGAGCAGGACGAGCTCACCCTGTTCCGCTCGGCCGCTCAACTCGAAGCCTGCATTCACGGGCGGGGTGGAGGAATCATCCACCTGCAGGGCCATTCTTCCGCTCCAGACGTGCGTGGATGCGGCACCGCTGGCGGAGGCGTCCATCCGGTGCGCGCGGGGGGGCTGTGCGCAACCGGCGGCGAAGAGGCCCATGGCCACCAGCGTCGCCGCGGCCACCCGTCCGCGGCGACGGGTTTTTGCCAGCGCCGGCATCACGGGTTGGCTTTCAGCCGCTTGAGGGTTTCCTGCAGTGTGGCGTTGTCCTTGTTCAGCCGCAGCCCTTCACGCCATACCTCGTTCGCGCGGCTGCGCTCGCCCAGCGTCCAGAGCACCTCGCCGAGATGGGCTGCGATTTCCGGGTCCGGCTGCCGCTTGAATGCTTCGCCCAGCAGCCGGGCTGCCTCCTCCTTGTTGCCCAGCCGGAACTCCACCCAGCCCAGGCTGTCCGTGATGAACGGGTCTTTGGGGGCGTATTCCAGGGCCTTGGAGATCAACTGCCTGGCCTCTTTCAGTCGAATGTCCCGTTCCGCGAAGGAATAACCCAGCGCGTTGTAGGCATGGTGGTAGTCGGGGCGCTGCTGGATGATCTTCCGCAGGAGCTTCTCCATGCCGTCGTAATCGCCGGCCTTTTCAGCCAGCATGGCCTGGTCGTAAACCAGGTCGTAGTCGTCCGGCGCCAGGGCGACCGCCCGGGCTTGCGTGTCGTATGCCTGCCGATATTGCTTCGCGTCACGAAGCAGTTGCACCTCGGCCAGCAGCTTCAGGCGCTCGTCTTGCGCGTTTTTGGCGGGCAATTGGCGGATGAGAGCGAGGGCTTCGGGCAGCTTGCCCTGCCGTGCCAGCAGGGACGCGCGGCGGGACTGGGCGCTTAGCAGCTCGGCGGCGTTCTCGATCTTGCCGAGCCAGGACTCCGCCTGCGCGAAATCGCCCCGTTTCTCGGCGATCTGGGCATGCAGCAGGTAGGCCTGGGTCATCGCGGCCTTGCGGGGGTCGCTGGCGGGATAGGCCTGCAGCAGCCGTTCAAACTGCTCCAGCGCGGCCTCGGCTTCCGTGAGGCGCTCTGCCTGGAGGTGCAGCGTGGCTTTGAGGAGCCAGGCTTCGGGCATCTCGGGCGCTTCGCGGGTGATGGCGTCGAGCTGGGTGCCGGCTTCCGCGTAGCGCTGTAGGCCCAGCAGAACGCGGGCGTAAGCCATGCGGATTTCCGGCTTGGGCTTGCCCGCGAGGTATCGGGCCACCAGCGGCTCGGCATCCGTTTCGCCCTCCTCGACGAGCTGGAGGGCCAGCAGTGCAGCGGTCTCCAGGGGAGCTTCCTGGGACTGTGCCTTCCGGGCAGCGTCCAGGGCGCCCTTGCGGTCGTCGGCGGCCAGCCGCATGCGTCCCACGGTTGTCCAGGCCATGGGGCCTGCGGCGGGATTCGTCAACTGGTCCGACAGCGCTTTCTCCACCACGGCTGCAGCGGCTACCTTGTCCGGTGCCCGGCCATACAGCTGGGGAATCGCCTGCAAGGTGAGCAGCCTGTCCTGGGCCGGTGACTGGGCCAGTTCCTGCTTCAGCAGGTCGGCGGTTTCCTCGACGCGGTTGAGCGCAATCAGGATCTGCAATACATAGCGGTTGGCTTCGCGGGACTGTGGCTGAGCCTCCTTCCAGGCCTTCGCGGCGGCCAGGGCGTACTCGCCGGAGCGGGACTGCAGGGCGATATCCGTGGCGCGGCGGTAGAGCTGCGCGTCTCCGCTGCGCCGTGCCGCCTCCAAGATGAGCGCGTAGCCGGTTCCGGGGTCTCCTTCGCTCGTGCTGAGCTCGCCCACCAGAATCTCGTAGAACAACTCCGCATCCAGCGCGGCACGTGTCTCGCTGTTGGGTGGCGCTTCTGGGCGGATGTCGTGGCGCACGGCATTGGCTGGCGCGGGAGGGGCGGCTGGCGCAGCCTGCGCAGGCACTATTGCAACGCACGCGGCATATACGAATGCCACGCTCCAGATTCGGTGAGATTGCTCCATCGAACCATAATAATCCATGGTCAACCCTATTCCCGGAGCGCATCGCCATGCCTGAGTTGCCAGAAGTGGAAGTCACGCGCCGCAGCGTGGCGGATGCCATGGCCGGGGCATTGATCGAATCCGTGTACCTGGGCAAGCCCTTGCGCTGGCCGTTGGGGTGTCCGCCAGAGTCTTTGCTGGGGCGCCAGGTGATGGCCGTGCGGCGCCGGGGCAAGTACCTGCTGATGGATCTGGACCAGGGGATGCTGCTGGTTCACCTGGGGATGTCCGGCAGTCTGCGTTTTGGCCGGGATCTCGGCCCGGCAGGCATTCATGACCATTTCCAGTTGGAAACCAGCCAGGGTACCCTGCGGCTGAAGGACCCCCGCCGGTTCGGGGCTGTGGTCTGGGTGTCTGCGGAAACCAGTTCCGAGGCCGTCAAGCTGCTGGGGCACTTGGGCGTGGAGCCGCTCGGCGATGCCTTCACCGTGGGCGGCTTCGCGGCTTCGCTCAAGGCAAGCCGGTTGCCGATCAAGCAGTTGTTGCTCGGGGGGCGCGTGGTCGTGGGGGTCGGCAATATCTATGCGTCGGAGGCGCTCTTCATGGCAGGCATCCGGCCCACGGCGCGGTCGTCATCGATCGGCCCCCTGCGGGTGGGGCGTCTGCATGAGTCGATACGCACGGTGCTGTCCCTGGCCGTGGAGCGGGGTGGCAGCACGTTGAGGGATTTTGCCAGCGCCGATGGAAGCACCGGGTACTTTCAGCTGGAGGCCCATGTCTATGGGCGCGAGGGGCTTCCTTGCCGGGCGTGCGGAACGCCGATCCGCAGCATTCGCCAGGGGCAGCGAAGCACGTACTATTGCACCCGTTGCCAGAGGCCCTGAGGCCCAGGCGCAGGCCTCACGGGGCTGATATATTTTGACGGCGCCCCCGTAGCCGGGGCGCATCCACCATCAGGAGCACCGTGGGACCTTCTTTCAACGAGCAATTCGACCAGCATGGCGCGTGGCGGCGTTCCTTCGCATTGCAACTGAAGCAGTTGAGCGAGTGGATGTCGTCCCATGCGCTGATGGACTCTGCCATCGAGGAGAAGCTGCGCAGACTGGAGAGCCAAGTCCGCAGCGACAAGGTCATGGTAGCTTTCGTTGCCGAGTTCTCCCGTGGAAAGTCCGAACTCATCAACGCCATTTTCTTCGCGGATTATGGGCGGCGCATCATGCCGGCAAGTGCAGGCCGCACGACGATGTGCCCCACGGAGCTTGGATACGATCCCGCGATTTCCAATTGCCTGCGCCTGTTGCCGATCGATACGCGGCTCCAGCCCCAGGGGCTCGCAGAATGGCGTCTCAGGCCAGACCACTGGACCGAGGTGGCCCTGAATGTGGGCGATGCGGGTCAGTTGGCCAGAGCCATCGAAAAGGTGTCCGAGGTTCGCCGGGTCACGCAGGACGATGCGCGTGCCCTGGGCTTCTGGCACGACGACCGGCCCCAGGACAATCCGGTTCCGGATGCGGGTGGACTGGTCGAGGTGCCGGCATGGCGCCACGCCATCATCAACATCCCCCACCCCCTGCTTCGGCAGGGCCTTGTGATCCTGGACACGCCGGGGTTGAATGCGGTAGGCGCGGAGCCTGAACTCACCATCAACCTGATTCCCCAGGCCCATGCGGTGGTCTTCATCCTGGGTGCGGACACTGGCGTCACACGATCCGATCTCGAGATATGGCGCGAACACGTGGCGCCGGCCGTCGGCAATGCCGACGCGCGGCTGGTGGTGCTCAACAAGATCGATACCCTCTGGGACACGCTGAATTTGCCCAGTCAGGTGCAAGATCAACTGGAGCGCCAGCGCCTTACGTCTTCAGACATGCTGGGTGTGGCACCGGAACAGGTCTTGCTGGTATCTGCCCAGAAGGGGCTGGTTTCCAAGATCAATTGTGACGATGTGCTGCTGGAGTCCAGCGGCTTGCCCCTGCTGGAGGATGCCTTGGCGCAAGGCGTCATGGGAAAGCGCCAGGCCATCCTGCGATCCGCAGTGGCCACGGGTATCGCAGCCCTTCGCACGGAGACATCCCGGACGATCAACATCCGCCGCCGGGATCTGGACGACCAGATGCTGGAGTTGCGCAGCTTGCGTGGCAAGAATGCGTCGGTGATCGAGTCCATGCGGGGGCGCATCGAGCAGGAGCAGCGGGAGTTCGATGCCAGTGCCGCCAAGATACAGGCCGTCAGGGCCGTTCACCTCAAGCTGTTGCGTGACATCTTCCATGATCTGGGCGCGCGATCGCTGAAGGCGGAAATGGCGGCGCTGGTGGAAACACTTCAGCAGAAAGGGCTGAAGCTCGGTATTCGCAAGGTGTATACCGATACCTTCGAGCGGTTGAGGGCCACCATGGACAAGGCCCAGGCCTCCGCGACCGAGATCCATGCCATGCTGGGCGGAACATTCCGCCAACTCAATGCGGACTTCGGTTTTTCCCTGCAGGTGCCAGCCACTCCGCAACTGGAGGCCTTCGTGACCGAGATCCAGCAGATCGAGGAGCGGCATTTGCAATACATCGGAATGGGCAATACCCTGCGCCTTGCGCAGTCCGAGTTCGTCCATCGGCTTGTCCGGGCGCTGGGCATGCGCTTGCGCACGGTGTTCGAGTCGGCCGCGAATGACCTGGAGCTGTGGAGCAAGTCCGCCACGGCGCAGCTCGATGCCCAGTTGCGGGAGCGCAAACGCAGTTTCGCCCGGCGGATCGAAGCGGTGGACCGCATTCAGCATGCAGCCAGCGGCTTGGCCGAACGCATCGCCGAAATCGAGCAGGCTGAGCAGGAGTTGATTCAACTGGAATCCCGACTCCATGAGCTGACCGAGCAGTTGGCGTCATTGCCTGGGAGCAATCCAGTGCAGTCCACCCCATCTTTGTTGTCCGCATGAGCCGCGTTTTTCTCGACATCGCCACGGACGTGGTGCATTGGCAGGCTGCGCATGGCCGCAATCATCTGCCCTGGCAACAGACCAGGGATCCCTATCGGGTCTGGCTTTCCGAGATCATGCTGCAGCAGACCCAGGTCAGCACAGTGCTCGACTACTACGCCCGTTTCCTGGAGCGTTTCCCCGATGTCGGGGCATTGGCGGCCGCGCTGGAGAGCGATGTGCTCGCCTCGTGGAGCGGCCTGGGCTATTACAGCCGGGCGCGCAATCTGCATCGTTGCGCGATTCAGGTCATGGAAGTGCACGGAGGGGCATTTCCTCGTTCGGCGGAAGCATTGGCTCAGTTACCGGGCATCGGGCGATCCACAGCCGGGGCCATTGCTGCCTTCTGTTTTTCGGAACGGGTTCCGATATTGGATGCCAACGTCCGTCGCGTCCTCACCCGTGTGCTGGGCTTTTCGGCAGATCTGGCTATCGCTCGCAATGAGCGTGATTTGTGGGATCGGGCCGAGGAACTGCTGCCCCGGCAGGACCTGCAGCAAGCCATGCCACGCTATACGCAGGGCTTGATGGATCTTGGGGCTTCCCTCTGCACGCCGCGCAAGCCAGCGTGCATTCTGTGCCCGCTCCACAAGAAATGCAGGGCGGCCTTGGAGGGGCGCCCTGAGGAATATCCGGTTCGCACCCGAAAACTGGTCAGACGCGCCGAGTCTTGGTGGCTCGCTCTTCCGTGTGATGGCGCCGGCCGCATCTGGCTTCAACGCCGTCCAGCCTCCGGCATCTGGGCGGGGCTTTACTGCCCACCCACGTTCGATAGCCGAGATGCATTGGTGGAGTGGCTGGAGCAGCACAATCCTGGTGGAGAGATGCAAGAACTGGAGGGCATATTTCATGCCCTCACACACCGAGATCTGCATCTGCATCCCGTCTTGTTGCCGTGGCCTGCCCACAGGGACGTCGATGTTGCGGACGGCTCGTGGTTCGACGCTGGCCAATGGCAGGGCCAAGGCCTGCCCGCGCCCATTCGCAAGCTGCTTGGTCAATTGGCAGGGCGTGCAGGAATGGCTGAGGCTGCTACGGCTGCCTAGAGTCCGTCCAGTTCGCGATGGCGGCGCAGCGTGGTCCAGCGCTTCGCAAAATATTCCGCAAGGCGTTCCACCAGATACACGGAGCGATGTTGTCCGCCGGTGCATCCGATGGCAACGGTGACATAGCTGCGATGATTTTGCGCCAGCGGCTCCAGCCAGTGTGAGAGGAATTGACTGATGTGCTCCCGCATCAATCCCACTTCGTCCTTGTGCTCCAGGTATTCCACCACAGGCCCGTCCTTGCCCGTGAGGTGGCGCAGCGCGGGTTCGTAGTGAGGGTTGGGGAGCATCCGGACATCGAAAACATAGTCGGCGTCCACGGGGACTCCGCGCTTGAAGGCAAAGGACTCGAAGACCAGTGTCAGTTGTCCCGGAAGCGTCGGCATCAGGCTCTTCACATAGCCCTGCAACTGCGCGGCGCGAATGGCGCTGGTGTCGATGACGTGGGATTGCTCGCGGAGCTCGGCGAGTAGTTCACGCTCCAGTTCGATCGTTTCGATGAGGGCGCGCTGCTCGCCATGCCAGTCATCCCTTGAAAGCGGATGGCGTCGGCGTGTCTCTGAAAAGCGGCGTATCAGCGTATCCGTGGTCGCATCCAGGAACAACGCATGGACTACCACCCCGTCTGCACGCAAGCGCCGCAACTGCTGGGGCACTAGCGGCAGGGCGGTGGCGCTGCGCACATCCATCGCGATGGCGACCCGATTGCCGTGGTGATGGTGCTCCAGGGCTACAAAAGCCGCTAGCAATTCAGGAGGAAGATTGTCTATGCAGTAGTAGCCGGCGTCCTCCAGTGCATGCAGCGCCACGGACTTGCCAGAGCCTGCCATGCCGGTGATCAGCACGATCTCCAATACCAGGCTCATGGTTTCCTTGCCTTCCCTGTCGGATGGCTGTTTTCCAGCATTTCCCGCGCGTGGGCCAACGTCGCGGGGGATGCCCGCTCTCCTCCCAGCATTCGGACCATTTCCTGTGTGCGTTGTTCACCACTGGCCTGCGTGACTGTGCTGACCGTGCCTTGCTTCTGGGAGCGTTTGGAGACGACCAAGTGGTGGTCGGCACAGGCCGCCACTTGCGGAAGGTGGGTGACAGCCAGAACCTGCCTGTCCTGACCCAGTCGTTGCATCAGCTTGCCCACGGTTTCCGCGACGGAGCCGCCCACGCCAGAGTCCACCTCGTCGAAGATGAGCGTCGGTGCTTCTCCGAGGCGGCTGGTTGTTACCGAAATCGCGAGTGAAATGCGCGACAACTCGCCGCCAGAAGCCACCTTGCCAATCGGCCGGGGCGATGCACCTTGATGCCCCGCCACGAGAAATGCCACGCTGTCCAGCCCATGGGGACCAGGGTCTCCGGAGGCGTCGATCGCGACCTCGAATTTCCCGCCCTTCATGCCCAAGCCTTGCATGGCTTCCGTGATGGCCCTGGCGAGTTCTGGTGCTGTCTTCTTGCGTTTGTGTGAAATGTCCCGTGCGGCTTTCATGTACGCGGCTTCAGCGGATCGGGTGCGCTCCGCGAGCGCTTCGATATCGGCTGCATCATCCAGGCGGGCCAGTTCTTGCTCCCAGGAAACCAGAAGATCCGGCATATCCTGTGGAGGTCGCTTGAAGCGACGGGACAGAGACATCCAGAGCCCCATGCGGACATCCAGCTCCTGCAGCCGATCCGGGTCCACATCGGTATGGCGAAGATAAGTCTGAAGAGAGTGCGCAACGTCGGAGGCTTGGGCTATGCAGGAGGCCAGAACATCCTGCATGGCCTTGAATTGCGGATCCAGGGACTCTTTGGCGGCAAGGGTTGCATGGGCACGGGCCAATTGGCTGTGTGCTCCCGACTCATCGTCTTCCAGGGTTGCCAAGGTTGACTGCGCCGCATCGATCAAGGCCTGCGCGTGCGACAGCCGTGTGTGGCGTGTGTTGAGTTCCTCCCATTCACCCTCGGATGGCGCCAGTTTTTGCAATTCAGTGATTTGCCATTGCAGCCTGTCGCGTTCCTGCTGGATATTGGCTTGGCTGGCAATAGCTGCATCCAATGCCTTGCGGTCGTCACGCCAGCGGTTCCACAGGGGCGTCAAACTTTCTGGACGGATTCCGCCATAGGCATCCAGCAAACTTCGGACGGCATCCACGCGCGTCAGGCTTTGCCATGCGTGCTGACCGTGTATATCCAGCAGATGCACGCCCAGTGTGCGCATCTGTGTGGCTGTGGCGGGCACTCCGTTGATCCATGCGCGGCTTTTGCCCTGAATGTCGATGGTGCGGCGGAGCAGCAGGCCATCCTCTCTCGGAATACCCGCCTCATCCAGCCAGACCGTGATGGACGGAGGGCAGTCGAATTCAGCGCACAGGTCGGTGCATGCAGTGCCTTCCCGCACCACGCCAGGGTCGGCCCTGCCACCCAGCAGCATTTGGAGAGCGTCAATCAGGATCGATTTGCCAGCCCCTGTCTCTCCTGTCAGTACGGTGAAGCCCCCGTGGAGGTCTAACTCCAGAACATCGACGATCACGAAATCCCGTAGTGCGATCCGCTTCAAGGCCATGTTCAGTACCCCCCTTCGTTCCAGCGCAGTTTCTTGCGCAGCGTGGCGAAGTAGTTCCAGCCTCGGGGATGTAGAAAGCGTGCACGGTAATCTGATCGCTGCACCAGAATCCTGTCGCCGTGCTGCAGTGAGGCCAGGGACTGCATGTCGAAATTGGCGCTGACGTCCCGGCCGCCGACCACTTCGACGGTGACTTCCATGCTGTCCGAAAGAACGATAGGCCGATTGGACAGCGTATGGGGTGCGATGGGGGCCAGCACCCAGCCTGGAATGGCCGGGTGGAGCATCGGGCCGCCGGCAGACAATGCGTAGGCGGTGGAACCTGTGGGTGACGCGATGATGAGTCCGTCTGCGCGCTGATTGGAGACAAAGTGCCCCCCTACCTCCACGCGAAGCTCCACCATGCCGGAAGTGGACCCTCGATTGACCACGACATCATTCATCGCGAGGGTTTCGAACATGCATTGCCCCTGGCGCATGACCCGCGCGCGCATCAGCGGCCGAAGGTCTTCTTCATACTCTCCGCGCAGCATCGGCTTGAGGACAGATGGATATTCGTCGAGCGGAATGTCTGTGATGAAGCCCAGCCTGCCCTGGTTGATACCGATCAGCGGCGTGCAGTACTCGGCCAGTTGGCGCCCGATGCCGAGCATGGTGCCGTCCCCGCCGACCACCAGACAAAGATCGCAGTCGAGGCCAATGCGCTCCACGGTCAGGGCGGGGTAATCCGTGAATCCTGTGTTCAGCGCTGTGTCCGATTCAAGGGCAACCTGGCATCCCTCGTCGGCGAGAAATCTGGCGATTCCATCCAGAGCCTCCCGTGAACTGTCTGACATTGAGGCAGAAGTAGGCGCTTGGTACTTGCCGACCAGCGCCACGCGTTGGAACCTGAGCTTCATTGAAGAAATTAGATCATTAAAGTGATCTGAGCTTTTCCATGCGTTTTAGCGCTGCCTCTAGGGCCTGCTTTGCTCGTTGTCCTTTGGTGGTGTCAAGGTTGATGCCTTCTAGGACTGCTTCCACTGCTGCCACTGCTGCGTCTTCTCCGGCTACTGATGCGAGTGCGGCTCGGTCTGGCGCCGAGCAGGGGCGTTTGCCGCTTTTCCATGCCGCGATGGTTGGTTGTTGCATGCCCAACAGTTGAGCTAGCTTGTATTCGCTTCCTGCTATGGATGCGGCTTTCTCGATTAAGTAATTCAATTGGGTCATGCTTAGCACTCCTGCTATAGTGGTGGCTAGTTAGCAATGTTGCTATGTATCGCAACCGTGCTAACTGGCACTTTACCACTCGTGGAGCTACCCATGTCCTTCAACACGCTTGAATTCAAGTTCTGTCCTCGTTGCGGGCAGCGTCTTTCGTACACCTCCTACGAAGGCTACTGCGCTTACAGCGATTGCCGCTGGAACAACGATGAGGCGACCGAAAGCACTCCCCCCGCCGAGTCCCTGCCTGATCCCAGCGTGGATGCTGGATTGGTAGCTCAGTCCAGCGTAGGCGGTGGGGAGTGCCCCTCTGAGGATCGGGTCCTCACGCTTGATGAGTGCCAAGAGCTTGAGCGTTTGTGGTGGGCCACTTGTGACGGTCATGGCTCTGTCAGTAAGGGCGGCTTCGTGCTTATGGCTCTCCAGCAGGCTGCTGACATGCGCGGCTACCTCTCCAACAGCGAACGTGTGGCCGCCTACGACCGGCTTTGCCGTCACGCTGGATACGCCATCGGCGCGGGGTGCTGACATGGCCTCAAAACCTAAAGCTCAATCAAGCTTTGTGTCCAGGGCTAACTTGGACATGCGTGACAAGCTGGTCAAGCGTGGCTTAACCGTGTCCTGGGGCGGCTTCCGTGGGGCGGTGCAGCGCGTCCGTACTGGTCGCTGTCTTGTGTGCTTCTGGCACCCTGATCGCCGTGATGTCCGCTGGCTCCCTTGCTCCAGCGTCCAGGTTGTACAGCCCTGACGGTCCTGCGGCATGCCCCGTAGGTATGCCGGAGCGTCGTCTCCATTACCGGCCCCTTCTGGCCTAACTACAGATTTAAAGGACTACTGCTATGGCTCTCACGTCTCTCATCCAGATTCTCAAAGTCAACGAACTGAGAAAGGGGGTCTCCCAGCGCACCGGCCGTCCTTACGAAATGCAGGATGCCGAGTGCGCGCTACTGGATGATGCTGGCGTGCTGCAGCAGGTCGGCGTCCTCCAGTTGGACAAGTCCATGATGGGCGAGAGTGCGCCTGAGCCGGGTGTGTATATGGCCTCCTTCGCCCTCGCTGCCAGCATGAAGGATCGCCGTATCGGAGCGGTGTTGACTGCTTTGCGGCCTTACAGCGCTGACAAGCGTCCTTCCGCTCCCAAGGCTCCTCCGGCTCCTGGGGCTTGACCATGAGTCCCGCTGAGCTTGCGGATGCCGTCTGGTGGGCCACCGTTGTCGGCGTCGTCTTTGGTGTCGGTGTTGGCCTCTTGCTGCGTGCCCTGCTCGATGGGCTCCGTGCGTGTCGCGATATCGATGCGATCCCCGAGAGTTCGTGCCTGCCTCGGGGTATGGGGCAAGGCCCCATGTGTGATCTGTGCCGCGCGACGTACCCGGCGCCATCGGGCGGGGAGTGCCCAGCGCGCCTGGGTAGCCATGCCAGCGGCTTTGGTGCATCCAACGATGGCGCCGGGCGCTGGATCAAGCGCGGCGACGATCCGCGCCCGGGCGGCTCAGCACTCCCCGGCGCTCATTCGCGCTTGAGAGACAACGTGCCGCAGGCACTCCAGGCCCGCGCTATGGGCGCTGATCGTGGCTGACCCCACTGTTATTCAGTGTTCCCAGTCGTGCACGGTCACGGTCGTGCACGAGCTCTCTTTTCCTCCCTTCACGACGTTGACGTTGCAGGAGGGGGGCCTTATTGCGATGGCCATCGTCGCAGTGTGGGCCGTGGGCTTCCTCTTTCGCGAGGTTGCTCGGGCCTTCTTCCCTGGTGGTGTTTCAACAAAGGACGACTGACATGCAAATCCTGCAAACCCTGCCCGTCAAGGGCTCCAAGCTCGCAGCGCTCGCCCGCGCCGCGAAAACTGCCGTCACCGGCGTGGCTGTCACGGCTGCTCTGTCCCTGCCCGCATTCGCGGCGGCCGAGCAACCGAACGTGGCCGAGGTCGTGGCCTACATCATCGCCGGCATCGTCACCCTCGCTCTCGTGGGTAATGCCGGCCTCATGGTCAAGGCTGCGACGGCCATCTTCGCGTGGATTCGCGGCGTGCTCCGTTGATGCGGTGACTCGTCCCCGGGCGGCCGACCGGGGGCCTTTGCCAATGCGTCGATGTGCGACGCATCGTCAAGGGGGGCGTATGGGCCTGTTTGTAATCGTCGCCATATTGGGTGCAGCATGGCTCATGTTTTCTGGCTGATCGTTGTGATCGTCGCTACCTTGGGTGCAGCATGGCTCGCGCTTGTCGGCTTTTAGCACTGGCGGTGTTGCTGGCGTTTGCTGGCGTTCTGCCGTCCTACGCGGCTACGACGGTCTACGTGATCGCGGGGGCGCCCGAAAAGGGGCGGTTCGCGACTGCGGCTGCGGCGTGTGCTGCGGTGCCGGTGGGTCTGACGATGAATGGCAATTCGTGCAATTCCACCTTGGCTCCTGACGGTCAGACGTGTTGGACCGGCTGCGGCACGGAGAACGCTGGTGATCGGCAGATCGTGCCGATGGTGATGCAGTGCGTTCCGGGCTCGTCCACTGGGGACTTGGATTACCCGGGTTCGAGGGGGGCGTTTCGCAGCTGCGTCGCGGGCTGTATCACCGACATGACTCCTAGCACTCCTGTGCTTGAGTGCTCGGGGGCAAGCACCAGCGCGTGTACGTACAAGACTCGCATGTCAGGTGTGCAGACGGGCGAGTCTTGCAACGCTGCGTCTGGCGATCCGCCGACGAGCAATCCTCCCCCTTGTCCCACTGGCATGTCCGGCGGCTACGTCAACGGTCTTGAGGCTTGTGTCCCTAGCTCTAGCAGTGGGTCCGGCTCGGGGTCTGGTAGTGGGTCCGGTACGGGTACTGGCTCGGGCTCTGGATCTGGATCTGGATCTGGATCTGGATCGGGTAACGGTGGTGACGGCAGCGGTAACGGGGGCAGTGGCTCTGGTGGTTCTGGCACTGGCGGTGCTGGTAGCGGTGCTGGTAACGGTACGGGCACTGGCACTGGTGGTGGTGCCGGGTCTGGTGCTGGTGGTGGCACTGGTGGCGGCACTGGCACGGGTACCGGTACTGGTACAGGCACTGGCACGGGTGGTGCGGGTACTGGCTCGGGTGGCACAGGCACCGGCACTGGCACTGGCACTGGCACTGGCACTGGCACTGGCACCGGCACCGGCACCGGCACCGGCACCGGCACCGGCACTGGCACTGGCACCGGCACCGGCACCGGCACCGGCACCGGCACCGGCACTGGCACTGGCACCGGCACCGGCACCGGCACCGGCACTGGCACCGGCACCGGCACCGGCACCGGCACTGGCACCGGCACTGGCACTGGCACTGGCACTGGCACAGGCACGGGCACTGGCACTGGCACTGGCACGGGCACAGGCACAGGCACAGGCACTGGCACTGGCACTGGCACCGGCACCGGCACAGGCACCGGCACAGGCACCGGCACCGGCACCGGCACCGGCACGGGTAGTGGCTCGGGCACTTGCACGGGCGATAACTGCGGCGACGGGCAGGACTCGTCCTTTGGCGGCTCTTGTGGTGCGTGGACGTGCGATGGCGATGCGATCTTGTGTGCGATCAGCAAAGAGCAACACCAGCGCAATTGCCAACTATTCGAGGATGCAGCCCAGTCACAGGAGGCCAAACTTTACGGGGAGTCAAAGGGCAAGACTGGTGATCAAACAAAGGACTTGCCAGGCAATGAGACTGTCTCTATGGCCCAGCGTTACGACTCAACGAATTTGCTCTCTGGCTCCTGCGTTAGCGATGTGACGTTTGATGTTGTCGGTAAGCCTTTCACGCTCCAGTTGTCTCGTGTTTGCCCACATCTCGAAATGATCCGTCTGCTGTTGATGGGCTTCGGTGCGGTGCTTTGGCTTGTGATCGTTTTCCGGGGGTGACTACATGCCTGTCTTTCTCGCCGCCTTGCTCGGCGGCCTTATTAACATAGCGGGCACGCTCGCTGGTCGGGTGCTGCTCTCGCTCGGGATGAGCGTGGTGACTATCACGGGTGTGTCTGCGACCCTTGCGTGGGCCCGGTCCAACGTCGTGTCGTCGTTCGCTGGTATGCCGGGGCAGATTGTTGGGATGCTGTCTGCAATGGGCTTGGGCTCGTTCCTGTCGATCGTCATAAGCGCGATCACCACTCGCATGTTGCTGCAGGGCCTGACGGGTGACGCGATTAAGAAGTGGGTTACGAAATGAGGCGCATGCGATCGCTGCGCCGGCAGCTAGGCTTCTTGTTCCTGACCACCGGCGCTAATGGCGCTGGCAAGACCTTGTTCACGTTGTACGACGTGCGCAAGCTCCAGCTTGAGACAAGCCGCCCTGTCTTCTTCCACGGCTTCACGGCGAAGCAGCCATTGTTGGATTTCGGGTGGAAGGAGTTTGCGCCCGAGCACTGGGAAGACTGTCCCGACGGGTCCATCTTGGTGATGGACGAGTGTCATCTGAAGATGCCCTTGCGTGGTGTCGGCAAGCCTCCTGAGTGGATTGAGCGCATTCCGGTGACCCATCGCAAGCGTGGCATGGATATCTTCATGATCACGCAACA
Organism: Paracidovorax anthurii; assembly: GCF_003269065.1. Classification (GTDB taxonomy): domain Bacteria; phylum Pseudomonadota; class Gammaproteobacteria; order Burkholderiales; family Burkholderiaceae_C; genus Paracidovorax; species Paracidovorax anthurii. The sequence continues at coordinate 41,788 of NZ_QLTA01000014.1, forward strand.
CCCGCTGAACATGGATGCGTTCCTCCGGCGTGTGATCGCTAGCCCTGGATGGCACCGCCACTTCAAGGCCTCGTTCATGGGCGACAGTAGCAACGAGCTCAAATGGACGTCTGTCAACGATCAGCCTCAGAAGCCCGGAAGCGGTAAGAGTGGGGAAATCAAGTCTCGGCCGTTCCCGCGCGAGGTCTACGCGTGGTACGAATCAGCATCCTTGCATACCGCGAAGAAGGGCGTCCCCGCGAAAGTGTGGTGGGGCGTTGGCGCCCTCCTGGCTGCTATTGCGTCCGTCATTGCCGTGGTGTGGATGCTGACTACCCAAGCGTCCGGGGCTGTGGGTGAGCGGTCCACGTTGGTCAAGCAAGCGGAGCAAGCTGGCGGTGTCGGTGCTGCCCCAGCTATCCAGCGCGCCGCGGTTGGTACTGGTGGTGCTGGTGGTGGGGCGGGCCGGGGCCAGTCAATGACCAAGGCCGAGTATCTGGATCAGCGCACGCCACGCATTGAAGGCTTCCCGCACACCGCTGCGGTTTATGACGGCGTGACCGCTCCTACCGAGGCTCCCTACCCCGCAGCGTGCATGTCCATGGGTACAGCCTGCAAGTGCTACACGCAACAGGCCACCTTGATGCAGGTGCCTGCGGACGTGTGTCGGCAGATCGTGGCGCATGGTTACTTTGTCGATTGGCGTAAGCAGGACCCACCCATGGCCAGGGTTGATCAAGTTGCCTTGGCCTCTCCGACTGCTGCGCCTCAGCCGGTGGTCATCAACATGCCTGTGCAGGCTCCTCCGCACGCCCAGCAGCGTCCTGGGTGGGCCGAGTCCCTTGCCCTCCGCAACAGCCAGGTCCGGAGCACGTATGAGCGGTGATAGCGGCGCGTAGCGGCGGCCCCGTCGCAAGCGACAGCGTAGCGTAGGGGCCGCGCGCAGCGCGGCCTAGATTTATCAATGAGACATATCTCGACCGATGCAAGAAATCCACGTCTACCGGCCTGCTTACCGTCTTCCGTGCGCAGCACGGTTGGTGGTTGGTGTTGGTGCCCCTCTTGTGTGGGAGTGGCCTGACGGTGAGTGGTGCTGGTTGGATGAGCTGTGGCGCTGGGAGTGGCGGCACAAGCAAGGCGGCTGGATCGCGACGTTTGTCTGATCCAAAAAATTGCCCCCGCGCGGACTGCAATCCACCGGGGGCCGACAGCAAGATCAATGGGAGGTGCTGTGGACCGATATGTAGTGCACAAGGGTGTTTACTGTCAAGTTTTTGAGCAGGGCTGGAGGGTCAAAGAGTGGCGCGCGCCGGAAACGGGGCAGGTCGAGTTGATGGCGTGGCCTCGGAAAATCTACGTGCCCTTGGGCGATTGGGACGATCCTGATTTGCGCGCTCCTGAGATCGATCAGTCTGGCACTGAACTCGAAAAGGAGCGTGAGGCTGAGCGTAAGCGTCTTGCCCTGGAGCGCAGTGCCGCGAGGGCAAAGCGTACTTGTCGGTACAAGATCAAGTCTGCTGGTGTCGCCTCGCTGCTCACGTGCACGTACCGGGACAACATGTGTGATTTCGACCGCGTGCGGGCCGACTGGGCGGCGATGCTGCGCAAGCTGCGCAGGGCCATTCCGGGCTTCCGTGCCGTGTACTCTTTCGAGAAGCAATCACGCGGTGCGTGGCATGTCCATGCGGCTATCGACAAACTGCCGGTGTACTTGGACACAGTGGATGGTCGTGTTCGGTCCTGGGACTATCTGCGCAGGCTGTGGCAGTCGGTGGTTGGCAAGGACAACGGCAACATTGATGTTGATGGCCATCGGCGCACGCGCCACGGTCTGCCCGGCAAGTATCACAAGACCAGCGAGTCTCTCGCCAAGCTCGCCGGCTACGTGTCCAAGTATCTGACCAAGGATCACGCTGACGGTGTTGAGGGCCGCAACAGGTGGGGCAGCACGCAAGGCATCGAGGTTGCTAAGCCGGTCACGTATGACATGCCTGAGATGAGCTTGGCCGAGCTGGTGGCACTGGCCTTCGGTGTGCCTGATGGGCACCGTATTGCCGCGCATAAGGTGGGTCGGTGGGGCAAGTTCTGGATGCTCTCCACGGAGCCCGGTAGCGAGACCGTAGAGGCCCCTGATACGTGATGTTTGCTGCTGCGATTCTGTGTTGGTATCGTCATGGGCTTATATGTCGCGGTTTAGGGGGGAGCATGTTGAAGGTTGTTGCCGGTGTTGTTGTTGTTGGCGTTGCCGTTGGTGCCGTTGCGGCTTTGTCTGGTCATCGTTGGTATGTGCAACGGCAGGCCACCGATACTCCTTCGGCGAGTGTCGTTGGCGGCTCTGAGTGGCTTGATTGCGGGGACGGTGGCGGGTGGAGGTGGCGAGATTGCAAATTCGCGCGTGAGGCGATGAGTCCAGCGTCTGCTACTGCGCCTCTTGAGGCGCCTGCCGCTGCCGGGTACATCGAGTGGTCTGGCGACCCGTCCTCTAGGCGTGTTGTGCCTCGCTAGCTGTTGGGGGTAGTCGATGGGGCGATTGGTCGGTTATGCACGGGTCAGCACCCGTGACCAGGAAACAGTTATGCAGTTGGCGGCTCTGCGTGCTGCTGGTGTGGGATTGGTCTATGAGGAGCAGGCGAGTGCCGTGCGACACCGGCCGGTTTGGGAGCAGTGCCTTGCTGCGCTGCGAGCTGGGGATGTGCTTGTGGTCTACAAGCTGGATCGTCTTGCGCGGTCTACGTCTCACTTCGTTACCACGTTTGACTTGCTCCGTGCCCGTGGGGTCGGCTTTCGCAGTCTCACCGAAGCTATTGAGACCGTCACCCCGCAAGGCAGGATGTACTTGCAGCTACTGGCCGTGTTCGCTGAGTTCGAAAGGGAACTGATCCGGGAGCGCTGCGTTGCTGGGCAGCGTGCCGCTCGTGCGGCTGGGAAGACTTGGGGGCGCAAAGCCCAGTTGACGCGCGAGGAGGTTGCTCAGGCTGTGCAGGCTTGGCGTGGTGGGTGGTACACCCAGGAGGTATTGGCGGACATGCTGGGTGTCGCGGTTGGTACTTTGCGGTACCACGTCCACCGGCATGAGGGGCGTGGTGCCCATGGTCCGTGGACCGCACATAAGTAAAATGATTTGATGCTCGACGACCGTGCCAAGCTGTTGCTCAAAGCGCTGATTGAGCGCTACATCGCTGACGGGCAGCCGGTCGGGTCTCGCACATTGTCGCGCGCGTCTGGACTGGATCTATCCCCAGCCACCATACGCAACGTCATGGCCGACCTCGAAGACATTGGCCTCATCGCCAGTCCGCATACGTCGGCAGGCCGCATTCCTACAGCCAAGGGCTATCGGCTTTTCGTGGATACGATGCTGACGGTCCAGAAAGAGCAACTCTGTTCTCCGGAACTCGCTCCGGACCAGCCCCAGAAAGTGATTGCCAACGCAGCACAGCTGTTGTCGAGCCTATCGCAGTTTGTAGGCGTGGTGATGGCTCCGCGCAGGCCGTCGGTATTCCGCCATATCGAGTTCCTCCGGCTCTCCGAGAGGCGCTTGCTGGTGATCATCGTTTCTCCGGACGGGGATGTGCAGAATCGGGTGATCTTTACGGAAGTGGATCACACCCAATCCCAACTGGCCGAGGCTGCCAATTTTCTCAACAGCCACTATTCGGGCCTTGCCATGGAGGAGGTGCGCGAGCGATTGAAGACCGAGGTGGACCAACTGCGATGGGAGATCGCCTCCCTGATGCAGGCCGCGGTGAGCATCGGGTCCGAGGCCATGGCGGCCTCGCAGGAGGAGGTCGTGATCTCGGGGGAGCGCAATCTGCTGGCGTTGAGCGACTTTTCCAACGACATGGGAAACCTGCGGCGCGCTTTCGACCTTTTCGAGCAGAAGACGCAGATACTGAGGCTGCTGGACGTGTCGAATCGTGCGGAGGGCGTGCGAATCTTCATTGGCGGGGAGAGCCAGGTGGTTCCTTTCGAGGAGCTCTCTGTTGTCAGTGCACCCTATGAGGTGGACGGGCAGGTGGTGGGCACACTGGGAGTCATCGGGCCTACGCGCATGCCCTATGACCGCATGATTCAGATCGTGGACATCACATCCAAGCTGGTCACCAATGCCCTGAGTCATAGGCGCTAGCACATACAATTGCTGCAGATGGGGGCGTTAGCTCAGTTGGTTAGAGCAGAGGACTCATAATCCTTTGGTCGTCGGTTCAAGTCCGCCACGCCCTACCAACGCGATTGCTGCAACTTTTCTCTTTGAGTGAAGATTTCTTGTATTACAATGGCGTTTTGCTTCTAGCGCAATTGATTGAAATTCAAGAAATTGCAAGAAGCAAATTTTTGAAGAGTAGCAAAAAAGTGTGCTATAATTCAAAGCTTAGCGGCTGTAGCTCAGCTGGATAGAGTACTTGGCTACGAACCAAGGGGTCGTGGGTTCGATTCCTGCCAGCCGCACCAAATGGTAAGCCTCGTGATGTAAAAGTCACGAGGCTTTTTCCATTGGGTTCTTGTGTGTATTGCTCGTGTGGGAGTGATCGATGAGTAAAGCATTCACCAAAGAAGCCGAGGGTCCATCAACAGAAGATGAAGGGGAGTTTCCGTCGGCCCCTTTGCCGGCAAGGGGCAAGAACTACATCACTGCTGACGGGTATCGGCGGTTGCGTTCGGAATTGCTGAACCTGATGGATAACGAGCGGCCGAAGGTGGTTGAAGTGGTCCACTGGGCTGCCAGCAATGGAGATCGCTCGGAAAACGGTGACTACCTTTATGGCAAAAAGCGTCTGCGTGAGATTGATCGCCGGATCCGTTTCTTGACCAAACGCCTCGATATCGCGGAGGTTGTTGATCCTTCCATGCACGCGGGGAACGATCAGGTCTTTTTTGGCGCAACCGTAACTTACGTGGATGACGAGGCCGTGGAGCGCACGGTGACCATTCTCGGCATCGATGAGGTGGATAGCAGCCAATCCCAAGTCAGCTGGGTCTCTCCTGTGGCCAGGGCGCTTTTGAAGGCCAAGGAAGGTGATGAGGTGAAGCTTGGCACGCCGGGCGGTGTTCGCACGCTGGAGATTCTCAAGGTCGATTACCCCAAGAAAACTTCCACCTGAGGGCCGTGCGGGGAGGGGGGCGCCCCTCTTGGTCTGTGGCACGTCCGGGTAGAGTCAACTGCGTGGCAGCGTTCTGAATGCCCGCAGCACCGCGGGAGTGCGGCGCAGATTGCGCAGCGAGGCCTCCAAATGGGCTTGATCGCGAACGGCGACGACCAGCCGCAGGTCGGTCGTGTCCATCGCCTTTTCCTCGTCCATGTCGACATGCACGATGTCCGCCTCGGAAGTGGCCAGCTCTGCCGCAATGCGCGCCAGCATTCCCTTGCCGTTGGTAATCGTCACCACAATTCCGGTTTCGAACATGCGTGTTGGCTCGTCCGCCCAATCGACGGTGATGAAGCGCTCACTGTCCTTGTGCTGCAGCTTTCTGGCGACCCCGCATTGCATGTTGTGAACCACGAGGCCTTCTCCACGGCCCAGGTAGCCCACGATGGAGTCGCCAGGCACCGGGCGGCAACAGCTGGCGTACTGGACCGATGCGTTTTCACTGCCGTCCAGTGTGACGCCACCCTGTGAAAGGGTTTCGTGCGATGTGTAGCGCTCGCGTGTCAGCAGGAGTGCATCGGGGCGGTGGCCATGCTCCGTCATCAACACCATGAGCCGCTTGGCAACGATCCCTGCAATGCGCTTGCCCAGCCCGATATCTGTCATGAGCTCGGCTCGGGAGCGGTTTCCGGTAAAGCGCAGCAGCTTGTCCCACAGGGCCTGGTTTTCTTCTTCCGTGGGAAGTCGTTCCAGCCCTTCCGCCCTCAGGGCCTGGGTGAGCAATTTCTCGCCCAGGCCGGCCGATTCGGTGTGCGCAAGGGTTTTCAGGTAGTGCCTGATCTTGGAGCGGGCGCGGCCCGTGCGGACAAAACCCAGCCAGGCAGGATTGGGGGTCGAGACGGGGGCGGTGATGATCTCCACGACATCGCCATTTTTCAGTTCCGTCCGCAGTGGCACCTGTTCATTGTTGATCTTTGCGGCCGTGGCGCGGTCGCCTACGTTGCTGTGGATTGCGTATGCAAAGTCAACCACGGTGGCCCCTCGGGGCAGGGCCATGATCTGGCTCTTGGGTGTGAAGACGTAGACCGCGTCGGGGAACAGGTCCACTTTCACGTGGTCCCAGAATTCGGCTGCATCACGGGTCTCGTTCTGGATGTCCAGCAGCGACTGCAGCCATTTGGTGCCCAGGCGCTCCGCGGTGGAGCCTTCCGCATTCTGTGCCTTGTAAAGCCAGTGCGCGGCAACACCCGCCTCGGCGACAACGTGCATCTCCTCGGTGCGCATCTGGAACTCGATGTTGATTCCAGAAGGGCCGACCAGGGTGGTGTGCAGCGACTGATAGCCGTTGAGCTTCGCGATGGCGATGTGGTCCTTGAACTTGCCGGGAACCGGCTTGTACATCTGATGCAGGACGCCCAGTGCCGTATAGCAATCGATGACGGAGGAAACGATGACGCGGAAGCCGTAGATGTCGGTCACCTGCGCGAAGCTGAGGTGCTTGCTGTCCATCTTCTGGTAGATGGCGTAGAGCGTCTTCTCCCGGCCGGCGAGCCGTGCCTTGATGCCAACCCGGGCAAACGCGGCATCGACTTCGGTCTGCACTTTCTGGATGATGTCGCGGCGCCGGTTGCGTGCCTTGTTGACGGCTTTGGACAGCGTGGCATATCGCCAGGGGTGCAGATGCCGGAAAGCAAGATCCTGCAGTTCGCGGTAGGTCTGGTTCAGGCCGAGCCGATGGGCGATCGGGGCGTAGATCTCCAGCGTCTCGGAGGCGATGCGGGCCCACTTGCTGCGCGGCATGTCGGAGAGCGTGCGCATGTTGTGCGTGCGGTCCGCCAGCTTGATGAGGATGACCCGGACGTCGCGCGCCATCGCAAGCAGCATCTTGCGAAACGATTCGGCTTGGTTTTCCTCGCGGGTATTGAACTGGAGCTTGTCGAGCTTGGTGAGTCCATCGACCAATTCCGCCACCTGGAGCCCGAACCGGTCGATGAGGTCCGACTTGGTGACGCCGCAGTCTTCCATGGCGTCGTGCAGCAGGGCCGCCATGAGGGCTTGCGCATCGAGCTTCCACGTCGCGCATTGGGCTGCGACCGCGATCGGGTGGGTGATGTAGGGCTCGCCGCTGTTGCGTAACTGCCCGAGATGGGCTTCATCGGCGAACCGATAGGCTTGCCGGACGTGTTCGATGCTCGCGGCATCGAGATAGTCCAGGTTCTCGGTGAGCGCGGTAAAGCTGGCAGCCGCTGCATTGGCCGCAGCTGCGGACGTGCCTGCCGAAGGGTTGTCGCCGGGGCGCGGCTCCTGGGCGGAAGGTTTGTTCAAGACCGCGTTCATACCTGAAATGTAGCGCGCCTCTCCTGGACGTGACCGACGGCAAAAAAAAGCACCGCCTGGCGGTGCTGTTGGATTGCGCACCCCGCAGAGTGCAGGGGGATCAGCCCGGGACCTTCTTGAGCATCTCCAGTCCGATCTTGCCTTCGGCGATTTCGCGCAGGGCGGTGACGGCGGGTTTGTTGCGGCTTTCGATCTTCGGCGCGTGGCCCTGGCTCAGCATGCGAGCGCGGTACGTGGCGGCCAGCACGAGCTGGAAGCGATTCGGGATGTGCTCGAGGCAATCTTCAACGGTAATGCGGGCCATGCGGATTCTCCAGGCAATCTAGGCGATATTGAGGGATTCGAAGGTGTCGGCCCGGGCGCGGCGCTGGGCTGCATACTTGAGCCGCTGGGCGTGAACGACGGTTTTCAGGTCGAAAAGCGCACGCTCGAAGAGTTCGTTGATTATAACGAAGTCAAATTTGGAGGCCTGTGCCATCTCCTGTGCGGCATTCTTGAGCCGCAATTCGATCACATCCGGGGCATCTTCCCCCCGGCGTTCGAGCCGTGAGCGCAGTTCCTCCCAGCTGGGGGGAAGGATGAAGATCAGCACGGCATTGGAGAAGGCCTGCTTGACCTGCATGGCGCCCTGGAAATCGATCTCCAGGATGACGTCCGAGCCCTGGGCGATGCGCTCTTCGATGCCCTTGCGCGATGTCCCGTAGCGCTGGCCGTGGACGTGGGCCCATTCGATGAAGCCGTTGGCGGCCACCATCGCATCGAACTCCTGGGTCGATGCGAAGAAGTATTCGCGGCCATGCTTTTCCTGGCCGCGCGGCGGACGGGTCGTGTGGGAGATCGAGGGCTGAACGTGCGAGTCCAACTCCAGCAATGCCTTGACCAGACTCGACTTCCCTGCGCCGCTCGGCGCTGCCACTACGAAGAGATTGCCGGGGTAGTCCATATGGAATGTGCGCACGTTGCTATCAAAACAGGAAAATTATCGCTCACTCGATGTTCTGCACCTGAAGCTCGGGATCGATTCCAAGCAGTTGATTTTTCAAGGGAATCATCTCTGCAGCACCAATAAACCCGCCTATAAAACCGCCATCAAACGTGACATTTGATGGCACCGCATGAACGGGTTGTCGTACGGCCCAGACAAGATCAAGCGGGTTGATTCTAGCGAGCGGATTCGAGGGTTCACTGCGCGTCATCGAAGATCTTGCGCGCTCGATCCAGCGAATCGTCAAGCTTGAGAGCGAGGTCTCTGACGATGTTCGAAAGCGGCTTCGGCGCGATCTCGTTTTTGAGCAGAAATGCCTTCCATATGGCCTGGCGAGTTGGATCATTCGCAAACTCATCGGACAGTCCGATCGGCGACTTGGCGGGTACATCCATGCCTCGACGCGAGAAGGTTTCGGCGATTGCGGTTGCGAGCAAGGCCGGGTCCAAGGTCTCGCGAGCAAGCATGACCCAGAGGTCGAGGTAGTCCTTCATGCGAGTGTTCAGCATGCCCAGCAGTGCGATGGCGTGCAGCTTCTCTGCTATGACGCTGTAGACCGGGTAGGTGCGCAACTGCGGGGCAGGAAAATCCGTGATCAGGACCGGATAGGAAGCGTGCACAGGCCCCGGCGTTACCGCGTCGCCGAATCCGATGTCCACCTGCACCTTGCACCTCGCTCGTGCGATCTCGGCAGTGAGGACGATCCGCGCGCCGGCGTAGCCCGCGTCCTTGCGTATCTCCTGCGCGGTCACGGTAGCGGGATCGAAGACGATGCCGTCGCCGGCTTCGATGGAGGCGATCTCCCGAAACGTCTGCTCAAGGGACGCCAGATCACTGGCACCGAAGCCCAGCAGATCCACGTCGCGCGTGGGCCGGTGCGGCATGTCGTACCAGAGGGCGAACAACAGCGCGCCCTTGAGCAGGAAGTTGTCGGCGTGCGCGGAGCGGCTCATGCGGTACAGCAGGCGCTCGAGCGCGTACCGGACCAACACGCCGTTGAAGTCCGAGCCTTCGGCCTTCGCCAGGTTCAGCAGACGTGCCCGAACCGAGGCTGCGAGGCCCTTGCTCACGTGATCGCCTCCAGGTAGGGACGCATCACGTTGGCGACGCGGCAGATCTTTGCGTAGTGCCACAGGTCGTCGACCGAGGCCTTCTTCTGGGCCAGGGCGTCCTTCAGAGCCTCCAGGGCGACGTCCAGGCCGATCTTGTTGCGGTGTTTGAAGCAGTCGGCCACGGTCTTGGCGACGTTGTAGACACGCAGCTGCACCTGATCACGCTCGAAGACCTCGACGCCCTCGGCGTAGCTCGCACCGGTGAACTGGACCATCTTGATCGGGGGATGCTCGATGCGAGGGACGTGGCTGCCGCGCGGCATGGCGATCCAGACCCGGCGCGGCAGCTGTGTTGTCAACTCATGGAACTGCAGCGCGGTGAGCACGCAGAACACCGCCTGTGGTGCCTTGATCGCGACCGAGGCGAGGCCCTCAAACTCCGAAACGTCGGTCCCGGGCAGGCGATACAGGCCACGCCCAACTCGTTCCAGTTGCCCTCGGGCGGCGAGCCGGCTGAGCACGACCCGCGGCGCGCCGAGCACATCCAGATCGCCCGCGCGCAGCAGTCCCTTGGTCCGCGCGAGCTCGAGGACGCGCTGTGGATGAGATCGCGGCGGTGCGTGTGTTTCATTCATACGTCAGATAATTATAATCGACGGCGAAAAGGAACGTACGGCAAGCCACCGCACCCTCTGACGCCTGACCGCCTCCGACATGCCCATCTTCACGCGCCGCCGTCTACAGGCCATGCTGAACGATCTGGCCCCGCGCCTGGACGAGGCGAAGGGGAAGGATCTGCTGCGGCGACTCGAGAACAAGCGGGTGGAGCAGGCGTTGCCTGCGGAGATGGAACTCGCGCTGCTGTGGGGCTTGCTTCAGCTTGGCGATGTCGAAGTTGAGCCGGAGTGGTTCGCGCTCGGGCGCCTGCCGGATGCCTATTCCGAGCTGCTCTTTGCGCCGCAACCTGCCGCGATCGAGATCGCGGCCATCTCCGATGCCGGCCTGGCACAGGAAGACGAGATGAGGCGCACGGCGAGCCTGCTGTGCGAAGCGGCGAACAGGATCCGCCGCGGTGAGGGGCATCACCTGTACTTCCACTTCGGCGAGGAGAGCGGCTACACGCCTGAGGGGTACGTGCGCAGACGAAAGGTTGATCCCGAATTCAAGGTGACGGATGACATTGCCGCCGAGTTGCGGGCGTGGATGACCTCTGCCGGCAGCGCGGCCCAGCGAGCACCTCTTCGAGTCACCGTCGGCAGGACCGATCTGGTGGTCACGTGGAATGAGTGCAAGCAGTCCCGCCACTCCAACTTCTTCTCGACGATGCCGGCCGAGGCGTACTCGCTGACCGACAACCCGGTGCACTCAACCCTCAAGGCAAAGGCCGATCAGTTGAGGAGTGCGGATTTCCAGGGCGTCCGGTGCTTGCTGCTGGCGGACGTCGGAAGCAGGCTGCTCCGCAATCCGAATGAGAGCATGCACAGCCCCGGCGCGGTCACCGGACGGCAGATCATCGACAGCTTCCTCGCGCAGCCAAGGTGCGGTCTCGACGTGGTTTGCGTCTTCTCGCCTCGACGAGAGAGGGACTTCATGTCGATCTCGCGCAAGCCACTCACTTGGCAGGTGAGTGCCTTCGTCCGCCCGGGGGTCGAGGTAACGATGAGCGGACTCGAAAGACTGGCCTCGGTGCTGCCGCGTCCACGGTTCGAGGGCTACCAGGCCCGCTCATTGCAGCAGCAGGCGGCATACGGGCCAGACAGTCGCGGGTGGTGCGTCGGCACCAACATCACGAGTGGAAGAACGAAAATGACGATCAGCATCTCTGCACGTGCGCTTCTTAAACTGTTGGCTGGACGGCTGACGCAGGACCACTTTCAGCACGCGATCGGCATGGACGATGCGAGAGGTCGTGCGAACCTGTTCAAGCTTTGTCTCGATCGCGGCGAGATCATCTCTGCGGTCCGGCTTGAACCCGGTGGGGTCGACGAAGACGACGATCGTTTCGTCATCGAGTTCTCGAAGGACCCATCCGCCTCGGCGTTGTCCATCGGACCTACCGAGGGCGGTGCCACCCCCTCGACCGGTGCGCCGTGACGGAGGGCGCGATGAGCAACGGCGCCATCACACGCACCGATCTGTACCGGCAGGTATGGGAGACGCCACTCAGCCGACTGGCACCTGAGCTCGGCTTGTCCGACAACGGCTTGCGCAAGCTCTGCAAGCGCCACGACATCCCCATCCCTGCTCGCGGCTACTGGGCTCGTGCCGCCGCAGGGCAGGCCGTCAAATCAACGAAGCTGCCCCGGCCAGACGACAACGAACTCGTATGGGAGCCGCCCACGCCCCGCGAAGCAAAGCGCCGCGAGACGGCTCGAGCACAGGCATCGCTTTCGCAGAGCACGGTGCGCGAAGCCAGGTCTGCCGTCGAAGTTCTGCCCACCGAGATCCGACCAACGCTCGATGGGTGCGACCACCTGGTTCGGAACACGGCGCGCTTCTTCACCGCGTTGGCCGCGAAAGTCGAAAAGCGCAAGACAGAGCTGGAGAAGGCCCGAGGGCGGCATTCCGGGCGGCCGCAACTGCTATTTCTTGCACCGCAGAGGACACTGAACGGCCGGTTCGCTCCGGACGAACCGGGATGCCTTCGCATCGTCGCGACCCTGAAGAACATTGATTGGATCTTGCGTTTCCACGATGCGCTGATCCGCGCGCTGAAGTCGCAGGGCTGCAAAGTGGAGGTGCGCGAATGGAACAGGTCTCACCTGGTGGAGATTCACGGCAGCGGCGAACAAATCGGCCTGTCGTTCGCCGAGGAGTTCGAGACGCGCGTCCGCAAGGATCCGCAGCGTCCATGGGATGACAAAGAGTACGTTGCCAAGGACACCTACAAACTCAAGATCGAACGGCCTCTCGGGTCTCCCAAGGCCTGGGTCGGCAACCAAGCGCGGTTGGCCGAGTTGCTGTCGGCAATCGCACGCGACATCGCCGCCATGCTGGCCGCCCAGGTAGAGGTGCGCAAGGTTCGTGAGGCCGAAGAGGCGGAGCGCAAGGTCGCCGCAGAGAAGCGGGCGGAGGCGAGTCGCGTGTGGTTCGCGGCGCAGAAGTTGATCGCCGATCGAAAGGCGGCCCGACACGCGCAAATCGATCGAGCGCGGGCCGCGGGCAAGGCCTACGACGAGTTCTTGAGCTTACGGCGTGTGGTGGCCGAGATGGAGGCGCGTGTTCAGGCGGAGACCGACGAAGCCGTGCGCGAATGGCTGACTCTTGTGCGCGGCAGTTTGTCCGACCCGATCGAGAACCTCATGCACGCCATTCGTACAGAGGCAGCGGGTGGCGAAAGGCCGTTGTGGTGGCCCGATGCCGACCGATGACTCCGAGGGATTTGCGCAGATTCAAGTGCCGAGTGGCGCTGGAGGCCGTGGGCTCTGGGTTGGCTTTGCGACCCAGAAAGCGTTCAGGCCGGGCGATCTATGCAGGTCACCCGCCACGATGCCATTGCGGCAGTGACCGGAAAGACCCGTACGGCCGAGCGCATGATGGTTGAAGCAGTTCATATGTAGCTAAAGAACGGTTTCAGCGGTCTTTCGACTGGCCCGGCACGGCGACTTGCTAGGGTCTGCTGCACAGCAGACCATGGAGCTACACCACGATATGACCACGAGCGTCCGGAAAGCGATGTGATCGGGAGTTCAGCGTTCGCACACGAACCCCTTTCTGGGAACGCCACGATGCGCTGAAGTGTTCCGTTTGTTCGTCATACGTCGATGCTCAACGTTGATACGGAACAAGTTCAGTGGGCCTGCTACCACGAGCGCAAACGTGGCAACCACGGCGTCGCTACCACAGTCCGAACGCAGGTCGCTCGTCTTCTGATGCGCAGAATGGCGAGATGACTACTGTTTTCCCAAAGGCTTCGGCCCAAAACTATCCATCTCATCCCGTCCCCTCGCTGCCGCCGACTGGCTTTGTCAGGCAGGCACAGGTTCTTGCTTTCATCCCGATTTCGAGGTCGACGTGGTGGCGCCAAGTTGCAGCTAAGACGTTCCCCGCGCCGGTGAAGCTGACGCCGGGCATCACCGCTTGGCGGGCCGAAGACATCAGGCTGTGGATCGAGAACAGGAGCGGAGCGGCCTGAACCGTTCGAGTCGACTCACGCCTGTGCTTAGGCTAGTTGGCTGACGTCAGATTTCACTCTGAATAGCCGTTCCAGCCGCCGCTGAAATCGCCATTTCGGATGAAATTCTTGCTAAATTTCATCCCATCAGCTAGATTCAGCGGGTGCTGAAATCTATTAGTCCGGTGAAACCCATGAGCCCGCTTGAGGTCGAGCAAGCCTGGCCAAGCCTGCTTCAGGGGCTGCTGGAAGCCTCACCGATCGTCAAGAACGTCGTTGTAGACCCCGTCCCTCGGCGTGAGGACGGGGGTTACGACGGCGAGGTCGACTTCACCATCGACGAGGAGCCGCATCGCCTCATCGTCGAATGCAAGTCGTCCGGGCAACCGCGCTACGTTCGGGACGCGATGAGCCAGCTCGGCCGAGAGATCTTCAGGGCAACCGGATTGACGCGCGGCCTGGTGTTCGCGCCATTCATCTCGCCAGCTTCCCGCGCGATGCTCGCGGAAAGCAGCATCGGCTGGCTCGACCTGGCGGGCAACGCACGCATCGTGTTCCCCCGCTTCCATCTGGAGATCAACAAGGCCGACCGCGACCCCTTCGCGACCAAGCGCGAGCAGCGTTCGTTGTTCTTCCCGAAATCCGCGCGCCTGCTGAAACTGCTTCTGCACAAGCCGAACGCCTCCTGGAAGGTGGTCGAGCTGGCGGCCCAGGCCGATGTCAGTGTCGGCCAGGTCAGCAACGTTCGTCGAGCGCTGATCGAACGGGAATGGGCGCACGCCGAGACGGGGGAGGGGCTGCGCCTGACCCAGCCGGAAGCCTTGCTTGACGCCTGGCGGGACGACGGTGTCCAGACCCCCAGTGTTGTGCTGCGCGGCCACACGTTGAAGCACGGGAGAGCACTCGAAGCTGCGATCGAGCAAATCTTTGCCGAGGTCGCTGCTCAGGGATCGCAGGTGCTGCTCGCATCGCACTCAGTTGCGCGTCGCGCGGCGCCGTATGCGCGTGTCGCTGGTGAGTTCTTCTATGCCGCACCCGTCGGCATCGCGCTCCTCAAACGCCACCTGGAGATCGCGCCGACCGACAAGGGCGAGAACGTCACCATCTTCAGGCCCAGCGACGACGGTCTCTGGCAAGAAACGATGGACCTCTCGCCCAAGCTCAAGGGGACGGGTCCGATCCAGACCTATCTGGACCTGCTGTCCACCGGCGAGCGTGGCCGTGAAGCGGCGGAGCATTGGCGTGCCGAGAGGATCAAGCCCCTGTTGGCCGGGGTGTCGTGATGGAACCGAAGTCTGCAAACGACTATGACGACGTCGGCGCACAGGCCGTGCTCTCAGTCTTGTTGGAGATCGGCCAGGTGCTCGGCGCCTATCGCGATCGATTTGTCGTCATCGGCGGCTCCGTGCCATGGCTGCTCTTTCCGGATGCCGTGCCCGCACACGTCGGGACCTTGGACATCGACCTCAGCCTTGACGCGCAAGCTTTGGGCGATGGCGACTACAAGCACTTGGTCGAGTCGCTCGAGGCGGCGGGGTACCAGCGCGCCGCTGAGGACATGAAGTGGTTCCAACTTCGGCGCACGGTCGAATTCAAGGACCATGCGCCAGTGGCCGTCATCATCGACCTGCTGATGCCGCGCGAAGCGAAGTTCAAACGCAACAAGCCGCCGCTGTTGGCGAACTTCGCGGTGCAGAAGGCCGACGGCGCGGGCGTGGCCATGCAGTCGTTCGTTCGGCACAAGCTCGACGGCACGATGCCGGACGGGCGTCGCAACACGGTAGAACTCCGTGTCGCGAGCATCCCGGCGCTGCTGGTGATGAAAGGCTATGCGCTCGTTGGCCGCGACAAGCATAAGGACGCCTACGACATCTACTTCTCGGTGCGCGAGTTCGAAGGTGGACCAGGTGCGCTTGCCGAAGCGTGTCGACCGCTGCTCGACGATCCGGTGGCGCTCGAGGGCTTCAAGCACATCGCAGGGAAGTTCACGGACGAGGCTGCATTCGGGCCTACTACGGTCCGCCAGTTCCTGAGCGACTCGGCCGCGCTTGGTGACATGACGGCCGATCAGGTTCAGGTCGACGCGTTTCGCCAAGTCAAGGCGTGGCTCGAAAGTTTGGGCTTTTGAGCGAGTTGTCGTGACGTACCCCATGCAGCAATTGCCAACACCTGACGAAATTTCTGAGGCCGATGCGCGCCGCGCCGCATTCGTCTCGGCCATCCCGACGGAGGTCAGTCGGGCGGAAGACGAGATCCCAAAGGTGGTCCGCCAGATGAACGCTGCGGCCCGCAGCAAGCTGCAGCGGATCTATCAAGTCGCCGACGCGTTGTCAGAACACCGGGAACCGTTCGTGGCCTGCCACAAGGGCTGTGCTGCGTGCTGCCACATGAACGTCAGCATTACTGCGGTCGAAGCGGAGCGGCTCGCCCGCGCATCGGGTCGCCGGAAGACGCCATTGGTCAGCACGGTTGATCATGCGCTGGACGAATTCAGCGGCAGGCCTTGTCCCTTTCTCGACGGGCAGGGTGACTGCTCCGTGTACGAAGATCGGCCGTTGTCCTGCCGCAAGCACGCTTCGTTCTTCAAGTCCGACATTGCCTGCCATCCGCCGGTGATGCACCAGATCGAAGTTCCTATGCTGAGATTTGGTGGGTTGGACGAGGCGCTGTTCGCTTTGTCGGGCGACCAAGTTTCGCCGGTGCTTGCGGACATCCGCGACTTCTTTCCGGGGGCAGGTTGACGCCATTTGCTGCGTAATCTCGAGTCCATCGTTGCGCGAGGCGTCACGGCGCGGCTGGCTTCCCGGCGTGCATGTATCGGGCAGCATGGGTGTGCTCAAGAACGGCACCTGGTGGCGCACCTGAAGCTCTTTGAGTGACTATTGCCAGATGAACATCCTCTCAACCGTCCGGGCGGCCGAGCAGCTTTCGGCAGCGCAACGCGACCTCCTGACTCGCCTGCTAGAGCAGATGCTCGTCCTGGGCGGAGGTGCCCCCGCGCTCAAGTTTCGAGCAGACCACTACTCTGATGTTGACGCGTTGGAGGAGCTGGAATCGAACCGCTGGCTCAAGCGAGAGAACGACCACTACATCGTTCAGTCCATTGCTCTTCCCTTGCTGGACACGGAGCCGGCGCGTCGACTGCTATCGAACATCGAGCGTGTGTACGCGGTCCTCAAGGCTCAGTATCGCCTGACCCAGCAAGCGCAGGTCCCTGTGTCCGCTGTGGCCGTGCAAACTAAGCTACCCGTCGTAGATGTCACTGCTGCGCTTCGGGTGATGCTGGACACCTCCATCTGGTGCTCTGGGTGGTCGACGGATCTGCACAAGGAGGATGCTTTCGTTTGTCCTTCCGAGACGGTCCTGAAGCACGAGACCTACGCAAAGCTGGTGGAGGAGGTGCGAAGCTGGAACGCATCCTCCCCCTTTCGGTCTATGGGCTCCAATGTGGCGTCCGATGTCGAAGAGCCCGCTCAGTTGCATGTCGATGTCGAGCGCGAGCTGCCGGCCGCTCAGGCGAGCGCCGTGCTGTCCGTAGCGGAAGACCTCGAGGGCATGAAGTTCTCCCTCAACGACTACTACGACGATCTCGAACCCCAAGGCGTCATCGACAGCGTCCTCACTGGCAAAATCAACACACTGCGCGCCTACTGCGAAACCATCGGGTGGCAAGTCCTGGCTCGGCAGCTCAAGGAACTCGCGCCTCTTCGCGGCAACGCCGTGGAGGCGATGGAACTCGTTAGAAGCTTTGTCGTTCCCGAGGTGCGCCGGCTTGTCATCGTCAAGGCGACACCCAAGGTCACGGTGAGAGACAGGGAGCCTACTCGCGTGGACAACGTACTTCGAGCGTGGCCGGCCGTCCGAGCTTGCTTGCAAGAGTTCAGCTTCTACGACATCAAGGAGGTGGCCGGATTGGCAGGCTTCGACGTCACTGCCACTGCGCATCTGGTGCAGAAGTCACAAGGCGGTGCAACCAAAGGGCAGTTGATGTCGGCGATTGACGAGCAAGTCGCTCAGATGATCTGCCCCAACCGGACTCACTTCCTCACCATCCTCATCGAAGAAATCCTGCGGCGGCGCCCGGAAGCGCAGGACAAGCTCTCCGAGTACTTGAGCCGTCTAGGTTGGTCGTTCGTCAATCAAACGCTGGTGCCTCTGTCGGTGTTCGATGTCGACATCCTCGCTGACACGCCTGACGAGTCCCGTCACGACCTGCTGAAAGCTGCGCAACGTCTGCGCGACGGTGATCTCGGCGGAGCCATCTCTGCCGCTTGCGGCGCTGTCGATGCGGCCACGTCCAAGGTCTACGACGAACTGGGCCTTGGCGACCCGACCAAGGCATCGTTTCAGGAGCGCTGCAGGAAGGCGGTGTTGGCAAAGGGCGTGCTGATCGAACTTGACCGGCAGCTCGATGAACTTGGGTGGATCCAGTCCGATTTGGTGCCCTTCAAGAAGAACCTCGAAGGCGCGCTGAACCAAGGCGCCTATGTGATGCAGATGCTTCGCTCGCACATGGGTGACGTCCACGGCACGAAACCGATCCTGCGCTCACTCGTGTTCGACTGCCTGCGCTGGGCCGAGCTTCTAGTTGGTTCGTTGGTCGAGAGGTCCGAGAGCGCGTAAGGGCATGGCGAGGGCGACTCAGCATACGGCGGAATGGCTCGAAGGACGGCTGGGTGAGTGCCAGACGCGCGCGGTTGACACGCTCGCACAGTTCGAGCCGACATCCGCTGCGCGCTGCCTGCTCGAGACGCTTCGCGCGGTCGAGGAACTGATCAACCTCACGCTGATTGACTGGGAGGACGACGCATTCGAGGGGCGCCTGTTCGGGTTCCCGGTCATCCAAAGCGGGCAGCACCTGCTCAAGCTCCACTGGCTCAAGATGCGTCTCGCTGAGCGATTCGACCGCGCATTGGTCGATCGTCTCGTCTTCCTCATAGTGCAGGGCTCGGACATCGGAACTGAGTTCGCGCGGCGTGGAATTCACGACGCGGCGAGCGGCTTTCTGTCACTGGCGGCACTGGTGGGCTACTTCCAGTCGCGCCGGCGGCATTTGGTGGGCCTGCTGCATTTCATCCCGTCCATCTGCAAGGGAACGCGCGTCATGAAGCAGGAGACCACGCTGATCGTTTTCCTGCAGATCGTTGAATTTTGCGCGGCGCCGATGATGGGCGTGCAGTACGCATTGATGGTGAAGCTAGCGCAGCGGCGCCTAAACATTCCCGAAGATCCGGACGTGGAGATCGTGATGCTCGACCGGCTTTATTTGGAACCGGAGCGCGCCGCCATCGTCGTCGTTCCGACGACGCCCGAGGGCCGGCGGATGATCGAGTCCAGGGAGTCGCTGCGCGATGACCGGCTCGTCTCAGCTGCCGAGCTCAGGAACGACATCCTGATTACTGAGGCGGTCTACGCGGAGTTCGACCTGACCAGCACCGAGTTCGCTGCGGCCGCTTCGCTGGTCCGGCGCCTGTCTTGCAAATTCGTGGATGACGACTATTGGGTTCGGATCTCGCCGGACGCGCTCGAGACCTTGGCCGCGGAGGAGGGCGCCCACCCGACTCTCGTCGCCGGGTTGACCTGCGGGGCTGCAACGTACATGGACTGCCTGTCGAGCTACGCGCCGTTCGTGAT
Source organism: Paracidovorax anthurii (assembly GCF_003269065.1). Taxonomy (GTDB): domain Bacteria; phylum Pseudomonadota; class Gammaproteobacteria; order Burkholderiales; family Burkholderiaceae_C; genus Paracidovorax; species Paracidovorax anthurii. Next base: position 60,976 of record NZ_QLTA01000014.1, read on the forward strand.
GATCGACGGTCGCCTAGAGTCGACGGTGACGCTGCTGAGCCGATTTATTTACTCTTGGCGGGCGTACATCCTGGACCGCCGGAAGCGCTTCCAGATCCGAGCCGGTTTCATCTTCGAGGATATGGTCGAGGCTGCTCTGGAGAAGCAGGGGTTCGCCGTGCAGGACATCGTGCGCATCAACCGGCAGGAGTTCGATGTCGTGACGCTGCGCGAAGGCGTTGTTTGGAACGTGCAGTGCAAGAACAACTTCGTCGGGCTCTCCAGCGTCGATTCCGATGCGGTGGCCTTCGCGCGCTACAACCGCGGCCTGGTGCTGTCGTACGAGCGGGCCCTCGTGAAGGAGCGCAACCGTGAGCACCTGCTGAAGATGAAACTGGCCACCGACGCCGTGCAGCATATGGTTGTGTCGCGCTTCCCAGTCGTGACTAACAATCCCCGCATCGTCGTGTTCAACCGCATCGCGGATTTCACGGCGCGGGCCGACGCTGTTCTCGCAGCGGAAGGGACCGCGAAGGATGACTGAATGCATCAAGAACACGGCGATCACCGCCGCCGGCTACATCTATCAGAACCGGCAAGGGCTGCGGGTGTTGTGCGACTGGCTGGATGGGCCGAGTCGCTACGCGAAGGTCAAGTTCGAGTGTGACGTTGAGGCGGATGCACCGACGGGTCTGGACGACATCGTGGTCGAGCGCACGGACGGACTGCAAGACCTCAAGCAGATCAAGTTCACGCCAAACCCTGATGCACACCCGCTGTCCTGGGATTGGCTGCTTGAGAAGTCCGGCAAGACGGAGCGGTCCCGTTCGTTGCTGAAGAAGTGGTTTGACGCGTATAGGTCGCTGGACCCGGCACGCATCGGCGAGCTCTCTCTGCTAACCAACCGGCGGCCGGATGCCGAGATCGAAGCCTGCCTGACCGGGGACAAGATTGATTTCGCCAAGATTTCTGACCCGAGGCGCGCGGCGCTCATCGCCGAACTCGGCAGCGAGAAGAACTGCGAGGAGTTTCTCGGCCGACTGCAGATCACGCACAGCGACAAGGGCTACGAGACCCTCGAGCACGAGGTCAACGCGCGGCTGCGAGCTCATGGCACGCCGGAGGGCATCGCCGTCCTCAAGAACGTCGCCCTGAACTGGGCGACGCAGAAGAACTCTCCGCCGCCGTCCGGCTGGATCACGTTGCCAGACCTTCGCGCGATCCTCCAGGCGACGCCGCCGGCACCGCTGCCGGAAGACTTTGCGGTCCCCAAGGGCTATGAGGTGCCCGATGCTGACTTCCACGAGGCTTTCGTCGAGGACGCGCTGCGTTCAGCCGGCAAGGCGATCGTTTTGACTGGTCCGCCTGGTCGCGGCAAGAGCACCTACCTCAGCGCGCTGTGCGACACACTCGCCGACAAAAACATTCCGACGGTCCGCCACCACTACTTCCTATCCACAACGGAGCGCGGCCGGGATCGCGTGCACAGCTACGTCGTCGAGGAGTCCATCCGGTCGCAGATCGAGCGATTTCATCCGGACGTCCCCCGCACGCCAGGTGGCCTGCGCGCGCTGTTGGAAGCCGCTGCGGCGCACTACAAGCCTCTCGACAAACCCTTCGTGCTGATCTTGGATGGCCTCGACCACGTCTGGCGTATCAATGCCGAGGACAAAAAGCCGCTGGAGGATCTGTTTACCCAACTGGTGCCGTGTCCTGAGAACTTGGTGCTGCTCGTGGGCACGCAGCCGGTGGACGACGCCCAACTGCCGGCAGACCTGTTGATCGCGGCGCCGAAGGCGAGTTGGAAGACGCTTCCCGCCATGTCCGGCGACGCCGTCCTTTCGTACTTGCGTCAGGCGGTGCAGACCGGTCGGCTGAGCACAGGCTTTGAGCCCGATGAGCCGGAGGGGCATGCAGAGCCGGAGGGCGTCGAAGCGCCAGAGGTTTCTGCGGCGCGCGAGGCTGTCGCTCAGCAGGAGTTGCAGAGTGCTGCGGCCGCGCTGCGCGCCCGAACCAACGGTCACCCGCTGCACGTCATCTACGCGACCTCCGCGTTGGTGCTTGCAGGTGGCAAGGTCACGCGATGGGACGTCGACCAGCTTACCGGTGATTTGAGCCAGGACGCGAAGTTCTACTACGGATCGCTGTGGGAGCGTCTTTCGGCTAGCTTGAAGGATGCGCTGCGACTGGTGTGCGCTTTCCCGTTTTTCTGGCCGCGGACCGCGTTCGATGAGATCGCGACCGCGATGAAGCTGGCGGCGCCCGAGATCGAGAAGGTCGAGCATTTGCTTCATTCGTCGGCCGCCGGGCTGAAGGTCTTCCACGAGAGCCTGGCCGTGTACGTGCGCTCGACCGATGGCTATGCCGATCGCATCGCCGCGCTGAGGCCGGAGGTTGCGCGCTGGCTGGAGAAGTTGGCGTCCGACGCTTTGCGGGTGAACTGGCTCTGGACAGTCCAGGCACAGCTTGGCGATCCAAGCCACCTGATCGCGGGCCTGACCCGGGACTGGGTCCTGCTGCGCCTGGAAGAGGGATACCCGCAGACGCTGTTCGACACGTTGATCACCGACGCCGTGGCTGCAGCGCTGGACCGGGCTGAGTTCGCGCAGGCCTATCGCCTCCAACACCTGAAGGCCCGCATGGTTGAGGGCAGCCAGTATCAGATGCCGGACGAGGACATGGCCCGGCTGGTCTCTTATACGTGGGCGCTGGCGCCGGACGATGGGGTGATCCGCGAGGCCATTGCTTCGAGGCAAGAAACGGACATCAAGCTTGTGGCGGCGCTGGGTCTCGCGCTGCGGGCGCGCGGCGACCATGTCGTAGCCGAGGCATGCGGCGAGGAGACGCTTCGGCGCTTTCGGGGGGCGAGTCGGTTCTCAAGCGAGTACGCCACGGGCAACGGCTTGGATGCCTTCAGGTTCCTGGCAGGTGCGTTTGCTCGCCTGGGCGCGGTGGGGACCACGCCGGAGGGGCTCAAGCGGCTCGTGACAAAGGCTCACCCGGAGGGGTGGTTGCCGCGCGTACGGCTGATGGCCGCAGACGGGCAACTCGACGAGCTGATGTCGCTCGCTGCTTCGATGGGCGACGGCCGGCGCAAGTGCGTGGTCAGCGATGCCTGCCTCCGGGCCGCCGCTCAGGTCAATGTGAGCATTGTCGAACGCGGCGACTTCAAAGCACTCGCCAGAACGCCCTTCGTAGCAGCCGTCGAGGCGGCCCATACGCAGGCCGTGACGACCTTGAACGCCTCGATACCGATCGACTGGCTGGGACTCGACTACCGCGAGCGCAAGCTGGACCTTGCTAGGCTGGTGCACCACTGGTTCTTCAGCGCCGTTCATCTGAGCTTGTGCATGGCCGCGGAAGGGCAGACCGAGTTCAGCTTTGCACGCGCGCCGGTCTATGCCGACCGAGAGAACATCACGGACTTCCTGAATACGCTCTCAGGCGTCGCTGCTCAGATGGCCCAGCACTGGTGGCGGGGGGAGTTCGTAGACTTCCACGAGGTGTTTGAGCTACTGGACCCGGTGGAATTCAGGCACTTCCGACAGAGCCACGACTGGCAGTCTGCAGCAGAGGACTTTCGGGCTGCGCTGCATCAGGTGGCCTGCGACGTCCGTCTCGGCAGCATCCTCTTGGGCCATGCCGTCGAGGCAGATCTGACGGAGGCGACGCTCGCTGCTGCAGGGGCGTTCAAGTGGTTCGACCCGACGTCGTTCCGCGAGCAGTACGCCGCGGGGCTGCTGACGAAGATGTCCGATGAGGCCGCTGCGGCATTCGTGCGCTCGCAGCGCGAGCAGTTCGATGCGGAGGTACGGCAGGAGACCAGCGTGCATCTGCAAACGCCGCTGCAGTTGTGTGGGATCTCGGTGACCCATGGTTTGGTAGCGCCGGCGCGCGAACTCTGCCGCCAAACCTGGGAGCTGGCGACGGGCTTCTCGCATCGCAAGGACCCGACGCTGAACAAGACCCTCGACGCGATCGGCTTCCTGATCGAACCCGCGCCGAAGGTTGCACGTCGACTGTTGGCGCAGGTGGCCCCTCAAGTCCACTCGGTGCTGGACTACACGGATGGCAAGGGCACCCGGCATGTGCTGACCGCGGCGGACGCGTTGCTGGCCAAACTGGCGCCCGCCGCATTGGTGGCCAAGTACGAGGAGCATGTCGACGCCGGGGATTGGTCTCAGGCTGAGAACAGCCTGAGTGCTTATGTCGAGCAGGGTGTGAAGGCCGGCTGGCCACTTGATGCGCTGATGCGCACGGGCCTGCATCCGGAAGTTGGCGATATGCTGCAGCGGCTTACCAGGGAGAGCGTTGCGGGTGCCGCCGAGCGACTGCAGGCACTCAACACTCACGGAGGCTGGGACATTGGCGTGCTGGAGCGCGAGGAGTACGCGGGCTCTAACACGGATCGAAAGCCCTTCGACGGTGACGTCTCGACCTTCGAGCCCGAGCAACTGAAGGCCTTGCTCGATCGCCTTTCGGGTGGTGGCTACGACGACGAGGCGGCGCTTCTGGCGTGGTATCGGTACTGGGAGGGCCAGGGGCAGGGGAAGCGGATACTCGACGCACTGGATGACTCGCTGTTGTCCGACCGAGGCCAAGGCCGCGACCTGCTTCACCTGTCTGGCCATGCCTTTCATACCCGACGCAGGCTGGGCGGCCTGAAGGCGGCCTGGAAGTACCTCGTCAGCGCGCAGATCAACAGCGGCGCCTGGATTGGGTACATGGAGCGCGAGGAGAAGACGCTCGCGCGGCTCGACCTGGTGGCTCAGTACTACCCAAAGTCTTGCGATGACTTTGTGACCGAGACGGCCTATGCCATGTTCGGCGAACCGGAGCGGCCGCGTTTTGCGCCGGGCGAGGCGATGGTCTATTTCTACGTGAAGCAGGGGCGCATCGATGCAGCGGTTGAGTTCGCGCAGTTCATGGTCGATTGCGTACTCGAAGACACCCGAACCCTCCCGCTGGCTGTCCCGGGCTGGGGGACCGAGCTAGCTTCAGCCGACGCGCCGGGAGCTTGATGGACGATCTTCGAGTTCTCATCGCTCGTCTCGGATGGCCGACGCCGACTTGCCGGTGGTGGACCATTCAGGAGCTCGCGACCAGGCTGGGCGATCCCGCGACGACGGCCGAGACCGAGGCAGCGCTGCTGAAGGTGCTGCACTCGCGCAAGCTTGAGGCAGAAGTCGTCGAGGTGCTCTGCATCTTCTGGATGGCCGCGAGTGCGCACGGCTACGCCCCGAATGCTGAACTTCCAGCCCACACGCCAAAGCCGTCACTGCTGTCCAACCTGTTCCTCAAGGCGCTCGGTTATGCGGCGCAGGTGCTCGATGCCGACCTCAAAGTGGCGCCTAAGGACTTCGAAACGCCTAGTGATTTTGATGGCGTGCAAGGGGTAGACCTGGCAAGGATTTTCCGGACGACGCTGAGCAGGCTGGAGCTTCGGACCAAGCTTCCACTGATCCGCCAGATGGCGTTCGAGTGGGCTCAAAACCGGGCGGCCTATCCCGAGGCTCCCCTGCAGGGCGATATTTGGCATTTTGCGCGGCCTCTGGGTAAAGGGTTCGTGGGCCCGTACTCCGCCCGCGCCGCCCTTCGTGCGATCTCGGCCTACTTGCGCACCTTGGTCGTGGCGGAATGGCTGTGGGGACTGCCCTCTGGTGTCGTGCGCCACTACGCGCTCAAGGCGTTGCCCATTCATCCAACGCTGGCCGCGCTGAGGCCGTCGCGTCCGGCATGGGTGCCGGTGCGGGAGGACTTCAGCGGGGACGCGAACTCGATCGCGGGAATCCTGCGAGGTGTCGTCAATCGCGTCGCGGTCGCGCGACCCGGCGATGAGCTGATCGCGCTCAGCACTCCCGTCGAGATGACGATGGCGCGCTGCGTGGAAGTGTCGCTGGTGCGTTGGCTGCAGGCCGGCGACAGCGAGGTGCGTGACCAGGACCTGGCTGCACATCTAGACTCCTTCTGGCGCGATATGCCGACGCTGCCAAGCGCGCCCACGACGCCGCTCGATAGGAAGACTTGGTTGGGGGCAGTGCCGATTGATCAACTGCTGGACGGTCAGTCGGCGTCGTTGCCTTTGGCCGGACGGATGGACCTTGATCGCATGGGATACCTGCAATTGAACCTCTATCCATCACGATTGTTCGTGCCGACGCTCGCGGGGACTACTCAGACCGAGGTGCATCAAGTGGGCGCCACGCTCGAGGTCCTCGAGGATGAACAAGTGGTGGCGGACTACGCTCACTGGAATGCGGGCTGGGGTCCAGTGCGGCCGGGGCCACTGAGTGGGGCATGCGGTGCGGCGTTGGTCTCTCGCGGAACTACCTACCGCGAGTTCCCGGCCGCCGAAGGGCAGGTGGTTCGATCGTTCTACCTCTGGGAAGTGCGCCTGCTTCACCGGAGCAACACATACGACGCGTTCGACGAGACCCTAAAGAGCGGCGTCTTTTTCGTCTAGCCAGCCGTCACGCCTGCGTTCAGGGTCTGCTAGCCTTCACGGCCGAGTTGCCGCCAGACCTTGTCGGCCCCATAGACCTGCATGTTCGCCCGCCAGACGCGCTCAATGTGCGGCACCAGGGCCTCGTCGCGTTGAGGGCGAGCGCAACGCTGTTCAGGGTTGTGCCGAAGGGCCGCGTGCCTTAGATGCCCCGACGGAGCGACCTGCAGAACCTTGCAGATCGGCTCAATCCCGTGGGTGCCGGGTGCTTGTCGATGAAGTCCCTCAAGACTTCAGTCGGCGGTCGAGCTCCGCCTGGGCGAAAATGCACTGGCCAGCTTCAGGATCTCGTTGGCCCGGCGCAAATCCTTGACCTCGCGCTCGAGTTCCTTGACGCGTGCGCCTCGGACGGCAGTCCGATCCAAATGGAGGTGAGGCAGATGGGGAAGAAGGCGCGCTTGAAGCGCGAGCGACGCGCGGCTGCGATGCCGGATTTGTTGCATCTCTTGAAGAACAACACGAAGTCCACTTGCGCGCGCGACGACGGCTTCAGGGACCAGTCCCAGGCCTTGAAGAAGCTCTTCATCGAGTTCGACCCAGCCGACGTAATCGTGTCGTTGGGAGTCTCTGAACTGTGGCTGCCCAACCGGTCCAGTCAAGTCAAGCACGTCTTCGGCTTCCAGGTTGCGTTGAGCATGCCGACGGCGGAGTACTCCGGGGCCAGGAGGATTGAGTCCTTCGAGGCGTTCCGAGAGTTCACTCACGAGCTCCATCAGCTGTTGCCGTCTAACCCGATGCTGGAGGACTTCGTTCCGGAGGCGGACTGGGGCGAGATCATGCTGCCGACGGATGGGCGGATCGAGCCCATCTTCTATGGGGGCAGCGTCGAGCGCATACCCGATTTCATCGAGGCATTTCGCCTCTTGAGGGCCGACGAACCACAAGCTCTCGCGGACATGCGGTTCGCACTTGCACTACAGGCACACATTATCCGAAGCATCCCCGCGAGCCTTGTTGGGAGCACCGACCGAGTCCGCGCGGGTCATATCGAGATCCCAACGGCCGAGTTTTGGGCCGCTTGTCGGCAGACTCTACTTTCCACCTACGCCACCGTGCATCCCGTTGCCGGGCCAGCAAGCACGGCTGTGACAATCGAGCTGGGGGCGCTGCGTCCGGCAAGCACTTGGGGCTCCTTTGGCGATGGCGTGATGACAGGAACGGCGTTGCCTCACTGCCTCGTCCAAATCGGTCAAACCAGGATCCCGATTTCCCCCCGTTCTGCGTCTGCAGTGGTGATCGACTTCTGGGACGCACGGCCGCGGAACGCGTCGGTCGACTTCTATCGCAGGCTCGGACTCTTTCTGACGCATCGGCTGCGACAAGGCTCTGTTGTCGCCGGACCTATGAGCGTCGTCGGCACATCCGAGCAGTTGGGTGGACCGTTCGTCGCGGTTGTTTCCACTGGAAGGAAGTTTCACTTCATCGTGGCAGTTGCACCTGATGAATTGCCTCGTGTCGCATCACTTGAGCGAAGGCTCAGGCAACTCATCGACAGGAGCGACCGCTGGGGACTTGCACTTCCCGACATCAGAGAGGTTGTGGAGTTCCGCCATCCGGACGGCCTGCAGCCGCGTTCCGCGGATGTTCAGGTGCTGGCTGTACTTGCTTGCGCCACTACCAAGTTCAGCTCGTTCGAGCTTCCGACACCCAGGGTTCGTGTGTTGGGATTTCCAGACTTCGTGTCCATCTTCGACTCCCTGAAGAATGCGAAGGAACTTGACAAGTACTGGGACTACATCGACCAGACCAAGGGTCTCGTTGGAGGGTTCAGTGGGGCAACCGATCACTTCGCGTCGTTTCGCGACTCCCACGCGCTTCTGATTGACGGTGCGATTTCGCCCAACTTCATCAGCCTCGACCCGCACTGGAACTCGAGCTGGCGCTTCAACGAACTAAAGACGTTCTGGGAATCCGCGCCTGCGCGGTTCCCCGATGACCGAACGACTTGGGTCGTCGACGAGAAGAGCGATGGCCTGACAACCTTGCAGGCGAAGGGTCCACTCGCCTTGGCTTGGTCGGGCACCGCTGGGTCTGCCACGCTCCAAGCGCAGATCAAGATTGATGATGAGGAGCCGGACATGGAAAACGGTCCGGTCCTCGAGCTGTTCGTTCACTGCGTCGTCGACGCCATCACCCAGCGCGGGGACTTGCTATCGACTCTTCCGTTATTCCAGCGAGAACACATCGTCGTTCACTGCCGGTTCAACGAGCAGGCGCTGGTCTGCTTGTCCGAGCGAAGCCTGATAGAGGAACGGGCAGGGCTTCCACTCTTGAGCAACTGGCGTCTGGAGGCTGGGCGCGGTGGGCAGCGGGTGGTTGCGTCTGTGGAGGTAAACCTTGCGCGTCTGCACGTTCGCATGGAAAAGGCAAAGGATGCGTCATGTGAGGTCGAATGCGCGACCGAGATGGTGCTTGGGTTGTCTGAGCTGCTGGGTCTCTCGGTCGACGAGAAAGTGATGTCACTTTTGCAAGAGACGGCGACCCGTCAGCCCAGGTTCACGACCCATACGACGCAACGCCGAGTGGACGTCCCGAACTACGCGGACCCCAGTGTGCCCGAGGGAGAGCACTACAAGAGGGCACGTCGCGATCTGGCCGTCGTACTCAAGAACCAAGGCGTAGCAGCGCCTGCGCGATACGAGCTCGAGCCCGCCAAGGTCATCATGAACGCGGCGCGAGACGCAGCACGGCAGGTAATCCATGCGCAAGTGGCGCGGTTCGATCGGAGGCGGCTGCTACTCTTCTGCATCGAGCAGCACGACAAGCTGACGGCGAAGTATTCGAGCGAAGTCACTCGCATGAAGCTCAGTCTCACGCACGAGGTGTCCTTTGATCGCTCAGCCCGCCTAGCCGAAGCCTACGAGGCGTTTACCAGCTCCGCACGCAACTACAGGTACTTGTTGGAGTGTTGCCTGAGCCTTCCGGAGCCAGGCGGCAGCGACTTCCGGTCTGCCGAGGCGGTCCAACTGATCGCGGCGGTGGATTGGCTCTCAGTGCTCTACGGCGCGAGCGACACGCTGCACAACGACATCGACGTCGGCGGGATTGAGCTGAATGATGCCTATGTGCCAACCGTGTACTTCTCAGAGGGGCGAGACGAGCGGGAGCGAGACTTCTTCCAAGAAGCTGCCAGCGCGAAGATCGGCATTGGCCTCTCGGCACAAGATGAGGTGAACTCCACCCAGGGGAGTTCCGGGACATGGGAGGCCATCGACACGGCATTCGTTGCCGACGTCGGTTTCTCGCTGACCCACCTCCTTCAGACGCTCAACATACTCTCTCGCTGGTATTCGATAGGTGGAAGTCCAGAGCTTGAGTTCTGCTACTCGGCAACGCCGCAGGCACTCAACGAGGTGCTGGTCAGGCACGTTCCCGATCTGACGTCCGAGCTTGCCGGCAAGCTCATCGAGTTCCTCACCTTGGACCCAGTGGGGGTCCGGCGGCTCACAGGCAAGGATGTAGACGAACCCGATGTCCCGGTCTGGGAGCACAACAAGCGGGTTCACCGCTACCTCATCAGGCCGCTCATCAGGGTGGACGCCGACACGCTGGCTTGGGGAGCTGCCACAGTGAATCGGACGTCGGCGATCTGGGCGGGCTCCATCTTTGACGGTTATCTGCCGGCGGACTTCGCGTGGCCACACATGGTGAAGGCTGTTCGAACGGTCAAGGAGGGCATCGAGCGAGGACTTGAGGTCCGAGCCTTCGAAGTCACTTCGCGGGTAACGCCGTACGCGATGTCTGGCCTTGACCTCCGTCGACGTTTCCCCAAGGAAGCCTTCGAGGACGTGGGCGACTACGACGTGCTCGCCTACTGGCCAGAGCACAGTCTCTGGTTGAGCATCGAGTGCAAGTACAACCAGCCGCCGTTCTGTCTCAAGGACGCTCGTCGATTGCGGGATCGCATCTTCGGTCCAGGGGATGGCCGCTGGCACATGCAGAAGATTGAGCGGAGGCGGCTCTACCTGATAGAGCACGTGGAGCGGGTGCGGCAACTTCTTCAGTGGCCGGAAGGGCAGACTGGCGAACCCAGGTTCCGGGAGGTCTACGCTTGCCGGGACATCTACTGGTCAATGCGCGATCCGCCATACCCCGTGTCGTCGGAGTTTGTCCGAATCGACGGGCTGGAGGCATGGCTGCGCGGGATGATCGATGCGATGCACGAGGCAGGTCCGACACAAGGGCTTGCAGCGGTGATGCCGGCCAACTGAGAGGACGGACTGGTGCTTCAGATTGCGACACGGAAGCTGTTCAGGCGCGCAGTGCGGCGAGAGAACCAACTCCGCGGCATGCTCTACACGAACTCTTTGCCGCTGCTATGCCTTGTTCAAGATGGTTTGGCTAGGCGTATACGCTTCAAGTTGCCCCTTTTCGTCCAAGGAGCGCCGCAGCCATGACTGCTTAACTGAACCGATTGGGCCAGGGGATTGCCGCCTGTGCTCGCCGTCGATGTAACGATTGGCATGGAACACGCCCTGGAGTGGTTCTCTCCAGGAGGCGATGCCAAAGGTCCCCTTTCTCCATCTGTTGTGCTCAATGGGTCAGGCAGGCTCTTTCCTCTTCGGCTTCAAAAATGTTGAGCCAGAACTGATCCCACGCGGCTTTGCTCTTCTCGTAACCGACGCGGATATCGGACTCCAGTTCGGGTGAGCGAGCAATCTCCTCGTCGATTGCCGCTCGCAGTCGCAGACGATGGGAGATGTCGATCTCGCGTAAGCGTCAGTCCAACACCCTCTTGACGGCGGAGCGCTATACCTCGACGACGTGCCGCAGCAGTTGGAAGTCGACGCGCCAGGTGCGGCCGTCCATGGCCTCGAGCGTGGCGGTTCGTCGGTTGATGCGCGTGACGAGGCCCACCTGGGCTATTCCCTTGGCATCGTCGAACGTGACCTTGTCGCCGACGTGGAAGGTGCCCGGCCCCTGCGGCACGGCAGGCTCCGGCGGCGGCTCGTACGGTTGGGGCTGCGCGCCAGGTGCAGCGCTCGTGCCTTCAATCGCGACGTAAGGAATCTTCCAGGTCCGGCGCACGGCCTCTTCCAGCACCGTGGCCTGGGCGTCATGCCGGGCGATGAGCTTGCCGTGCCGAACCTGGCCGGTGCGGTGGTCGATGAACTGCACCGCCTGACCCAGGTGCAGACTGGCACGCGCAGCCATCGTGCGCTTGGGATCTGCCAGCAGCCCGTCGATGAGGGCCCGCATCTGGTACAGCTGCAAGCTCGGGGCATCCTGCAGCGCCTCGATCATGCGCGCGGCGATGTCGTCGTCAGCCATGACCGCCATGGTGCCAGGTGCTCGCGTCAAGCCGCCTTCCGCGCGGCGGGCTGCGCGGCGATCGCCCACGGCAGCAGCTCGTCGATGCGGTTGACCGGATGGTCGGCGATGCGCTGCAACACCTCACGCAGGTAGGCTTCGGGATCGAGCCCGTTCAACTTCGCGGTCTCGACCAGGCTGTACAGCGACGCGGCACGTTCGCCGCCAGCGTTCGAGCCCATGAAGAGGAAGTTGCCGCGGCCGAGCGCCACGCCGCGCAGCGCGCGCTCGGCCGCCGAGTTGTCGATCTCGATGCACCCGTCGTCCACGTAGCGCGTCAGCGCCGCCCACCGCGCCAGGCTGTAGCGCGCCGCCTTGGCAAGCTCGGACTTGGCCGAGACCCGGGACAGCACACCCTGCAGCCAGTCGTGGAGCTCCTCGAGCAGCGGGCCCGCCCGTGCCTGGCGATGCGCTCGCCGTGCCGCCGGCGACTGGCCACGGAGGTCGGCTTCGACGGCATACAGCCCCTGGATGCGGCGCAGCGCCTGCGCTGCCAGACCGGCCTCGTCGCGGTGCTGCTCGTACAGATCCCACCAGGGTCTGCGCGCGTGCGCCCAGCAAGCCGCCTCGGTGACTTGACCTGTGTCGTACAGCCCGTTCCATCCACCGTAGGCGTCGGCCTGCAGAATGCCGCTGAAGCCGTGCAGGTGGCGACGGGGGTGTTCGCCCTTGCGGTCGGCCGAGTAGCGGAACCAGACCGCCGGTGGCGTGGTGTCTGCCGCGGGGCGGCCGTCGCGCACGTAGACCCACAGTCGTCCTGTACGGGTCTTGCCTTCGCCCGGCGCCAGCACCTTCACCGGCGTGTCGTCGGCGTGGATCTTGGGGGCCGCCAGCACGTGACGGCCGAGCGCCGCGACCAGCGGCTCCAGCAGCCGGTGCACCTGCTCGACCCAGCCCGCCATCGTGCTGCGGTCGATCTCGACGCCTTCGCGGGCATAGATGCGGCTCTGGCGGTACAGCGGCGCGTGGTCGCAGAACTTCGACACCATCACGTGCGCCAGCAACGCCGGGCCGGCGAGGCCGCGCACGATGGGCCGGCTCGGCGCGGCGGCCTGGAAGATCGCTTCGCACTTCGTGCAGGCCAACTTGGGCCGCACGGTGCGGATGACCTTGAAGCGGGCCGGCACGTACTCCAGGTGCTCCGACACATCGGCACCGATGGCGCGCAGCCGGCCGCCGCACGCCGTGCAGCCGCAGGGCTGGCCGTACGTATCGCGGTGGGCGTGGGTGGCGTCGGGGCGGACTTCGTTGTGCTCGCGAGGCAGGTGCTCCGGCAGGCTGCGGTCCACAGTCGCCGCGTTGGCCGCTGGCGCCGCCGGCTGGCGCACAGGCAGTTCGCTCAGCGCCGTGGGCTCGATCAGGCTGGCCTGGCCATCGTCGAACCGCTCGCTGGAGCGGCCGAACTGGTCGCGCAGCCGGCGCGACAGCTGAAGCGTGAGCTTGTCGACCATCAGCTTCAGCCGCTGCACCTCGCCAGCGCTGACACGCAGTTGCTGCTTGAGCAGCGCGGCATCGTCGGGCAGTTGGCTGATCGGGTCGATGTCCTGCGGCACGAAGCCCACTGTGCCGCAAGCGCGTCAGTACCGCATCGGGATCACTCCCGAGCGCCGTTCACGCGGCCAGCTGCGGCGTGTGCGTTCGCGCCGGCATGCGCCAGTCGATGCCTTCGAGCAGCATCGACAACTGCGCAGGCGTGAGCACGACCCGGCCCTCGCTGGCCTGGGGCCAGACGAAGCGGCCACGCTCGAGCCGCTTGGCCAACAGCATCAGGCCCTGGCCGTCGAACCACAGCACCTTCACGATGTCGCCGCGGCGGCCGCGGAAGACGAACACGTGCCCGCAGAACGGGTTCTCTGCCAGGGCAGTCTGGACCAGCGCGGCCAGGCCATCGAAGCCCTTCCTCATGTCGGTGTGGCCTGCCACGATCCACACCCGGGTGTTGGCCGGCAGACCGATCACGTCGGCATGCCGCGAAGCACCATGATCACGGTGCGCAGCGTGGCCGGATCGGCGCCACTGCGCACCTTGACGACGACACCGGCAACCTCGACCTCGATGGCGTGCCCGCTCGACTCGCCGCTCGTCACCGGTGGCGCGGCCACCATCACGGGCAGCAGCTTCGGCGCGGGTGCAGGCGCAGATCCCAGGCGCTGGCGCAGCGTCACCCAGCGGCGCAACTGGTTGGCGTTGACTTGATGGCGCATGGCCAACCCCGCCAGCGACGTCCCGGGCACCAGCGCCTGCTCGACGATCCAAGCCTTGAACGCCGGCAGATATCTGTGACGGCCTCGAGCGTTGGTCCGCTCAATGCGCTGACCCGTCCAGACCGGCGTGTGTCCACTATCGTCCATGCGTACGCATGCTCAGCACTCACGCGGCTTGGGTCAATGCGGCACTGAGGCCACGCTTACGATCTCGCCGATGTGGATCTCCCAGAAGCGCCAGTCGATCACATCTGCATGCTCTGGATGGCGGGGTTCTTGCTGAAGTGGCTGTGCATTGCGGACAGGTACAGCTGACAAAGGCACTCGCCGCCCAGCCCCCGCAGGCCGACGCCGCGCGTTGGGGACTTGTCCTGCATCAGGGCACTGATCTCTTCCAGCAAGTCGATGTTGCTCGGGAGTGCGGCCGCATCGAAGGATTGCGGATCGGCACCCACACTCTTGAGGAACTCGTCGTAGAGGTGAGGATGCGCCCCATCTTCACTTCCTTCACCAAGCTCCTCGCTCAGGAATTCAGCGAGAAGACTGCGAAGCTTGCCGAACGGAAGCCGGTGCACCAGCAGTGCGAGATCGGAGATGTAGTAGATCGTGAAGAATCGGTATTGAACGAAAATTCTCTGGAGCGCATCCAGGGGAAGTGTCTGCAGAGTCCTCAGGCGTGAGTCCGCGAGGTATTCCGCTTCCGTCTTACTCGAGTCTGCAAGTTGCCAGAACTGCGACATGTTTTTTGTCTCCCTTTGTTGAAATCGTCGATCAAATCTTGTCGTACTTGCCCACGTAGACTTGGCTCGTCAGGTAGTAGTCGGTGATTGCCAAGAGTGTGAGTTGGGTGCTTCCGGTGTTGCGGGTTTGGTGCATCGCCCAGCGTGGCGAGAAGACCGCGTCGCCCGGTTTGACGGGAACCCATTCCTCGCCGACAAGAATCTCCCCATCTCCCTCGATGAAATAGAAGAGGGTTTCGTGCGCGTGTTTGTGGCGGTTGTTGCTCTTTCCGGGAGGAATGCGCACAACCCTGGGGTCGAGCACTTCGGCTGTGCAGGGGTAGCGTTCCACGGTGAATTCGATTCCCCGCATGTCATCGCACTCTTCGCACATGATTTGCCCGACCCCTGGGAACATGGCAATCGGTGGTTCCGCTTTCCGTTCGAGACTGACCCGCGCTTGAATCCGGTCCGACATGCCGCGCATGCGCGTAAAGCGCATGAATGCATGCAACTCCTCCAGAAAATCCAGATGCAGTCCCAGAATGGGGCCGGTGGAACTGCTCCAAGTGCCGTGGGCGTCAAACCGCTCAGCGGCATGGACGCCCAATGGCTGGCTGCCAGCCGACGCCTTGTCGAGTCCTCGCGTCAACTCGGCCAATACGTGTGCCTGAATCAGGCGCAGGGCGGAACAGATATCGTCTGCGGTGCTGTCGTTTGCCTGCTCGCACAACACCAGGCTCTGGTGCTCGAGGTGCTTGGCAAAGCCCGGCAGTGACTCCCCGGTCAATCTCACGGCTTCCGTGGCTCGAAGCACCTTGTCGTATTGGAGCCGCTGGCGCCCGAGGGTACCGAGGATGCCGCTGGCGATCGCATCGGTCGCGAGTCCGTTGTCGACGAGATGGTGGACAGCATTGATCGCCACCTCGTGCTGGAACGCCAACATGGGAATCACCATGGACATGTCTTGCGGTGTCAGCCACCCCGCGGACATCGCCTTCAGGAGCAGGCTGCTCGCCAACGTTTCGCCAGCAGAGGCGCTCGTGGCTGTTCGGGCCGTTGGCCTCGCCTCGTGTGCGTCAGGGCCGTCCCTGTCCAGCGTCAATATGGTTGTCATCTCTTTGTCTCCCTTTTTTTGTTAAAACAATCCAGCGAACGTTGTCAGGCAGGTTTCGGTTTGGCTCCCGTCACCACCAGCAGCACGCCCCCCATCACCAGTGCAATCCCGGCCACGGTGCCACCGCTTGGGAACTCGCCGAGTAGCGGCATGCCCATCAGCACCGCCAGTGCTGGAGCCAGCGCGCCGAAGATCGCAGCGCGTGGTGCTCCCAGCCGCCGCACGGCCTCGGCGTAGAAGAACATGGCAAGGATGGCGACGCAGATCCCCTGGGCCACGACCTGGAACAGCACGTCGCGCACCGGCGCGGTGAAGATGGCGGGACTCAGGAACAGGAAGTAGATGGGTGCGAAGATCAACGCCGACCCCACGTTCACCAGTGCCGTTGCCTGCCATGGGCTGATGCCCGAGCGTCGCTGCGTAACCGTGTAGCTCGCGAAAAGCAGTCCACCGCAGAGGAACAGCAGGTCGCCGCGCCATTCACCTTGCGCACGGTTGGCGATCAGCGCATAGCCGCCCATGCAAGCCGCTCCGGCGATGACCGTGAGCAGACCGAACACCTGTGTGCGGCTGAAGCGTTCACCGTACAAGACCGCGGACAGCAGTGCTACCCAGATCGGCATGGACCCGATCATCAGCGTGGCGACATGGGAGGCCGGCGCGAAGCGCATGCCGATGGAGGCGGCCATCATGAAGGGCACGCCGGCGCCGATCAGCATGATGCAGATCTTCCCGATGCCGATCTTCTGCATTCCCGCGCCCTGGCGCAGCAGGATGGGCCACAGGAACAGCGCCGAAACGCCGAAGCGCAGCATTGTCACATCGGCCGGTGCCAGCGTGGTCTTCACCGCAAAGCGCGTGGCGACCGACCATCCCGACCAGATCAAGGCCACTGCCAGGCCGCAGAGGACACCGATGGTGGTTCTGCTCAACGTGGGGGTGGACGAAGCAGTCGCCGACGTGCTCACAGTTCCGCCTTTTCACGCAGTACCTTGACGATGCCGATCGCATCGTCATTGGCCAGTCCTCGCTGCATCGCCTTTTTGAACAGATCGCGATTGGCCTGCGCGATCGGCACCCACAGGCCTCGCAGCTCGGCTTCATCGCAGACCAGTCCAATGTCCTTGGACACATGGCGGATCGGTGCCTGCTGTGCGAAGTCGTCCGCTAGCAGCTTGGGCGCTTTCATGCGCAACACGTCATTGGCCAAGGGGCCGGCGAGTGCCATGTCGATGAAAAGATCGACATCGAGCCCTGACTCGCGCGCGAAGTGCGTCGCCTCCGAGATGGCCTCGAAGGTGGCGACCAGCAGAAGCTGGTTGGCCAGCTTCATGCGCATGGCCGTGGGCACCGCCCCGCAACGAACGGTCTTCTTGCCGATGGCATCGAACACCGGCATGGCGTCGTCGATCCAGGCTTCGTTGGTGGCCGAGGCAAGCACGACCAACTGGCCTGTTTCTGCAGGCTTTCGCGAACCCGACAAAGGCGCTTCGATGTAGCGACCGCCGGCCTTCTGTACGGCACGGGCCAGCGCGAGTGAGTAGGAAGGGGCAACGGTCGCCATGAGGATGACGGTCTTGTCCTGCAGAGGGGCGGAGATGTGGCCGCGTGCATCGCACCCCAACACCTGATCCACCTCCTGTCCGCTGGGCACCAGCAGGATCACCGTGTCACTGACCGTGATGGCCTGCGTTGCGGAGTCAGCGGTGGCAATGCCGCTGCCTTCAAACGCCTGCCGCGTGGCCGGCGTGCGGCAATAGACCGTGACGTCCATGCCCGCCTTTTGCAGATTGCGGGCGATGGGTTCGCCCATGACACCGATTCCGATCACACTGATTTTCATCACCACCTCTGGTAGTCGAGATTCATATGGAGAGCCAATGTAGGCACATGCGTCTATCTCGTAAAATGAATTGTTGAGAACAAATAATTCGGAGATGCCGATATGTTGGAGCTGTCGGAGCTGCGGACGTTTCTGGCTGTTGTGCATGCGGGAGGCATCAACAAGGCTGCCGAGGCGATGCATCGCGCTCAGTCCAGCATCACCGTGCGCATTCAGCAGCTGGAGGAAAAGCTGGGCGTCTCGCTGTTCATCCGGGAAGGGCGGTCACTGCAGCTTTCTCCGGCCGGCAAGGTGCTGATGGACTATGCAGCGCGCCTGATCGACCTGGCGCAGGAAGCTTCGGAAGCCACGCGCAACGACCGGCCCAAGGGCCTGTTGCGACTTGGAGCAATGGAAAGCACGGCTGCCGTGCGTCTCCCGCAGCCGCTGGGGCTGTTTCACGAGATGTACCCCGATGTGACGCTGGAGCTGTACTCCGACGACCCGCGCGAACTGATCCAACGGGTGTTGAAGGGCGAACTGGATACGGCGCTGATCGCCGATCCCATGACGGACAAGCGCCTCAACGCGATGGCGATCTATGAAGAGGAACTCGTACTTGTGGCCGAGGCCCGGCACCCGCCCATTGCCTCGCCCAAGGATGTTCCATCCAAGACGATTCTGGCCTTCCATCCTGGCTGTCCTCACCGCCAGCGCCTGGAGGACTGGTTCGGGCGCTCGCGCTTGAAGCCCAAACGTGTCGTGGAGGTGGGCTCCTACCATCTGATCCTGGGATGCGCCGCGGTGGGCATGGGCGTTGCGCTCATGCCGCGCAGCGTTCTGAGCACCTATGTAGAGCGATCGCGTCTGAGTGTCCACCCCCTGCCGCCCAAGTTCAACCGGGCCATGACGCGGCTGGTCTGGCGCAAGGATGCTCCGGAGGCAAACATCCTGGCGCTTTCACGAGTGCTGCTCAAGTATGGGGGCGAGCGGGAGGGCGGGCAGGACTCGCAATGAATTCGGTGCGCCTGCACGATGCCAGCGATCGCGGGCGGTGAACAGTTGTGGCAGTTGCGGAGCAACAGGGCGTTGCGATTGACATCGAGCGCACCGCTGGTAGGGTTCTGTCCAGGAGGCTCTATGCGAAAAGCCATCTTCTTTTTCTTCCTGCTGCTGGGCATCGGCGCTGGATATCTGTCTGCTAGTAATGATGACTGGGGCCTACGGGTCGGCATGATGACCGTGGGCGCAATGTTCGGCGGGGCGATTGGAGGTGGGCTGTCGCAGATTGGCAAGCGTCAGGCGAAGTTCCGGCACCAGTGGCGAACTGAAGAGGAGGTTGAGCCTATCCCTGGGATGGGTACGTCCAGCCGTGATCTGGCGGCCAACTTTTGGCGAGACAAGGGACAGCCACCCTTCACGCGGATGCCTGACGCCGAACCGGATAAGCACATGTTCGACCCTGACCGGATTGGTTAGGGCAACTACTTCTTGAGAGCGTCCTTCACAGCATTCTTGGCATCGTTGATGAGAGGTGCTGCGTCTTCTTTCACCTGATTGACGGACTGCTTCATCAGCGAGCGCTTGGACGCAAGGGTCCCGTCGGGTGTCTTCGTGATCTGCGCCTTTCGATCGAACGTTCCTTGATCGGCTGACGTAGCTGCACGGATCCGCTCCCCTTCCTCGCGAATAGTGCCTCGCATCGACGAAGGAACGACCGTGTCCGATGCGGGTTGCGCAGTACCACCGAATCGACGCACGGCACCCTGGTTCGAATGGTGGCGCGCAGCAAGATCGGGCGTCAAATCCGGATCGCTGGAGTGCCGCAGATGCTGAGCTTGAAGTTCGCCAAAGGCCGTGGGAACCGCAGTCCCGTCCGAGAAAACGCTCTGGGGACGCAAAGACTGGCGGGCCAGTTCCGCCTCCATCAGCACGCGTGCGGAGGCACTGTTGCCCCCGTACTGCTCGGCGTAACGGGTGAACATGGCGAGGTTGTGCGGGTCCTGGGCAATGTCGATGGAGATGGTCTCGCCTCGCTCGTAGGCGGTGGAGACGCGTTCTGCGAAGGCGCTCCGCTCCGAGAGGCTGGCGTCGGCGCGCTCCGAGCGTGCAGCTGTTGACGACAGACGGGCGGAGAGGTCTTGCGCATCACGTGCATCGCTGGCGATGACGTTCATGAAGCTCCTGTCCTGAGATGCCCGGTCGCCGAACTGCTTGAATTCGGCGAGTTGATCGCTTGTCATGCTGCCGACGACACGACGCTCTTCCGCTGAAAGGCTCGATGCGTAGCTCTTGTCGGCAGTGGCGTTGCCAGATACTCCGGCTATGGGTGAACTGATGCCCAAACGCCCCGACGCGCCAAGTGCGATGCGAGCGACCTGTGATTGCGAGAGGCCGGTGGAGTCGGCCACGCTCTTGCTGATCTGGTCCAGACGGTTGAGTGTTTCGCCGAACTGCTCGAAGCTGCTCGACGTCGAGCCGGAGCTGCTGCGCGAAGACCGCAGCTTGGTCACGCCCTTGGTGAACGCTTCCGCGAGCATCGCCGAGCGCTCGTTGCTGGCCGCGACCGACTCACTGCGCGCCGCATCCACCTGCCGGCTCGCGTCCTGCACGTCCTGTTCGGACACCCGCATCGAGACAACCCGCGACGCGAAGCCCTGGTTGCGCAGCAGGCTTACCGCCGTCGTTCCGCTGAGTGCGCTGGCGGTGAAGGTGTTGCCGCTCAGGTCGTTCTGCCAACTGCCCATGAACGCCGAAGTGCGGTTCGGCGCGAGCTGCATCTGGTCCATCGACACGTTGCCCAGCGAGGTGTTGCCCACGGTGGAGGCCGCGGTGGATCCCGAGAGGGTGGCCTGCAAGCCGGACAGACCTCCGACCAATGCGGTGCCGAAGTTTTCCATGCGCTTGAGCGCGGCCCAGGCGATGAACGGGATGCTGATCGCGAGATAGCCGACGACGGCCTCGCCCGACAGCGCGCGCGAGTAGATCACCGAAGACGTCTGCAGTGCCAGCGCTTTGGCCCCGGAGCCCAGGTCCGCGGCCGCCGCCAGGTCGTAGGCGGCGTAGACCGAGGCCATGTAGTTGAGGATCGCGTAGAGCGGCGGCCACAGCTGGATCCAGATCAGGATCGTCGCATAGCCTTTGAAGGCCAGCATGGTCTCGCGGCCGCTGGTCAGCAGGAGCAGCAGCACGAAGAGCGGGAAGAGGGCGTAGGTGACCGCCTCGATCACGTTGCGCAGCACCGGCAGCGCCTGCTCGGCCACCTTGCCGAAGTTGAGCCACGAGGCGTTCATCTGCGCGACGGCCTGTGCCCGGCCCACGGCCAGCACCATGGCCGCGGGGTCGTTGACCTTCTGCCCCACGATCTTGCCGGTGTCTTCCAGGGCGTTGAGCATCGCGTTCTGGCGGATGATGTCGGCGGCCGTGGCCGAAGCGTTGGCGATGCTGTTTTTGAGGTAGGCCTGCTGGATCTGGCCTGCGATCGCGGCCGCCGCAGCGGTGCCGGGAAGTGTCGGGTTGAGCTGGAAGGCCAGCCTGCCCTGGATGCGCTGGATCTGCGCCGGCAGCCGGCCGTTCAGGCCCAGATAGACGTTGGGACAGGTGTCTACGCCCACGGCGCCGCCGGCACGGGTCAGCGTGCTGAAGCGTGCCGGATTGGGTGAGGCCATCAAGGGCCAGACGTCATCCGATGTGGAGAAGGTGGCCGGATCGAGCGTGCCATCGATCAGGTCATAGGTCGTGCAGTTGTGGATGAAGTTGACCAGATCGGTGCGGAAGGCCGGGTCCTGGAACACCACGTTGCCGGTCTCGCGCACGAGGCGGTTGCCGAACATCAGCCCGTTGCGCTCGTAGGAGAGTTCCGCCGGCAATGCCCCCATGCCCGGGATTACCTGGAAGGCCGTCTCGAAGAGGCCGGTGAGGGTGTGCCCGATCGTGCTGGTGAGGCTGCCCAACACCGCGACGCCGAAGGGCACGTTGTCGACCACGCGCACGGCCGAGCCCCCGGTGCGGTCCACGATGCCCACCGTGACCCTTGGCACGATCAGGATGCCGAAGACCAGCACCACGGTGGCCAGCCATTTCCAGCCCTGGAGCTTTTCGGGGGCGAAGGCGTAGGCGATCAGGGCAGCGACAAAGCCGCAGAAAGCCACCGCCGCGACGGCCGCGGAGTAGTCGCTCGACGCATGGATGGCCGCGGCCGCGTTGAATACGCCGAACAGGCTGTCCGCGTTCTGGTAGGCGTAGATTTCCCACATGGCGGCACCCCTCCATTGGTTCTGTGTTGGCAGGGCGTTCAGCGCGATCCGTAGGCCGCCTGCTGGCCCAGCATGTCCATGACGTGCTGGGGCATGCTCGAGCGCAGTTGGCGCTCCAGTTGCTCCAGGTGGCTCGCCACGGCGCGGAACGAGCCGACCTTCTGGTACAGCAGGTTTTTCTCCTGGGAGAGCAGCAGCAGGAGTGCCTGGGCGCGTTGACGGATCTGGTGGGCCTGATCGCGCTGGTGCTGCTGCAGCGTGAAGTCCTTGGCCAGGGCCGCCATGCCGACCCTCAGGTTGCGTTCCAGAAGGACGTAGGCGTAGTCGGCGGCGATCACGTCGCGGTACTGGCCGATCAGGCTGTCGGCGAGCCCTGAGCCCGGGATGCTGGTGCCGATGGAGAGCATCTTGTACACCGGCTCGGTGGTCTGGTTCACGAAGCCGACTTCGGCCGAGTTGTTGGGGATGGGCGTGCGCGTGGCGATGCGGTCGGCGATCGATCGCATCATGGTTTCCACGCGCGCGGTGAACGGCACGTGGTTGTACGCCGTGTTGAGAGAGACCCCGTCGCAGTTCGTGGTGTCGTTGCAGCGCAGCAGGTGCTGGACGACGTTCGTGCCGGAGCCCGCGGCCTGGCCGTAGAGCAACTGGCTGATGGAGGTCAGGGTGGGCGCGATGGGTTCGGGGTCGCGCCCCGACTCCTCGGGGTAGTAGATGACGGTGCCGACCATGCTCATGATCAGTTCCCGCCCGGAGTCGTCCAGGTAGGCGCCCGCGTGCTGCAGCGCCTTCCAGGTCAGGTTGCCGACGAACGGGGCCTTGTTGCGCACGTTCGCGTCGCCCGAGGATCGCGCGGAGGACAAGATGCCGGGCCGGTCGGTCGCGCAGCGCCGCCGCGCCGCGTCGCGGTCGCTCTCCAGGCCCATCTCCATCGCGAGGTCGGAGCAGCTTTCCTGGGAGCTGTAGCCCACGGCCTCGGCGGCCGTGCTGACGATGGCCTTGGCCGTCTCGCACGAGTTGATGCGGGCGTTGTTGATCCAGGTCTCCAGGCCCTTGGCCCATTTGGTCAGGCCGCCCAGCAGCGGCGAGACGGCCTCGAGCGCGAGCTGGAACGCGATGCCTGGGAGCGCGGCCGTGATGTTGCGCAGGAGGTTCTTGAACTCCTGCGCGGAGATGTGGCTGAAGCTGCCCCCGAAGACGTCGATCCCGCCGCAGCCGGCCTTGGCGCTCGGGAACTGGATGGCTGCGAGCTGGTAGACCTTGTTGGGCGAGCGCATCATCAGCGAGCCACCGGTGTAGGTGTTGTAGGTCTGTCCCCGGAAGGCGCCCGGCGCCGTGTAGTTGCCGATGGCGCCCAGGTTGTTGAACATGTCGTTGACCTCGCTGTTGAGGTCGGCGCGGCTGGGCGGGGCCGCGCAGAGGAGCGCCAGGCAGGCGGCCAGCGCGGTGGCCTTGCGGCGGCGGGCGAAGCAGGGCAGGAAGGGCATGGCGACCTCCTAGGGCAGGGACAGGCGCCGCGTGGCGCCGGGCAGCAGCGCCTCGCCGGCGGGCGAGGACACGATCGAAATCCGTTCCAGCAACTGCGACTCCGACAGCACGCCGGCACCGATCGGAGTGATCTTTCCGGTGGCGGGCTGGGCGAGGAAGACGGCGGGCACCTGGGTGACCTGCAGGGCGGTGGCAATTCCGTTGTCGGGACGCGCGCGCGGGAAGCCCGGCATGGGCCCCCCGTCGACGCTCACGGCGACGACCTGGATGCCATGGCGCGCCTCGAAGGCCTGCAGCGTGGGCGCGAACGCGTGGCAATACGGACAGTCCGAGCGGTAGAAGAAGAACAGCACGTGGTCGCGCCCCAGCGTAGCCACCGAGGTGGAGCGGTCGGTGCGCTGCTGCCGCTCGAAGACTTCCAGCGCCTGCGCATTCACGGGTCGGCCCTGCAGCGTCGGATCGAGTTCGGGCGTGGCCCAGGCCACGCGCTGTGCGACGTCGGCGAAGTAGGAGGCGCGGTTCACGACCTGCATCTCCAGTTCCATGTAGCGGCGCACGTTGGCCTCGCTCGGCCGCATGATGGCGATGTTGCGCAGGTCCTCGAGGGTCTTCTGGAGCCGTTCGAACTCCACCAGCTCGGGCGGGCGCGGCGGCGCAGCCGTTCGGGGCGCCGCGGCCGGGGCGGGGCGCGATGGCGGCTCGACTTCCTCCCGCGGAGGATCTTCGTAGAAGTGCCAACCCCGCCAGCGGTCGGACCAGTAGGCGCGGGTGGCATCGTCGTGCGCGGGCGCCGCGCCGGAGCCCTGCGCCCATACCGCATCGCAGAGCGGCGCCAGCACGAGGCTCAGCAGCAGTGCCAGAGATGTTCGGAGGTGATGGTTCGCCATCGCGCGCTCACAGCAGCGATCGGGGTGGCAGCCCCGTGGCGCAGTAGTTGATCCCGAAATCGATCGTCTGCCTGCGCGGCGCGGCCACGCCGGGCAGCTTCACGCCCTCCTGCCAGAACCGCACCTTCAGGCGGCTGCATCCTGGCTCGCGGTAGCGCTTCTCGGTCGTGACGTCGATGTAGATCGCAGAGGTGGCCTCGAAGTGCCGGGAGATCGCATCTGCGACCTCGCCGGTCAGCACGCCGTGGGCCGTGCCATCTGCGGCCCGCAGCGCCGCCAGCAGCACGGGGCGGGCGTCGGGGACTGGGGTGCGTACGGGCGCGGCGCCGGCGGCCGGGGAAAGGGCGAGCGCGGCCCACAGGCAGGTGGTCGCGATGCGCGGGGCGGGCTTCATTGGCATCTACCTTCTCCGTAGTAGCAATTGGCCGCGCGGCCGGCGGCGTCGCCCTGCATCGCGCCGGCGTCGGGCATGCGCGGCACGATGGAGGCATAGAACTCGGTCAGGTCCATGCGCGCGAAGTCCAGGCTTTGCAGCTGGGCGATCGTGAAGCCCGAGCAGTCCGGGGCCTGTGCGGTGCCCCAGCCCTTGCCGACCTGCATCCGGCCTTGCTCGTTGATGACGCGCGCCAGCACCGAGTTGAAGCAGCACTTGCCGGTCGTGTGCGTGATGCACGAGACGCAGCGGCCCAGCACCCGGATGCAGGAGGAACAGTAGGTGCCGACCGAATGGCACAGCCGCGCGCCTTCCTTCATCGCGAGCTTGCCTTCCTCCTCGTCGCACGACATCGCGGACATCACGATGTAGATGACGATGGCGATCGCCAGGCTCCAGGGATCGAAGGCGACGACGAGGCTCTCGCCGGAATAGAGCACGGCCGAACCGGCGGGCAACGCGGTGCCGTTCACCGCCACCGTGACGCCGTAGCTGGTGAAGCTGCCGCTGAACCCGCCGCCCATCAGCAGGGCCTGCATGCCCTGGTAGAGGAACTCGCGGTTGCCCGAATTCATGAGCGCGTCGAACACCAGCCGGGAGCCCACGCCGAACAGGCTCTGGTTGCTCATGCCGCTGCCCGCAGGATCGCTGCGGCAGCAGTTGGCGAGCAGCCGGTCTCGGCAGCGGTTGGCTTCGCCCTTGAAGACCTGGAGGTGGTCGGTGTCGAGGTAGACACCGGCTTCCCGTGCGGCCTCCAGGAAGGACATCGAGCGCGCGAAGTCCGCGTCGTTCGTGTAGGTCGTGTTGAAGCAGCTGCCCGCGATGCAGAACACGTCGGCGGGGCAGTTGCGTGCCGCCGTCGCCGTGCCCGCGGGCACCGGGCAGCGGTAGGTGTTCTCTGTGATCTCGCAGGTGCCCGTGGCCGGGTTCATCTGCCGGCAGGTGCTGCCCGAGGGCGTGCAGCCCGCGGCGGCCAGCGGTGCGCATTCGTCGGTGGCGCCCGCGAACTGGCAGGACAGCGAGGTCTCGTAGCGCCAGCAGGCCCGGGTGACCGGAGCGCCGTCGACCGCCTTGGTGGCCGGCCCGTCGACGCAGCGCGCGGCCCCCGTCACGGCGCATCGCCCGTCGCTGGCCCGCGCCGCGCACTGATCATCCCAATGGTCGGACTCGGTGACGGTCGTGTGCGGCCGCTCGTAGGCCAGCGACATCTGCGGGATGGGACCATAGGCCGGGTTCAGCCGGAAACCCACGATGGGCCGGTTGGAATGCGCCGTCCAATAGAAGCCCGATACCGTGCCCGTGACGTCGGTGCCGAAGTGTTCGGACGGCTGCCGCGTCGGCGCATAGCAGGTGGTCTGCTCCAGATAGACCGTCTGGCTGTTGCTGCCGTCGCCACCACTGTCGGTGGTGTGGACGATGTGGTCGCCGCTTTGCGTGCCGGCCGGGCAGGCGGCGTAGACCTCGAGGAAGGGGCGCTCGGTCGTGCAGGCCGAGTCGCCGCCATCCCCGCCGCCGCCGGTGCAGATCTGGCGGTACTCCTGGGCGATGAAGCCCGTGAGGCGGCAGCTGTCGCCTGCGCACCGGTTGTTGGCCACCCACACGCCGTTGCGCCCGCCGGCCCACCATGGCGTGTCCGGCAGGGGCGCGACCCACTGCGGGAAGACCAGCGCCGTCGTCATGTCGACGTCGAAGAAGGCCAGCGGGACGCCGCCGTTCGTGACCCGCAGGTGCTGCGCGGAGGCGGGCAGGTCCGGCTTGCACTGCACGGCCAGGGCCGAGCTTCCGGAGGCGGCCTGCGCGAACCATTCGCCCGGCGGGCAACTGCTCGTGCGCGAAATCGATACCGACAGCGTGCGCGCGCAGGACTGCGCGGTCGTGCCGGTGTACTGGCGGCACACCCGCGTCTGCGACCCGGGTGTGGCCCACGTGTCCACCTGGCAGCCGCTGTAGAAGCTCGCGATGTCCTCCAGCGCCGTCGAGGGATTGCCCGCCACACGGCGCGCGCCCAGCACCGCCGGGTCGTAGGGCGAGACGGGGTCGCGCGGGGTGTTGGCCGAAGCCCGGGCGCCCAGCAGGGCCTGGCACACGGTATCGTTGGGCGTGGTGGCGCAGGCCGCCAGCCGCGCGCTGGTCTGCCCGGAAAGATTCGGTTGGCCGTGGTACAGGCGCTCCGGTGGCGTCGCGGTGTAGCCAGGCACCACGGTCGATGCGCTGGGTGTGGTGATGTTGCCGCGGATCACGGGGTTGGCCGCCTGCCCGGCGGCCGTGCCTTCCGCATGTGGCCCCACCTGGGCGCCGGCATGGGTCGCGACGAAGCAGCCCAGCGTGAACCACACGATCGCGCGCTTCAGGTGGGGCATGATGCTCCTCGACATGGGCGACCCCTACCGACCTACGGGCTTCGTCGCCGCTGACGGGCGGAGGCGGTCGAGAAAGGGCCTGGCCTCGGTGCTGAAAGCGGGCGCGGCGCGCTGCATGTGCTCCAGCGCATAGTCCAGGCTGACATCGCCGGCGACCCGCAGGAAGCCTTCCGGTGGCGCGCAGGTGCCCGCGGCGCACGACACCGGCCGCGTTCCATCGCGCACCAGCACGAAGCTGGGCACGCGGGCGATGGAGAAACGGTCGAAGGCCTGCGGGTCGATCTGCACAGCGACCTGGCGCGTGCCGATCAGTCCCTGGACCTGGGTGACGGTTTCGCGCAGCGAGCCCCGGGCGAAGCCGCGCAGGATGACGGAGGCCCGGGCGCGTGCCGCCTGGTCGATCAGTTTCTCCAGCGCGGGGCGTGGCATCGCCAGGCTCACGAAGACGAAGAGTCCCGGGCCGCTGGCGAGCCCCTGTGCCGCGGCCATGGCATCCGACTGCGACGCATAGCCGCGCGCCAGCGCCTCGAGGTCGATGGGGGTGCGGGTGGCCGGCTGGGGCAGTGCGTCGATCGCCGGGCCGCGCGGCGCCGCGGACGGTCCTCCCGCAGCGGGTGGCGCCACGCCGTGTTTGCGGCGCGCCGCCTCGATGTCCCGGTCCGTGACCGTGGGTTGGCCCTGTCGGGCGCGCTCGATGTCCGCGTCGGTGACCACCGGCGCCTGGGCCATGGCCGATGCGGTCCCCGCCAACAGCACCAGGCCGAAGAGCCGCGATGAGGCCAGCGGGAGGCGGGCAGCTCCGCCCTGGCAGCGGAGACGTTCAGTAGCCGACACAGCAGTTCCTTTTTCTGAACAACATGAAGGCGAAGTCTTCGCCGCGCACCGGGTACTCCTTGCCGGCGCCCCAGCCCACGGTGGTGCGGCCGAAGGGCTGGCAGCACTTGCCCGCTTCCTTGGAGGTGTTGGGGATGGGGTAGGTGAGCTGCGTCTTGTAGGCAGCCTTGTCCATCACCGGCGCGAAGTAGGGGCCGCACAGCCCGGGCTGGCCGTGCCAGCCCCACGCGATGAGCTCGCGGTGCATCTTGGCCGTGAGCCGCTGGGCCATGAGCGCGGCGGTGCGCACGCCACCCAGGTGGTAGGGCGCATGGCCGTTCATGGGGTAGAGGGCGCCCTGGCAGCCCGCGCACCAGAAGAGTTCCCGGATGCCGAAGCCGACCGAGGCCGCGACGCAGTCGGCCGCGCAGGCGGCCACCGCGACCGGATTGGCGAAGAGCGTGGCATCCGGATTCAGGATCAGCGTGAGCTCGTCGTCGGCCCAAAGCGGATCCACCTCGGTGAGGTACGCCAGGTCGAAGGAGCCGCGTTCCAGGCAGGGGAAGTCCGTGACCGCCTCGAGGTAGTAAAGGACCGGATTCACGTAGAAGTGGGCCTGGTAGAACGAGCCGCCATCGCCGTCGCCTTCCGGTCGCGTGAAGCGCGCCGCCTCTGGGGCCGGGATGCCGGGATCGAGGTCGATGCCGCCGAGCGACGTCAGGCAGAAGGGCTTGCGCACCGCCTCGACGTGGCGCGCGGGTTCCCAGAAGCCGACCGACAGGCCGATCACCGGATTGACCCCGCAGGTGCACAGCGGGCTGGACGGGTTGTCGATGTCCTCCTGGTCTCCGAAGTTGCCGATGCGCGCGCCGCCGATGCTGATCGGCAGGATGCAGCTCCAGCAGATGTCCGTGATCGGGTTCGGAAACTTCCCGGTGCAGGTGGTGGCCGGGACCGCCGCGGCTCCGAGCACCAGGGACAGCGCAAGCAGCCACCGGGCGGCGGCGGTGAGCGGGCGGATCTTCATCGGGAAACCTCCATCTCGTCGATGCGCAGCCGCTGGCCTTCCTGCGAGACGAGGGCCGGCACCTGGGTGATGCCCAGGCGGCGCGTGAGGAGCCCCTGCTGGTCGTAGTACACGGGGATGCGCCAGGACTTCATGAGGTCCAGGTACGAGCCGCCGGTGAGGACCGGCTTGACCTTGCCCTGGTAGTGCGCCATCAGCTCGCGGGCGCGGCGCACCTGGCGGCTGTCGCGGGCGTCGAAGAACAGCAGGTGGCGCGACATCGTGACCACGTCCAGCGGGTTGGCCTTCGTGCCCGCGGCGAACAGCAGCTCGCCCCTGGCGCCGAGGATGTTCTGGTCCAGCGTGTAGGTTGGATCGAAGTAGAAGGTGCGGGCAGTGGCGGTGGCGTGCACGCCGACGACGGGAGGCGGTCGGCGGACGGTGTCCGTACCGCGGGACCGGGCGTCCTGCTCGATGCGTGCGAGCTCGCCGGAGCGTTCCTTCTCGCGCAGGCGTTGCTCGATCATCTGCAGCAGGTGGGGCTCGGCGATCTCGTAGGTCGGGCCGACCGTGCCCAGATCGGTGGCGTGCGCCACCACCGGCCCGAAGGCCGAGAGCGTGGTCATCGCGGACAGTGCGGACCGGGCAAGGCGCGCGAGTCGCGCTGTCGTGGCCGAAGGAGGCGTCATCGCGTGCCTCCGCTGGGGCAGCGGACCTGGGCGACGAGTTGCTGGCGCGCGCCGCGGTCCTGCTGGTGGGCGGCCCGGATCAAGCCCATCAGAACCGGATCGCCACCGTCCTGTGCCATCGCGAGGCGCAGTTCGGCCGTGTTCAATTCCCGTCCGCAGCGCAGCCGTGCCGCGGCCAGATAGGTCCGCGCACCATCCTCGGCGGCTGGCGCGATTTGCCGCAGCAGGCCCAGGTAGTCCGCCAGCGGCATGCTGTCGCCGGGTGCGGTGCCGGCCGGGGCCGCCGCCCCGGCCGGCGCCAGTGGCCCGCGGGCAGGGCTGGTCTGCGCCAGGAGGGGCGCATGCGCGGCGGCGAGTGCGCACACGGCCAGCGCCAGCGCGTGGCGGCGGACCATGGATCGATGGATCAGGGGCCGGATCAGGGGGCAGGTCAAGGCGCAGCAGGCGGGCTCGCGTGGCATCTCCATCTCCTTCAGAAAAGGGGCACCACGACGCCGAGCACCTGGTCGGCGCGCACGAGGCCGCTCTCGCGGTAGCGCGAGTCGAAGCTGTCGGCGCTGGTGCCCTGGACGTAGTAGTGGCCGGCGGGGATGACCACCGCGTCGATGGGGGCGAGAGGGTTGCGGTCGTGCGCGTGGGTCTTGGCGATGCCCATGGGCTCGCCGTTGACGTGGACGAGGCGCCCCTGCAGCGTCACGGCATCGCCCGGCAGTCCGCGCACGATCTTGAAAAACGGCTGCCTCCGCAGGCCGGGGTATTGCGCCTGGGCCTCGCCGTCGAAGGCGAACACGATGAGGTCGCCACGCCGCAGCGGGGCATGGCCGTACTGCATCAGGGCCATGCGGTAGGGCAGGCTGGGCGTCCAGTTGAAGAGCACGGGCACGCGGGGCGTCGGGTCGATGAAAAGCCGTGCGTAGGCGAAGCCCCAGATCGCGAACACCGGCAGGTAGACGATCCAGCGGCGGCGCATGTGCCGCAGCAGCTCCCGCAGGTCGCGGCGGCGCCGGGACCACCAGCGCGGCCGCGCCGGGGTGGGGGGGATGCCGGGCGGGAGGGGGGCGTAGTCCATCGTCATGGCATGTCCACCTTCCGGCGCAGTGCCGGCGTGAGGTCGACGGCGTGCGGGCTGCCGGCCACCGCGGTCCGCAGCACGACCAGGCAGCCGCATTCGCGTGGCAGTTCGTCGAGGGCGGCGGGCAGGCGCTGCGAGAAGCGGCGCGCCAGGGACAGCGCCCGTTCGCGCTCCTCGTCGGAGCCGGAGGCGGAGGCCGCGGTGAGCAGTTGCGTGAACTGGGCTTCCTTGGCGCGGTAGACCTCGGACAGGTCCACCACGCCCACCCGCAGGGCGGGACGCAGCACCCAGCGGTCGTAGGCCGCGATGCCGGCGGCCACGAGCAGCGCCGTGACCCCCGCGTGGAGCAGCAGGGCCTTCATAGCGCGTGCCCCCGCTGCCGCAGCAACTCGGTGATGGCCTCGTCGATCGACAGGCCCTGCGCGCGCAGTGCATCGATGGGCGCGTTGTCCTCGAGCTTGTTCGAGAACAGCAGGTGCGTCGCGGGATCGAGGATGTTGCGCGCGACGCCTTCGCCGACCGGCGAGGAGATGTAGAGCTCGGAGAACGCGCCGGCCTCGGTGCGCAGGGAGTTCAGCAGCCGCTTCTTGGGCTCGTCCATCGAGAGCCGCCCTTTGCGGTCCAGCATCTCGATGGACTCTGGTTTCTGCCGCAGCAGGAAGACCCAGTCCGAACAGTTGAATGCAGCCTCCATCTGCGCCGAGCCGTAGTAGTCGTCGGCGCTCTGGGTTGCGGTGCCGAGCGCGCCACCGTACTTGCGGGCGCGGCGCGCGGCTTCCTCGACCACGGCGGCCTTGACGGGATCGTCGGCGCCGATGTCCCCGAGCTGCTGCTTCAGCTCATCGATGAAGAGGACCTTCCTGCGGTTTCGGGTCAGGTACATCTCGCCGGTGATCTGGTGCAGCAGCAGGATGTTGACCACCGCGTGCAAGTCCGGTCGGCGCTTCAATTCCTCGTTCTCGATGACGATGAAGTCGTTGCTGAAATCGATGTTGGCGCGGCCTTCGAAGAAGCGCTCGTACTGCCCGCCCCTGGCATAGGGATTGAGCATGATCGCGAGGTCCCTGATGCGCTGGTCGCTGACCACCCCCAGCTCTTCGATGGAGCCGGTCTTGAAGGCATCGCGCAGGCCCGTGATCGTGAGGTCCTGCCCGTGCTCGCGCCAGAGCTTGAGCACCATGGCGGAGATCGCCTTGTACTGCACTTCCTCCAGCGTGTGCTGCATCGAGCACATCTTGGCGATGCCCGGCACGAGCATGTCGATGTCTTCGTTGATGTCGCGCACGATCGTGAACGGGTTCAGGCAGATGTCGGCGTCTGCCCGGAACTCGATGTAGGTGCCCTGGGCCTTGCGGCACAGCTTCTCGAAGCTGCGGCCCAGGTCCAGCATCCAGACCTTGGCGCCGATCGCGCGGTACGACCAGGCCAGCTCGTTCATGAGCACGGACTTGCCCGAGCCCGGCGCACCGATGATCGCGAAGTTGTAGTTGCCCAGGTCGTTGTCGAAGAGGTCCAGCGTCATGACCTGGCCGCGCCGCCCGCCGAAGACCAGCGCGGGCGTGCGCGTGCCGCGCCACTCGGCGATCAGCGGCGCCATGTGGATCGCGTTGGCCATCGTCTTGCGCGTGACGCGGCGCATCTTGGCGAGGTCCTTGTGCATCCGGGGCGTGAGCGTCATCGGCAGGCTGGCGAGCAGCGCCTGGCGGTGCATGTAGGCGTCCGCGTTGAGCTGGAAGCCCCGCGCGCGCCAGATGGCGTTGGCCGCTTCGTGGGCCGATGCCGCCTTGTCCGGGTGGGTGAAGATCGCGAGCTGGTGGTACAGGCTCACGAGACTGCCGCCGGTGTCGATCGCATCGGCCGCCGCGGACCAGTCGTCGAGCTTCTTGCGCACGTCCGGCATCACGTCGGCCATCTTCGACCTGGCGTTCTGCGTGGCGCGCACGTGGTTCGCCGTGACCACCGACTTGGTGGCGTTCGGGTCCAGGATGTGCACGCCCAGTGTGACGAGGAAGGGCGCGCTGTACTGCAGGGCCGGCTGCATCAGGTCGCCGATCAGCGAGCCCATCTGCCAGAGCGCGAATCGCTCGGGGAAGCTCTTGATGGAGTAGAAGCGCGCTTCCAGCACCTCCGCGCTGGTTTCCTTCCAGAGCCTGATGCCCGAAGGATGCGGGTCCTGGATGGTGTCGAAGTCCACGATCTGGTCGCGGATCTCGCGGCCGTCGTCGTAGCGCAGCCAGCGGTCGTCGTCGAAGTTCAGGTCTTCGACGTCGGAGTGCGCGATCCGGTCGGGGTTCGTGAACAGCGCGCACCAGTTGATCAGATCGGCCGCATCGCAGACACGGTTGGGGAGCATGGCGGAGCGCAACGTGGCGGCCATCGAGTCGCGCAGCGTGAGCAAGGCTTCGCGCTTGCTCAGGTTTTCCGCATCGCCGGGGACGCTCACGCTCAGCATCAGCCGGAAGTCGCGCAGGGTGTAGTGAAAGCCCGACGTGATCGAAGCCTGCGTGCCGCGCAGCAGGTGCTGCACGCGCTGGCGCGCCAGCTTGCGAAACAGGTTCTCGTTCGGCACGGGCCGCCCCCAAGCCCGGGCCTTCTCTCGCTGGTCGTCGTCTTCCACGCGCAGGTTGGTGTACTGGCGCAGCTGGTGGCGGATGTGGGGCGAGGCGAAGAGGTGGAACTGCAGGCCGGTGTCCGCGGGGCAGTTGGCGTAGAGGGAGACGAGCACCTCGGCCATGCGCTCGTCCGCCCCGCTTTGCGGCATGAGTTCCAGCATGAAACCCATCCCGTCCCGGTTGACGAAGAGCCGTTCATCGGCCAGGTAGGCGGAGTAGGGTAGCCAGCCGGCGAACTGTTCGGCCGGGGTGTCCGCGGGCGAGCCGAACGGAAACAACGGCACGCCACGGGATGCGCCCACGCCGGCTTCGTTGGAGGAAAGTCGCATGGTGGCCTCACTGCGGACGGGACCCTGGCGCCGCCGGCGGACGGGCGAGCGAGGGGAAGGGGTGAAAGGAGGACGGGCGCTGAGCGCCGCCATCGGTGGGGATCGTGGCGCGCTCGTCCGTGACGGGGGCCGCCGGGCCCCGGCCCGATGCGCTGGCTGCCCCTTCGCTTTCTGCGGACGCGGTGGCCGGCGGGGCGCGCAGCGGGAGGTACTGGTCGCGGATGCGTTGGCGCAGGTGATCGATCTGCCAGCGCCCGGCGTCCACCTGGACGTAGACATAGCCCTGGTCCCAGAGGTCACCGTCCACGTCTTCCCAGGGCCTGGTCCACAGGCGCAGCACCCTGGCCCGCGAGCGCAGCGCCAGGCCGGAGCGGGCATCCTCGCTGGCCTGCTCGAGGGCGGCGGGATGGGCCGCGATGGGCTGGCGCGTCGGGGCGGCCGCCGCCGGAGGGAGGGCCGGCGCCGCGGAGTCCGATGCGGGCGGTCGCCCCCGCTGGCTCGGCAGGTTGTGCTGCACGGCATTGGCATAGGTGCCCGACACCGAGTCGCAGGCCACGCCTTCGGGCGCCGCGCAGGCGTACCGGGATTCGCTGGCCAGCCCCGACATGTTGACGCAGCCGGCCAGGGGCAGCAGCAGCGCCAGGCCCGCCGCACGCAGTGTCGTGGCGCTCATGGCGTCTTCCCTTCGGGCGAGGGCTTCGCGCCCGCGGCCCGGGCGGCGTCGGCGAGCCGGGCTTCCAGCTCGGCGCGGCCGACATAGCCATCGGTGCGGCTGCCGTCGGCCCAGAACAGGGTGGGCGTGCCCTGCACCCCGAGGCGGCGCGCGAGCGCGAGGTTGCGCTGCACGGGGTGCTCACATCCCGCATGGGGCTGCAGCGCGCCGGCGTCCGCCTGCAGCATCCATTGCTGCCAGGCACGCTCGCGGTCGGCGGCGCACCAGATCGCGATGGGCCGCGCCTCGCCCTGGAAGGGCACGAGGAAGGTGTAGGTGGTGACGTTGTCGATGCCGGCGAGCTCGGGTTCGAGCTGCTTGCAGTACACGCAGTTCGGGTCGCTGAAGACCGCGACCTTGCGCTGCCCGTTGCCGCGCACCGTCTTGATCGCATCGGCGAGCGGCAACTGGTCGATCAGCACGGGCGTCCGGGACACGGACTCCGTGGCGGGCTGCCCGACCGGATCGGCGGTGCGCTGCGCGATCCTGGGACCCGTGATGTCGCGCATGCTCTGCGTGTCGAAGAGCCGCCCGAAAACGAAGAAGCGCGGATTCGAGGCCGGGACGTAGGCCACGTTGCCGTTCATCCAGACTTCGTAGAGGCCCGGGACATCGGTGCGCGAGACCTCGGTGAACTGCGTGCCCGGGTGGGCCTTGCGCAGCGCGGCGAGCAGCCGCGTCTCCTCGGGCGTGCCGGCATGGCCCGGCGCAGCGAAGGCCAGCAGCACGGTGGACAGCGCCATGCCCCATGCCGTTGCGCCGACAAGGCGCCGCGAGGCGCGCGTGGATTCAGTAGTTGCCATCATCGGTGGCCTCCAGGTAGCGGGTTTCGGGGGAAGGGGAGCGGCGGGGGCCGCGCTCGACCGTGGCCGTGGCCGTCATCGGCACGTCGATGCGCACGCCCTTGGTGATCACGACGTCGATCTGGCGGCCGGCATCCACCTCGATGACGGGGAAGGTGTTCTCGGCCAGCTTGATGTAGTACTGGGCGAGGCGGTCCAGCGCCTTGCCCACGCCGCTTCCCAGCCCCGCGCGGTAGGCGTCGGCGTTGCCGTCGGCGCTGGCCATCGTGCCCAACGGAGAGCTGCTGTAGGTGGTGTTGGCCGTCGAGAGGCCCTGGCCGATGCCGCTGACGACGCCGGCCAGCAGGGCATTGGCGAGCATCTGGCCCTGCTTGGTCACGAGGCGACCGCGCATGCCGACCTTGCCGTCCTCGCCGTAGACCGAGCCCTGGATGCGCACCTCCAGGGTGGCGCCATCGGCGCGCACGCAAGACAGGTTCTCGGTGCGCAGGTAGGCGCGCTCGGAGCTGATGTCGCCGTAGCCCGCGGCGACCACGAAGCACTCCCGGTACTCGCCCCGGAACTGGTTGGGCAGGACGCTGTTGTCCGAGAGCCGGATCAGCACCGGATGCGGGTTGGACTGGGACTGCCCGCCGCTGGGCGCATCCAGGCCGCCGAGCAGGATGCCGCGCGTGAAGCTCACGGGCAGGAAGGTGGAGACGGTCTGGGGCGCGGCGGACGGCTTCGCGGCGTCCTCGGCGCGGGCCGGGCCGTCGTGGCCCGCGGCGACGGCCCGGCGGGCGCGATCGGCCAGCGTCACGCGCGAGATCACGGGCACCGGGGGAGCCGGGGGAGCGGTGGGCTGGAACGCGGGAGGCCCCTCCGGCATGGCGCCCGCTACCGCGGGCGGCGGCGCGGGCAGGCTGGCCGCGGGCGGCATGCCGGCGGGGGGCGTGGATGGAGGCGGCAGGGAGGGGGCCGGTGTCGCAGGGAGCGCGGTGGGCGCGGCAGGCGCGGCGGCCGCCAGGGTCGGCGGGCTGGCCGTCAGGCGCTGCTCGAGCTCCGCGAAGCGCTGCATCGTGCGGGCCTCGAAGGCCTGCCGGTCCTTGTTGAGCCGGCCCTGCTCCTCGCGCTCGGTCTCGTACTGGGCGAGCTTGCGGCCCGCCGTGCCGACCCACTGGTCGACCGGGTTGACCTGGCCGCCGGGCGGCAGCACGCCGATGTTGGTGACGTCGCCGGGCCGCGCGGGGGCTGCCTGGCCGCTCGGTGGGGACGCAGGGCCCCGGGCGGAGACGCTGAGGATCAGCCACAGCAGGCCGATGCCGCCGCCCAGGATGGCGGCCAGCAGCCCGTACTGGCGCTGGCGCGGCGAGAGACGCTCCAGCAGGCTGCGCATGGCGCCGGGCGGGGTGGACGGCGCGCTCATCGCGTGCCTCCGCGGCGGATCACGTAGACGCTGGTGCTCTCTCCGGGCCGCAGGTTGTGGTGCTCGATCGCGATGCCGGCGATCTCGCCCCCGGTGCGGCTGTCGGGCCGATCGAACTCCTGCTCGGCCAGCACCATCGGGGCGCTGCTGGTGTTCTGCAGCGCGTACTTCTCGCCGACGAAGCCCCGGCCCTCGAAGCGGCGCAGCAGGGTGAAGCGGGACTCGGCCCAGAGCTGGATGGAGCGCGAAGTCTCTTCGACCTTGACATCCGGCGGGACCCGGTCCGAGGCCATGGCCACCAGCAGCGCCTTCATCGTGCGCACGTGGTTCGGCGCGGGGCCCGAGGGCGCGGGCTCGGCGATGGACGGGCGCAGTGCCTGCGGGGTCTTGTCCCGGATCACGATGGTGTCGGCCGGAGTGTCGGAGCGGCGCAGCAGCAGCGTGTAGGTGGCGGTGGCCGAGGAGACGAAGAGGTTGATCGGGCGTGCCGCATCCCCGACCGGGCGGATGTAGACCTCGCCCTTGTCGCGGTCGCATTCCACGATGACGTCGCCCGCTGGGTTGACCGCCGGGGACGACGGGGCGGTGGGCGTGGCGAGCCCCGGCGTGGCGGAAGGAGCGCCAGCCGATGACGGCGCCGGCAGGGCCGCGCCACCGCAGTGGCTCGAATGGACGTTGCCGAAGACATCGGTGATCGGCGCCCCTTCGATGCGGATGCGCGTGGGCTCCTTCTGGGAGACGATGGCCTCGACGGCCACGCCGTCGCTCGCCTCCAGCACCTGCAGCGCATGCGCCTGCAGGCCCAGGGACAGCGCCGTGACCGCGAGGATGCGCTGCGCGGCCGGGGACAGTCGGGCCCGTCGCTCGTGCGACGGCAGGGCGCGCGGAGCGGGTAGGGCGGCGGGTAGGGCGGGTGGTGCGCCCGCGGCGGCGCGGATGCGCGAGCGAGGCATGCCGGCCGCTGGAAGCGGCGGCGTTCGCCGGGTGTCACTTGGCCGCATAGGGCACCTCCTTGAATCCGATGACGTGCATGCGGGCGTCGGCGTGGCCGAAGTCGATGCGGTAGGCCTTGAGGTCGTTGGCGGTCTCGTAGCCGTTGATGAGCGTGCGCAGGCGTCCGCGCACGACCAGGGACTGCGTGTCTTCGCTGGCGACCAGCTGCTGCGGCGCGAAGGCCGTGGTGGCGTTGATGCGCTTGAGGCGTTCGGCCTCGACCTCCTGGCGCGTCTTGAGTGCGCCGTACTGCGCGGGGTCGACGTAGCCCAGCAGGATGTCCTTCTTCCAGTCGATGGTGCTGGGGGTGACATCCAGGATCAGCCAGGCGACGAAGCTGCCCATCTGCTCGAGGTACGCGTTCGATGCCTTGTCGGCGGTCACCCAGAAGGTCTTGTTGAGCGATGGCGGCACGACCACGGTGCGCACCGTGCCCAGGAGATGGAGGATGACGAGGAGCGCGAGGAGCAGGGCGGCGGCGAGCGTGCCCACGGCGAGTCCCAGCCCCCGGTTGCGGCGGCGAACGTCTTTGAGGTCGCCGCTGAGTCGGCCAAAGTCCATGGCGGTGCTCCGGCTCAGCCCACCATGCGGCGGATGTGCGAGGGCGGTGTCGCGCGCAGCGACGTCACCGGGTTCGTCGGCAGGTGCCAGTAGAGCCAGTGGATCGCGAAGGCCGGATGCTTGTCGGCCTTCAGGCGCGCGAGCCAGCGCGATACCGCGATGCCGGCGGCCATGCAGGCCGCGAACGCCACCTTGCTCGAGGACAGGTAGCCGGCGAAGAAAGCGAGCAGGATGGGCGCGGCGACGTCGACATCCCAGAATCCGATCTTCCATTGATCGTCCAGGCGCCGCGGGATGTAGGTGTCCGCTTGCATGTGGGTCTCCGGATGCCGACGCGCCGGCGGCTCAGATGACCGCGCCCATGATCGCGCCGGCGATCACGAGCCCCACCGCGCCGAAGATCGCCAGCCCGACATAGAAGAGGACGGGACCGAAGTTGCGCAGGGCGGACAGCGAGATCAAGGCGACGACGAAGCCCACGAAGCCCACCAGCGCCTTGATGCCGGGCCCCAGGTTGGCGATCTGCGCGAGGGCGCTGGTCAAGGGGCCGGTAATCCCGGTGAAGGCCACGAGGTCCAGTGCGTGGCTCGGGAAGGCGAGCGCCAGGCCGAGGAGGGCGATGGCCAGCAGGCCGAGGAGCCCGGCGACCTTGCGCGCGGGCGAGCGCAGCGTGGCCGGGGAGGAGGGGGACAGGACAGCAAGGCTCATGGGAATCTCCAGCGAAGGAAAGAACGGATTCGGAAGGGACGGGTGGGTGCGGGTGGGCGTGGTGGCGCGGTCGGGCCAGTGCACGCGGCGGGTGCATGTGGGCTGCGACTGCTCAGGGCGGGTCGTGGTGGTCGATCCGGTAGCGGATCTCGACGCGCCGGTTGCGGGCCCGGCCCGCAGGGCTGTCGTTCGATTCGGCGAAGCAGCATCCGCCCTGCGCGTCGACATGCACACGCGCGGCGGTGCCAGGTGCCAAGGCCAGGATCTCGCGCAGCACTGCCTGGGCACGGGCCTGGGCCAGCCAGTCGTTCGCGGCGGCCGGTCCGGTGCTGTCGGTGCGGCCGCTCAGGGTGACCTCGTCGGCCCGCGCCAGCCTCGGCATGGCCTCGCGCAGCGCGGCGCGGGCCGCGGTATCCAGGCGTGCGCTCGCGAACGGGAAGTGCACGGACACCTGCTGGACCGCGGGCGAGGGTGGGCTGGGCGATGCCGATGCGGGCGCGGGCGCGGGCGGCGGTACGTGTTCGGTGCGTTCTTCGGGGTGCCCAGGTGGCGAGGCCACCGTCTCGCTGTCCGCCGGCGAAGGGAAGGCCGGGCCCGGGGGCGCCGGCAGCGTCTTGGGCGTGCGTTGCGGGCAGGCGTCGCCGCCGCACCGTTCGAACGCGGCATCGCGGCCGTGTCCGCGTTGTGCCATCCGGATCGCCTCCACGGCGGCGGGCGCCGGCATCGGGGCGGGCGGCGGCGGAGTCACCGCGCAGGCCGTCACGGCCAGGCACGATGCCACGGCGCTCGGGCGCCAGGAGGTGGCGGACGGGCGGCGCTTCATGGCGCGACCCTCACGTGCTGGGGCTGGCGCAGTGCGGCCACGCCGGCCGCGGAGCGGATGGGCGCTGCGGCACGCCGGGGCGTTGCCGAGGGCAGGTGCCGGTACACCTTCCATGCATAGGCCGAGCGTGCGTGCGTGCAGGCATCGCCTTTGAGCTGGCTGCAGGCCGCGTTGTACGCGCCCACGGCGTTCCACGTGATGCCGTGGCGCGAGAAGCTGTCGGCCATCAGCCATGCGCCGACCTGCAGGTTGATGCAGGCGTCGTACAGGTCGGCCTCGCGGATGCCGAATCCGGCGAGCCGTGGCAGGTGCCGGCTGTTGATCTGCATCAGACCGATGTCGTAGCTGCCGGTGCGCTTTGCGTGCGCGCGGTTGACTGCTTTGGGATTCAGGCCCGATTCGGTGCGGGCGACCGCGTAGAGCAGTTCCGGTGCCACGCCGTAGCGTCGGGCGGCCACGTCCCAGCACGGCGTGGCGAGCACGTGCGAGGCCGGAACGGCGGCGAACAGGAAAGCGGCAACCAGGCGCATCGGCGACCCCCGAAGGTGCTCACATCCAACCCGCCGCAGTGCGGGGACCGGGCGGGGGCGGGGTGGGGACCGGCGTGCCGGTCAGGGTCTGGGGCGGGTGCGGATGCGGGTGGAGCCGGGGCCCGGCGGGGTCGGTGCGGGTGGGCGGCGTGGCGCCGCGGGGTGGGTGGCGCTACGGCGCCATGGACCTATGGCCGCGGTCGCTGGCCGTGCGCGGCGCCGTGCCGCTCCACCATGTTGTGGCGGGCCTGGCGCAGCACCGCCGCGCCGGACGCATCGGCCCGCTGGCACAGCGCCACGCAGGCCGTGGTGATCTGGTCGAGACCGAAGCGGGGGTTCGGATGCTTGTTCGCCGGCGAGCACTGCAGGGCGTGCAGCAGCTCGTACTGGGGGCGCCACAGCGACTCGCGGCGGCGCGGCGTGGTCGGCGAGCGCATCACCAGGTCGGTCCCGAGGAAGCCGAAGATGCGTTCGGCCGCGTCCCCCCGCTGGAACACGATGGCCACGCAGGCGCTGAGCAGGTCCGGCAGCCGGAAGGTGGGTGCGACGTTGTCGCTGCTGCGCAGCAGGGCGTACAGCCAGCCGTGCTCTTCCATCCACAGCCGGGTTTCGACCACCTCGCTGGGATCGGTCGCGCCGCATGCGGCATGCCCTGCATGGCTGGTGTTCGACATGGCAATCAGCATGGCGGCGGTCCTCCGGTGGGGGTGGGCGGTGGCGCGCTCATTCATGAAGGAGCGCGTGGCACGTAGGTTAGGAGCCCCCGCGGTTGGAGTCCCGGCGCAATGCGGCCGTTCTGGAGGGGGTTTCGGCATCGGGTCGGCCGGGGCGCCACATTGGGCAGCGAGGCACGCGGCCGGACCCGCTGCGCACACGGCCATGGCGGCCGGAGCCTCAGCCTTGTGCGAAGGCGTCTTCGAGGAACCGCTCCAGCGTGCTCGCCTCCAGCAGTTCGATGGAGAACTGCCCGAAGCGCTTGGGCAGCCAGAGGATCCGCGCGCCCGCGGGCGACTGCAGGTGGTCGCGCGGCAGCGGGTTGCCGTTCTCGTCCTCGGGCTGCACGCCCGCGGCCACCAGTGCGTCGTAGGCCGCTTCGATGTCCGGCGTCGAGTAGCAGTGCCGGTAGATCGTGCCCTCGCCGCGCTCCTGCATCAGGTCCCAGAGGTTGCCGGCCAGCGGCTGTACCAGCATGAAGCGCTCCGGGCCGAGGAGCACGACGGCGTAGCGCACGCGCAGGCCGCCACGGTCCCAGGAAAGCGTCCTGGAGATCCGGGCCCCGAAAACCCGCGCGTAGTACGCACACGCGGCTTCCAGGTCCTCGACCAATACGTCGATGTGGCTGAACTTGAGATCCATGGCGGCGGGGCAGCGATTGAATCAGACCCCGGGGTTGTGTAACTAGATTCTAAAGTCACCGTGATTATTGGGTGCGATGGCCCACCGAAGATGCCTGCTTTCCCGGCGCGCGAGGGTGTGTCGAATCGGGGCTGACGGGGGCCCGCGGGGCTGTCCGACGCCACGGTGAACCTGAGTTCTCCTGCAGATTCCCAAAGGTGGGCGCGCCGAATGGTGGCGATGGATTTTCTGAAGCCGCGCCGTTATTGCTTCGCTAAACGCTCATTCGTGCCACTCGCGCAATGGGTTTCACCCGTTCGGTTGGGGCTGCGCGAGGTCGCCGGTCGACTATCCCTTTTTAGAAGTGATTCCGGATCGACGGCCGGAATGCGTTGCCGGGATGCGAATGGCCCCGCCCGATGCGAGCGATCTCATGCGGGCCGGACTGGGGATCGCATTGGATTCGCGCTCTCGCAAAAGGTATTTGCTAGTTACGTTTTATTCATGCATTCCAGTTACTAAACTGAATTGCGTGGAGCGGTGGCGGCGGTATTTGTTTGTTTTCCGCTGAATGGAATTTGTCCTGGGGTGGCGATTTTTTGCGCGCTCTTTTGCATGACACTCCCGCAAATTCGCAGACGGACAGTGATTCGATTTGTTTGTCATGTCGCGACGGTTTGGGGCTTGCCTTATTCCGCTCGCTCGCAATGGCCTGCAGGGCTTTGCATAACCATAAGGAAGTGGGGAAGTCCGCATGTCGGAAAAGGGATCGCGCGCGTCCGACGCAGGACCGCAGACCGCATCGCGCGGAGAGGGGGTGGCATCGGCCCCCGAAGAGGCGAACCACGCGGCCCTGCAGGCGCTGTGCCTGATCGCCAGACTGCACCAGGTGGCGGCCGAGCCGGCCACGCTGGCGCACCAGCTGGGGCTGTCGGCGAGCGATGCGGTGGGCGTGCAGGACCTGCTGCTGGCCGCCAGGCTGCTGGGCCTGAAAGCCCGCAGGGTGCGCAGCGGGGCCGAGCGCCTCACGCTCGCGCCGCTGCCCGCGCTGGCGCTGGTGCGCGCGCCGGGGGCGGCCGGCGGCGAGGATGGCGGTGACGAGGGGGCTGGCGGCGCCGGCCTGCATGCGGTGGTGCTGGCACAGTGCGACGGCCAGCGGGTGCTGCTGCAGGACCCGGGCGCGGCGGGCGCCGAAAGCGGCGGAAGCGGCGGAGGGCGGCCCACCATCGAATCCGTGCCGGAATTCACGCGGCGCTGGACGGGCGAGCTGATCCTGGTCAGCAGCCGCGCGAGCCTGGCGGGCGAGCTGGCGCGCTTCGACTTCTCCTGGTTCATCCCCAGCCTGGTGCGGCACCGCAGGCTGCTGGGGGAGGTGCTGCTCATCTCCTTCATGCTGCAGCTCTTCGCGCTGGTGAGCCCGCTGTTCTTCCAGGTGGTGATGGACAAGGTGCTGGTGCACCGGGGGCTGACCACGCTGGACGTGCTGGTGGCCGGGCTGGTGGTGGTCGTCGTCTTCGAGAGCGTGCTCAAC
>NZ_QLTA01000015.1 GCF_003269065.1 Paracidovorax anthurii
CTGTGGGGCTTGCTGATTGCCTATACGCTGCTGCGCCGATGGATGCGCAAGATGGCTGAGCACGCGGGCGTGCAGCCTGTGCGCATCAGCTTCCATACGGCCCAGCATGCCATCGTCGGTCTGCTCAACTCAGCCAGCCTCGCCACACCGGGCACGCTGCCCCAACGGCTGGATCAGTTGCTGCAACAGGCCCACTACTTCGTCCTACCGCCACGGCGACCTGAGCGAACCTACCCGCGCGAGGTCAAAAACAGAGCGCACAAGTTCCCAACGAAAAAATGCCAGTCAGCTGTTAACTGACTGGCATTGGCCCCTCAGGGAGATGGTCGCCTGCACGTGGGCCGCGCTGCCGCCGTTGCCACCGGGCCCCTGCAGATCGGAGCCCGCCCCGCCGCCGCCGCCGCCCGAGACCTCCACCGCCATGGACACTGCATTGGCCGGCACCGTCAGCGTATAGCCGTTGGCGTTGTATTGGTGGGTGTCCAGCAGGACCAGGTCCGCCGCGGCAGAACGCCCGGCAAAAGCCAGCATCACGGACACCGCGATCCATGTGCCGGTGCGGAACCGTTTCGCCATGGCCTGGGGGATGGGAGCTGTCGAAGCGGTTTTCATCTGCCTGTTACCGGTTGCCCCCCCCGATCCGCCATGTCCGGAGACGTCCGGCAAGCTCCGGGTTTCGGGGGAAACGCGCGGTGAGCCGGAATGATGTGGCGAGCATCATCTTTTTCTTTTTGAAACAATAGGATTGATCTTGTTCCTTTGATGCGAACTGTCCCTGCGGCCATGCGAAGGCGTGATTCGAAAGCCGAAGGCCTTATCGGTCTGGTTCGGAATGCATGGCGCCGACGACGCGGGCGAACGCCTGCTACAGGGTGATGCGCGCCCGCGAAATGCCCCGCACGGGAACCCCTGTCCTGTGGCCACTGGTAGGTGCAGCGCACGATCCCACCAGACACCTGGCACCGAACTGCGTCCCGGGTGGTCGGCAGGCCGTGCGCCGCCCGGGCGGCACGCTCTGCGCGGCCGCCCGGCTCCAACATTCCCCATGTCCACCCCAAGCACCGATGCACGGCACCGCAATGGCATCGGCGGAATGCAAAAACGCCCGGTTCAACTCAACGATTCGATCAGGTCGATGTACTGCTGCCTGGCCGCATCGCCGGCCGTGCCCTTGAGCTTCTCCCAGGCGTCCCACTTGGCGCGGCCGACCACGTCGGTGAAGCTCGGCTTCTTCTCGGCGTTGTCGCCCGCCGTGGCCTGCTTGTAGAGCGCGTAGATCTTGAGCAGCGTGGGGTTGTCCGGGCGCTCGCTGAGGTTCTTGGAGTTGGCGACGGCGGTTTCGAAAGCGGCGTTCAGGTCGGACATGGGGGCTCGGTCTCCGGGTGGTCGGTGTGAAGGGGTCGAGCACCTATCTTAAAACGTCAGTCAAAACGTCTCCCAATCGTCCGAGGCCCCTGCCGTGGCGGTGGCGCGCGCCGCCGGCGGGGCGGACGGCGCGGGCGCCTTGGGCGCGGAGGGAGCCCCATGGCCCAGCCTGCGAGCCTCTCCCGCCCCCGCGAGCGCCGGCCGCGCGGCGGGGCGCTCCACCCTCGGAGCCGGGGGCTGCGGCGCAGGGGCCGGGTGCAGGTGCACGGCGGCGACCGGCGCCGGGCCGCCATGCGGCTCCCCGGCGCCCAGCCGGAACACCGCCACGGCACGCACCAGTTCGGCCGCCTGCATGCGCAGGCTGCTCGCGGCCGCGGCCATCTGCTCGACCAGCGCGGCGTTCTGCT
Organism: Paracidovorax anthurii; assembly: GCF_003269065.1. GTDB lineage: Bacteria > Pseudomonadota > Gammaproteobacteria > Burkholderiales > Burkholderiaceae_C > Paracidovorax > Paracidovorax anthurii. The sequence continues at coordinate 1,773 of NZ_QLTA01000015.1, forward strand.
GGGTCGCCTGGTCCACGTGGGTGATGGCCTCGGCGATCTGGTCCACGCCCTGGCTCTGCTCGGAGCTGGACGCGCTGATCTCGCCCATGAGGTCGGTGGCGCGGCGGATCGAGGCCACCACCTCGGTCATCGTGGCGCCGGCCTTGTCCACCAGCGCGCTGCCCCGGTTCACCCGCTCCACGCTCTCGGTGATGAGCGACTTGATCTCCTTGGCGGCCGTGGCGCTGCGCTGCGCGAGCGTGCGCACCTCGGCCGCCACCACCGCGAAGCCCCGGCCCTGCTCGCCCGCGCGGGCCGCTTCCACGGCGGCATTGAGCGCCAGGATGTTGGTCTGGAAGGCGATGGAATCGATCACGCCGATGATGTCGTTGATCTGGCTGCTGCTGTGGTGGATGCCCTTCATGGTGCCCACCACGTCCGCCACCACCGCGCCGCCCTGGGCCGCTACGCTGGAGGCCGCCTGGGCCAGCTCGTTGGCGCGGCGCGCGCTGTCGGCGTTCTGCCGCACGGTGGAGCCCAGCTGCTCCATCGACGCGGCGGTCTGCTCCAGCGCCGAAGCCTGCCGCTCGGTGCGCGAGGACAGGTCGTGGTTGCCCGCCGCGATCTCGCTGCTGGCGGCCGACACGCTCTCGGCGCTGGAGCGCACGGTGGCCACCACCCCGGACAGGTGCTCGCGCATGTCGCCCAGCCCGGCCATGATGCTGCCGGCATCGCCCGAGCGCACGGGCACCGGCACGGACAGATCGCCCTCCGCCACGGCCAGCGCCACGTGCCGCAGCTCGGGCGGATCGCCGCCCAGCTGCCGCACCACCGTCCGCAGGTACAGGCCCAGCCCCGCGAGGCAGACCACCACCGCCAGCATGGCCGCCGTGGCGATGTTGCGGCCGAAGTCCGCGAACTGCTGCACCTCGCCGATGCGGTCCGACAGGCGCTCGACCTGCCGCGCCTTCTCGATCCCGAGCGGCGACAGCAGCCGGTTGCGCGCGGGGATGGTGCGGTCCACGAGGAAGGCGAAGGCCTCCTCCTTGCGCCCGGCCTGGATGAGCTGCAGGTTCTCGGTGCCCACGGCCCAGAAATCCTGCATGAGCGCGGGCAGCGGCTCATAGGCCCGGCGGCCGTCGTCCGAGATCATGCCCTTGCCGAAGGCGTCCAGCGTGTCCAGCAGCAGTACCTTCTTCTGGGTGATGTCGGCCAGCGTGGCGTTCAACTCCTCGGGGTTGCGCGAGAGGATCGCATGGCGCAGTTGCAGCGACACCCGCGTCACGTTGAGCTCCAGGTCCGCGATGCGCTGGAGCTGCGGAACGTTGAAGGCCCGCACGACTTCGGCATCGCGGCTGAGCCGCGCCATCATGATCCAGAGAGCGGCCGTGACCACCGCCAGCAACACGAACATGGCGCCATTGATCGCCACGAGACGCTGGGCCAGAGTCCAGCCCGACCGTTGAAACGCCATGGTTTCTCCCTCCCGCAGTGGGTGAACGGCCGCAGACCCTCCCTGATATGCGCTCAACCGACCACGGTCACGGCCTGTGGTGGAATTGATTTAGTGGGGCCATTGTTTGCGGGAATGCCGAAAAAGGCCAGAGGCAGAGCGGGATCGGACGGGGATTTTTCGTCGCGCTTCGTCGCGCCGTCCCATGCAGCGGCACGGCCGGGCGCCCTGGCGACCCCGGAAGGCCCGAGCCGGGCGGTTTCACGGCGCGCCCTGCGCCCCGGCGATCCGTCACGCGGAATCAGGGCATGCGTCCACGCGGCGGACCGGCACCGGCCGCGCGCTCGGAACATGTTCACCCTCTCCGTTTTCCATGGCGCTGCACGCTACCCGCAACGCATGGAACCGGCGCGGCCAGGCCAGCGGCCGCCGCGCAAGGGCCGCCCCGCCGCGCTGGCGGCGTCCCCCTCCCGCATCGCGCAAGCGAGGCACGAGAGGGGGAAGGTGCGAGGCGCCTCAGGGGGTGCCGTTCATCTCGGCGTGGCGAGCCACTGCCGCGCCAGCTCCACCCAGTAGGTGGCGCCCAGGGGCAGCAGGTCGTCGTTGAAGTCGTAGCTCGGGTTGTGCAGCGTGCAGGGGCCGCCGCCATGGCCCATCTCGCGGTGCGCGCCCTCGCCGTTGCCGATGAAGCAATAGGCGCCGGGCCGGGCCTGCAGCATGAAGGCGAAGTCCTCCGCGCCCATGGTGGGCTCCTGCGGGATCACACCGGCCTCGCCCACGATGCCCTGCATCACCTTGCGCGCGAAGTCGGCCTCGGCCGGCGAGTTCACGGTGGGCGGGTAGTTGCGGTGGAACGAGAACTCGCACACGGCGTCGTGCGCGGCGCAGACGTGCTCGGCCACCTGCTTCATGCGGCGCTCGATCATGTCGAGCACCTCGATGGTGAAGGTGCGCACCGTGCCCTGCATCTCGCAGCTGTCGGGCACCACGTTGGTGGCCTCGCCCGTGTGGATCATGGTGACCGAGATCACGCCCGCGTCCACCGGTTTCTTGTTGCGGCTGATGATGTTCTGGAAGGCCTGCACCATCTGGCAGGCCACGGGCACGGGGTCGATGCCCATGTGCGGCATGGCCGCGTGGCAGCCCTTGCCGCGGATGACGATGCGGAACTCGTTGGACGAGGCCATCACCGGGCCCGCGCTCGCCGCGAACTGGCCGGCCTTCATGCCGGGCCAGTTGTGCATGCCGAACACGGCCTCCACCGGGAACTGCGTGAAGAGGCCGTCCTCGATCATCACGCGCGCGCCGCCGCCGCCCTCTTCCGCAGGCTGGAAGATGAGGTACACGGTGCCGTCGAAATCGCGGTGCCGCGCGAGATGCTGGGCCGCGCCCAGCAGCATGGCCGTGTGGCCGTCGTGGCCGCAGGCGTGCATCTTGCCGGGGTGGGTGCTGGCGTGCGCGAAGGTGTTGAACTCGGTGATGGGCAGCGCGTCCATGTCGGCCCGCAGGCCCAGGGCGCGGCCCGAGGCACCGCCGTCGCGGCCGTGCACGATGCCCACCACGCCGGTCTTGCCCAGGCCGCGGTGGGCGGGGATGCCCCACTCGGCAAGCTTGGCGGCCACGATGTCGGCAGTGCGCACTTCCTCGAAGCAGAGTTCCGGATGGGCATGGATGTCGCGGCGCACGGCGGCGATGGCCGCAGCCTCGGTGACGATCGAATCGATGAGTTTCATAATGGATGTCTTCCTTGGTTCTGACAGTCTAGCCCTGCCCCCGCGAGCGCACCAGACAGGGTTATTCCACCTCGCACGATGATTTCCGACCACGCCCTCTCGCTCGCCCAGGCCCTGGTGCGCATGAACACCGTGAGCCACCGCTCGAACCTGGAACTCATCGATTTCGTGCGGACGGAACTCGCGCGCCTGGGCGTGAAATGCCGGCTGACGCACGACGCAAGCAAGACCAAGGCCAATCTCTTCGCCACGCTGGGCGAGGGCAAGCCGGCCGGCATCATCCTCTCGGGCCACACCGACACCGTGCCCTGGGACGGCCAGGACTGGAGCGTGGACCCGCTCTCGTCCACCGTGCGGGACGGCCGCCTCTACGGCCGGGGCAGCGCCGACATGAAGGCCTTCATCGCCATCGCGCTCTCTCAGGCCCAGCGCTTCCTGGAAAGCGATGCGCCCTTCGCCATCCACTACGCCTTCAGCTACGACGAGGAGGTGGGCTGCTTCGGCGCGCGCGAGCTCATCGCCGACCTGCGCGATGCCGGCGTGCGCCCGCTCGCCTGCATCGTGGGCGAGCCCACGAACATGGTGCCGGCCATCGCGCACAAGGGCGTCTATCGCTACCGCTGCTGCGTGCGCGGCAAGGAGGCGCACTCCTCGCTCACGCCGCATTCGGTGAACGCCATCGAGATGGCCGCGCGCGTGGTGGGCCGCGTGCGCGACATGGCCGAGGGCTTCGAGCGCGAGGAAGCGCGCTTCGACGGCTTCGACGTGCCCTTCTCCACCGCCAGCGTGGGGCAGTTCCACGGCGGCATCGCCGACAACGTGGTGCCGCGCGACGCCGAGTTCCGCTACGAATTCCGCGACCTGCCCACGGCCGACGCCGCGCGCATGCAGGCCGAGGTGGTGGCCTACGCGCGCTCGCTGGAGCCCGCGATGCAGGCGGTGTCGCCGCGCGCCGGCTTCACCTTCGAGCCGATCTGCGAGATCCCGAGCTTCCTGGGCAGCGCGGGCGATCCGGTCACGCGGCTCGCCCAGCGCCTCGCGGGCGAGGCCGGCACCACGCTCGTGGCCTTCGGCACCGAGGCGGGCCTCTTCAAGAACGCGGGCATCTCCACCGTGGTGTGCGGGCCCGGCAGCATCCAGCAGGCGCACCAGCCCGACGAATACGTGAGCCTGGAGCAGCTCGCGCGCTGCGAGGCCTTCATGCGCGGCCTGGCCGACACGCGGGACTTCGGCGGCGCCTGACCTCCCGCGCAGCGCGGCGCCGCGGGCAAAGCGCGGGGGTTGCTACACCCGCACGCGGCCGTCGCCGGTCAGCATGGACATCTCGACGAAGCGCGAGCCGGCATGGCTGCCCGCGCTGAAGTTCATCGGGAAGCCCGACACCTGCCCGTTGCCCAGGGCCTCCAGGCCGCTGATGAGCGCATCGCGCGTGACCTTGCCGCCGGCCTGCCGCAGCCCTTCGGTGAAGACGCGGGCGGCCACGTAGCCTTCCATGCTGGAATAGTTGATCTGCACCTTGCCGCCGGCTTTCTTCACGGCCTCCTGGAACTCACGCGCGATCTGCCGCGTGGACTGGTAGGGCGAGGGCATGACCTGCGAGACCACCACGCCGGTCGCGTCCTTGCCCAGCGCGTCGGCCAGCGCCTGCGTGCCGACGAAGGAGAGGTTGTAGACCGTGCCCCCATAGCCCGCCTTGCGCGCGGCGCGCACGAAGGCGGCGCTGGCCGCGTAGGTGGTGATCTGCACGATGGCCTCGGGCTGGGCCGCCACGAGCTTCTTCACGGCGGCGGCCACGTCCACGGAATTGCGGGCCACGGTGGCCTCGGCGACGGGCTTGAGCTTCTGTTCAGCGAGGGCCGCGGTAATGCCTTCGAGGCCGGCCTTGCCGTAGGCGTCGTCCTGGTGGAACACGCCGATCTTGTGGATGCCCAGGTTGGTGAGCTGGCGCACGATCACGGCGGTTTCGTCGTTGTAGGAGGCGCGCACGTGGAAGATGAGCCGGTTGAACGGCTGGCGCAGGGCCTCGGCGCCCGTGAACGGCGCGAAGAACGGCACCTTGGCCTGCGAGAAGATCGGCAGCGCCGCGAGGCTGGTGGGCGTGCCCACGTAGCCGAAGAGGGCCAGCACGTCCTGCTCGATGAACTTGCGCGTGTTGGCGGCGCAGCGGTCGGGCTCGTAGCCGTCGTCGAGCGTTTTCAGCTCCACCGGCCGGCGGCCGATGCCGCCCTGCGCGTTGAGCAGGTCGAAGTAAAGCTTGGCGCCCGCATGGAACTGCACGCCCAGCTGGGCGGCCGGCCCCGAGAACGGCGCGGACTGCCCCAGCACGATGGGCCCCTCGCCCTGGGAACGCACCAGGCCGGTCCCCGCGACCGCGGCGGCTCCCAGGCCGATGGAAAACCGTCTGCGCGCCAGCGAAACATGCTTCATGGTGAAATCCCCGTGCGTTGTGATGGCTCCGTCCGCAAAGGGCGGGCTGTGTGAAATCATCCGGAAAAGACGAGGCCTCCCCGCCCACCCCCGAGTGTTGGCGGAGTGTATCGGCCGCTATAGCACCATGTCCACGAATCTCCCCCCTTCCGCCCCGGTTGCCGGAGCGGGCTCCACCATCCAGGTGCGCGGCGCCTGCCCCCACGACTGTCCCGACACCTGCGCCTTCCTCACCACGGTGGAGAACGGCGTGGCCGTGCGCGTGCAGGGCAACCCGGCCCACCCCCATACCGACGGCGCGCTGTGCGCCAAGGTGTCGCGCTACGCCGAGCGCACGAACCACCCCGACCGCATCCTCACGCCGCTGCGGCGCGCCGGCCCCAAGGGCAGCGGCCGCTTCGAGCCGGTGGGCTGGGACGAGGCGCTCGCCGACATCGCCGCGCGCCTGGCGGCCATCGCCGCGCGCGATCCGCAGGCCATCCTGCCCTACAGCTACGCCGGCACCATGGGCCTCGTGCAGGGCGAGAGCATGGACCGGCGCTTCTTCCACCGCCTGGGCGCGTCGCTGCTGGGCCGCACCATCTGCGCCTCGGCCGGCGGCGAGGGGCTCAACCAGACGCTGGGCGGCAAGGTGGGCATGAAGGTGGAGCATTTCGCCGAATCCGGGCTGATCCTGATCTGGGGCAGCAACTCCATCGGCAGCAACCTGCATTTCTGGCGCTATGCGCAGCAGGCCAAGCGCGCGGGCGCCAAGCTGGTGTGCATCGACCCGCGCAAGAGCGAGACCGCCGACAAGTGCCACGAGCACCTGCAGCTGCTGCCGGGCACCGACGGCGCGCTGGCGCTCGCCCTCATGCACGAGCTGATCGTTCACGACTGGCTGGACCACGACTACATCGCGCGCCACACGCTGGGCTGGGAGGGCCTGCGCGAGCGCGCCCTGGCCTGGCCCCCCGAGCGCGCCGCCGCCGTGTGCGGCCTGCCCGTGGAGCAGATCCGCCAGCTCGCGCGCGACTACGGCACCACGCGGCCCGCGGCCATCCGCCTCAACTACGGCATGCAGCGCGCGCGCGGCGGCGGCAACGCCACGCGCGCCGCGGCCTGCCTGCCCGCGCTCGTGGGCGCGTGGCGGCACCGCGCGGGCGGGCTGCTGCTGTCCAGCTCCGGCCAGTTCCCCGTGCAGCGCGCGGCGCTGCAGCGGCCCGACCTGGTCCCGGCCGGGCTGCGGCCGCGCACGGTCAACATGTCCACCATCGGCGACGACCTGCTGCGCGCGGCCTCGCCGGATTTCGGCCCGCGCATCGAGGCCGTGGTGGTCTACAACAGCAACCCCGTGGCGGTGGCGCCGGAATCGGCCAAGGTGGCGCGCGGCTTCGCGCAGGAAGACCTCTTCACCGTGGTGCTGGAGCACTTCCAGACCGACACGGCCGACCATGCCGACTACATCCTGCCCGCCACCACCCAGCTCGAACACTGGGACGTGCACGTGGCCTACGGCCACACCGACGTGCTGCTCAACCGCCCGGCCATCGCGCCGCTGGGGCAGGCGAAATCCAACGCCCAGGTGTTCCGCGAGCTGGCCGCGCGCATGGGTTTCACCGAGCCCTGCTTCGCGGACGACGACGAGGCCCTGTGCCACCAGGCCTACGGCCCGCACGTGGATTTCGAGCAACTGCTGGGCACGGGCTTCGCCACCCTGCCCATCCCCGATGCACCGTTCGCGGAAGGCGGCTTTCCCACGCCCTCGGGCCGCTGCGAATTCCACAGCGCGCGGCTGGCCGCGCAGGGGCTCGACCCGCTGCCGGATTACCTGCCCAACCACGAGCCCGGCCGGCCCGGCGCGCGCTACCCGCTGGCCATGATCTCGCCGCCCGCGCGCAACTTCCTCAACTCCACCTTCGTGAACGTCCGGAGCCTGCGCAACATCGAGACCGAGCCCGTGCTGGAGATGCACCCCGAGGACGCCGCCGCGCGCGGCATCGACGACGGCGCCGCCGTGCGCGTCTTCAACGACCGGGGCAGCTACCAGTGCCGCGCCACGCTCAACGGCCGCGCACGCGCGGGCGTGGTCCACGGCCTGGGCATCTGGTGGCGCAAGTTCGGCATGAACGGCACCAACGTGAACGAGGTCACCGGCCAGGCCCTCACCGACATGGGCGCCGCACCCACGTTCTACGACTGCGCGGTGGAGGTGGAATTGCTCGGTACCTGATCCGTTTCTGCGTGCCCTGGCCCGGCCAGAGCGAAAACGACGACCTGTGACGCGTTTCAAAGGAGAACATGCGCCACCGTCATCTTCATGCACTGGGTAATCACCCGACAGGGCGTGCCCTACACGCCGTACTACATCAGTCGATCACGTGGTCTGCCCCGTAGGCATTGACCCATTCGTGCATGTTGTGATTGATCTGGTAGTTTCCATCTCTATGCTGAAACTTCAGTTTCGTCTTCAAATCCAGATCCCGCACGCCCTGGCCGGTCCATGAATCAACGATGGCGCCTTTGGGAAATTCGTCATTCGGATCGATAACCACATAGTTGTGGCTCAGCTTGTGATTGCTGTAAATCTTGAAGTCGGAGATTCCAAGCTTGTGCCGCAAATGCAAGCCGATCTCCAATGCTTGTATGTCGCAATTCGAGAATCCGGCTTCCCTGCACTTCTCAATGCATTTCGTCAGTTGCTCCGGGCTCATTTCAATAGCACCCCGCAGGTTGCCGCTGGACGTACGATAGATCCGACTCTGTTGAAGATCCGCCAATTTTTTCAACGTCTCAGAGGAGAATGTGCGTTTGGCCGTTTCCCGGTATTGCTGAGCCCTGCGCAGCGTCATCAAGGAATCGTCATCCGACTTATGGGACTTGTTGAGCCGCCCCATGGCGGTTTGATAGCCCGTTGTCGATAGTTGTGTCCGGTCACTTACGCGCTGGACCAACTCATCGATGGAGCGACGCAGGGATGAGCGAGAAGATGATCCAGAAATATTGTCCATTGTGATTCCACGGATTCAGCAACGCTTTTGAGCGCCAGCCATAAAGGAAAAGCATTCATTCCTTCCGAGAATGCCAGCCACCAAAGGTAAAGCCCAAGGCCCGAACGAATTAGGCTGTCATTTAGCGAAGTATCTCGGGATAACCCCAGGCAAGAACAACGCGCAACGCTCACTGCGGCATCGACGGCAGCTCCTGCGGCCGCAGGTCGAACACCAGCACCTCGGCGCCCTCGCCGGCCGAGAACGTGAGGGCGCCTGCCTGGCGCACCCGGGCGCCGTCGCCTTCCGCGAGGCGCTCGCCGTTCACCGCGACGCTGCCGCGCGCCACGTGCACATAGACGTTGCGGCCGGGGCCCACGTCCAGCGTGGCGGATTCGCCGGCGCCGTCGAACAGGCCCGCATAGACCCGGGCGTCCTGGTGCACGCCGAGGGCGCCGTCCTCGCCCTCGGGCGAGATGATCAGGCGCAGGCGGCCGCGCTTCTCGGCGTCGGTGAAGTGGCGCTGCTGGTAGCGGGGCTCGGCGCCGCGCAGGCCCGGCACGATCCAGATCTGCAGGAAGTGCACGGGCGCTTCGGCGGAGGGGTTGAACTCGCTGTGGCGCACGCCGGTGCCGGCGCTCATCATCTGCACGTCGCCGGGGCGGATCACCGAGCCCGTGCCCATGGAGTCCTTGTGCTCGAGCGCGCCTTCCAGCACGTACGAGAAGATTTCCATGTCGCGGTGCGGGTGGGTGCCGAAGCCCTGGCCGGGCGCCACGCGGTCGTCGTTGATCACCAGCAGGTCCGAGAAGCCCTGCTGCGCCGGGTCGTGGTAGTGGCCGAACGAGAAGGTGTGGCGGGACTGGAGCCAGCCGTGGTTGGCGTGGCCGCGCTGGGAAGCCTTGCGGATGTCGAGCATGGTGCGTTTCCTTTCATTCACTTTCGATGGTATTCACACTGTCTTCGGGGCAGACCTCCCCGGGGGTATCCAGAGGGGTCGTTTCGCTTTCAGTGCGTCGATGGAGAAAGTATCGGGCGCCTTGACATGCATCAGGTTGAAAGGTTTCGCCGTCCATCATCGATAATTTCGATGATCTGGATCAAGGACGGAACCCCATGCTCAGACTCTCCCTGGAAGCCATCGAACTGGTGGATGCGATCGCCCGCCACGGCTCGTTCGCGGGGGCCTCGGAACAGCTCCACAAGGTGCCCTCCACCATCTCCTACGCCGTCGCCCGGCTGGAGGAGCAGATGGGCATCGCGCTCTTCACGCGCAACGGCCCGCGCGTGGCGCTCACCCCCGCGGGGGAGGAGCTGCTCAAGGAAGGCCGCTGGCTGCTGGCCGCCGCGCGCCAGCTCGAATCGCGGCTGCGGCAGGTGGCGACGGGCTTCGAGACCGAGCTGCGGCTGGTGCACGACTCGCTGATCCCCACCAGCGCCTTCGCCGAGGACATCCGCGCCTTCGAGGCGCTGGACTGCGGCACGCGCCTGCGCATCGGCTGCGAGGCGCTCACCGGCACCTGGGAGGCGCTGCGCGACGGCCGCGCCGACATCGTGGTGGCGGCGGGCGAAGGCCCCTCGGGCGGGGGCTACAAGGCCGTGGCCGTGGGCCGCCTGGAATTCGTCTTCTGCGTGGCGCCCACGCACCCGCTGGCCGGGCGGGGCCGGCCGCTCTCGCGCAGCGACCTGCTGGAGCACGCGGCCATCGTGGTGGGCGACGGCGCCCGCGCGCTGGGCGACCGCACCGTGGGCCTGCACCTCGGGCAGCACCGCATCACCGTGCCCTCGATGCCGGCCAAGATCGCCTGCCAGGTGGACGGCCTGGGCCACGGCTTCGTGCCGCGCGCCAGCGTGCGCGGCGAGCTGGCGCGCGGCCTGCTCGTGGAATGCGCGGTGGAGGAGCCCCGGCCCGAGGAAACCTTCTGGCTCGCCTGGAAGCCCGAGGCCCGCGGCCGCGCGCTGCAGTGGTGGCGCGAGCGGCTGGCCCGGCCGCTGCTGCCGGGCATCCTGCCGGCCTGACGCCGCGGGCCTGCCACCGATTTGCTACATTTTATATAGCATACTTCCCAATAAATACGGCGACATGGACGGGTTTTCTGCCTGAAACGCACGCCAGGGAGTCCACGGGGCCTGCACGGCGGGCCCGGGCGTGGCCGGGCGTGGCCCCCGTGCCCCGTGCGCCGCCGGTCAGCGCACAGGGCGCTCCGGGGCGGCGGCACCCTCCTCGGGCGCGGCGGGCCACGCCACGCGCTCGACCCGGAAGCCCTGGCGGGCCAGCAGCGCGGGCAGACCCTGGGGGCCCACCATGTGCAGCGCCCCCACGGCCGCGAACACGCTGCGCCCCGCGCGGTGCTCGGCCACGATGGCGCGCGCCATGCCCGGGTTGCGGCCGGCCACCAGCCGGTCGAAGCCGGCGCGCTCCTCGGGCGTGCGCAGGCAGTCGCACCACTGGGGGTAGGTTTCCAGCAGGTTCGCCCGGCCGTCGGCCCAGGCGCGCGCCAGGGTGAGCAGGCCCTGGCGGGCGGCGCCGCCTTCGAGCTGCTCCAGGCCCGAGGCCACGGCCTCGGCCGTCTCGCGCGGGTCGTCGGAGGCCAGCTCGCGGATCTGCAGCTCGGCCGTCTCCAGCGAGAGCACGGGCTTGCGCAGCCCGCGCGCGAGGCCCGCGAGCACGAAGTCGATGCCGTAGGCCGGGTCGAGCCCGTCGCTGCGCGCCGCCAGCGCCACGAGCGAGGCGATCTGCAGCTCGGGCCGCAGCGCGGCCAGACCCGGATCGGCGCACGCGGCCTCGGCCTGCGCGGCCAGGCGCCGGGCCAGTCCGGGCGGCAGCGGGGGCGCGCCGGCCCGGGCGCGAATGGCCTCCTGCAGCGCCGTGGCCACGGCCGGGTCGAGCAGATCGAGTTCGAGCGCGACGCGGTCGCTGGCGCGCACGGCGGCCAGCACCGTGGGGCCGGGCAGCATCCAGTCGCGCCGGGCGGCGTGCAGGGTGCCGTAGAGCCAGCTCGTGCGCCCGCCCTGCTCCACGCGCCAGAGCATGCCGTGGTCCCGCGCCGTGCGCAGGGCCTGCGGGATGGTGGCCGCATCGAGCGGCGTGGCCACGGGCGGGCAGCCTTCCCGCCGCGCCTCGGCGGGGCGGGAGGCGGCGGGCGCATCGGGCACCGCACCGGCCGGGGCCGGCTGGGCCCACGCCGGCGCGGCCAGCACCCAGGCCCATGCCGCCATCCGCCAGCGCACGGCGGCCAGCCCCCTCATCCGGCCGGGGCCGCGATGGCCTGGTCGATGGCGCCGAACAGGCTCTGGCCGGCCTTGTTCTTCATCTCGATGCGGATGGTGTCGCCGAACTTCATGAACTCGGTCGAGGGCTTGCCGTCCTGGATCGTCTCGATGCAGCGCTTCTCGGCGATGCAGCTGTAGCCCTTGGGCCACTCGGTGCGGCCGTTCTGCTCCACGCCCTTGTTGCTCACCGTGCCGCTGCCCACGATGGAGCCGGCGCGCACGTTGCGGGTCTTGCAGATGTGGGCGATGAGCTGGCCGAAGTGGAAGGTCATCTCGGGGCCCGCATCGCACATGCCGACCTTGCGGCCGTTCCAGGTGGACTGCAGCGTGAGGTTCACGCGGCCGCCGTCCCAGGCGTCGCCCAGCTCGTCCAGCGTGACCGCCACGGGGCTGAAGGCGGTGGCGGGCTTGGACTGGAAGAAGCCGAAGCCCTTGGCCAGCTCGGCCGGGATCAGGTTGCGCAGGGAGACGTCGTTGGCCAGCATCACCAGCCGGATGCCGTCCAGCGCCTGCCCGGGCGTGGCACCCATCTTCACGTCGCCGGTCACCACGGCGATCTCGGCCTCGAAATCGATGCCCATGGCCTCGCTGGGCACCACCACGTCGTCGCAGGGGCCCAGAAAGTCGTCGCTGCCGCCCTGGTACATCAGCGGGTCGGTATAGAAGCTTTCGGGAACTTCGGAGTTGCGCGCTTTTCGGACCAGTTCGACGTGGTTGATGTAGGCGGAGCCGTCCGCCCATTGGTAAGCGCGCGGCAGCGGGGCCATGCAGCGCTCGGGCTCGAAGGGGAAGGCGTGGGGGGCGCGGCCGGCGTTGAGCTGGTCGTAGAGGTCCTGCAGTTGCGGCGCCAGGAAGCCCCAGTCGTCCAGCACCTGCTGCAGGCGGCTCGCGATGCCGGTCGCATAATGGGCCGTGCCCAGATCGCGGGAGACGACGACCAGTTGGCCATCGCGGGAACCATCTTTGTAGGTGGCGAGTTTCATGGGCTCAGACCTCTTGTCTCCGAAGGCGCGCCCGCGAGGGATTCCGGGCGCAATTACGAATGGTTAAATTGATTTAACTAAACAAAACTCCAGGAAATTCTATTGCAGATGGACAAGGAACGGGCGGGCATTCAATCGGTGGAAGTGGGCTTCTCGCTGCTGGAGGGCCTCACGCGCAGCCGGGGCCCGCTGATGCTCAAGGACCTCGCCTCCGCCGCCGGCATGAGCGCCGCCAAGGCGCACCGCTACCTCGTGAGCTTCCAGCGCATGGGCCTCGTGTCGCAGGATGCGCGCACCGCCCGCTATGACCTCGGCCCCGCCGCGCTCAAGCTGGGCCTGGCCTCGCTCGCGCGGCTGGACGCCGTGCGGCTGGCCCGTGAACGGCTGCCCGCGCTGCAGGAAGACATCCAGCAGACGCTGGCGCTGGCCGTCTGGGGCAACCGGGGCCCCACCATCGTGCACTGGGAGGAATCGCACCAGTCCGTCACCGCCAACCTGCGGCTGGGCGACGTGATGCCGCTGCTCTCCTCCGCCACCGGCCGCTGCTTCGCGGCCCACCTCGCGCCGGAAGTCACGGCCGGGCTCCTCCAGGAAGAGCTGGCCGACGCCGCCCGGCGCGGGCGCCATGACGTGCCCACCGACCTGGCGGCCGCGCAGGCCCTGCTGGCCGAAGTGCGCGAGCGCGGCTCGGCGCGCGTGGTGGACACGCTGCTGCCCGGCATCGTCGCCTTCTGCGCGCCGGTCTTCGACGCGGGCGGGCACCTGGCGCTGGCCGTGACCACGCTGGGCTCGGTGGCCACCTTCGACCCCGCCTGGGACGGCGCCATCGACCGGCCGCTGCGCGCCATGGCCGACCGGCTCTCCGGCGACCTGGGGTACAGGCAAGGTTGAGATGACACAACCCCCTGTGGCGCTGCGCCGGTTTCATGCGCTGCGCCCTGGACGCGCATGAACCCAGCCGCCCGCATGCCCCGCCCCGCGCGCTCTGCCGCCTCCCCCGTGCACGCGGGAGGCCGCCGATGATGCCGCGCCGCGCGCTGGCGGCGCTCACCGCCCTGGTGCTGGCCCTGCACGCCCTGGTACTGCTGGGCCTGCCGCACTGGGGCGGCGGCACCGGCCAAGGTCAACCCTCGCGCATGGCCTTCCACACGCGCATGCTGGAGCCCGCGCCGCCCGCCGAGCCCCCGCCGGCCGCCCCCGCAGCCCCGGCCGCCGAGGCGCCGCCGCCCCCGCGCCCCCGGCCCGCGCCGGCCCGCAAGCCCCGCCCGCCCACGCCGGCCCCGGCCCCGGCCCCGGCGCAGCCCGCCCCCGAGCCCCCGGTAGCGCCCCCCGCCGACGCGGAGGCCGCCAGCCCCGCACCGGGCGATGGCGGGCCGCAGCCCGCCCTGCCCCCCGCGCCCGAGGAGCCCCCCCCGGGCGCCACGACCGCCGCCGCAGCAGCGGCCCAGGCGGCCGCACTGGCCGCATCCGCCGTGGCCAGCGCCGCAGCACCCGCCCCGGCCCCCGCCGCCAGCACCCCGGACGACACCCGCTCGGCCGGGGTGGAGATCCGCCCGCCCGGGGGCGCCGCCACCGACGCCAGTGCCACGCCGCCCCCCGTGCGCCTGCCCGCGCCCGTGCGCCTCACCTTCGAGGTGAGCGGCCAGGCCAAGAAGTTCGACTACCGCGCCAGCGCCACGCTGGCCTGGCGCCACGACGGCGCGCGCTACGAGGCCCGGCAGGAGATCAAGGCCTTCCTGGTCGGCTCGCGCGCCCAGACCAGCACCGGCCTCGTCACCCCCGCGGGCCTGCAGCCCGAACGCTTCGGCGACAAGGCCCGCAGCGAGCAGGCGGCGCATTTCGACTTCGGCGCGGGCCGCGCCACCTTCAGCGCCAACGCGCCCCCGGTCGCCATCGCCCCGGGCGCGCAGGACCGGCTGAGCGTGTTCATCCAGCTCGGCGCGCTGCTGGCGGCCGCGCCCGAACGCTACCCCGACGGCACGCGCATCACCCTCACCACCGTGGGCACACGCTATGCCGACCGCTGGACCTTCACCGTCGAAGGCACCGAAACCCTGGACCTGCCCGTGGGCCCCACCCCCGCGCTCAAGCTCCAGCGCCTACCCCGCCAGGACTACGACCAGAAGGCCGAGCTGTGGCTGGCGCCCGCGCTGGGCTTCCTGCCCGCGCGCATCCGCATCACCCAGGCCAACGGCGACTACGCCGACCTGCGCCTCTCCGGGCGCGAGGCGCCCTGACCGGCGCGCTGCCAAAGGGGCCTGTGCGGTTTCACCACAGCATTCGTGGAATGCCGCCACGACTTCGCATCCAGCGGCCGCGCCCGTCCGTATTTCGTGAAATACTGTTTCCAGGCATCCGAAGGATGCGTGCCCCGGCGGCGGCCGGCACGCGGGATGCATGGGCCGGGTCTTGAACTTCGGGACCCGGGTGGCCATCTGAACGTAAATACGGCTAAGCCATTGGCGCCATCGTGCCGATAGCCTGTTCGTAGGAACCTTGTGGATCGACAGAGGAACACCATGCACATGCTTTACGACTCCGACACCTTTGTGGTAGTCCATATGCAGCCCGACACCCTCGACGCCGAGGTGCCCGCAGGCGTTCCCCCCGCCCACCAACTGGTGCGGCACGGCTTCGAGATCGTGGACAAGCGCTCCGGCAAGGAGGTCTACCTCGACGGCTCCTGGGCCGAGATGTTCCAGCAGCAGATCCTCGCCTGGCAGCGCGATACGCCCACCCAGGAAGAGGTAGACGACACGCTGGATGGGTATGTGGGGCTGGCGCAGAATCCGGTGGTGGTGCACTGATAGGCACTATCTTCCCGGCGCCTTGGTTCTTTCCGGGCCGGGCACCGGCTGCAGCATCGCGATGACGCACCCTTGGGGTGCGTTTTCTTTTTTGGGGGCGGGTGCAATAGGACGTTCAGTGGTGCGGCATGCGTGCAAGGCGCGGAGCGCCGATCCTGCGCTTGGGGTAGCAAGGGAAATCAATTGAGAGGCGCGAGGAATGCATGCCTGTCATCCATTGGCTTGTACGCCGTCTTTCGGTCTTAGCTTGGTGATGGTGCCAGTGTGACTCGTTAAAAGGCTGCTGTCGGCCAGAAGCTGACCCCACGCCTCGCTGATGCGCATTCCGCCTCAGGATGCAGGCACTGCGCCTTCTGTTCGGCGCGGCCCGCTGGGGCGCTTGCCATTGAGGAGGATGCCGATGGAGGTAAACCGCACCATCCCGTGGTAACTCGCCAAACTTAAAGCCGTGGTGGCCAAGATGTTGATCAACATCTTCACACCGGCGTGCCAAGGCAGCCCGAACAGCAAGGCTCCGACGCCGATGGTCAGAGGCATGTGGACCAAATACACCCAGTAGGAGCTGTCCGCGAGGTAGGTCATGACGGGGCGTGGTCGTCCCAAGTAGGCAGAGAACACACCGATCAGCGCGAAACTCCAGCACCATGCGGTAGCGTTGTACGCCAACGAAAAAGTCAGACGCACGCCCATCGGCAGTGCATCGCGCGACCCGATGGGAACCTGTTCGAGCACGATGCCGGAAGCCAGAAACAACGCCATCCCGGCGGCCATGTACCACGGCCAGCGCCGCAGGTAATGCGCCAACAGCACCTGCCGATGGGAGTACAGCGCCAGCCCAAAAGCGTAGAACAGGCCGTTGTGCACCCACTCCGTCCACGGTGGCAGGAAGGCGTTACCGGGCCGCACCAGTCCATTGCCGTATTGCGCGCCCACAGCCGCCAAAACAGCGGCCAGCAATGCAATGCCCCATGGCGTACGGCCCATGGCGGCCAGCCAGCGCCCCAGTGCCGGACCGACTGCCGGCATGGTGCGCTGCAGAAGGACCTGCACCAGAGGCGTGAGGAGGCTGAGCCACAGCAGCAGCCACAGAAACCACAGGTGCAGCGTGTTCAGTGACCCATGCGCCCCAGTCCCCTGGGTAGGCGTCAGAGCGAGGTCCAGGCCCCAGGAACCGCGGGCCATGCGATGCAGGAACAGCAGTGCCAGTATCGAGCACGAGAGGAACAATGGCGGCCAAAACACAGCGAAGGGCAGCGCAAGGCGGCGCAGCCGGTGTTTGGCGGTAGCCATCGGCCCACGCTGCGCGATGAGCAAGCCGACGAAGAAGCCGGCCAGGATGAAAAACACCGGCATGCGAAAAGCATGGATGAAGGCGACCAGCAAGTCTGCCGCAGGCGTCGTTTTGTTGTCGCGCCAGGGCAGCAGAGGAGACCCGGCCATGTGGATCACTGCTACGTGCAGCACGATGCCCAGCCACATCATGGCGGCGCGCAGGTTGTCGAGCGCGTGCAGGCGTTGCTGACTGGCGTAGCCCTGGTTCATCTCTTCGCCTCCCACCGTTATGTACTTTCAGGGACTCTATCAGGGCTCATTGCGACGGAGCTGAGCGATTCTGGAGAAGCAGGCGCAGATGAAACGCGCCGACAAAGCCGACAACCCGGTCGAGACAGAAACAGCGCATACCCGGGGGACAGGATTCTCAGCAAAACAGCCTCCATGTCGCCGTGTTTTCTATCGATTCAGCTATATTTTTAATAGCATCAACCTGCCCCACGCCGCCGCGCCATCTCCTGCCCCATCGGGCCCAGCGCCCCCTCGGGCAGCAGCGCGCGGGCCTGCGGGTAGACCGCCTCTTCCTCGCGACGGATGTGGGTGGCGTAGAGCCCGGCGAATGCCGCCAGCGCCGCCCCGTCCCGCTCAGACAGCCCATCGGCCTCGCCGGCCGCGATCGCCGCCAGCGGCCCGCGCGCGGCGGCCCAGCCCCCGGCCATGGCGGCGTGGTCGGCCTGCAGCGCGCGCACCAGCGCCACCACGCCGGCATCGCCGTGGGCCAGTAGCGGCGGGAAGACGTGCAGCTCCTCGTCCTCGTGGTGCAGCGGCGCGGCAATGTCGAAATACCGCAGCACGTCGCGCGCCGCATCCCGCGCTGCGGCGTCGCAGCCCCGCGCGCGCAGGTGCTCCTGCAGGCGCTGCAGCAGCGCCAGGGTGCGCTGCACGCGCTCGTGGCAGGCGTGGAGCATTTCGAAGGGCTGGTCGAAGCCGGCCGAGGGGCTGCGCAGGCCGGGCACGGCGGCGGAGCGGCCGGGGGCGGCGCGCGGCGGAAGGGGGACGGCGGTGCGGATCATCGTGGCATGCGGGAGCGCGAGGAGATCGCCGGATTGTCCGCAGAAGCCGCCATGGCGCGGCCGGAGCCACTGCAGGCCATGTTGACATGGGGCAAGGCCTGCGCGATGGCGCCCCTCGCTTCCCGCCTTCCCTCCCGGCCCCCTGCGAGCCCCGGCGGTCAACGCACCCCGCTCATGCGTCGGCACTGAAGCCGATCGATTTCACGATCGGCCCCCAGCGCTCCAGATCGGATTTCAGCGCGGCGGCCAGCTCCTGCGGCGAAGAGGACCGGGTTTCGAGCCCCATGGCCGCCAGGCCGTCGATCACGTCCTTGGCCGCAAGCGCCTGGCGGATGGCCGCGTTGGCATTCCTCACCACGGCGGGGCTCGCCTTGCCGGGCAGGAAGAAGCCGTGCCACTCTCCATACACGAGCGACTTGAAGCCTTGCTCGACCAGCGTGGGAACCTGGGGAACGAACTGGCTGCGCGAGGCGCCGCTGGTGGACAGGATGCGGAGCTTTCCCCCCGGCAGGTGGGGCAGGAACTCGCCCACGGGCGCGGAGACGGAGGCGATCTGGCCGCCCACCAGGTCCATGATGGCGGGCTGGGTGCCGCGGAACCCGACGTGGCGCAGGTCCACATTGCCGGCACGGCCCATCAGCACGCCCACGAAATGCGGCACCGAGCCGGGGGCGGGAGAGCCGAAGTTGGCCAGATCCGGATGCGCCTTGCACCAGGCCAGGAACTCGGGAACGCTGGTCACCGCGGCGGGGACCATGGGGCCGACGGCGAACCCCATGTCCACGTAGGCCCCCATCGAGACGGGCGCCAAGTCGGCCAGCGGGTCATAGGGCAGCTTCCGGTAGGTGTGCGGGTAGATGCCCAGCATGGACATGGGCGTGACCAGCAACGTGGCGCCATCGGGGGCCGCTGCCTTCAGCGCGGAGATGGCGATCTGGCCCCCAGCGCCCGGCCGGCTGTCGACGAAGACCGATTTCGCATAGGTGCCGGCCAAGCGGCCCGCGACCCGGCGCGCCTCCGTGTCGATCGTTCCGCCCGGGGCGAACCCGGCGATGATCCTGGCACTTTCCAGCGGGTCGGCCCGGGCCCCGAGGGGCACGGCGGACGCGGCCCACCCCCAGGCGAGCCGGGACATCAGTTGACGGCGGGTTGGCATGTCGTGGGTCTCCTTGGTTTTATTCGTGGGATGCAGAGATAGAGAGATGGGCGGTCAACCCGTCCTGGCTTTCCTGGCATCGCTCAGGTTCTGTTTCAAGCGGTCCGGCACCCGTTCGTCGAAGCCCAGGGCCACGCGCCGGACTTCCGGTGTATCGGTGGGTTGGTGGCCCACCCCCAGCGCGCTCGCACGCGGGGCGGCGATTTCCACCACGGTGCCGGCGACCCGGCCGAGGCCCGTGATTTCGCACTCCACGAAGTCGCCCGGGTCCACCGAGCGGGAATGGCAGGGGGTGCCCATCAGGATCACGTCGCCGGCCAGCAGCGTGATGTGCCGGGCCAGATCGGCGATGACGTAGTGCGGGCCCCAGATCGTTTCCTCTCCGATCCGGGCCTCCTGCACCACCCGGCCATTGACGTAGGTGCGCAGGGTCTGCGCGAACAGGTCGATGCCGCGAACCAGGCCCGGCCCGATGGGCAGCAGGGTGTCGGCGCCCTTCACGCGAAGCATCGACCCCTGGTCGGTGTCGCGGAAGTCCTGCAAGCCCATGTCGAGCGCGGGGCAGAAGCCTTCGATGCAGTCCCAGGCCTCTTCGGGCGTGACGTTGCGGCAGGTCTTGCCGATCACGACGGCGTATTCGCCCTCGTAGTTCAGGTACTGGCAATCGGCAGGCTTGAGGATCTGCCCGCCGTGCCCGTTCAGGGACGTGGGCGGCTTGGTGAAATACGTCGGAGCTTCCGTGGGCTTGGGCTTCTGGCGAGTCTCGTGGCTGCGCGAGCTGTAGGAAATGTGAACGGCAATGATCTTGCCCGGCGCCACGGGGGGCAGGTAATCCTGGCCCCCGGCCTCCAGCAGGCGGCCGTCGTCGAGGCGCAGGCGGCCGGAGTCCGGCCCCTCCTCCACGATCGTTCCCCAAAATGCGCTGCCTCCGACCAGCACGCGCCGGCGTTCCACCCGGGGCCCGCGCATGACAGCGGGCAACCCGGACATCGGGAATTCAAAATTCATGGGGTGTCTCCGACCCTGCAGTGATGGGAAGGCCCTCAAGCCGCGCCGGCCCGGCCCGCGGGCGCGGACCCGGCCGTGCCGGAGGGATTCAGGTGGGGCGCGGTGTCGAACCAGACATGGATGTTTCCGGTGCCGCGCGCGTTCTCGTAGGCGGACAAGGGCTCTCCCCGGGCCTGGCATGCGGCGCCCCCCATCGCCCCGAGCATTTGCAGGTAATGCGCGCCGAACGCCTCCCAGGGCTTGCGGCGATAGTCCTCATCCCAGCGCGCCAGGATTTCGCCGTGCCGCCCCTGGCGCATCAGCTCGATGGCGGCCTTGTCGCTGGCGATGTTCTCGGGGCGAGAGACGTTGCTTTCATGAAAGATGCGCGGGTGGTTCGGGCGCCAGTCGATGCCGTTGAACTTGTGGCTCAACGCCCCGGACGCCAGCAGCACCACCCGCAGGTCGCTGCGCCGGATGGCTTCCCCGATGTCTTCGCCGGACTCCAGGAACTGGGGCCACTCGCAGTTCTGGCAGGAACTGACGGTCAGCACCGGTATCCGGCTCAACTCCAGCTGCAGGTGCTTGACCAGATTGAGCGTGGCGTATTGCTTGCCCAGCTCGGGGTGCCGAATGCACCGGACATAGCCCTGCCGCTCGCGCGAGACGGCCTCGACCTGCAGCGCCAGCCCCGGGCAGCCGCGATAGTCGTAGGGCACGCCATGCAGGTACCAGGGCATCTCGTCGGAGATGTAGCTCCCCTTGAAATGGTCGCCGCCATCCACGAGGTGGTAGCCGGTCGTGAACCAGTGCGAGTCGAAAATCAGCACGGCATCCGGCTTGACGCCCTGGATGCGCTCGCGCAGGCGCGCATAGCCGGCGATCAGGTCGGAGTCGGCACCGGCGCCTTGCAGCACGCGGAACTCCTCGCATTGCATCAAGCCGGGGTGGTGGGAGACGATGGCTGCGCCCAGGATTTGCCCCATGGAGATACCTTTTTTGCGGGTGGTCGGATTGGGAGGGCGGCCTGCTCAGCGATGGCTGAAGCTGGCCTTGAAAGGCTTCCGGGGGACGATCACGTCCTTGACGTCGCAGAAGAATTCGAAGCTCCAGTCACCGCCTTCGCGGCCGATGCCCGAGCGCTTGATGCCGCCGAAAGGCGCCGCGAGATCGCGGATGCCGAAGCTGTTCACCCAGATGAACCCCGAGCGGATCCGCTCGGCCACCGCGATGGCATGCCCCTGCTCGCCGTAGCACACGCCGCCCAGCCCATAGTCGGTGCCGTTCGCCATGTCGATGGCCTCCTCATCGGAGCCGAAGGTCTGCAGCGTGAGCACGGGGCCGAACACTTCGTTCTGCACGATCTCGTCGCTCTGGTGCAGGTCGGTCAGCATGGTGGGCCGGTAGTACTGGGCGCCCAACGGATGGCGGCCGCCGCCCCACAGCAGGCGCGCCCCCCGGGCCACCGCGCGGTCCACGAAGGCGGCCACCCGCTCCACCTGGCGCGGGTGAATCAGCGGACCGACCTCGGTGGACTCGCTGCGGGGATCACCGACATTGAGCTTCTCCACATAGCCGCGCAGGGCCTCGACATAGCGATCGGCAATGTTCCGGTGAACCAGGAACCGCGTCCCCGCCAGGCAGACCTGGCCGGCATTGCGGTACATCAGGGCGCCGGTGGCCGCGGCGCCATCGATGTCCGCGTCCTCCAGCACCACGAATGCGCTCTTGCCGCCCAGCTCCAGGCTGCATGGCACCAGATGGGCTCCCGCCGCCTGTGCGATCCGCTTCGCGGTGGGCACAGAGCCGGTGAACGAAATCCGGGCCAGCCGGGGATCGCTGACCAGCCTGGCGCCCGTTTGCGCGCCACTGCCCTGGACCACGTTGAAGACGCCGGCGGGCAGGCCTGCCGCGTGGGCCGCGTCCGCCAGCAGGGAACAGGTCAGTGGCGCCCATTCCGGCGGCTTGAGCACGCAGGTGTTGCCCGAGGCCAGGGCCGGCCCCAGCTTCCAGGTCGAGAGCATCAGCGGGGCATTCCACGGAGTGATGATGCCGGCCACGCCCGCGGGATCGTGGCGAACCAGGTGGGTGGCCTGATCCGTCTCCAGCGTGCGGTTCTGCAGCGCCAGGGCATGCTCGGCGAACCAGCGGATGTTCAGCATGGCGCGCGGGACCACGCCGTGCCGCATGCGCGACAGGAGGACGCCCGCATCACTGCTCTCCAGCAGGCACAGCGCATCGGCCCGCCGGCCGATCTCCTCCGCGAAGCGATCGAGGTAGGGCTTGCGGCCCTCCGCCCCCAAGGCCGCCCAGCCCGTGAACGCGCGCTGCGCCGCCTCGACGGCGTGCTCCACATGCTCGGGAAGGCCCTCGGCGATGCGGCCCAGCAGGCTTTGGTCGATGGGGCTGTGCAGCTCGAAGGTTTCGCGGGAGGCGATGCGCTGCCCATCGATGTAATGGTCTGGCGACACCGGTATGCCGGCGACGTCGAGCAGGGGACGGGTCATGGGGAGGTCTCCAATGTTCTTGTTGCGTGGGGCCGGTGCGCGTCAAGCCAGCAACTTGCCGGGATTCAGCAAGCCCCGGGGGTCCAGGGCCTGCTTGATGCGGCGCATCAAGGCCAGCTCGACCGATGGCTTGTAGCGGGCCGATGCATCGCGCCGCAGCACCCCCAGGCCGTGCTCCGCGGAGATCGATCCCCCCGATGCATGCACCGCGTCGTGCACCAACTGGTTCATGGGCCCCTCCAGGGCCAGGAAATCGCTCTCGGCCATGCCCTCCGAGGGAGACAGGTTGTAGTGCAGGTTGCCGTCGCCCAAATGCCCGAAGACCACCAGGCGCACCCCGCCGGACCGCGCGGCAATGGCGGCGCCGGTCGATTCGATGAACCCGGCGATGCGGGAGACCGGCAGGGAGATGTCGTGCTTGATCGTCTTGCCTTCGGCACCCTGCGCTTCGGAAATGTTCTCGCGCAGGGCCCAGAGGGCCTCGAACTGGGACAGGCTGGACGACAGGGCGGCGTCCGAGATCAGCGATTGCTCGAATGCCGCTTCGAGACAGGCCTCCAGGATCGAAGCGGCCTGGCCGTCCGCGTGCTCGCTCGACAGTTCGATCAGCACATACCAGGCGCTGCGCTCATTGAAGGGCACGCGCGCCCCGGGGATGTGCTTCTCCACCAATCGGAGACAGCTATCGCCCATCAACTCGAAGGCGGTGAGCCCCGCGCCCAATCGCGACCGGGCGAGCGTCAGCAACCCGACCGCATCCGCCGGCGTGGCAACGGCGACGCATGCGAGCACCCGGCTCGCGGGCTGGGGAAACAGTTTCAGCGTGGCGCCCGTGATGATGCCGAGCGTGCCCTCGCTGCCGATGTACAGGTCGCGCAGGTCGTAGCCCGTGTTGTCCTTGCGCAATCCCCGCAGGCCGTTCCAGAGGTCGCCCTCGGCGGTCACGACCTCCAGCCCCAGGCAAAGCTCCCGTGCATTGCCATAGCGCAGCACCTGCACTCCGCCCGCGTTGCTGGCCAGATTCCCCCCGATCGTGCAGCTGCCCTCCGCGGCCAGGCTCAACGGGAACAATCGATCGACCGACCTGGCCGCCTCCTGCAGCGCGAACAGGGTCAGTCCGGCATCCACCGTGATGGTGTCGTTCTGGACATCCACCTCCCGGACCCGCTGCAGGCCGGTCAGCGACAAGACCACCGACTGGCCGGAGCCATCGGGCGTCGCTCCTCCCGAAAGCCCCGTGTTGCCCCCCTGGGGGACCACGGGAATGCGGTGTTCATGGCACCACCGCATCACCCGGGCCACGTCCTCGGGGCTTTCGGGCTGGACCACGGCCCAGGCGGCGCCCGTCCATTTGCCACGCCAATCCGTGAGGTACGGCGCCATCTCCGCGGCATCGGTGAGCAGGCGCCCCGAGAAGGCGGCGCGCAGGGCCTGGCGGAGTTCAGTACCCATGGCGCGCCTCGGCGGTTGCAGGCAGGGCGCCATCGCGGTAGCGCTGCAGCAGGGAGCCAGCCGCCCGCGACAGCAGGGTCGTATCCACGCCAATGGCCACGAACTGCGCGCCGACCCGGGTGTAGTGCCGCGCCAGCGCTTCGTCCGTGCAGAGGATCCCCGCAGCCTTGCCGCGCGAGCGGAGGGCCCGGATGGCCTGCTCGATCACGGCCTTCACTTCGGAGTGCGCGGGCTGTCCCAGGTACCCCATGGATGCGGAAAGATCGGCGGGGCCGATGAAGACCCCGTCCACGCCGTCCACCTGGGCGATGGCATCCAGTTGCCCGAGCGCCTGCGCCGTTTCGACTTGCACCAGAAGGCAGACGCGCTCATTGGCCTCGTGCAGATAGCCGGGATAGCGGCTCCAGCGCGACGATCGCGCCAGGCCGCTTCCGACACCGCGGTTTCCCTGGGGCGGATACCGCATGGCCCGGACCAGCGCCTGGGCCGCCCCGGCGGACTCCACCATCGGAACCAGCAGGGTGTGGGCACCGATTTCGAGGACCTGCTTGATCAACGCCGGATCGCCCTGCGGAATGCGCACGACCGCTTCGCTGCCATACGGCGCTGCCGCCTGCAATGCCCCAAGCATGGATCTCAGGTCGTTCGGGCCATGCTCGCCATCGATCAGCACCCAGTCATAGCCCAGCCCCGCGCAGAGTTCCGTGGAGTACGGGTCCGCCAGGCCCAGCCACAGGCCTGCCAGTTGGTGCCCGGCATGGAGAGCGTCCTTGAACGTGTTGCGAGGGGTTGGCGTCATGCGAACCTCGCGGAGATCGAGCCCAGGGTGCCGTAGTCCGCATGGAACACGTCCCCCGCGGCACACGCGACGGGGCGCGTGAAGGAGCCGCTCAGGACGATCTCGCCGGCCTCCAGCGATTGGCCATAGGGCGCCAGCCGATTGGCCAGCCATGCGACACCGTGGGCCGGGTGATTCAGCACCGCGGCACCGAGGCCGGATTCCTCGATCACTCCGTTCTTGAACAGCAATGCGCCCGCCCAACGCCAATCCACGGCGTTCGGGCGCATGGGCCTGCCCCCCAGGATGATCGCGCCGTTGGCGGCGTTGTCGGCAATGGTGTCCAGCACCTTGCGGGGCGCGCGGCTGTGCCTGTCGAACTGCTCGATGCGCGCATCGATCAGCTCCAGGGCGGGGACCACGTAGTCGGTGGCATTCAGGACATCGAACATCGTCACGCCGGGCCCCCGCAGAGGCCGGGACAGGATGAAAGCGAACTCCACCTCCAGGCGGGGGAAGATGAAGCGATCCGCCGGAATCTCCGCGCCGTCGGGGATCAGCATGTCGTCCAGCAAGGTGCCGTAGTCGGGCTCGGTGATCTGCGACGCAATCTGCATCGCGCGCGACGTGAGGCCGATCTTGTGGCCGATCACCGTGCGGCCCTCCGCCTGGCAGAGCTTCATCCAGGCACTCTGGATGGCGTAGCTGTCTTCGATGCCCATGCCCGGGTACCGGCGGGAAAACTGCTCCAGCTGGATCCGGGTGCGCTGCGACTCGTGCAGCTGCCGGGCAAGCGAGGCGTGGATTTCAGGGCTGAGGTTCACGTGGATCGACCTGGTCAGGGAGGTGACGAATGGCTGGAAGTATCGATGGGGGGTCTCTCATCCACAATCGACAAATACTGGCCCATTGATAAGCAGATGTGGACAATCCAAAACCGTCCCTCCGCCTCTCTTTTTTCCTCGGAGAACTTGCTCCATGCCGCTGACCCGTTTCACCTTCAGACAGTTCGAAGCCTTCGTGGTAGTTGCGGAGATGCGCAGCTTCTCGGGTGCCAGCGATCAGATGGGGCTGTCGTCTTCGGCCGTCAGCCAGCTCATCGCCGAGCTTGAATCGACACTGGGCTTTCGCGTGTTCGACCGCAGCACGAGGCGGGTGGAACTCTCCAGCGCGGGCCGCGACTTCCTGGGCTCTGCCCGCTCGGTCCTGCGGCACGTCCAGATGGCCGAATCGGCCGCAGCGGACGTCCGGAACCGGGCATCCGGCGTCGTGCGCATCGGGGCGCCGATGGTGCTGGCCAGCGCGGTTCTGCCCGCGGCCATCAAGGCTTTCTGCGCCAGCCGCCCCAAGGTCGTGATCCGCATCCGGGACACGCCCGTGGACGAGCTCGTCGACCGGGTGGCGAGCGGCGACCTGGACCTGGCGGTGGGCCCCGATCGCAGCGGTATCGGGCACGTCGAGGCCACGCCCGTCTTCGACAGCCCCTGGGTTCTCTGGTGCTCGCCGTCGCATCCATTGGCGGCGCGAAAAACCCTCAAATGGGTGGATCTGCGCAACGCCCATCTCGTTGCGGCAGGCCGCGACCATGAGCGCAGCGTCGCGCAGATGCACCTCAACGCACCGGAAGGCTCGCGGATTCTTCCCGTCGATGTGGTGGACAACATCTCGACCGCGCTGGGAATCGCCGCGCAAGGATTGGCGGCGACGCTGGCGCCCGCCTACATCTCCGTGGCGGCCTCGCCGCTCGGGCTGGTGATGCGGCGCGTCAAGGACCCCGAGGCGATCCGGCAGGTCTGCATCTACCGCTCCCGAGTCCGTGTGGTCTCGCCGGCTGCCGAGGCTTTCAATGAATTTCTCACGGAGTGGCTTCTGCAGTGGCAAGGGCAGCGCCGTCCCGGGCGCGCCAAGGCTCCACGGGCAACTGGGCGATGACCTGCCCGGGGCCACGAAGCCGAGCGGCACCGCTGGAGCAGCACGGTGATGAACTCCGCCCAGCGGACTGGCCGGCGCGCACGGCCGATACACTGCGGCGCTCGCTGAACCAACCCATCACGGACAAGGGATTGAAATGATCGACCACACCGGCGTCGTCGTCACCGACATCGAGGCCAGCAAGGCGTTCTATCGCCAGGCGCTTGCGGCGATTGGCTACCAGCTGCTCGCGGAGTTTCCGGCCGCCGTGACGGGCCACACCGACGTGGCCGGGTTCGGCGAGCCGCCGAAGCCCGATTTCTGGATCAGCCGGGGCACGCCCAACCAGCCGCCCCTCCACGTGGCCTTCCGCGCCGCCACGCGCGCGGCGGTGGACGCTTTCCATGCCGCGGCCCTGGCCGCCGGCGGCACCGACAACGGCGCGCCCGGCCTGCGGCCTCACTACCACCCGCACTACTACGGCGCGTTCGTGCGCGACCCGGACGGGCACAACATCGAAGCGGTGTGCCACACTGCACCGGAATGAGCCCGGCCGGCCGCCGGCGCGGCGGGCTCAGAACGTGTTCACGTTCTCAGGACCGCCAGCGCTCACGGGCCTCCGGGAAGGCCTGCTCTGCCAGGGACTGCTGGGCACGCATGGCCTGCTCCATCATCCGCAGCGCTTCGTTGGTGGCCTGCGTCACCGTGCTGCGGTCATGCCCGTGCGCGGCCGGTGCATGCCAGGGAGGAAGCGCAGCTTCGTGCCGCGGCGAATGCTGCGGCGATGCGTACCAGCCGGCGGCGGGGAAGCCGCCCGGTTGGGGCCGGGTATCGCGGAAGTAATCGTTCAGCGGCGCCATCATGGGCCCGAGGCCCATGTCCTTGCGCCAGCCGAAGTGCCCGACCGATTCCGTGCCCGAGAGATCGCGGCCGAAGTCTTTCTGCAGGGCCCAGTCCGCGACCGACTCCGTCCCCGACAGATCCCGCCCCCAATCCTTGTCGATAGCCCAGTCCTCCACCGACTCCTGAACCCGATGGTCCGTCCAGTGCCCCTCCGCTGGCGGAAAGGCATGGGCCTCGTACAGGTCGGGTTGCCGGGGCTCCAGGCCCCCGGGAGATGCCGGCCGCTGAGGAGCGTTGTCCCAGGGCGGTGCCGACGGCTGCGGGGTATGGCCCCGTGAAGGAGCCGTGGGCTGAGGCGCCTGGCCGCGATGAAAGGCCGGTTGCGCCCACGCACCGGCTCCATGGTGGCTATGTGCCGGTTTCCAGTGGCCGAGCGGTGCCGTGCCCGAGAGATCACGGCCGAAATCTTTTTGCAAGGCCCAGTCTGCGACCGACTCCGTCCCCGACAGATCCCGCCCCAGCGCCTTCTGCATGCTCCAGTCATCCAGGTCTTCCTGCTGCCGGCCGTCCGTCCAGTGGGGGATCGGTGGCTGCGGAAGATCCGTCCAATGCAGGGATGGTGGCTCTGCCGACTGCTCCCAGGACGGCGCGGACAGATGCGGCGTGCCGCCCCATGGGGAGAGCGGCCCGTACTGCGAAGACGGCGATGCCTCCTGGGGATACAGGGGGCTCATGGGCGTTTCATGCCTGGGGCTGAAGGCGGCATGCGGCGGCGGGGCATCGCCGTGGACGAAGGGCGGGATGCCCCCCGGCCCGTGCATGGACAGGCGTGCAAAGGAATCCTCGACCGGCTCCCGACGGGGCGATCCCGGGGGCGTGTGGTGGAAAAAGGGATCGCCACCACCGCGGGACAGCGACGCCGGACTGGCCGGGCCCTGGCGATGGCCGGGAAGTTGCGCCCTCGGCTGCTGGCGCACCGATGCCTGCATGTGGGGATCACCGGGCAGGCCAGGCGCTGCCCGCCCCTGCCGCTGGGGCGACCTCAGGCCGGTCAGCCGGCCATCGGCCTGGAGCACGCCCCCTTGCCGCGGAGGCGACGCATCGTTGCCGGGCCGGGCCCGCGGCGGGGAGCCGGTCGAAGGGACCACGCCACTGCGCGCCGATCTTTCCGTTGTTCGAGAACATGGTGGATCCTTTGGATGTGCCGGAACGCAGTGGGCATCCGTGCCTGCAGGTGGAAAAGTGGCCCGTGCAGCACCACCGCGCGCCCGGCATGGGCCACGCACGACATGCCGGCGCACGGCCACCTCCGCCTGCGTGGGATGGGCGGCACCACCGTCGAGACACTTTCGCGGCATCCCGGGATCCGGACGGGCGGCCATGCGAAGCGGTCACAGCAACAGGCGAAACAACGCAGTGATCTTTTTGATTGCGAAACCGTATCAGCGCGCGGCGGCAGGTTCCATGCCGGTGCTGCGCACGATGGAGGCGGCGGCCGGTGCCGCGAGGAAGCGGATCAGGTGGCGTGCCGCTTCGGGCTCCCGCGCGCCCGCGGCCACGCCGGCCGAGAAGAAGACGCGCTGCTGGACTTCATCGGGCAGCGGGCCGACGAACACCAGTTCCTTGAAGGGCAGCAGCTCGCTGACCTGCTGGAAACCGAGCTCCGCATCGCCCCGCAGGACCACGGCGCCCACGCGTTCGCTGAGGATCCGCGTGGCCTTGCCCTTCATCTGCTCGACCACGCCCAGCCGCTGGAACAGCTCGCCCGAAAGGTAGGTGCCGCTGGCACTGGCGGAATAGGCGACGGACTTCGCATCCAGCAGCGTCTGCCGGAGCGCCTCCACGGTGCCGATGTCGGGCACGGGCGTGCCCTTGCGCACGCTCATGCCGATCATCGAGCGGGCCAGGTCCACGCGGCTGCCTGCCTGGACCTTGCCCTCGGCCGCCAAGGCATCGAGAGCCGAGTCCGCCAGGATGACCACATCGAATGTCTCGCCGCGCGCCAAGCGGCTGGGGATGGAGTCCGGGGCGTTGCCCATCGAGGCACCCCGCGCGGTGACCACCGTGTGGCCGGTGGCCTGTTCGTAGAGCGGCACGAGCTGGTCGTATGCGGCCGAGAACCCTCCGGAGGTGATGACCCGGATCTCCGCCGCTTGCGCGGTGGAAGGCGCGGGGCCGCCCAGGGCCAGGGTGAGGCCCAGGACGGTGCCCAGCAGGGTACCGAGGAAGCGGCGGCGGCCGGCCGGAGCGGCGGTCGAAGTCGGAATCGGGGCGAGCGGCTGCATTCAATGTCTCCTGGTTGTTGTGGTGGTGTGTGGCAGCGCGCGTTTCAGTCCGCGGTGATCTTGCGCTCGCGGATGATGCGGCCCCACTTCTCGTACTCGGCCGCGATGAATTTGCCCAGCTCGTCGCGCGTGCCGGGCGTGGCCGTCTGGCCGTGCTTGAGCAGGTTGTCCCGCACTTCCGGCGTGTTGAGCACCTTGACCAGCTCGGTGTTCCAGCGGTCCAGCAGGGGCTTGGGCGTCTTGGCGGACGCCACGAACGCATACCAGTTGGTCGCGTTGAAACCCGGATAGGTCTCGGCCACCGTGGGCACCTTGGGCAGGTACGAGGGGCGCGTCAGGCCGGTAGTGGCCAGCGGCACGAGCTTGCCCAACTCGATGTGCGGCAGGGCCGTCGGGGGCGCTGCGTAGAAGGACGCCAGGCGACCGCCCAGCACGTCCTGCAGCGCCGGGGCGCCGCCCTTGTACGGCACATGCACCGTGTCGATCTTGGCCACATCGTTGAGCAGCTCGCCCGCCAGGTGGGCGGCCGAGCCGGGGCCGGTGGAGGCGAAATCGAGCTTGCCCGGTTCGCGCTTCGCCTTGGCCACGAATTCACCCAGGGTCTTGATGCCTGTGCTCGCGGGCACCACGAGCACGTTGGGGAAGCTCACACCCATGGTGATGGGGGCCAGGTCCTTGAGCGGGTCGTAGCTCACCTTCATGAAATGGGGCGAAATGCTGAGCGGCCCGATGGAGCCGAACAGCAGCACCGAGCCGTCGGCCGGGCCGTTGGCCACCTGCGCATGGGCGAGGTTGCCGCCCGCGCCGGGCTTGTTGTCCACCACCACGCTCTGGCCGATGTTCTCGCCCAGCTTCCTGGCGATGATGCGGGCCGCGATGTCCGCCGAGCCGCCGGCGGCGAATCCGACCACCAGGGTCACGGGCTTCTTGGGGGGAAAGTCCTGGGCCTGCGCGGCGAGGGGGGCCAGGAACAGGCCGGCCAGCGTGGCTGCGGCCACGATCAGGGGGCGTCTTTGCATGGGGTTGTCTCCGGAAGCGGCCGAGACCGGGTCGGCTCTTTGAAAACCGCATCCTAGGCAGCCCGTAATAATCTGTGAATTGCAATTTAGAGCGGAACTCTTGCATGCAACGCATCAAATTCGACATGGGAGAGTTGCTGGCTTTCGTGGCCACGGCCGAAAAGGCGAGCTTCCGCCTGGCGGCGGAAGCCCTTTGCCTGTCGGCGCCTGCCCTGAGCCGGCGGGTGGAGCGGCTGGAAACCGCCCTGGGCGCGCGGCTGCTGGAGCGCACGACCCGGCACGTGGAGCTGACGGCGGTGGGGCAGGAGTTTCTGGCCGAGGCGCGCACGGCCCTGGCGGGCCTCGACGAGGCCGTCCAGCGGGTGAGCGACCAGGCTCGGCTGCGCCGCGGGCGTGTGACCGTCACGTGCATTCCATCGGTGGCGAACCACCTGCTGCCGCGCATCTTGCGGGCGTTCGCGGTGGCGCAGCCCGAAGTGCAGGTGCATGTCATCGACGAAAACGCTCGCCACGTGCTGGATGCGGTCCTGCGGGGCGATGCGGATTTTGGGCTCAGCTTCACGGGCAGCCAGGAGCCGGCCCTCCGGTTCGAAACGCTGACCCGCGAGCGCTACGTGCTGGCCATGCCGCGCAGCCACCGCTGGGCGGGCCGCACGGAAGTGGCCTGGTCGGAATTGGCGGGGCAGCGCCTGGTGTCCGTGTCGCACCAGAGCAGCAACCGCCTGCTGCTGGACCAGGTCATGGCCGATCTGCCCGAACAACCCCTGGCGTGGTACGAGTGCAACCACGTCACCGGCGCGCTGGCGCTGGTGGAGGCGGGCCTGGGCATGGCCGCCCTCCCGCAGCTAGCGTTGCCGCACGACCATCCACGGGTCTGCGGGGTGCCCCTCACGGCGCCTGCGTTGTGGCGCACCCTGGGCCTGCTGCAGCGCAGGGACCGGGTGCTCGGCCCCACGGCCGAAGCGCTGCGGCAGCGCTTGATCCAGGCCCATGCCGCCACCGAAACGCGAAGCGAATGAAGGCGGCTATCCGGGGCCTGCCGGTGGCGCTACCGCTGCGGCACGGCCGAGGCCGCCGCCCTCACCCGCAGCTGCCCAGGTGCCCGCACTGCGTGCAGTAGTCGCAGCCATCCTTGCGGATCACGGCGTGCGCGCCGCATTCGGGGCATTTGCGGCCGGCCATCGCGGGCGGCAGGCCCACCGCCACGGTGGGTGCATCGAGCGGCAGCTCCTGCTGGTGCATGGGGCCGGCAGCAGCAGCGGCGGCGCGCTGGGCCAGGATGTTCTGCACGGCGTAGGCGAGCGCGGCCACCTCCGAGTCATGCCAGAGCGGCACGCGCGCATCGGGTCCACGGAGGGCGCGGCCAGCTCGGCCGCAGCGGCCGCCGGCTCCACGGCGGGCGCCGGTGCCGGGGCCTCCAGCACCGCGCCCAGGATCGCATTGGGCCGGTAGGTGGCCAGCCCCTTGAGCCGCGCGCGCCAGGCGTGCAGGTAGAGGTTCTTGAAATCCTCGTAGGGGTAGTCGGCCGGCACGTTCACCGTCTTGGAGATGGCCGTGTCGATGAAGGGCTGCACGGCCTCCATCATCGCGATGTGCCCGGCGGCCGGCATCTGCAGCGCGCTCACGAAGTAGTCGGGCAGCGCGCCCACGTCGCCGCCCAGCGCACGGTAGAGCCGCCATGCGTGGTCCTCCACCGCGTATTCGCTGGTGCTGCCGTCGGCCTCACGCTTCCTGCGCGTGTAGGTCCAGGAGAACGGCGGCTCGATGCCGTTGGAGGCGTTGTCGGCAAACGCCAGGCTCACCGTGCCCGTGGGCGCGATGGACAGCAGGTGGCTGTTGCGGATGCCGTGCGCGCGGATCGCCTGCTGCAGCGCGGCCGGCAGGCGGCTCGCGAACGTGCCGGGCTCGAGGTAGCCCCCGGCGTCGAACTTCGGGAACGCGCCCTTCTCCCGGGCCAACTCCACCGAGGCCGCATAGGCGGCATCGCGCATGCACTCGACGATGCGCGTGGCCATGGTGCGGCCCGCATCGCTGTCGTAGCGCAGGCGCAGCATCGCGAGCGTGTTGCCCAGCCCCGTGAAGCCCACGCCGATGCGCCGCTTGGCCGTCGACTCGGCCTGCTGCTGCGGCAGCGGCCAGAAGGTCACGTCGAGCACGTTGTCGAGCGCGCGTACCTGCGTGGCCACGCTGGCCGCGAAGGCCTCGAAGTCGAAACCGGGCTCGCCGGCGAAGCCGAAGGGATGGCGCACGAAGCGCGGCAGGATGATGGGGCCGAGGTCGCAGCAGCCGTAGGAGGGCAGCGGCTGCTCGCCGCAGTTGTGCACGTAGAGGCCGTTGGCGTCGAAGGCATGGCAGTCGGCCACCGTGACGTCGTAGACGGTTTCATGCCCGTCCGGCAGCACGTCCTGCACGGTGGCCGTGAACGGTTCGCGGTTGAGCGCACGCCGGTAGCCGGACAGCGCCGCATCGAGCCGCGCAGCCTTGGCCGTGTCATCGAAGCCGATCCGTTCAGCGAAGCCGCGCAGGTTGTCGCCGCTCACGATGAGCTCGTGCTGTGCCCGCGTCCCATAGGGTTGCTGGCCGCCACGCCCATCCGGCAGCAGCCGCAGCCCGGCGGGGCGCCTGTTTTGATGGAGGACGGAGGCGATGCCCAATCGCAGCAGCATGCGCTGCACGGTCTGCAGCAGCGCGGCATCGCTTTGCGCGAGGCGTACGCTCACGCCCTTGTCGTGGCGGCCCTGGACCGATCCAGCGGTATCGAAGAGGCCGCGCAGCAGGCCCACGGAGAAGGCCGACGAGGCACGCTCCATCGCCGGGGTGATGGCCTTCGCGCCGGGGCGCATGCCCATGCGCAGCGCCAGTGCGCGCACGGCGCCGCTGGCCATGCGCCGCTCCGCGCAGGCTCCGCCGCTTCGCGGAATCGCGCGCTGGAAGCCGCGGAAATCCGACCGGTGCGCCAGCGTTCCCGCGGCGGCCTCGGCCGCCATCACGATGCCGTGCGCGCCGCATGCGGGTGCGGCCGGGCCGTTGACGACAAGGCGTTCCTCGCCCTGCCCTGCGAGCCAGACGGAGATCACCGCCTTGTCGGCTGTCAGGGTGCCGTCCCCGATCAGCAGGCCCAGCAGATAGCCTTCCGCCTCGGTGCCCTCGCCCTCCCAGCCCAGCAGGGCGCGGTGGTCGTTCAGCACGATCTCGTCGCCCGGCTGCAGCGCGCCCGCGGCCACCCACTCCACCTGGCGCACGTAGCGCGTCTGCTTCGCCACGCGCCGCACGCGGTGGTCCTCGGTCAGCCGCAGCGCGTGACCCTGGCGGGTGCGCAGCTGCAGCACGGGCTTGTGGCCGGTGGGAAAGAAACCGGCGCTCTGCGTGGGAAACGCGCGCCCGTCCACGATGGCGGAGAAAGGCTGGCCGACGAGGTCTGCCACCTGTGCGGGACCCTCTGCCGTCATCACCCAGGTATCGGCCGTCACGCAAGGATTCGTGGCCGCGATGCGTTCGCAGTACGCCAGGTTGTTGTCGGTGTTGACGCGGTCGAGGAAGAGGATGCCCGGCTCGGCGAAGTCGTAGGCCGAGCGCATGATGGTGTCCCACAGTTCGCGCGCGGGCAGCGTGCGGTACACCCACTGGCCGTCGGCGCGCTGGCGGGCGCCGGCCTCGCGCAGCGCGGCGCCGGGGCGCGCGGGGTGCACGAGGTCCCACGGCGCACCGTCCAGCACGGCCTGCACGAAGGCGTCGGGCACGCCGACCGAGACGTTGAAATTGTTCCAGCGCCCCGGCGTGCGCTTGGCGGTGATGAAGTCCAGCACGTCGGGGTGGTCGATGCGCAGCACGCCCATCTGCGCGCCGCGCCGCGCGCCCGCGCTCTCCACCGTGGCGCAGGACTGGTCGAACACGTTGATGTAGCTGCACGGCCCCGAGGCCATCGATGCCGTGCCCTTCACCTCGGCGCCGCGCGGGCGGATGCGCGAGAAATCGTAGCCCACGCCGCCGCCGCGCCGCATGGTTTCGGCGGCCTCGCGCAGCGCCTCGTAGATGCCGGGGTAGCCGCCTTCATCCATGCCCTGGATGCAGTCGCCCACGGGCTGCACGAAGCAGTTGATGAGCGTGGCCTGGATGTCGGTGCCCGCCGCGCTCATGATGCGGCCCGCGCCGATGGCACCGGCGCGCAGGTTGGCGAGGAAGCGCGCCTCGATCTCCGCGCGCCGCTCGGGCACCTCCACCGAGGCCAGGGCGCGGGCCACGCGCCGGTAGAGCGTCTCGGCATCGGCTTCGCCGGGCTTGAGGTATTTCTCGCGCAGCACGTCGAGGCTGATGGGCTGCTCGGGCAGGGCGGGGGCCGCATCGGGCGCCAGGGAGGCAATCGGATCGCGTTGCATGGGTTCCAGTTTCCTGAGACGGCGCGTGGACCGCGCCGGAACACGGCGAAACCGCCTTTCTACTCCTGCGCACGCGCGCCGTACTGGGCTATGTCAATGTCGCCGCAAAGGACTTGCCCGCCGTGCTCGGC
Source organism: Paracidovorax anthurii (assembly GCF_003269065.1). Lineage (GTDB taxonomy): Bacteria > Pseudomonadota > Gammaproteobacteria > Burkholderiales > Burkholderiaceae_C > Paracidovorax > Paracidovorax anthurii. The sequence continues at coordinate 37,187 of NZ_QLTA01000015.1, forward strand.
GCAGGGCGCACAGCGACGCGAGCAGCAGCGTCTTCGGGTCGCGGGTGGTGGGGTCCTGCACGGCGAAGCCGAGGCACAGCGCGGGCGCCGGGATCCAGAGGTTCAGGCGCGCGATGGCCTGGCACTCGGTCCCCCAGAACTCCTGGTCCTCGGGGGTCCAGAGGGTGAGGGTGCTCCCGGCGCGGGCGCTGGAGGAAGGCGGCATGGCTGTGGCCCCTTCGCTCAGCGGCCCGCCGCGCTGGCGCGGGCATCCACCACGCCGGTGCGGCGCACCTCGGTGAAATACATCCAGACCAGCGACACCCACACCACGCCGAACATCAGCATGAAGGCGCTGGAGCGTACGCCCGTCCAGTCCATGAGCAGGCCGAACTGGATGGGCAGCACGAAGCCGCCCAGGCCGCCGGCCAGCCCCACGATGCCGCTGATGGCGCCGATGTTGGCGGGATAGTCGTCGCTGATGTACTTGAACACGCTCGCCTTGCCGAAGGCCCAGGCGATGCCGAGCACGAACATGAGCCCGGTGAACACGTACACGTTCAGGCCGATGTGGAAGCTGCGCGGCCCGTCCACGGTGAGCACGGTGAAGTCGGTCTGCGGGTACGACAGCACGAACAGGCACACCCAGCTCACCCACAGCACCCACCAGGTCACGCTGTGGGCGCCGTATCGGTCGCTGAGCGCGCCGCCGATGGCGCGCAGCACGCCGCCGGGCAGCGAGAAGCAGGCGGCGAGCAGCGCGGCCGTGCGGATGTCCAGGCCGTACTCGCCCACGTAGTACTGCACCATCCAGAGCGAGAGCGCCACGTAGCCGCCGAACACGATGCTGTAGTACTGGCAGTACTTGAGCACGCGCGGGTCCTTCAGCGCCTGGAGCTGGTCCATGAAGGTCACGTGGCCGGGCACGCGGTGCGCCGGATCGCTGTGGCTGAACAGCCAGAACAGCACCAGCGTGCCGAGCATGATGGCCGCATACACGTGCGGCACGGCCGCCCAGCCGAAGGCCACGAGGATCGCGGGCGCCACGAACTTGTTCACCGCCGCGCCCGAGTTGCCCGCGCCGTAGATGCCCATGGCCGTGCCCTGGCGCTCCTTCGGGAACCAGCGCGCCACGTAGGGCGTGCCCACCGAGAACGAGCCGCCGGCCAGCCCGACGAACAGACCCGCCACGAGGAAATGCCAGTACTGGGTGGCGTATCCCATGAACCAGATGGCCGGCACCGTGGCCGCCATGAGGCAGGCCATCACGATGCGGCCGCCGTAACGATCGGTCCAGATACCCAGCGGCACGCGCACGAGCGAGCCCGTGAGCACCGGCATGGCCATGAGCAGGCCGAACTGCGTGGCGTTCAGGTTCAGCATCTTCTTGATCGGGATGCCGATGACGCCGAACATCATCCAGACCATGAAGCACACGGTGAAGGCCAGCGTGCTCGCGGCGAGCACCGACCAGGCCTTGCGGTCGGAATCCGTGATGGAAGGCAGGGGCGCGGGGCTGCTGCCGCCGCGGGCTGGGGCTGTGGCGCTGAGGTGGACCATGGCGATCGTCCTTGAGAAGCTCCCCTGGGTGATCCGGGGGCATGGACGCATGGTCCCACGAACGGGGCGGGCCGCACATCCTCCGCAAGAGCAATGCCTCCGCGCATACCCTTATCCACTTTCCTCCAATGCAGCCCGGCCTGCGCTTCCTAAGATCGGCTCCACGGGCCACGGCTCCGCCGCAGCGGCGGGCCGCCAACGCCCCAGCGTTCCAAAAAACCAGTTCACCAGGAGGACTCCCGCATGACCCCGTTCCAGAAACTCCGCCGCCATGCCGTGCTGCTCACGGCCCTGGCGGCCGCATCCACCTTCGCGTGGGCCGACCGGCTCGACGACGTCAGGAAGGCCGGCGTGGTGCGCGTGGCCGCGTTCGACGCCAACCCGCCGTTCGGCCAGGTGGACCCCAAGACCCGCAGGATCGTCGGGCTGGACGTGGACGTGGCGGCCGAGCTGGCCAAGGCGCTGGGCGTGAAGCTGGAGATCGTGCCCACCAACCCGGCCAACCGCATCCCGCTGCTCACCTCGGGCAAGGTGGACCTGGTGCTGGCCAACTTCACCATCACCGAGGAGCGCGCCAAGGTCGTCAACTTCAGCACGCCCTACTTCGCCTCGGGCACCCAGTTCATCGCGAAGAAAGGCACCCTGAAATCGCCCGACCAGCTGAACGCGCTGCGCATCGGCGTGGACAAGGGCACGACCAACGAGATCCAGCTGCGCCAGAAGTACCCCCAGGCGACGCTCGTGGCCTACGACGACACGCCCTTCGCCTTCGCGGCGCTGCGCAACGGCAACGTGCAGGCCATCTCGCAGGATGGGCCCAAGCTCATCGGCCTGCTGGCCACGGTGCCCGACCGCGACAAGTACGAGATCCCGCCCTTCGCGATCTCGCAGGACTTCATCGGCGTGGGCATCCCCAAGGGCGAGACGGCGCTGACGGAGGCCGTGAACACGGCGCTGCGCGACCTGGAGGCCGATGGCCGCGCGCAGAAGATCCACGACGCCTGGTTCGGCCCCGCCACCAAGACGCCGCTGCAGCGCATCTTCAAGATCGGCGACCCGTCCTGACGGCGCGCGCGCCCGGCCACTGTCCCTCCCGCGACACCGCGGCGGCCGCCTCCGGGCAGGGCCGCCGCCCTTTTTCCGATGCCTGACGTTTCCCTCCCGGCGCTGCAGGAGCTGCTGCTCGCGCCCCGCTACCTGGGCTGGCTGCTCGACGGCTGGCTGATGACGCTGTGGTCCGCGCTGCTGGTGATCGCGGCCTCGGCCGTGCTGGGCACGCTGCTGGCCACCGCGCGCGAGAGCGGCCGCGCGGCGCTGGTGCGCGCCACGGGGATCTATCTCTCGCTGGTGCGCAACACGCCGCTGCTGGTGCAGTTGCTGTTCTGGTACTTCGGCCTGCCGGCCCTGCTGCCCGAGGGCACGCTCGAATGGCTCAACGGCGCGCATGCGCTGACCCTGCATGGCACGGTGATCGCGCGCTGGCCTTCGTTCGAGTTTCTCGCGGCCCTCGCCGGGCTGGCGCTCTATTCGGCCGCCTACGTGGGCGAGGACATCCGCTCGGGCCTGCGCGGCGTGCCGCGCGGCCAGCGCGCGGCGGCGCAGGCGCTGGGCTTCACGCCCTGGCAGGCGCTGCGGCACGTGGTGCTGCCGCAGGCCCTGCGCATCGCCGCGCCACCGCTGACCGGGCAGGCCATGAACATCCTCAAGAACACCTCGCTGGGCATGGCCATCGGCCTGGCGGAGCTGTCGTACCGCGCACGCCAGGTGGAGGCCGAAACCTGGAAGACCTTCCAGGTCTACGGCCTGGCCACGGTGCTGTACATCGCGGCCATCGCGCTGCTGGCGGCGCTGGGCCGGATGGCGGTGTGCCGCGCGGCGGGTGCTCGGCGCGGGGCAGCGTGATGGATTTCTCGTTCCTGCGCGACGACCTGGGCTACCTGCTGTGGGGCACCTTCCCCGAAGGGCCGCCGGGCGGCGCGCTGCTCACGCTGCTGCTGAGCGCCGGCTCGGGCATCGCGTCGGCCGCGCTCGGCCTGGGGCTGGGCGTGCTGCTGGTGCTGCTGCACGGCCCGGCCCTGCACCTGCTCACGGCGGTGCTGGGCTTCCTGCGCGCCATTCCCGTGCTGATGCTGATCTTCTGGACCTATTTCCTGCTGCCGCTGTGGCTGGGCATCGACGTGCCGGGCGTGCTGTCGGTGATGGCGGCGCTCGCGCTGGTGAGCGGCGCCTACCTGGCCCACGGCGTGGCCGCGGGCATCCGGGGCGTGGGCGAGGGGCAGTGGACGGCGGGGCTGGCGATGGGCTTCACGCGCTGGGGGGCGCTGCGCCACGTGGTGCTGCCGCAAGCGCTGCGCATGATGCTGCCGTCCTTCATCAACCAGTGGGTCACGCTCATCAAGGACAGCTCGCTCGCCTACATCGTGGGCGTCCATGAGCTCTCGTTCCTGGCCACGCAGGTCAATGCGCGCGTGATGATCGCCCCGGCCGAGATCTTTGGCTTCGTCGCCCTGCTCTACTGGCTGCTGTGCAGCGCGCTGGACCTGGGCGCGCGGGCCGCAGCGGCACGCGGCGCGGTGCCGCTGGCACGCTGACGGCCCGCCCGCGCGCCCGGAACGTGCTCGCGCGCTCACGCCGCGTGCGGCCGCCGCGTAGCATCGGGGCATGCGCGATCTCACACCGCCCCTTTCCGCTCCCCATCCCGCTCTCGCACCCGCCCTGGCCCGGCCCCGCCGGACGGCCGCGCGCCTTGCCGCCATCGCCGCCCTGGCGTTGCTGGCGGCCTGCGGCGGCACGCCCCGGGCCACGCCCTCCACCACCGACTGGCAGGCGCTGCTGCCCGCCGACGTGCTGCTGATCGGCGAGCAGCACGACGCGCCCGACCACCAGCGCCTGCAGCGCGAGGCCGTGGCCACGCTGGCCGGGCGCGGCCAGCTCGCGGCGCTGGTGATGGAGATGGCCGAGGCGGGCCACGGCACGGCGGGCCTGCCGCGCGAGGCCTCCGAGGCCGCCGTGCGCGAGGCCCTGGCCTGGAACGACAAGGCCTGGCCCTGGACGCGCTACGGCCCCGCGGCGATGGAGGCCGTGCGCGCCGGCGTGCCCGTGCTGGGCGGCAACCTGCCGCGCGCGCGGATGCGCGATGCCATGCACGACAGTGCCTGGGATGTGCACCTGCCCGCGGGCGGCTTCCGGCAGCAGATCGCCACGCTGCGCGAGGGCCACTGCGGGCTGCTGCCCGAGGCGCAGTTGCCCGCCATGGCGCGCATCCAGATCGCGCGCGACGCCAGCCTGGCGCGCACCGCCGCCGATGCGCGCCGGCCCGGCCAGACGGTGCTGCTGGTGGCCGGCGCGGGCCACGTGCGGCGCGACCTGGGCGTGCCCACGCACTGGGGCGGCGACGTCCGCGCCCGGGTGCTCATCGCCCAGCCGCAGTCCGCGCAGGAGGCCTGGCCGTCCCGCGCGGCGGACCTCGTCCTGCCCACGCCTGCGCTGCCGCCCCAGGACCACTGCGCGGCGCTGCGCCCGCCCGCACCCGCCGGCGCCGGGCCGCGCGCCCGTCACACCTCCGAGCCGGCGTTCCAGAACACCTGAAGCACGCCGGGCAGGCGCTCGATCTCCGCCATGGCGGCGTTCAGCGCGTCGGCCTCCCCCGCCATCGCGTAGAGCGTGGCCTCGATCTCGGTGCGGCCGGAGGCGTGCTGGCCCACGTCGCGCACGGGGTAGTTGGCGGCCTCCAGCAGCGCCACCATGCGCTCGCGCACCTCGGCCCGGGCGCGGCGCGTGCACACCACGTACACGGTGTAGCTGGCGGCGGGAAGCCCGCCGCCCGGAACGGCCGCGATTACTGCAATGCAGCAATCGGTGCGTCAACCACCCGCCGCGCCTGGAGCAGCGCGGCGAAGGCCTCGGCGGGCACGGGCCGGTGGCACAGGTAGCCCTGGTAGCGGTCGCAGCCCCGCCCGCGCAGGAAATCCAGTTGCGCGGGCGTCTCCACGCCCTCGGCCAGCACCGCCATCCCCAGGCTGTGCCCCATGGCGATGATGGCCGCGCAGATGGCCGTGTCGTCCGCGCTTTGCGGCAGGTCGCGGATGAAGCCCTTGTCGATCTTGAGCACGTCGATCGGGAAGCGCTTGAGGTGCGCGAGCGACGAATAGCCCGTGCCGAAGTCGTCGATCGCCAGCCGCAGCCCCAGTCCGCGCAGGCGCAGCAGCACCTGCCGGGCCTCGTCGGGGCGCTCGGCGAGCGCGCCCTCGGTGATCTCCAGCTCCAGCAGCGTGGACGGGAAACCCGTGTCCGCCAGCGCCAGGGCCGCGCAGCCCGCGAGGTCGGTCAGGTGGAACTGGCGCGGCGAGATGTTCACCGCCATCGTCAGTTCGGGCAGCCCGGCCTCGCGCCAGCGCTGGGCCTGCCGGCAGGCCTCGCGCATGACCCATTCGCCCAGCGGGCCGATGATGCCCGTCTGCTCGGCCACGGGGATGAAGCGGTCGGGCGGGATCGGGCCCTCCTGCGGGTCGATCCAGCGCACCAGCGCCTCGGCGCCCACGATGCGGCCCGAGGCGATGTCCACCTGCGGCTGGTAGTGCAGCGCGAACTGGCCCTGCGCGAGCGCGGTGCGCAGGCGCGCCTCCAGCACGAGCCGCTCGCGCGCGGCCTGGGTGAGGCGCTCGTCGAAGAAGCGCCCCTGCGCCTTGGCGCCGTAGACGGCGGCATGCGCGCCCTGCAGCAGCGCCTCGGGGCTGTCGCCATGGTCGGGAAAGAGGCAGATGCCCACGCCCGCGGAGGCCACCACCTCGAAGCCGTCGGGCGAGCGCCAGGGCTCGGCCAGCGCGGCGAGCAGGCCGCGCGCGATCTCCACCGCGCCCTGCGCCCCCTCCACGCGCCGCGCGATCACGCCCAGCTCGTCGCCCTCCAGGCGCCCCGCCATGTCGCCCGGCCGGAGCGCGCCCTGCACGCGGGCGGCGATGTGGCGCAGCACCTCGTCGCCCACGGCATGGCCGTAGCTGTCGTTCACATCCTTGAAGCCGTCCAGGTTGACCAGCAGCACGGCCAGCGGCTCGCGGCGCGTGCGGGCCTGCGCCATCGCCTCGTCGAGCTGGCGGGAGAAGAAGCCCCGGTTGGGCAGCCCCGTGAGCGGATCGGTGTGGGCCAGCACCTCCAGGCGCCGGCGCTGCTCGTGCTCCTGCGAGATGTCGGTGAACAGGCACACGTAGTGGGTGACCTCGCCCCGCTCGCCGCGCACGCTGGACAGCGACATGCGCTCGGGGAACACCTCGCCGTTCTTGCGGCGGTTCCAGATCTCGCCCTGCCAGTGGCCGGTGCGGCCCAGCTCGCCCCACAGGGCCTCGTAGAAGGCGCGGCCATGGCGGCCCGACTTGAAGAGCCGGGGCGTGCGGCCCAGCAGCTCGGCCTCGCTGTAGCCCATGAGGCGGGTGAAGGCGGCGTTCACCGACAGGATGCGGCTCTGCGCATCGGTCACCACCATGCCCTCGGCCGCGTTGTCCACCACCGTGGCGGCGAGCCGCAGGCGCTCGCCGGCCCGGCGGGCGCCGTCGGCCAGCACGGCCATCTCGCGGCCCCGCGCGCGCCAGCGCCGCAGGGCCCACACGCCGCAGGCCGCGGGTGCCAGCACGAAGGCGGCCTCCAGCGCGATCCGCATGCCGCTGCCGGCGGGCAGCACGTCCTGCGCGCCAGCCACCCACGCGAGCCCGGCGGCCGCGTACAGGAGCAGGCCGGCCGGCATCCATCCGCCGGCCATCGCCTCCGTCTCGCCGCGGGGCACGGCCCCCTGCTCCTCGTTCATCGAATTCCTTGCTCCGCGTTTCTGCGGGCCGTGCTGCGACAATCGCCCCGCTATGACCCAAGCCTATATTCTCACCCTGTCCTGCCCCGACAAGCTCGGGCTGGTGCATGCGGTTTCCGGCTTCCTGCTGGAGCATGGCGGCAACATCGAGGAGGCCGCCCAGTACAACGACCACGCCACGGGCCTGTTCTTCATGCGCGTGCGCTTCGCCTGCGGTGCCTACGACCAGGCCGGCCTGCGCGAGCGGCTCACGGCCTTCGCCGAGCCGCACCGCATGCACTGGAGCCTGCACGCCGCGAGCGAGCCCATGAAGACCGTCATCATGGTCAGCCGCGAGGGCCACTGCCTGAACGACCTGCTGTTCCGCTGGAAGTCGGGCCTGCTGCCGGTGCACATCTGCGCCATCATCAGCAACCACCGCGATTTCTACCAGCTCGCGGCCAGCTACAACGTGCCCTTCCACCACATCCCGGTCACCAAGGACAACAAGCCCCAGGCCGAGGCCCGGCAGCACGAGATCATCCAGCAGGAAGGCGCCGAGCTGGTGGTGCTGGCGCGCTACATGCAGGTGCTCTCCGACGACCTGTGCCGCAAGCTGGAGGGCCGCGCGATCAACATCCACCACAGCTTCCTGCCCAGCTTCAAGGGCGCCAAGCCGTATTACCAGGCGCACGACCGGGGCGTGAAGCTGATCGGCGCCACCGCGCACTACGTGACGGCCGACCTGGACGAAGGCCCGATCATCGAGCAGGACGTGGCCCGCGCCGACCACACCGACACGGTGGAAGACCTCACCGCGCGCGGCCGCGACACCGAGAGCCAGGTGCTCGCGCGCGCCGTGAAGTGGCACACCGAGCACCGCGTGCTGCTCAACGGCCACAAGACCGTGATCTTCCGCTAGAGCATGCCTCCCCCCCTGTGTCGCTTCGCGCCTTCCCCCTCCAGGGGGACGCCACTGGCGGCCCGGCGAAGCCGGTTCCGCGGTGGCTGCGGGTGTAGCCTGCTCCGCGGCCTTCTGACGGGCAGCGCGCAGCGCCGGGGCGGCGGGGCAGCCCTTGCACGGCGGCCCTGGCCTGGGCCGCGCCAGTGGCATGCACTGGGGATAGTGCACGGCACAACGGATCAATGAGATGGCGTCCGCTAACACCGCTTCGCCATTTTCCAGAAACACCGCCCAGCGCATCCCGCCGATCCAGTGCCTGCTCACCTTCGAGGCGCTGGCGCGGCTGCGCAGCGTGACGCAGACGGCCGACGAGCTGTGCGTGACGCCCAGCGCCGTGAGCCACCGCGTGCGCCAGCTGGAGCAGATCCTGGGCGTGCGGCTCTTCGGGCGGGCGGATTTCTCGCTCACCACCGAGGGCAGCGCCTACCTGGCCCACGTGCGCGAGGGCCTGGGTGCGCTGCAGCGCTTTCCGGGCGCGGCGGCCGCGCCGGGCAAGCGGCGGCTCAAGCTGGCCGTCACGCCCACCTTCGCGCGGGCCATCCTGATCCCGCGGCTGCGGCAGTTCACCGAGGCCTACCCCGAGATCGACCTGGCCCTGCAGGTCTCCATCCCGCTGCTGGACGTGGTGGCCGAGGACGCCGACCTGATCGTGCGCTTCGGCCCCGGCCACTATGCCGACATGGAGCACGTGGAGCTGGCGCGCGACGTGGTCACGCCCCTGGCCTCGCCGGCCTTCCTGCGCGAGCACGGCCCCTTCGAGCGGCCCGCCGACCTCGAAGCCGCGGCCCTGCTGCGCAGCCCGCTGGAGCCCTGGCGCACCTGGTTCGCCGCCGCCGGGCTCGACTGGCCCGAGCCCTCCGAGGGCTCGCAGTTCAACGACATCGGCCTCATGTGCGACGCCGCCTCCGCCGGCATGGGCGTGGCGCTGGTGCGCCTGAAGCTCGGCGCGCCCTGGCTGGAGAACGGCACCCTCGTGCGGCTCTTCCCGCTCGATGCGCCCAGCCCCCACGCGCACTACCTGTGCTGGCGCACCGGCACCATGGACCGCTGGGAGTGCGCCGCCTTCACGGAATGGCTGCGCAAAACCATGGGGTGAGTGATTTTTGGCCCAAATCGCCACCATGTCGCCGTATCCATTGCGTTTTCAGCTATATATTCAATAGCAAACATCCTGCCTCTCCGTCGCCCCCGGGATGGCACGCCGCCGGCAGGATGGCGACAATGCCGCCATGCCCGACGCCCCACCGCCGCCACCGCCCCCCTTCGTCCCCGCGCCGCTGCCCGACAACGAGGCCGAGCGCCTGCGGGCCCTGCGCGATCTCATGCTGCTGGACACCTCCCCCGAGGAGCGCTTCGATCGCGTGGTGCGCTTTGCCGCCGAACAGCTGGACGCGCCCATGGCCCTCGTCAGCCTGGTGGACGAGCAACGCCAGTGGTTCAAGTCGCGCATCGGCATCGCGCTGGAGGAGACCGCGCGCGACATCTCGTTCTGCGCGCACGCCATCCTGCAGCCCGAAGTCTTCATCGTCGAGGACGCGCGGCTCGACCACCGGTTCGCCGGCAACCCGATGGTGACCGGCGAGGCCCACATCCGCTTCTACGCCGGCGCGCCGCTGCAGGCGCCGGGCGGCGAGCGCATCGGCACGCTGTGCGTGCTCGACACCGAGCCGCGCGCGCTGAACGGCACCGAGATCGCGGTGCTCCATGCCCTGCAGCAGCTCATCAACGAAGCCATCGCCGGCGAGGAGGGCGAGCCATGAGCCCGGGACGCACCCTTGCCCGCCAGCCCCTGCTGCTGGTCGAGCCGCAGTTCGTGCTGCGCCGCACCATCGTCGCGGTGGCCCGCGAACTGGAACTGGTGGAGTTCCACGAGGCGACGAGCATCGAGCGCGCCGTGCCGCTGCTCGGCGCCCGGACGTTCTCCGGGCTGGTGATCGACTGCGACGACAACGCCATCGCCTCGGACCTGCTGAGCCGGCTGCGCGAGGGCGCGTTCGCCAGCCCGCCGCAGACCCCCGTGATCGCCATCACCTCGGTGCACGAGCCCGACCGCGATGCGTGGCGCCAGTCGATGGGCGTCATCGGCACGCTGCACAAGCCGTTCAAGATCGGCGCGCTGCTGGAGCGGGTGCAGGCGATGCTCGGCACGCCCCGGCCATAAGAAGCCCGTTGCCGATCTCCCAGGCGCCGCGCAGCGGGGTCTGCGGGACCGTGAACGGGCTCTCACGCATGCCACCTCTTTTGCCCCCATGTCCATGACCGTGCCGCACGACGCCAGTTTTCAGAAAAGATACCCGACGCTCGAACAGAACGAGGTACTCAACGCCACCGCGAGTTCGGTCCTGATCAGCGCCCTGGCAGGCACGGGAAAGACCACCACCCTGGCCATCAAGGCCGCAGACCTCATCCGCCACAAGGGCATGGGCCGCATCCTGATGCTCGCCTACTCGGAATCGGGGCTGGCCGCCATCGCGCAGCGCCTGGGAACATTCGTTTCGCCCATCCCGCGCCAGCTGCAGATCATGACCGTGGAGCAGCTGTGCGCCCAGGTGCTCGAAAAGCAGGGTGCCGCGCTGGTGCACGTCACGGAACCCCTGCAGCGCAACCTGCTGGTGCGCCAGGCCTACGGCGCGCTCGCCCACGACCCGCGCCGTGGCGACGCGCCCGAACTCGGCGACTTCCTCTCGCATGAACTGGACGTGCAGGCCTTCCTGGATTTCGAGGCCCGGGCCAAGCAGCAGATGCTGCTGCGCGACAGGGAAAACTCCGGCCTGGGCGCCCTGCCATACTGCCGCGAGCACGAACTGGACTACGGGCTCTACCAGCTCCTGGTGCGCTACGAACGGCTGCGGCGCGGACTGAACGACGAGCCCCTGTTCTACGCCCCCGGCGACTGCACCTACGAGATCGCCACGCAGCTCGGCGCGCTGGATTTCGAGGACGTCTTCGCGCCGCTGGCGGGCCGCTTCGACGCGGTCCTTTTCGATGAGCTGCAGGACCTGGACAACGCCGCCATGCTGGTGCTGCGCCACCTCGTGCGCGGCGGCAACGGCCTGTTCGTGGGCGCGGGCGACTTCAACCAGCACATCCGGCCCGGGGCCTTCTCGGTCTTCGGCGACAGCCTCTCCCGTATCCGGCAGGAACTGCCCGCGGACACCCAGGTGGCCGAGATCCGCACGACCTACCGCTTCGGCGATGCGATCTGCCGCGGGCTCAACCCCCTCTTCGGCGTGGAGTTCTCGGCGTATTACCGCGACAAGGCCGCATGGTTCGAGCCGCGCAGCTACACGGACGACAAGGATTGCGCCCGGCAGCTGCTGGCGATCCACGGCACGGTGCAGCGCCAGCCGCCCCGGGAGCCCGGCGGCACCCCGCCGTGCCTGCACGTGATCCTGCGGTCGCCGGAGGATTCGATCCTGCTCGAATGGATGTTCGCCCAGGAAGGCGTGCACTACACCTGCAAAGGGATGAAGCACTTCTACCAGCGCCGCGAGGTCGCGCTGCTGCTCACCCTCATGTGGGCCATGCAGGGCTGCAGCGAAGGCCTGCGGCTCACGCAGGGCATCGTGAGCAACGCCATCGAAGGCCTGCTGCGGTATGTGCGGCGCGCCAGCCAGCCCGACCCCGATGTGCTGGCCAACGGCTTCTTCGACATGGACGCGCTGGAGCGCGACTCCCCCGTGGAGGTGAACACCCGGGCCGTGGCGGTGGACCTCGTCGGCCAGAAGCCGCTGCTGCGCCGTTTCCTGGCCCGCGGCAGCTTCGACCCGAACGCTCCCGTGGCTTCGCGCCCCTGCGAGCAACTGCTGGAACTGCCCCCCGAGGCCTGCGCGGATGCGGGGCGGCTGTGCCGGCACCCGCTCGTGCGCGAGTTCTTCGCCCAGGCCCCGCTCAGCCCGCAGGAGCGGCGCTCCTGCCAGGACAGCCTGCAGGCGCTGGCCCGCATCTGCGCGGGGCTGTCCGTCGATGCCTTCCTGGGCCGCCTCGCGCCCCTGGTCGGCGCCAGCATCGACCAGCACCGGCGGCAGCAAGCGCCCAGCCTGCAACTGCTCACCGTGGAGCGCTGCAAGGGGCATGAGTACGACTACGTGGCCGTTCCCTTCGTGGAGCGGGGGCGCTTTCCACGCAGCGCCTCCGGGGCGGACGCCCTGCGCGAGCGCAACATGCTCTACGTCGCCATGACGCGCAGCACCCGGCGCCTGTGGCTGCTGGAGAGCGCGGGCCGCCCCGTCAGCCCCGGGCCGGTCTGAGAACGTGTTCACGATCTCGCAGGGGTCGCGTTGGAGCGCAATCGGGATGAGTGGATGCCTCGGATGCGCCGCATGGGCTCATGCCCATGCCAGCAGCCGGGGCGTGCAATCGCCCGATTTCGCTCCAACCCGAAGGGCAGTGGCGTGTGCGAGCGGTCTGCGGCGTTGCGGCGCTGGCCCATAGCCGGGCGATGGGCGGCGCACCGCGCCTTGCATCCCACCCGCACACGCCACTGCGCGACCCCTGGGAGATCGTGAACACGTTCTGAGGCGGAGCGGCCCCGCAGGCGCCGCCCCGCCCTGCCCCGGCATTTCACGCGGCCGTGCAAGAAAACTCACGCAGCGCGCACAGCCTTCCCCTACAGTGGCGGGCATGAGCGCAGCCCTTCCTTCTGCACCCGCGTCCCCCTCTTCGCTGCCCGGCACCCCGGAGCCCGCCGCCCTGCAGGCAGCGGTCGTCCAGGCGCTCGGCGCCCACCTGCCGGCCCATGCGCTGCTCTGGCACGCGGAGGACACCACGCCCTATGAATGCGACGGCCTCACGGCCTACCGCCAGCGCCCGCTGGTGGTGGCCCTGCCCGAGACCGAGGCGCAGGTGCAGGCCGTGCTGCGCACCTGCCATGCGCTCGGCGTGCCGGTGGTGGCGCGCGGCGCGGGCACGGGCCTCTCGGGCGGGGCCATGCCGCATGCGCGCGGCGTGACGCTGTCGCTGGCCCGCTTCAACCGCATCCTCGGCGTGGACCCCGTGGCGCGCACCGCGCGCGTGCAGTGCGGCGTGCGCAACCTCGCCATCAGCGAGGCCGCCGCGCCCCACGGGCTCTACTACGCGCCCGACCCGTCGAGCCAGATCGCCTGCACCATCGGCGGCAACGTGGCCGAGAACTCGGGCGGCGTGCACTGCCTGAAATACGGCCTCACCGTGCACAACGTGCTGCGCGTGCGCGGCTTCACGGCCGAGGGCGAGCCGGTCACGTTCGGCAGCGAGGCGCTCGACACCCCGGGCTACGACCTGCTGGCCGCCATGATCGGCAGCGAGGGCATGCTGGCCGTGGCGCTGGAGGTCACCGTGCGGCTGATCCCGAAGCCGCAGCTCGCGCGCTGCATCATGGCCAGCTTCGGCGACGTGCGCCGCGCAGGCGATGCCGTGGCTGCCGTGATCGCCGCCGGCATCATCCCCGCCGGGCTGGAGATGATGGACAAGCCCATGACCGCCGCCGTCGAGGACTTCGTGCAGGCCGGCTACGACCTCGCGGCCGAGGCCATCCTGCTGTGCGAATCCGACGGCACGCCCGAAGAGGTGGAGGAAGAGATCGCCCGCATGAGCGAGGTGCTGCGCGCGGCCGGCGCCACCGCCATCGCCGTGAGCCGCGACGAGGCCGAGCGCCTGCGCTTCTGGAGCGGCCGCAAGAACGCCTTCCCCGCCAGCGGCCGCATGAGCCCCGACTACATGTGCATGGACTCCACCATCCCGAGGAAGCGCCTGGCCGACATCCTGCTGGCCATCCAGGCGATGGAGCAGAAATACGGCCTGCGCTGCGCCAACGTGTTCCACGCGGGCGACGGCAACCTGCACCCCCTCATCCTGTTCGACGCCAACGATCCCGACCAACTGCACCGCTGCGAACGCTTCGGCGCCGACATCCTGGAGACCAGCGTGGCCATGGGCGGCACCGTGACCGGCGAGCACGGCGTGGGCGTGGAGAAGCTCAACAGCATGTGCACGCAGTTCACCACGGAGGAGAACGCACAGATGCTCGCGCTCAAGGCCGCGTTCGACCCGGCCGGACTGCTCAACCCCGGCAAGGTCATCCCCACGCTGAACCGCTGCGCCGAGTACGGAAAGATGCTCGTGCGCGGCGGCCGCATCGCGCACCCGGACCTGCCCCGGTTTTGAGATGCGGCACCGCTGCGCGACCCCTGGGAGATCGTGAACACGTTCTTACGCCACGGTGAGCAGCAGGCGGCGCATGGCGGCCACCGTCTCGCCGCTCTGCCGCGTAAGCCGGCCCATGTCGTCCAGGATGTGCACCGTCGAAGCGCGGAACAGGGCCGCGCCCAGCAGGGCCAGGGGCTCCAGGGTCTCGCGGGCGATGGGCTCCGGCACCGTTGGGGGCGCCGGCAACCCCGCCGGCGCCGGTGGCGCCACGCCGCCGTCCGCCCCCGGCACGGCGCCCGGGAACGGGGGCCGGGGCACGGAGCGCACCGCCTCCCGCGCATCCAGCACCTGCCGCACGTGGTGGACCACGGGGCCCAGGCGGGCCTCCAGGCGGCCCAGCACCCAGGTGACCTCCTGCACCCGCAGATCGATCGCGTCCAGCGCGGCAGCCGCGCACTCCACCTGCTCGGCCGCGTCCTGCAGCAGCGCCGAATGCACGCGGGCGATCGACAGCGCCTCGTCCAGCCGGCCCTCGATGCTGGCCCGCAGCGCACGCAGCACGGGAACGTCGATGGCGCCATCCATCACCAGGGACGGCCCCTCGGCGGTGGCCGGGGCCACGGCCCCGCCGCCCAGCCAGGCCACCGTGGGGTTCTCCGCCGCCACGCCGATGCGGCCCGTTCCGTGGCCCAGCGCCCACGCGGCCATGGCCGGGGCCGACAGACCCTGCCAGCCGTAGTCCAGCAACCCGGCCGCGCGGCAGGCCGTGGTGACCAGATCCTCCAGGCGCGGCACCCCGCCGCTGGGCAGCGCCCGGCCGAAGAGCTGGCGCGCCGGCAGCCGCCGCGCCAGCGCCACCACCGCATCAAGGCTGCGGCCCTGGGCATGCAGCCGGGCCGCGCCCAGGGCCGCCAGCCGGGCGCCCACCTCGCGCCGCCGCGCCTCCAGCGCCTGGGCCAGGTCACGGAACGACCACTCGGCCGAGGCGATCCAGTGGTCGGCGGTCAGGTCCGGGTCTCCTACGCTCCAGGCGATGCGCAGCCGCGCGACGGCGTTCTCGACCATCTCCCGGGGCGAGCCCGGCCGCTCGCCCACCCAGGGGCGCCCCGCCCCGACCGCCGCTTCCGGCCACGCCCTCTTGCGCGGCGCCGCCAGCGCCGTGTCCATGCCGTTCATGCCCCGCCCTCCCGCCCGCGCGGGGCCCGTCCCGGACGGGCCGCCGCCCCGAGGGACGGAAACTCGCTCCGTGCGGGGTGACAGCCGCCCCCGCCCATGCACAACATCAAGCCCCCCGACGGCCCATGGCCGGAACGCGCCCCCGCGCACCCCGCCCTTGTCCGCCCTCGGCCCGGCACCGCTTCCCCCGTGCCCATGCCGCCATTGCCTCCCATGCGCCACCTCCTGAATCGACCGCCACCGCATCCGCAGGCCCCTTGCCCGCCATTGCGTAACCATGAATCACGTCAATCTGGTGACTATATATTGGAATTACGCACTTATGCAGCCATCCATCTAGCGTGACTGCATGCAGGATGCAAAGCAAAAGTTTGCCGAGAAGTTACGGAATGCTATGGAAAGGGCCGGTTACGAGGCCCGACCCTCGGTTTTGGAGCGGGAATTCAACACCCGCCATTGGGGCAAGCCCATGAGCCTGCACGGCGTGCGGCGCTGGCTGTGCGGCGAAACCCTGCCAGACCCCCGCAAGCTCGCCACGCTGGCGCAGTGGCTGCAGGTGCCGATCCAGGACTTCCTGGGCGTTGCCGACACCCCCGCCACCGCGCCGCGCGCCACGGAGCCGTCCGCGCTCTGGCACTCCGGCATGGGCTACGACGATCGCAAGCTCTTCGACGTGTACCTGCGGCTGCCCGTGCCGCAGCGGCGCCTCGCCCGCGAGGTCATCCTGGCCATCGCCCGCGCGCACGAGGCCGACGAGGCGCTCCGCGGCGGCAGCTGATCTCCCGGACACGGCGCCCCATGGCGCGCGACGGCGAACCAGGCCATCATCGCGGGTCCTGCGGCGCGGCGCGCACCGGGGCTGCCAACCCCCTGGTCACGAACGCAACTGAACCTGCGATCACGCTGCGACCGTAACTCGCCATGCGAGTCACGCCACGCGCTCCAGCGGTGCCTAGCGTGACCGCATGCAGGATGAAGCAAAACAAAAATTCGCCCGGAAGTTGCGGGAGGCAATGGAAAAGGCAGGGTACGAGGCCAAGCCCTCGGTGCTGGAGCGGGAGTTCAACACCCGCCACTGGGGCAAGCCCATGACGCTGCACGGCGTGCGCCGCTGGCTGCTGGGCGAAACCATGCCGGGCCCGCGCAAGCTGACCACCCTCGCCCAATGGCTCCAGGTGCGCATCGAGGACTTCGTGGACCCGGGCAGCGCCGCCCAGCGCGGGACGAGCGAGCCCATCCACAAGTGGCACGCGGGCATGGGCTACGACGACCGCGAGCTGTTCGACATCTACCTGAAGCTGCCCGTGCCCCAGCGCCGCCTCGCGCGGGAGGTCATCCTGGCCATCGCCCGCGCGCATGAGGCCGGCGAGGCCAAGCGCAGCAAGGAAGACTGAGAACGTGCTCACGACCCGAGGGCCCGGCGTTCGGCCGCCGGGTGCCCGGGCCGGGCATCACCCCCCGATCCAGGCCTGCACGCCCTGCACCAGCTCGGGCGCGTGCGAGAGCGCGAACAGCAGCAGCCCGATGAGCCCGCCCACCACGGTGCCGTTGATGCGGATGAACTGCAGGTCGCTGCCGATGTGCAGTTCCACGAGGCGCGCCATCTCCTTGGCGTCCCAGCGGTCCACCGTGCTGCGGATGTGCTCGGCGACGAACTGCGACAGGTCGGGCGCCACCTGCGTGGCCCAGATCTGCAGGCGCACATTGAGGCGCACGCGCAGCGCCGGGTCGCCCGCCAGCGCCATGCCCAGCCACTGGCCCATGGCGGCCACCTTGCGCGACACCTCGGAATCCTCGTCGGCCAGGTCCTTTTGCAGCCGCTCGCGCAGGCCGGTCCACAGCTCCTGCACGTAGCGGCCCAGGGTGTCGTCGTTCTGCAGGTATTCGCGCAGCTCGTGGCCGCGCCGCTCCCATTCCGGGTCGGTCTGCAGGCGGGCGACGAGGCGCTGCACCGCGGTGTCGAGCGTGCCGCGCAACTGGTGCGAGGGGTCGCTCGCCACCTCGGCGAGCAGGCTGTCGATGGCCTGCGCGATGGCGCCCGCGCCCTTGCCGCTCAGCCAGTCGGTGGGCAGCACTTTTTCCTTGAGCGGGTGCTCGCGCTTGATCCACTGCACGATGGTTTCGGCAATGAAGGTGCGGGTCTCGGGCGCGCGCAGCAGCAGCGTCACGCGCGCGAGCAGGTCGTCGAGCAGCACCTGGTGGCGCCCGCCGTGGGTGAGCGTCTCCAGCGCCGCGGCCATGGTGCGCGAGAGGTCGAGCTGGCCCACGAGCGCGCGCGCGGCCTGGTTCATGAAGCGCTGGATCCGCGCGTCTTCCACCGTGTCCAGCGCCGCCAGCGCCAGCCGCGCCACCTGCCGACCCAGCAACTGGGCATTGCCCGGCGAGGTGAGCCACTGCGCGAGCATGTCCGCCGGGTCGTGCCGGCGGATCAGCGTGACGAGGGTCGGGGCGTCGAGGAACTTGTCGCGCACGAACACGGCCAGATTGCCGCCGATGCGGTCCTTGTTGCGCGCGATGATGTCCGTGTGGCGCTGCACCCAGGGCAGCGGAATGCGCCGGAACAGGGCCGACACCGCGAACCAGTCGGCCAGCGCGCCCACCATGGCGGCCTCGGACATCGCGCGGATGCATTCCACGGCCAGGCTCGGCGGGAAGGCGTACGTGGCGGCGAACACCCCCGCCACGGCCAGCAGCAGGCCGGTGGCCAGCCACTTGGACCGCGCCAGCAGCACCGCGCGCTCAGTGGCGGCCGGCGAGGGCCCGGGGTCGTCGCCCTCGGGGGACAGGCCCGCGAACAGGTTCCCGGCGGCCCCGGGGGTCTCCCCGGCCGGGCGGAGGCCGCCCTCGCCGGCGCTGCGGTTGCGACTGCTGCTGTCCATCCCCCGAGAATAGCCCCGCGCGGCCCGCGCGCGGCGTAAGACGGTTGCCCGCGCGCGGCGGCGAACCGGCGCCGGCTCAGTGCGGCGCCACGCGGTCCAGCGCGGCGGCGAGGTGACCCACGGTGCGGTCCGCGTGGTGCCACTTCTCCAGCCCGAAGAGGCCGATGCGGAAGGTCTGGAAGTCCGCGCCCTCGCCGCACTGCAGCGGCACGCCGGCGGCGGTCTGCAGGCCCGCGTCGAGGAACTTCCGGCCGCTCTGGATGCCGGGGTCGGTGGTGTAGCTGACCACCACGCCCGGGGCCTTCCAGCCCTCGGCCGCCACGCTCGGAAAGCCGCGCGACTCCAGCAGCGCGCGCACCTTCGCGCCCAGCCCGATCTGCTCGGCGCGCACGCGGTCGAAGCCGTAGTCACGGGTCTCGAGCATCACGTCGCGCAGCTTCACCAGCGCATCGGTGGGCATGGTCGTGTGGTAGGCGTGCTGGCCGCGCTCGTAGCCCTCGGCGATCTGCATCCACTTCTTGAGATCGCACGAGAAGCTGGAGCTTTGCGTGCCCTCGATCGCCTGGCGCGCGCGTTCGCTCAGCATCACCATCGCGCAGCAGGGCGAGCCGCTCCAGCCTTTTTGCGGCGCGGAGATGAGCACATCCACGCCCGTGGACCGCATGTCCACCCACACCGCGCCGGAGGCCACGCAGTCGAGCACGAAGAGCGCGCCCACCTCGTGCGCGGCCTCGGCCACGGCGCGCAGGTAGTCGTCCGGCAGGAGGATGCCGCTGGCCGTCTCCACGTGCGGCGCGAACACCACCCGGGGGCGCTCGGCGCGGATCGCGGCCGCCACCTCCTCGGCCGGGCACGGCGCCCAGGGCGCCTGCGGGCCCTCGCCCTGGCGGCGCGCCTGGCACACCACCGCGCCGCCACCGAGGGCGCCCGCATCGAAGATCTGGCTCCAGCGGTAGCTGAACCAGCCGTTGCGCACGATCAGCACCTTCTCGCGGTTGGCGAACTGGCGCGCCACGGCCTCCATGCCGAAGGTGCCGCTGCCGGGCACCAGCACCGCCGTGTGCGCGCCGTACACCGACTTGAGCGTGGCGAGGATGTCCTGCATCACGCCGGTGAAGCGCCGGGACATGTGGTTGAGCGCGCGGTCGGTGTACACCACCGAAAACTCGAGCAGGCCATCGGGATCGACATCGGGCAACAGACCGGGCATGGCGGGGCGTCTCCTTGAAAAAGCTTCGGACTTCCGGACGAGCCGCGCGGCGCCGCGCCCCGTGGCCCGGGGCGGCCGCCGCGCGGCGGAAGCGGTGCAGCTTACACCCGCGCCCCGGGGGCCCCGCCCCAGGGGTTTGCCCGGAAATGCGCTGCGCAGCGCGCAGGCGGCCACCGCCACGGCTACCATCACGCTGTCCACGCAGGTCTTCCCCCAAGCCCCCGCTTCCGCCGCCCGCACTCTTCCTCCGCTCCCGTCCCCCACCGGACCGCACGCCCCTTAGCCCCCCTCCCCGACACGCCCCTGGAGCCTGCCCCCATGCACGACTTTCGCAGCGACACCGTCACCCACCCCACCCCGGCCATGCGCGAGGCCATGCAGCACGCGCTGCTGGGCGATGACGTCTTCGGCGACGACCCCTCCGTCAACGCGCTGCAGGAGCACGCCGCGCAGATGCTCGGCTTCGATGCCGCGCTGTTCACCCCCAGCGGCACGCAGGCCAACCTGATCGCCCTCATGGGCCACTGCCAGCGCGGCGACGAGGCCATCGTGGGCCAGAACTGGCACACCTACCGCTGGGAAGGCGGCGGCATGGCGGCGCTGGGCTCCATCCAGCCGCAGCCCATCGAGAACCGGGCCGACGGCACCCTGTGCCTGCGCGACATCGCGGCGGCCATCAAGCCCGACGATCCGCACTTCGCGCGCACCCGCCTCGTGGTGCTGGAAAACACCGCCAGCGGCCAGGTGCTGCCCAACCCCTACATCGCCGACGTGGCGCAGCTCGCGCGCAGCCGCGACCTCTCCATGCACCTCGATGGCGCCCGCCTCTTCAACGCCGCCGCGGCCAACGCCACGGCCCACGGCACCGACGTGTACGACGAGGCGCGCACCATCTGCATGCACTTCGACTCCGCCTCGGTCTGCCTCAGCAAGGGCCTGGGCGCGCCCGTGGGCTCGCTGCTGCTGGGCACGCACGACTTCATCGCCCACGCGCGGCGCACGCGCAAGATGCTGGGCGGCTCGATGCGGCAGATCGGCATGCTGGCGGCGGCCGGCCACTACGCGCTGGACCACCACGTGCGCCGCCTGGCCGACGACCACGCCCTGCTGCGCACGCTGGCCGAGGGCCTGGCCGAAGCGGGCCGCAGCCACCCCGTGCTGCGCCGGCGCCTGGCCGTGGCCTCGGCCCACACCAACATCCTCTTCACCGACGTGCACTCCGACATCGCCCCGGCGCTCATGGCGTGGCTGGCGCACCACGGCGTGTGCGTGACGCGCAGCCTCTGCGGCGGCCAGATCCGCCTGCGCTGGGTCACCCACCTCAACGTGGGCCCGGAGGACGTGGCCCATACGCTGGCCTGCGTGGAACAGTTCAGTGGCTGATGTCTGTCTTTTGCTATTCTTTATATAGCAAACAAACCAATAAATACGGCGACATGGAAGCGTTTCACCCCTGAAACGCTCCCAAGGGGGCGCACCGGGGCCCGCTCAGGGCGCTGGATACGTCCGCGCGCCGAAGATCCCGCTGCCCACGCGCACCAGGGTGCTGCCGGCGTGGATGGCGGCCTCCAGGTCCGCCGTCATGCCCAGCGAAAGCGTGTCGAACACCTCCATGCCCTCGCCGCCGGCCGCGCGCAACTGGTCGAACAGCGCCCGGGCCCGCAGGTGCACGGCAAGCTGCGCCGCGAAATCCGGCGCGGGCTCGGGAATGCCCATCAGCCCCCGCAGCCGCAGCGCCGGCAGCCGCGCCACGGCGCGCGCGAGGGCCTCGGCCTGCGCGGGCGGCACGCCGGCCTTGGTGGCGCCGCCGTCCACGTTCACCTGGATGCACACCTGCAGCGGCGGCAGGTGCGTCGGCCGCTGCTGCGAGAGGCGCTCGGCGGTCTTGAGCCGGTCCACCGTGTGCACCCAGTCGAAGTGCTCGGCCACCAGCCGCGTCTTGTTGCTCTGCACCGGGCCGATGCAGTGCCACTCCAGCGGCGCGGGCAAGCCTGCCCCGGGGCCGCGCAGGGCGGCCATCTTCTCCACCGCCTCCTGGATGTAGTTCTCGCCGAAAGCGCGCTGCCCGGCGATCGCCGCCTCGCGCACCGCGTGCGGGCCGAATGTCTTGGAAACGGCCAGCAGCCGCACCTGTGAAACGGGCCGTCCGGCCGCCTCGCAGGCCCGCGCGATGCGGTCCGAAACCCCTTGGATGTTGTTATCAATCGTCGTCATAATGCTTGCTCTCTAGCGTACCAAACGACCAAGGGCTCTCGTGGACATCACCCAACTGCTCGCTTTCAGCGTGAAGAACAAGGCCTCCGACCTGCACCTGTCCGCAGGGCTGCCGCCGATGATCCGGGTCCACGGGGACGTGCGGCGCATCAACGTCGATGCACTGGACCACAAGACCGTCCACGCCATGGTGTACGACATCATGAGCGACGCGCAGCGCAAGGTGTACGAAGAGTTCCTGGAGGTGGACTTCTCCTTCGAGATCGAGGGCCTCGCCCGCTTCCGCGTCAACGCCTTCAACCAGAACCGCGGCGCGGCCGCCGTGTTCCGGACCATCCCGAGCAAGATCCTCACGCTGGAGCAGCTGAACGCGCCCAAGATCTTCGCCGACCTCGCGCTCAAGCCGCGCGGCCTCGTGCTGGTGACGGGCCCCACGGGCTCGGGCAAGTCCACCACGCTGGCCGCCATGGTCAACCACCTCAACGAAACCGAGTACGGCCACATCCTCACGGTGGAGGACCCGATCGAATTCGTGCACGAGTCCAAGAAGTGCCTGATCAACCAGCGCGAGGTGGGGCCGATGACGCTGTCGTTCGCGGCCGCGCTGAAATCCGCGCTGCGCGAAGATCCTGACGCCATCCTCGTGGGCGAAATGCGCGACCTCGAAACCATCCGCCTCGCCATGACCGCCGCCGAGACGGGCCACCTCGTGTTCGGCACCCTGCACACCTCCAGCGCCGCCAAGACCATCGACCGGATCATCGACGTGTTCCCCGCCGAAGAGAAGGAAATGGTGCGCGCCATGCTCTCCGAATCGCTGCAGGCCGTGATCTCGCAGACGCTGTGCAAGACCAAGGACGGCCAGGGCCGGGTTGCCGCGCACGAGATCATGCTGGGCACCAGCGCCATCCGCAACCTGATCCGCGAGGCCAAGGTGGCGCAGATGTACTCCACCATCCAGACCAGCAGCAGCGTGGGCATGCAGACGCTGGACCAGAACCTCATCGACCTCGTCCGGCGCAACATCATCAGTCCCGCGGAAGCCCGCGGCAAGGCCAAGATCCCCGAGAACTTCCCGGGCTGACCGGCGGGCCGCCGGCCCTTCCTTTTTGACCCCCCGCGGCGGAATCACCGCCGCGCACCGGAGCACTTCCCATGAAAGGCATCCTTCGCCTGCTCAAAGCCAAGACCCTCGGCAACAAGCCCAGCGGCGAAGGCGGCAGCGACTCGGTCTTCTTCACCACGGCGTTCGCCGGCCAGGGCGTGGACACCTCCATGCTGGTGCCCTGGGAGGCACGCGCCGGCGAGATCGGTGCCCAGCGCCTGGCCGAGAGCCGGGGCGGCAAGCTGCTGCAGGCACTCTGGTCCAAGGACCGCTACATGGCGCACCTGGACGCGAGCGCGGTCGAGCGCATGGAGCGCTTCTTCCAGTTCGCGGCGGTGCCCGCGAGCCGCGACGTGATCCGGCAGGACGAATACGGCAACTTCATGGTCGTGCTGCTCACCGGCACCATCGCCGTGGACCGCGTCCAGCCCTGGGGCGAGCACCTGCGCCTGGCCGAGACGCGCCCGGGCGACATCCTGGGCGAGATGTCGCTGCTCGACAGCGGCATCCGCTTCTCCGCCTGCACCACGCTCACCGACTGCGAGATCGCCGTGCTCAGCGCCGAGGCGCTGGACGACATGATGGCCAAGGACCCCCAGCTCGCCGCCAGCCTGGTGGCGTTGCTCGCGCGCAAACTGTCGCTGCGCCTGCGCGTCGTGAGCGCCCGCCTGAGTGACAATCAACGGTAGAACGGCCCCAGCGGACCGACCGGAGAAACACGCATGGAACGCGATCAGGCCAGCAAATTCATCAACGACCTGCTCAAGCTCATGGTGAGCCGCGGCGGCAGCGACCTGTTCATCACGGCGGAATTCCCGCCCGCCATCAAGGTGGATGGCAAGGTCACCAAGGTTTCTCCGCAGCCGCTCACCCCCGCCCACACGCTCACCCTGGCGCGGGCCATCATGAGCGACAAGCAGGTGGCGGATTTCGAGCGCACCAAGGAGTGCAATTTCGCCATCTCGCCGGCCGGCATCGGGCGCTTCCGCGTCAATGCCTTCATCCAGCAGGGCCGCGTCGGCATGGTGCTGCGCACGATTCCGCTCACCCTGCCCACCATCGACGGCCTGGGCGTGCCGCAGGTGCTCAAGGAAATCACGATGGCCAAGCGCGGGCTGTGCATCCTGGTGGGCGCGACCGGCTCGGGCAAGTCCACCACGCTCGCGGCCATGGTGGACTGGCGCAACGAGAACTCCTTCGGCCACATCATCACCGTGGAAGACCCGATCGAATTCGTGCACCCGCACAAGAACTGCGTGATCACGCAGCGCGAGGTGGGCCTCGATACCGACAGCTGGGAAGCCGCCCTCAAGAACACGCTGCGGCAGGCCCCCGACGTGATCCTGATGGGCGAAATCCGCGACCGCGAGACCATGGAGCACGCGGTAGCCTTCTCCGAGACCGGCCACCTGTGCCTGGCCACGCTGCACGCCAACAGCGCCAACCAGGCGCTGGACCGGATCATCAACTTCTTCCCCGAAGAGCGCCGCGCGCAGCTGCTCATGGACCTGTCGCTGAACCTGCGCGCCATGGTGTCGCAGCGCCTCATCCCCAAGCAGGACGGCAAGGGCCGCGCCGCGGCGGTGGAGGTCATGCTCAACACGCCGCTCATCGCCGACCTGATCTTCAAGGGCGAGGTCGCCGAGATCAAGGAGATCATGAAGAAGAGCCGCAACCTGGGCATGCAGACCTTCGACCAGTCGCTCTTCGACCTGTTCGAGGCCAACGTCATCAGCTACGAAGACGCCCTGCGCAACGCCGACTCGCTCAACGACCTGCGCCTGCAGATCAAGCTCGGCAGCCAGCGCGCCAAGACCACCGACCTGGCGTCAGGCACCGAGCACTTCGCGATCGTCTGACCCCCCCCCTCACCCATCCGCCCGCCCTTGCCCGGCGGGTTTTTCTTTTGTCACGATCCACGCCACAGGAGACTCCCCATGCCATCCAGCACGAATCCGCGCAGCTACGACGCCACCCCTGCGCGCAAGGTCGCCTTCCTGGGCCTGGGCGTCATGGGCTATCCCATGGCGGGGCACCTGGCGCTCGCCGGCCACCAGGTCACCGTCTACAACCGGACCGCTACCAAATCAATAGCATGGTGTGCAGAATTCTCGGCGACATCGGGCGCAAAACATGCCCCAACGCCCCGCGAGGCGGCCCAGGGCGCCGACATCGTCTTTTGCTGCGTGGGCAACGATGACGACCTGCGCTCCGTCGTGCTGGGCGCCGACGGCGCCTTCGCCGGCATGCAGCCCGGCGCCCTCTTCGTGGACCACACCACCGCCTCGGCCGAGGTGGCCCGCGAGCTGGATGCCGCCGCCCGCACCCTGGGGCTGCGCTTCATCGACGCCCCCGTCTCGGGCGGCCAGGCCGGCGCGCAGAACGGCCAGCTCACCGTCATGTGCGGCGGCGACGCGGACGCCTTCGAGGCCGTGCGCCCCACGGCCCTGGCCTTCTCGCGCGCCTTCACCCGCATCGGCGACAGCGGCGCCGGCCAGCTCGCCAAGATGGTCAACCAGATCTGCATCGCTGGCCTCGTGCAGGGGCTGTCGGAAGCCATCGCCTTCGGCCAGCACGCGGGCCTGGACATGGCGCTGGTACTCGACGTGATCGGCAAGGGCGCCGCGCAGAGCTGGCAGATGGACAACCGCGGCAAGACCATGGTCGAGGGCCGCTTCGACTTCGGCTTCGCCGTGGACTGGATGCGCAAGGACCTCGGGCTGGTGCTGGACGAGGCCCACCGCAACGGCGCGCGCCTGCCGGCGACGGCCCTGGTGGACCAGTTCTACGCCGACGTGCAACAGGCCGGCGGCGGCCGCTGGGACACCTCCAGCCTCATCACGCGCCTGGGCCGCAAAAAGCCCGGCGCCTGACGGCAAAAACCCCGTGCCCGCGGGGCGCCATGCGCGCCTGCGAAATGCACGGGGCCCGGAAGGCGGCAGGCCGCGGTCAGCGCGACTGCGTCGCCGCCGGATCGGTCGTCACCGGCGCGGGGCGCTGCGGCTGCTGCGCGAAGCCGCGCTCCAGCTCTTCCTGCGTGATGATCTCGAACACGCGCACCACCTTGCGCACGTCGTTCACGCCGCGCGTGATCTCGGTCGCGCGATCGGCTTCGCGCTGCGTGACGCGGCCCATGAGGTAGACCGTGTTGCGCTCGGTGACCACCTTGAACGCGGACGCGAACAGGTCCTTGGCATCCACGAGGCTCGCGCGCACCTTGCCGGTGATCAGCGTGTCGTTGGAGCGCTGCGTGAACGTGGTCGCGGGCATCACGGCCAGATCGTTCACCACCGAACGCACGTTCTCGACGGCCAGCACCGTCTGCTCCGCGCGCTCCCGATCCTGCTGCGAGGGCACCTCGCCGGTCAGCAGGACCTGGCGGTTGTAGCTCGTCACGTTCACGTGCACGCGCTCGCCGAAGGCATCGCGCAGCCGGTTGCCGGCGCGCATCTCGATGCCCTCGTCCTCCACCTGCGTGCCGGCGGTACGCCGGTCGGCGGCCATCAGGGTGCCCATCGCGGCGCCTCCGATCACCAGGGGCGCGCACGCCGAAAGCGCCGTCCCGAGGGCCACGGCGGCCAGCACGGCGCTGGCGGTACGGGTCATCGTCTGCAAGGTCATAGCGGTATCTCCTGTTCACCAAATAACTGGGCATCCACGCCATCGCACAGGCAGTGCAGCACGAGCGCGTGGACCTCGCGCACGCGGGCGGCGCGGTCGTGGGGGACGCTGATCAGCACGTCGGTCTCGCGCAGCAGGCCTGCCAGCGCGCCGCCGGAGCGCCCCGTGAGGGCGACCACGGTCATGTCGCGCTCGTGGGCGGCCTCGGCGGCCTCCACCAGCGCGGCATCCGAGCCGGCGCCGCCATCGGACACCGCCAGCAGGACATCGCCCGCCTGCCCCAGCGCCCGGACCTGGCGCGCCAGCACCTGCGCGTCGCCACCCGGCGCGCCCGGCGTGGCCCAGAGGGCGTCCGGCTCCAGCGCGACGGCCGCCAGCTCGGGCCGCTCGCGCTCGAAGCCGGCCACGCAGAGCGCGGCGAACTGGCGGGCCTGCGCAGACGACGTGCCGCTGCCGCAGGCCAGCACCTTGGCGCCGCTCGTGACGCAGGCCAGGATGGCCTGCACGGCCGATCCGATCGGCTGGCTGAGAAGTTGCGCAGCCTGGTACTTGAGATCCGCGCTGTCGATGAAATGCTGTTGAATGCGTTGCTCGAGCATGGAGCGCGATGATAACTGCCGGGTGTTATCGCTTTTGTAGCAAAGGGTTGATGCGGGACGCCGGCCATCGCCCCATGGCGCTGTCAGCCTGCATGCCGCCGCCGCCGCTATCCCGCATCGAACGCCGCGCGCAGCCACTGCACCTGCGTGCCCTCCACCAGCACCGCGTCGAAGCGGCACGGAGGCGGCGACGGCAGGCGCATGAGATAGTGCCGCGCGGCGAACACGATGCGCCGCTGCTTCGCCACGCCGATGCTGGCCGCCGCGCCGCCGAACGCGCCGCCCGCGCGGCTGCGCACCTCGACGAAGACCAGCGTGCCGTCCCGCTCGCGCAGGATCAGGTCGATCTCCCCGCCGCCCCGCCCGGGCGTCCGATAATTGCGCGCCACGGGCCGCAGCCCCGCCGCCTGCAGATGGGCCAGCGCCCGGTCCTCGGCCGCCTGCCCCGCCGCCCGCGTCGTGGTGCCGCCCGGTTTTTTCCCAAGGAATCCCATTGAGCGCCTCTTTCGCTTCTGCCTTGCACGCCGCGCGCGACGCGGCCTCCGCGCAGCATTATCCGCAGGGCGCACTCTACGTCGTGGCGACGCCGATCGGCAATCTGGCCGACATCGCGCTGCGCGCCCTGCACGTGCTGCAACTGGTGGATGCCATCGCCTGCGAGGACACCCGGCACACCCAGGCCCTGCTGCGGGCCTACGGGATCGACAAGGCCCCGGCACAACTGCTGGCGGTGCACCAGCA
The DNA here is from genome assembly GCF_003269065.1 of Paracidovorax anthurii. Lineage (GTDB taxonomy): Bacteria > Pseudomonadota > Gammaproteobacteria > Burkholderiales > Burkholderiaceae_C > Paracidovorax > Paracidovorax anthurii. Next base: position 65,137 of record NZ_QLTA01000015.1, read on the forward strand.
CAACGAAGCGGAAGCCGCGCAGGCCGTGGTGGCGCGCCTGCAGCGCGGCGAGCGCGTGGCCTATGTGAGCGATGCCGGCACGCCGGGCGTGAGCGATCCCGGGGCCCGGCTCGTCGCGGCGGCGCAAGCGGCCGGCCTGCGCTGCCTGCCCCTGCCGGGCGCCAGCAGCGTGACCGCTGCGCTCAGCGTGGCCGGTGCCGTCACCGCAGGGACCGCCGCGAACGCCGCGCTGTCCGGTGGATTCCTCTTCGCGGGCTTCCTGCCCACGCGCGGCGCCGAGCGTGCGGCGGCCGTGCAGGCCCTGGCCGCCGAACCACGCTGTACCGTGCTGCTGGAAGCCCCTCACCGCATCGGCGAACTCGCCGCGGCGCTGGCACCGCTGGGCGAGCGCTCCGTCACGCTCGCACGCGAGATCACCAAGCAGTTCGAGGAAATCGCCACCCAGCCGGCCCACGCGCTGGCCCCGTGGCTCGCGGCCGGCGGGCCATCCCGGTCCCGCGGTGAATTCGTCATCGTGGTCCACCCGGCCCCGCCACCTCCCGCGGACGATGCGGCACCGGAAGCCAGCCTCCGCGTGCTGCGCCTGCTGCTCGCCGAACTGCCGCTGAAAACCGCCGTGCGCCTGGCCGCCGACATCACCGGCGCCCCCCGCAATGCCCTGTACGACGCAGCCCTGGCACTGAAGCAGGAAGGCGCGGCGGACTGAAGCGCGCCTGTTCCCCTTCTCCCGCTACGCAGGAAAGGGGAGCGGCACCCATATGGTGTCCGCAGGCCCCGGCGCAAGGGCCACGGCGCAGGGCCTCTGTGGGACCCGCTGCCGCAGGAGCAAGACATGCGTCCATCGTCCGCGCGGCGAGGGGGGCAGAATGCGCCGCGCTCCTTCACCAAAGAGCACGCCCCCCGCCCCAGGGTGCCGGTGCTATCGAACCGTATAGGCCAGCCCCGCGGCCACCCCGCCGAACAGATCGCCCTCCACCTGCGGCACACCCGGGAACGCCGTGGCCAGCGCATCGCGCAGGGGGCGCAATGCGGAAGAGCCCCCCGTCAGGTATATGGCATCCACGCCCCCCGAAGCCCCCAATCCCGCGTCGCGAAGGCACTCACGGGCGCAGTCGACGATCTTTTGCAGCGGCGCCTGCAATTGCTCGGCCAGTGCTTGCGGAGTGACATGCGCCTGCAGATCCCGCTCCAGCCACTCCAGCATGATCGGAGCCTCGGCGCCACCGCTGGACGCCTGGATCTTCGCCTGCTCGACATGCTCGGCCAGGCGGTGGCCCCAGCGTTCCGTCAAGACCTCCATCAACCGATCGTGCAAGTGCGGCTCCAGGTAATCCGGCCGCAGCGACCGGGCTTCCGCCAGCGCACGCGGCGCATACAGCCACTGGATGAGGTGCCAGGTGGAGAGATCGAAAAACACCCGGCTCGGCACCTCGCGGCCCGAGGGGCCCCGGTGCCCCAGCCCCAGCAGCGGCATGACCTGCGCCCGACTCAACCGCTGGTCGAAATCCGTTCCGCCCAGGTGCACGCCGGCCGTGGCGAGGATGTCATCGCTGCGATCGGCACGCAGTGCTCGCTCGGGCCCCAGGCGGACGACCGTGAAATCCGAGGTTCCCCCGCCGATGTCCACCACCAGCACGCGCGTTTCCCGGTCCACACGCTGCTCGTAATCCAGCGCCGCAGCGATCGGCTCCAGCTGGAAGGAGACGTCCTGGAAACCCGCCTCGCGGGCCGCCTGCCTCAGCGCATTCTCGGCCAGCGTGTCCCGTTCGCTGTCTCCATCCACGAAATGCACCGGCCGCCCCAGGACCACGTGGGAAGGCACCTCCCCCGCCACATCGCGGACCCGCTCGGAGAGCAGGCGCAGAAACATCGCGATGATGTCCTGGTAGCTCACGAGCGCCCCGTGCACGGCGGTCTTGTCCTGCAGCAAAGCGCTGCCCAACAGGCTCTTGAGCGAACGCATCAGCCGCCCCTCCGTCCCCGCGAGGTACTGCGCAATCGCATCGCGGCCGGCATGGGTACGGGACTCCTCCGTGTTGAAGAACAGCGCCGTGGGCAACGTATGGAAACGGCCTTCCACCGGCACCATCTGCGCGCGTTCCCCATTCCTGCGCAGCGCCATCGCGGAGTTGGAGGTTCCGAAATCAATGCCGAGTGTGAGACTCATATGCGAATGGAGTGGGCAACCGCTGTGCCGTGGGGGCAGAACGAAAGAGAAGGCACAAAAACAAAAACGCCCACTGTTGAGTGGGCGTTTCTGACAGTGCTAGGCACCGTTATTTGGTTGCGCGAGAAGGATTTGAACCTCCGACCTTTGGGTTATGAGCCCAACGAGCTACCAGACTGCTCCATCGCGCGGTAAGAAATAAATTATAGCTTACTTTGCGGCTTCTGCGGAAGAATCTGCAATTTCTTCAGCCACTTCCGCATGTTCCACGAACTCCACGAAAGCCATCGGGGCATTGTCGCCCACGCGGAAGCCCATCTTCAGGATACGGGTGTAGCCGCCGGGACGGGCCTTGAACAGAGGACCCAGCACGTTGAAGAGCTTGGTCACGCTGTCGCGGTCGCGCAGGCGGTTGAATGCCAGACGGCGGTTCGCCACCGTATCTTCCTTGGCCAGGGTGATCATCGGCTCGATCACGCGGCGCAGTTCCTTGGCCTTGGGCACAGTGGTCTTGATGGCCTCGTGCTGGATCAGCGAGTTCATCATGTTCTGCAGCATCGCAAGGCGGTGCGAGCTGGTGCGGTTGAGTTTGCGAAGGCCGTGACGGTGGCGCATGGTGCTTTCCTTATGGTGAATTAAATCAGGCAGCCGGATCAGGTACTGCCCGAGGCACTGGCCCATGGAAGGGCCGAATGGGTTGCTCTGCCGAATTAACGCTTGTCCAGGCCGGCCGGTGGCCAGTTCTCGAGCTTCATGCCCAAGGTGAGGCCACGCGAGGCCAGCACTTCCTTGATCTCGTTGAGAGATTTCCGGCCCAGGTTCGGGGTCTTCAGCAGTTCGTTCTCGGTGCGCTGGATCAGATCACCGATGTAGTAAATGTTCTCCGCCTTGAGGCAGTTCGCGGAACGCACGGTCAGTTCCAGCTCGTCCACGGGACGCAGCAGGATCGGATCGAAGGTGGCGCTGCCACGCGGGCCTGCAGGTGCATCGAAAGCAGCCAATTCGCCACCTTCCAGCTGTGCAAACACCGCCAGTTGCTCCACCAGGATCTTGGCGGAAGCGCGCACGGCATCTTCCGCGGTGATCGCGCCATTGGTCTCGATCTCGACCACCAGCTTGTCCAGGTCCGTGCGCTGCTCCACACGAGCGCTTTCCACCGTGTAGCTCACGCGCTTGACGGGAGAGAAGGAGGCATCCAGAACGATGCGGCCGATCGACTTCGTCGATTCGTCGGCATAGCGCCGCAGGTTGCCCGGCACATAGCCACGGCCCTTCTCGACCTTGATCTGCATGTCCAGCTTGCCGCCTTGCGACAGATGGGCGATCACATGGTCCGGGTTGACGATTTCAACGTCATGGGGCGTCTGGATGTCACGCGCCGTGACCACGCCCTCACCGTCCTTGCGCAGGCTCAGCGTCACTTCATCGCGATTGTGAAGTTTGAACACCACGCCCTTGAGGTTCAGGAGGATGTTGACCACGTCTTCCTGAACACCGTCGATCGACGAGTACTCGTGCAGCACGCCCGCGATCGTCACTTCCGTTGCTGCGTAACCCACCATGGACGACAGCAACACACGCCGAATGGCATTTCCGAGCGTGTGACCATAGCCACGCTCGAAAGGCTCCAGCGCTACTTTTGCGCGGTTATGGCCCAGCTGCTCGACGTTGATCGTCTTGGGTTTCAGCAAATTGGTTTGCATGCAGACTTCCTCTCAATACCCCCAGCTCGTTACACCGGTAAGGCTGGCGAAGCACCCGTACCGCGATGCCTCGCGATACGGGAAACAGTTTCTATCGATGAGCGCTGTTCAATTAGCGCGAATACAACTCAACGATCAGAGACTCGTTGATATCTGCACCAAACTCATCGCGATCGGGCGTCTTCTTGAAGGTCCCTTCGGCTTTGTCGATATTGACCTCGACCCAAGCCGGCATGCCGACTTGCTGGGCCAGTTGCAGTGCTTCGATCACTCGGGCCTGCTTCTTGGACTTCTCACGCACGGCCACCACATCGCCCGCCTTCACGAGGTAGGACGCAATGTTCACCGACTGACCATTCACCGTGATGGCCTTGTGGGACACGAGCTGGCGAGCCTCTGCACGGGTGGAACCGAAGCCCATGCGGTACACGACGTTGTCCAGGCGGGATTCGAGCAGCGTCAGCAGATTGGCGCCGGTGTTGCCCTTGCGGCTGTCGGCTGCTTCGAAATAGCGACGGAATTGCTTTTCGAGCACACCGTACATGCGCTTGACCTTTTGCTTCTCGCGCAGCTGCAGACCGTAGTCGGACGTGCGGGCGCCGGAAGTACGGCCATGCTGACCGGGCTTGGAGTCGAACTTGGCCTTGTCCGCAATGGAGCGGCGTGCGCTCTTCAGGAACAGGTCGGTGCCTTCACGGCGGGAGAGTTTGGCCTTGGGGCCGAGATAACGTGCCACTTGAGCTTCCTTGAATTGTCATCTACCGCGGCAAAAACGCGGGAGCCACCCGCACCATGCCGAAAGGCATGCATCGGGTGGCGGTGGGCTTACGAAAAAATCAGATGCGACGGCGCTTCTGAGGGCGGCAGCCGTTGTGGGGCACCGGCGTCACATCGGAAATCGAGGTGATGCGAATACCGAGCGCGCCCAGGGCACGCACCGAAGATTCGCGACCAGGACCGGGGCCCTTGATCTCGACGTCGAGGTTCTTGATGCCCTGTTCGATCGCTGCGCGACCGGCCACCTCGGAAGCCACCTGGGCCGCGAACGGCGTGGACTTGCGGGAACCCTTGAAACCTTGGCCACCGGAAGAGGCCCAGGACAAGGCATTGCCTTGGCGATCAGTGATCGTGATGATCGTGTTATTGAACGATGCGTGCACGTGCGCGATGCCGTCGGAGACGTTCTTGCGGACCTTCTTGCGAACACGCTGTGCGGCGTTATTGGCGGGAGACTTGGCCATGTGGTTCTTTCAGTCTGCTTACTTCTTGAGCGCTGCGGCACCCTTGCGCGGACCCTTGCGGGTGCGGGCGTTGGTGCGGGTGCGCTGGCCACGCATCGGCAGGCCGCGACGATGGCGGAAGCCGCGGTAGCAGCCGATGTCCATCAAGCGCTTGATGTTCATCGTGGTTTCGCGACGCAGATCACCTTCGATGGTGAATTGCGCGATCTGGTCGCGGATTTTTTCGAGATCGCCATCCGTCAGATCTTTGATCTTCTTGGAATAAGCGATGCCACATGCTTCGCAGATCTTGCGAGCGCGCGTACGGCCAATGCCGTAGATAGCCGTCAGGCCAATTTCAGCGTGCTGATGCGGCGGGATGTTGATGCCAGCGATACGTGCCATTTGCGTCCTCTAAACTTCTCAATCAACCTTGGCGTTGCTTGTGGCGCATGTCTGTGCAAATGACGCGCACCACACCCTTGCGACGGATGATCTTGCAGTTGCGGCAGATTTTCTTGACCGAAGCCGAAACTCTCATTTCACTCTCCTAAAACTCTTCCAATCGTTCCGGCCAAACGCGGAACACGATACGTGCCCGCGATGGTTCGAAGGGCATCCATTAACCGTCACATACAGGAGGCGAACCCGCGACTATATCGCATCCGCTCCCACTCCGCCAGACCTCAAGTGCCTGGTGTTGTCTTGAAGTTGGCCTTCTTGAGCAACGACTCATACTGCTGGGACATCATGTAGTTCTGCACCTGGGCCATGAAGTCCATGGTGACAACCACGATGATCAGCAGAGACGTACCACCAAAATAGAACGGTACGTTGTATTTCAGAATCAGGAATTCGGGCAGCAGGCAGACGAAGGTGATGTACACCGCGCCAGCCAGCGTCAGCCGAACCAGGATCCTGTCGATATAGCGGGCCGTGTGTTCTCCGGGACGAATGCCGGGAATGAACGCACCGCTCTTCTTCAGGTTGTCTGCCGTCTCCCGGCTGTTGAATACCAGTGCCGTGTAGAAGAAGCAGAAGAACACGATCGCGGCGGCGTAAAACATCACATAGATGGGCTGACCAGGGGTCAGGGCACCCGAGATGTCACGCAGCCAGCGCATCGATTCACCCGCACTGAACCAGTTCACGATCGTGGCAGGCAGCAGGATGATGGACGACGCGAAGATCGGCGGAATCACGCCTGCCATGTTGAGCTTCAACGGCAGATGGGAAGATTGCCCGCCATAAACCTTGTTGCCCACTTGGCGGCGTGCATAGTTCACCAGGATCTTGCGCTGCCCACGCTCCACGAACACCACGAAGTAGGTCACCAGCGCCACCACGATGACGATGAAGATGGCCGCGATGATGCTCATGGCACCTGTGCGGACCAATTCAAGCAAGCCCCCGATGGAGCTGGGCAGACCCGCGGCAATGCCGGAGAAGATGAGTATCGAGATACCGTTGCCCAGGCCGCGTTCCGTGATCTGCTCACCCAGCCACATGAGGAACATGGTGCCGGCCGTGAGACTCACGACCGCCGTGAGGCGGAACCCGAAACCAGGACTCAGAACCAGCCCTGCCGAACTCTCCAACGCCACGGCAATGCCCAACGATTGGAAGATGGCCAAGCCCAGTGTTCCATAGCGCGTGTACTGCGTGATCTTCCTGCGCCCTGCTTCGCCCTCTTTCTTCAATTGCTCGAAAGTAGGCAAAACATAGGTCATCAACTGCATGATGATCGATGCCGAGATGTACGGCATGATCCCCAGTGCGAACACCGTGAAGCGGGACAGCGCCCCGCCCGAGAACATGTTGAACAGGTTCAGGATCCCGCCCTGTTGCCCACTGAACAGCTGCTGCAACTGGGCCGGATCGATACCAGGCACCGGAATATGCGCTCCGATGCGGTACACGATCAAGGCCAGAAGCAGAAAAACCAGCCGACGACGAAGGTCGCCGAACTTTCCGGTCTTTGCAATCGAAGCTGCACTAGTAGCCACGGATGGGTTCCTTACTCAGCGACAAATCAGGCCAGGCTGCCGCCGGCAGCTTCGATGGCTGCCTTGGCGCCTGCCGTGGCGCCCACGCCATTCAGCTTCACGGCCTTGGTGATTTCACCGCTCTTGATGATCTTCACCACCTTGACCAGCTCACCGACCAGGCCTGCACTCTTCAGCGCCAGCACATCGATCTCTGCGAGATCCAGCTTCTGCAGAGCCGTGAGGGTGACTTCCGCGTTGAACTTCAGCAGGTGCGACTTGAAGCCGCGCTTCGGAAGGCGACGCTGCAGAGGCATCTGACCGCCCTCGAAGCCCACCTTGTGATAGCCGCCCGAACGCGATTTCTGGCCTTTGTGGCCACGCCCGGCGGTCTTGCCGAGCCCGGATCCGATGCCGCGGCCGACACGGCGCTTGGCATGCTTGGCTCCGTCTGCGGGCTTGATGCTATTGAGTTCCATCATTCACCTCAGAGGATCTTGACCAGGTAGCTGATCTTGTTAATCATGCCGCGCACTTCGGGCGTGTCCTTGAGCTCGCTGATGCTGTTCAGCTTGCGCAGGCCCAGACCACGGACGGTGGCACGGTGCGATTCCTTGGTGCCGATGGGGCTGCGCACCAGTTGAATCTTCACGGTTTGTTGGGTAGTCATTTACTCAGCTCCGTTCAGGCGAAGATGTCTTCGACCGTCTTGCCGCGCTTGGCCGCCACTTCCGCAGGGGTCGTGGAATTCACCAGCGCGTCGAACGTGGCACGAACCATGTTGTAGGGGTTGGAAGAACCGTGGCTCTTGGCCACGATGTCCGTCACGCCCAGCACTTCGAACACGGCACGCATCGGGCCGCCGGCGATGATGCCGGTACCCTTGGGGGCCGGTGCCATCATCACGACCGCAGCGCCATGGTGGCCCGTCACGTTGTGATAGATCGTGCCGTTCTTCAGCGACACCTTCACCATGTTGCGACGGGCTTCTTCCATCGCCTTCTGCACAGCAGCGGGCACTTCCTTGGACTTGCCCTTGCCCATGCCAACACGACCGTCACCGTCGCCGACCACCGTCAGTGCGGCGAAGCCGAGGATACGACCGCCCTTCACGACCTTGGTCACGCGGTTGACCGCGATCATCTTCTCGCGCAGACCGTCGTCACGACCTTCGTCTTGCACTTTGGGTTGAAATTTAGCCATTTTGTATTCCGCTCCGCTTAGAACTGCAGGCCGGCTTCACGCGCAGCGTCTGCCAAGGCCTTCACGCGGCCATGGTAGGCAAAGCCTGCACGGTCGAATGCAACCTTCTCGATCCCGGCTGCCTTCGCCTTTTCGGCAATGCGCTTGCCGATGATCTGGGCCGCGGCGGCATTGCCGCCCTTGCCCGAACCACCGAGCGACTTGCGAACCTCGGCTTCTGCCGTGGACGCACTGGCGAGCACCTGGCTGCCGTCGCCGGAAATCACGCTGGCGTAGATGTGGAGGTTCGTACGATTCACCGTCAGACGGGCCACGCCTTGCTGTGCAATGCGAATGCGGGTCTGGCGCGAACGACGAAGACGCTGCTCTTTCTTGGTCAACATGCTGCAGCTCCTTACTTCTTCTTGGTCTCTTTGATCGTGACTTTTTCGTCCGCATAGCGAATGCCCTTGCCCTTGTAAGGCTCGGGCGGACGAACAGCACGGATCTCGGCGGCCAGCTGGCCCACGCGCTGACGATCAGCACCCTTGATGACGATTTCCGTCGGGGTGGGGGTCGCCACGGTGATGCCTGCGGGCATATCGAAGTTCACAGGGTGCGAATAGCCGACGTTCAGGTTCAGCTTGGCACCCGAGGCTTGGGCCTTGTAGCCCACGCCGATCAGGTTCAGCTTCTTTTCGAAACCCTTGCTGACGCCCAGCACCATGTTGTTCACGAGCTGGCGAATGGTGCCGCTCATGGCATTGGCTTCACGGGAGTCGTTGACAGGCTCGAAACTGAGCTTGCCATCCTTGTTGACAACCTTGACCAGACGGTTCTGGGCCACGGACAGCGTACCGCCCGCACCCTTCACGTTGATCTGGCTTTCGTTGATGGACACATCCACACCTGCGGGGATGGTCACCGGCATTTTTCCTACGCGGGACATTTCAGTTTTCTCCTCAATGCCACGTTTAAGCGACGTAGCAAAGCACTTCGCCACCGACACCGGTAGCACGCGCCTTGCGGTCGGTCATCACGCCCTTGGGGGTGGTGACGATTGCCACGCCGAGGCCATTCATGACCTGCGGAATGGAGTCACGGCCCTTGTACACGCGCAGGCCAGGGCGGCTGACGCGCTCGATGCGTTCGATCACCGGACGACCGGCGTAGTACTTCAGCGAAATTTCGAGTTCGGACTTGCCGTCTTCCGTTTTCACTTGGAAGCCGTCGATGTAACCCTCGTCCTTCAGCACTTGCGCGATGGCGATCTTCACTTTGGAAGAAGGCACGGAAACGGTGGCCTTGGACACCATTTGCGCATTGCGGATGCGGGTCAGCAAGTCGGCGATGGGATCACTCATGCTCATGTTGGTTCTCTCCTGCCTGCTTACCAGCTGGCCTTGGTGACACCCGGGATGTCACCGGCAAACGCCAATTCACGGATCTTGGCGCGTGCCAGGCCGAATTGGCGGAACGTGCCACGGGGACGGCCGGTGATTTCGCAGCGGTTGCGCTGGCGCGTCGGATTGGCGTTGCGGGGAAGCTTCTGCAAGCCGAGGCGAGCGGCTTCGCGCTCTTCGTCGCTGCGCTTGGCATCACCGGCGATGGCCTTCAGTTCCGCGTGCTTCGCGGCGTACTTGGCGGCCAGTTTTTCGCGCTTCAGTTCGCGCTGGATCAAAGCTACTTTAGCCATACGCTGCCTCAGTTCTTGAAGGGGAAACGGAAGCCTGCGAGGAGCGCCTTGGCTTCCTCATCGGTCTTGGCCGTCGTGGTGATGCTGATGTTCAGGCCGCGCAGGGCATCCACCTTGTCGTATTCGATTTCGGGGAAGATGATCTGCTCTTTAACGCCGATGTTGTAGTTGCCACGGCCGTCGAAGGCGCGGCCGGAGATACCACGGAAGTCGCGCACGCGGGGCAGCGCGATCGTCACGAAGCGATCCAGGAACTCATACATCTGAACGCCACGGAGCGTCACCATGCAGCCGATGGCTTGGCCTTCGCGGATCTTGAAGCCGGCGATGGCCTTCTTGGCCTTGGTCACCACGGGCTTCTGGCCGGCGATCTTGGTCAGATCGGCCACAGCGTTGTCCATCACCTTCTTGTCGGAAACAGCCTCGCTCACGCCCATGTTCAGGGTGATTTTCGTGAGACGGGGAACTTCCATCGACGAGGTGTAGCTGAACTGCTTGGTGAGTTCGGGAACGATTTTTTCGCGGTAGTGTTGTTGCAGTCGTGCCATGTTGACTCCTTAGGCCGCCTTGATTTCAGCGCCGCTGGACTTGAACACGCGAACGCGCGAACCATCCGCCTGCACCTTGATGCCCACGCGATCGGCCTTGCCGGTGGCAGCATTGAAGATGGCCACGTTGGACTGGTGGATCGGCATGGCCTTTTCCACGATGCCGCCGGTGGTGCCCTTCATGGGGTTCGGCTTGACGTGCTTCTTGACCAGGTTGATGCCTTCGATGACCAGATGAGAGTCATCCTTGCGCAGCGCCACAGTGCCGCGCTTGCCCTTGTCGCGCCCGGTAAGCACGATCACTTCGTCGCCCTTGCGAATCTTGTTCATGGCGCGTCCTCAGAGAACTTCGGGAGCCAGGGACACGATCTTCATGAAGCGCTCGGTACGCAGTTCACGCGTCACGGGGCCGAAGATGCGGGTGCCGATGGGCTCCAGCTTTGCATTCAGCAACACGGCTGCGTTGCCATCGAATTTGACGAGCGAGCCATCGCCACGGCGGATACCCTTTGCCGTGCGGACCACCACTGCGCTGTAAACCTCGCCCTTCTTGACGCGGCCACGCGGAGCAGCTTCCTTGATGCTCACCTTGATGATGTCGCCCACGCTGGCATAACGACGCTTGGAACCACCCAGCACCTTGATGCACAGGACGGACTTCGCGCCGGTATTGTCGGCAACGTCTAACCGAGATTCTGTCTGGATCATTTCAATATTCCCAACTTGCACCAGAAGATCGACAGCCCTGAAGAACTTCTCAGGGCCGCATATCAGCCGGTCAGTCTTGGGCCCGTCGTCCGCGATGCAAACCATTTGCATCGCTTCCCGCTGGGCAGAAATTTCGCGCTCATGAGAAACGCGAAGCCCTCGATTCTTTCAAAAAAGAGCGCAGGCGTCAAGCATCAGTGTGGTATTGCGAGATATTGGGCCGCCAGGGCCTCGAAGGCAGGCAGCCCGGGGTCCACGCCCAGCTCGTCGTGGAGGATTTTCGCCACGCCGGGCGCGACCCGCCGGGCCAGGGAGGCATCGAGGAACAGGAGCCGGCTGCGGCGCGCCAGCATGTCCTCCACGGTGCGGGCGTATTCGTGGCGCGCGGCGAACCGCACCATGGCCTCCGTCAGCCCGGGGAGCAGCGGATTGTCTGCCCCGGGAAGGGTGGCCAGGAATCCCGCCTCGCTGCCATAGGAATGGGCACCCTGGGCCGCTTCCATGCCGTGGCGGACGGGGCCATCGGGAGCCCCCACCACGGGAAGGCGCTGGGTCACCCCGCCGGGGCGCGCGGGCAGGAGCCCGGCCGTGAAGCATTTTTGCAACACATCCTCGGCCATGGCCCGGTAGGTCGTCCATTTCCCGCCGGTGACCGTGACCAATCCGCTGGTGCTGGCCAGCACGGTGTGCTCCCGGCTGATGCTCTTGGTGTTGCCGCCCTCGTCGTCCGGGGGGCGGACCAGGGGACGCAGCCCCACCCAGATGCTGCGCACATCCGCCGCGCCCGGTGCCCGGGTGAGGTAGCGGGCCGATTCACGCAGGATGAAGTCCACCTCCTCCTTGAAGGGCATGGGCTCTCGCTCCAGGTCCTGGCGCGGGCTGTCGGTCGTGCCCAGGATGAGCTTGCCGAGCCACGGCACGGCGAACAGCACGCGGCCGTCGGCGGTCTTGGGCACCATCAGCGCATGGTCGGACGGCAGGAAGTCGCGGTCCACCACGATGTGGACCCCCTGGCTGGGCGCCACGATGGGCTTGGCCGGCCGGCCGAGGGCCGCCGCGTCCTGCTGCCGGAGGCCGTCCACCCACACGCCCGTGGCATTGACGACGCAGCGGGCCCGCACGGTATGGCGGGCACCGGTCTCCGTATCCTCGCAGGTGAAGCCCGCCACCTTGCCGCCCTCGTGGATCAGCTCCCGCGCCGGACAGTAGTTGACCAGCAGCGCGCCCCGGAGGGCCGCGGTGCGGGCCAGCGCCAGGGCAAGGCGCGCATCGTCGAACTGCCCGTCCCAGTACTTGACCCCGCCCTTGAGGCCTTCGCGGCGCGCCGTGGGCAGCAGACGCAGGGTGCTATCGCGGCCGAGGAACTCGGTGGCGCCGAGCCCCGCCTTGCCCGCGAGGAGGTCATAGGCCTTCAGGCCCAGGCCGTAGAACGGCGTTTCCCAGTGGTGGTAGGAGGGCATGACGAAGGGCAGCGGCTGCGCGAGGTGCGGCGCATTGCCCAGCAGCGTGGTGCGCTCGTGCAGCGCCTCGCGCACCAGGGAGATGTTGCCCTGCGCCAGGTAGCGCACCCCCCCGTGCACCAGCTTGGTGGCCCGCGAGGAGGTGCCCTTGGCGAAGTCGTGGGATTCCACGAGCACCACGCTGAACCCGCGTGCCGCAGCGTCGAGCGCCACGCCCAGTCCCGTCGCCCCGCCGCCGATGACCGCCAGATCGTAGAGCCGGGGCTCGGCCAGCCGCGCCAGCAGGTCGGCGCGCACGGTGGGCAGGGGGGCGTTGGGGGTCGTCATGGGTGTGGATTGTCCATTCGGCGGCGCAAGAACCAAGGGTTAACCCTTGGTTTCATCCGCAAAAACAAACTCCCGCTCCATGCCCTGTCTCAGAAGGGCCGGGCGGGAGACGGCGAGGGCGGAAGCGGCCCCGGAAGGGCCGCCGGCGCTCAGCGCACCTTGCCGTCCTTCCAGGCCTGGAGCAGGCGGTCGTAGGCGATGGTTTCGCCCTTGGGCTTTTCGTTGGCGAGCTTCTTCCACGGGGCGTGCTGGTCGCTCAGCCACTTGTTGGGGTCGCCCTTGGGGTTGAGCTTGGGCGCGCAGCGGGCCATGCCGGCGCGCTCCAGGCGGGCCATGACCTGGTCCATCTCCTCGGCCAGCGTGTCCATGGCGCCCTGCGGGGTCTTTTCACCGGTGACGGCCTGGGCCACGTTCTTCCACCAGAGCTGCGCGAGCTTGGGATAGTCGGGCACGTTGTTGCCGGTGGGCGTCCAGGCCACGCGCGCCGGGCTGCGGTAGAACTCGACCAGGCCGCCCAGCTTGGGCGCCGCATCGGTCATGGCCTTGGAGCGGATGTCGGATTCGCGGATCGGCGTCAGGCCCGTGAGGGTCTTCTTGAGCGAGGTGGTCTTGGCGGTGACGAACTGGGCATAGAGCCAGGCGGCGGCCGTGCGGTTGGGGTCGTGGTCCTTGAAGAAGGTCCAGCTGCCCACGTCCTGGTAGCCGTTCTGCATGCCGTCCTTCCAGTACGGGCCGTTGGGGCCGGGGGCCATGCGCCACTTGGGCGAGCCGTCGGCATTGACCACGGGCAGGCCGGGCTTGGTCATGTCGGCGGTGAAAGCCGTGTACCAGAAGATCTGCTGCGCGATCTGGCCCTGCGCGGGCACGGGGCCGGATTCGGTGAAGGTCATGCCCAGGGCTTCCTTGGGCGCGTACTTCTTCATCCAGTCCACGTACTTGGTCAGCGCATAGACGGCGGCGGGCGAGTTGGTGGCGCCGCCGCGCGAGACGCTGGCGCCCACCGGGGTGCACTTGTCATCGGCCACGCGGATGCCCCACTCGTCCACCGGCAGGCCGTTGGGAATGCCCTTGTCGGCCGAGCCCGCCATCGAGAGCCAGGCATCGGTGAAGCGCCAGCCCAGCGAGGGGTCCTTCTTGCCGTAGTCCATGTGGCCGTAGATGGGCTTGCCGTCGATCTGCTTGACGTCGGTGCTGAAGAATTCGGCGATGTCCTCGTAGGCGCTCCAGTTCAGCGGCACGCCCAGGTCGTAGCCGTACTTGGCCTTGAACTTGTCCTTGAGGTCCTTGCGCTCGAACAGATCGGCGCGGAACCAGTAGAGGTTGGCGAACTGCTGGTCGGGCAGCTGGTACATCTGGCCGTCGGGCGCGGTGGTGAAGCTGCGGCCGATGAAGTCGTTGACGTCCAGACCCGGGTTGGTCCACTCCTTGCCCGCCTTGGCCATGTAGTCGGTGAGCGACATGATCTTGCCGTAGCGGTAATGCGTGCCGATGAGGTCGGAGTCGCTGATCCAGCCGTCATAGATGGACTTGCCCGACTGCATCGAGGTCTGCAGCTTCTCGACCACGTCGCCTTCCTGGATGAGATCGTGCTTGACGGTGATGCCGGTGATCTCGGCGAAGGCCTTGGCGAGCGTCTTGGACTCGTATTCGTGCGTGGTGAGGGTCTCGGAGACGACGGAGATTTCCTTCACCCCCTTGGCCTGCAGCTTCTTGGCCGCCTCGATGAACCATTTCATCTCGGCCATCTGCTGGTCCTTGCTGAGCGTGGACGGCTGGAATTCGCTGTCGATCCACTTCTTGGCCTCCGCCTCGCCGGCCCAGGCGGCCTGCCCGATCATCAGGGCCGTGGCGGCGAACGCCAGGGCGGTCAAACGCATCTTCATGACTGTCTCCTTGTAGGTGGGTGTCCCCTGCTGTCATTGCAACCGGCCGGCGGCCCCGGGGATCGGGGGACCGCCCGGCCCACGAAAACTCAGCCCTTGCGCAGGATGAGCGCGAGCACCAGCATCGACGCGACGAAGCTGATCCACACGGAAGGCTCCTGCTCCAGCTTCATCCATTCCGCGATGCGGCCGGAGAGGCCGACGAAGGCCAGGTTGATGTAGGCCGCGGTGAGCAGGCCGATGAAAAGCCGGTCGCCGCGCGTGGTGGCGATGGGCAGCAAACCCTTGCGCAGGGTCGTGGGCGACTTGATTTCCCACACCGTCATGCCCGCGAGCATGAGGACGATGCAGACGAAGAACACGGCCACGGGCGTGGTCCAGGCCATCCACTCGAACATGGGGCGTTTCCTTTCAAACCCGGCCCATCGCGAAACCCTTCGCGATGTAGTGCCGCACGAACCAGATCACGATGGCGCCCGGCACGATGGTGAGCACGCCGGCGGCCGCCAGCGTGGCCCAGTCCATGCCCGAGGCGCTCACGGTGCGCGTCATGGTGGCCACGATGGGCTTGGCGTTCACGCTGGTGAGCGTGCGCGCCAGCAGCAGCTCCACCCAGCTGAACATGAAGCAGAAGAACGCGGCCACGCCCACGCCCGCCTTGATGAGCGGCAGGAAGATGGTGAGGAAGAAGCGCGGGAAGCTGTAGCCGTCGATGTAGGCCGTCTCGTCGATCTCGCGCGGGATGCCGCTCATGAAGCCTTCGAGGATCCACACCGCGAGCGGCACGTTGAAGAGCAGGTGCGCCAGCGCCACGGCGATGTGCGTGTCCATGAGCCCCACGGTGGTGTAGAGCTGGAAGAAGGGCAGCAGGAACACGGCCGGCGGCGTCATGCGGTTGGTGAGCAGCCAGAAGAAGACGTGCTTGTCGCCCAGGAACTGGTAGCGCGAGAAGGCGTAGGCCGCCGGCAGCGCCACGGTGATCGAGATCACGGTGTTGATGGCGACGTAGATCAGGCTGTTGATGTAGCCCGAGTACCAGGACTCGTCGGTGAAGATGGTCTTGTAGTTGTCCCAGGTGAAGTGCTGCGGCACGAACGAGAACGAGGAGAGGATCTCGGCATTGGTCTTGAAGCTCATGTTCACCATCCAGTAGATGGGCAGGAGCGCGAAGACGAGGTAGGCGGCCAGGAACAGGCTGCGCTTGCGGAATCGCTTCTCAGGCATGGCCGTCCTCCGTGGCGGTGTCGGTGCCCACGCGCTGCATCCAGTTGTAGAGGATGAAGCACAGCAGCAGGATGATGAGGAAGTAGATCAGCGAGAAGGCGGCGGCCGGCCCGAGGTCGAACTGGCCCACGGCCTTCTGCGTGAGGTACTGGCTGAGGAAGGTGGTGGCGTTGCCCGGCCCGCCGCCCGTGAGGACGAAGGGCTCGGTGTAGATCATGAAGCTGTCCATGAAGCGCAGCAGCACGGCGATCATGAGCACGCCGCGCATCTTGGGCAGCTGGATGTAGCGGAACACGGCCCACTTGCTGGCACCGTCGATGCGCGCGGCCTGGTAGTAGGCGTCGGGGATGGAGCGCAGCCCCGCGAAGCACAGCAGCGCCACGAGCGGCGTCCAGTGCCACACGTCCATGGCCAGCACGGTGAGCCAGGCCTGGGTGGCGTTTCCGGTGTAGCTGTAGTCGATGCCGACGTATTGCAGCGCCGCGCCCAGCAGACCGATGTCGGCGCGGCCGTAGATCTGCCAGATGGTGCCCACGACGTTCCAGGGAATGAGCAGCGAGAGCGCCACGGTGACCAGCACGGCGGACGATTTCCACCCCTGCGCGGGCATGGACAGCGCCAGGCAGATGCCCAGCGGGATCTCCACGGCGAGCACGGCCAGCGAGAAGCCGAGCTGGCGCAGCAGCGCGCCGTGCAGCTCTTCGTCGCGCATGACCTGCGCGAACCATTCGGTGCCCACGAACACGCGGCGCTCGGGCGAGATGATGTCCTGCACCGAGTAGTTCACCACCGTCATGAGCGGCAGGATGGCCGAGAAGGCCACGCAGAGGATGACGGGCAGGATCAGGAACCAGGCCTTCTGGTTCACGGGTTTGGTCGTGGCGCTCATGGCAGAAGCTCCTCGTTCCGGTAGAAGCAGGTGTGGGGGCCCAGCACCTGGAGCCAGACGGTACCGCCGGCGGCCGGCAGGGCCTGCTCGGGCGAGACGCGGGCCTTGAGCGGCTGCTCGCCCAGGCGGGCGGTGAGGAGCTGGTAGGTGCCGATGTCCTGCACCTTGTCCACCACGCAGGGCAGCGCGCCGGCCGCCCCCCGGGGCGCGACCGCCAGATGCTCGGGCCGCACGCCCACCTGCAGCGCGCCCTCGGGCAGCGCGCGCCCGTCCGGCGCCGGCAACTGCTGCGCGCCGATGCGCAGGCTGGCGCCCTCCAATTGGGCGGGCAGGAAGTTCATGCCGGGCGAGCCGATGAAATGGCCCACGAAGACATGCTGCGGACGCTCGAAGAGCGCGCCGGCCGTGCCCACCTGCACGGCGCGGCCGCGCGTCATGACCACCACTTCGTCGGCGAAGGTGAGCGCCTCCACCTGGTCGTGGGTGACGTAGATGAGGGTGAGCTTGAGCTCGTGGTGGATCTGCTTGAGCTTGCGGCGCAGCTGCCACTTGAGGTGCGGGTCGATCACGGTGAGCGGCTCGTCGAACAGCACGGCCGACACGTCGGAGCGCACGAGGCCGCGGCCCAGCGAAATCTTCTGCTTCTGGTCGGCCGAGAGGCCCGCCGCGCGCATGTCGAGCTGGTGGCTCATCTCCAGCATCTCGGCGATCTGCCCCACGCGCTGGCGGATCTGCGCCTCGGGCACCTTGCGGTTCTTGAGCGGGAAGGCCAGGTTCTCGGCCACCGTCATGGTGTCGTAGATCACCGGGAACTGGAACACCTGGGCGATGTTGCGCTCCTGCGGGCTGGCGCGGGTGACGTCGCGGCCGTCGAACAGCACGCGCCCCTGCGAGGGCACGAGCAGGCCCGAGATGATGTTGAGCAGCGTGGTCTTGCCGCAGCCGGAGGGGCCCAGCAGCGCATAGGCGCCGCCGTCGCGGAATTCCATCGACAACGGCAGCAGCGCGTAGTCGCTGTCCTGCTGCGGGTCGGGCTTGTACGAGTGGGCGAGTTCGAGCTGGATGCGCGCCATGTCAGCGCCCTCCCCGGCGCGCGGGCGCGCGCAGCAAGGCGCCGTCGGCGCCGAAGATATACACGTCCCCCGGCTGCAGGTACAGCGTGAGGGACGCCCCCAGCGCGAAGTCGTGCACGCCGGTGAATTGCGCGACCAGCTCGCCCCAGGGCGTGTCGGCGTGCACGAAGGTGTCGGAGCCGGCGATCTCCGCCAGCTCCACCGTGCCGGGCACGGCCACGTCGCCCGGCCGGGCCTGCAGGCGCAGGGCGCTGGCGCGCACGCCGACGGTCAGCCCCGAGGCGGCGCCATCGGGCAGCGGACGCGTCAGGGGCAGCACATCGCGCCCCGCCACGCGCACGCCGTTCGCGCCGGATTCGGCCGGCAGCAGGTTCATGGGCGGATCGCTGAAGGCACGCGCCACGCGCAGCGAGCACGGCGCGTGGAACACCTCGGCCGTGGGGCCGTACTGCAGCAGCTCGCCCTCGTGCAGCACCGCCGTGTAGCCGCCCAGCAGCAGGGCCTCGCCGGGCTCGGTGGTGGCATAGACCACGGTGGAATCGCCCGCGGCGAAGAGCTGCGTGAGCTCGTCGCGCAGCTCTTCGCGCAGCTTGTAGTCGAGGTTGACCAGGGGCTCGTCCAGCAGCATCAGCGGCGCGCCCTTGGCCAGCGCGCGCGCCAGGGCCACGCGCTGCTGCTGGCCGCCCGACAGCTCGGACGGATAGCGGTTCAGGAACATGTCGATGTGCAGCCGCTCGGCCAGCGCGCGCACGCGCTCCTGCACGTTCTTCTCGCCGCGCAGCCTGAGCGGCGAGGCGATGTTGCCCTCCACGGTCATCGAGGGGTAGTTGATGAACTGCTGGTACACCATGGCGACGTTGCGCTCGCGCACGGGCATGCCCGTCACGTCCGTGCCGTCCACGCGCACCCGGCCCTCGGTGGGCGCGTCCAGCCCGGCCATGATGCGCATGAGGCTGGTCTTGCCGGCCTGGGTGGCGCCCAGCAGCACGGTCACGGCCCCGGGCTGGAGCGCCATGTCCATGCCGTGGAGCCAGGTTTGCGCACCGACCTTCTTGCCGATGCGCTCGAGTACCAGATGCATCCCGCACCCTTTCCTGTTGTCGGAACCGTGGCCACCCCTCAAACGGGCAGCGTTTTCGATTTGGTTCATTTTTGTTCTTTATTGTTCGATTCGAATCCAGGTTTACCCTTGATTGTTTCCTTTTTGTTCGTTTTACAGTGAGGGCACCCGCTTCGACCCCTTCCCCGCCCCGACCGCGTGAACACCAATCCCCGACAACTCCTCCTGCTCGAAGAAGTCCGCGCCCGCCGCTCCACCACCGTCGAACAGCTGGCCGAGACGCTGGGCGTGACCCTGCAGACCGTGCGCCGCGACATCCAGCGGCTGGCCGACGACGGGCTGCTGATGCGCTTCCACGGGGGCGTGCGGGTGCCCAGTTCCACCACCGAGAACCTCGGCCACACGCAGCGCGAGACGCTGCATGCCGAGGGCAAGGCGCGCATCGCGCGCGCGGTGGCGCGCGAGGTGCCGCACAACTGCTCGCTGATCCTCAACATCGGCACCACCACCGAGGCGATCGCGCGCGCGCTGCTGCACCACCGCGGTCTGCGCGTGATCACCAACAACCTGAACGTGGCCGCGATCCTGGCCGGCAACCCGGACTGCGAGGTGATCGTGGCCGGCGGCGTGGTGCGCGCGCGCGACCGCGGCATCGTGGGCGAGGCAGCGGTGGATTTCATCCGCCAGTTCAAGGTGGACATCGCGCTCATCGGCATCTCGGGCATCGAGCCGGACGGCTCGCTGCGCGACTTCGACCTGCGCGAGGTGAAGGTGGCGCAGACCATCATCGCCCAGTCCCGCGAGGTGTGGCTGGCCGCCGACCACAGCAAGTTCGACCGCCCGGCCATGGTGCAGGTGGCCACGCTCGCGCAGATCGGCCGGCTGTTCACCGACGCGCCGCCGCCCGGCCCCTTCCCCGCGCTGCTGCGCGAGGCCGGCGTGCACAGCACCGTGGCCGAGTGATCCCCGCGCCCGCGCGCCTCCCCTCCGGCACGGCCTTGCGCACGACAATCCGCACGACGACGCCCCCAACCCCTTCCCCGCCCGCCATGACCTATCTGCTCGCCCTCGACCAAGGCACCTCCAGCTCCCGCAGCATCGTGTTCGACGAGCGCGGCCACATCGTCGCGCAGGCCCAGCAGGAGCTGCCGCAGATCTACCCCCGGCCCGGCTGGGTGGAGCACGATCCGATGGAGATCTGGCGCACGCAACTCGCCACGGCCCGGCAGGCGCTGGCGCAGGCGGGCCTGCAGCCCGCGGACGTGCGGGCCCTGGGCATCACCAACCAGCGCGAGACCACGGTGCTCTGGAACCGCCGCACCGGGCAGCCCGTGCACCACGCCATCGTGTGGCAGGACCGCCGCGCCGAGCCGCTGTGCGCCGAGCTGCGCGAGCAGGGGCACGAGCCGCTGATCCAGGCGCGGACCGGCCTGCGCATCGATGCGTATTTCTCCGCGACCAAGCTGCGCTGGCTGCTCGACCACGTGCCCGGCGCGCGCGAGGCGGCCGAGGCCGGCGAGCTGGCCTTCGGCACGGTGGACAGCTGGCTCATCTGGCAGCTCACGGGCGGCAAGGCGCACGTGACCGACGTGACCAATGCCGCGCGCACCATGCTCTTCGACGTGCGCGCCAACGACTGGGACGACGACCTGCTCGCGCTGCTGCGCATCCCGCGCGCGCTGCTGCCGCGCGTGCAGCCCTCGGCCAGCGACTTCGGCACGACCGATGCAGCCCTGCTGGGCGGCGCGGTGCGCATCGGCGGCGTGGCCGGCGACCAGCAGAGCGCGCTCTTCGGGCAGGCGTGCTTCTCGGCCGGCATGGCCAAGAACACCTACGGCACGGGCTGCTTCATGCTCATGCACACGGGCAGGGCCTTCCAGACATCGCGCAACGGCCTGCTCACCACGAGCGCGGCACAAGTGGCACCCACGCTGGCTGCTTCGCATGCGGCGCTGCCCCCCGAGGGGGCCCCATCCGGCGTGGGGCGGCCCGGCGCCGGACGGACCGACGCCCCGCCCCAGTACGCGATGGAAGGCAGCGTGTTCGTGGGCGGCGCGGTGGTGCAGTGGCTGCGCGACGGGCTGCGCGCCATCTCGTCCAGCAGCGAGGTGCAGTCGCTGGCCGAGAGCGTGCCGGACTCGGGCGGCGTGATGATGGTGCCGGCCTTCACCGGCCTGGGCGCACCCTACTGGAAGCCGGACGCGCGCGGCACGATCACGGGCCTCACGCGCGGCACCACGCTCGCCCACATCGCGCGCGCGGCGCTGGAGAGCATCGCCTACCAGAGCGCGGCGCTGCTGCAGGCCATGAGCCGCGACGCGGTGGCCGCCGGCGGCGCGCCGGTGAGCGAACTGCGCGTGGACGGCGGCGCCTGCGTGAACGATCTGCTCATGCAGTTCCAGGCCGACCTGCTGGGCATCCCGGTGGTGCGGCCGGCGGTGATCGAGACCACCGCGCTGGGCGCGGCCTATCTGGCCGGGCTGTCCAGCGGCGTCTATGGCGGCACCGAAGACCTCGCCTCGCTCTGGCGCGCCGAGCGCCGCTTCCTGCCGACGCTGGGCGCGGCCCGCGCACGGGAGCTGATGGACCGCTGGGAGCACGCGGTGCGGCAGGCCTCGCTGGATTGATGAGGCGCCCCCGGTGGCGCTTCGCGCCGCCGCGCAGCCGCTTCCGTTTTCAGGCAGGCCCTTCGCGTCCCCGGGGTGATTCCTTCATGCGGGATTCCTAGGATCAGGCCCGAGAGCCCCACGGCTTTCCGCCCCCGCCTGCCTCCGCCGACGGGCCTTTTCCACCCCGCCGGGGCCCTCCGGCGCCATCCCGTTCCCGGGCAAGGAGTCCATCCCATGGGAGCCATCCAACGCCTCCGCCGACCGCAGACCAACATCGCGGGAGGCCCCAGCACCCTGCCCGAAAACCGGAGCCAGGCAGCGCGGCAGGCCAGCACCTCGCTGGCGAACTTCCTGCGCGCCAACGGCCAGCCGGCGGCGAACATGAACGATCTCATGAAGATCGCCCGCAACCAGGGCGGCAGCGTGCCCGCCCACGTCTCCGATGCCGCCAGCTTCATGCTGTCGCATCCCCAGCTGTTCTCGAAGCTGGAGTCGCGCGACGAGGCGGCCGGCACGCAGGACGGCATCGCCAGCGTGGAGAGCCTCGACCACGCCGCCACGGGCGCCTTCGACGCCACGCTCGACGAGGGCCTCCGCAGGGGCCCCGCCGCCATGCCCGGTCACGAGGCGCTGGACCTTCTGAATACGTTCCGGGCCGGCAGCCCCGGCAAGCAGCTGGACGCCCAGACGCTCTACCAGCTCGCGCAGCATCCCGAGCCCGACGCGCCCCCCGCGCTGGCGCAGGCGGCGCGGCGTGCGCTGGGCAACACCGACCTGCTGCGCGAGCTCCGGCTGGACGACGGCCCGGGCGTGCCGCGCAAGCCGCCGGAGCCACTGAAGCCGCAGGAGCCGCCGACGGCGGAGCACGCCTATCTGGGCCGCTTCCTCCAGAGCACCGCGCTGGCCGCCAGCCCGCTCGCGCAGGGCTCCCTGGCGCCGGGCTTCGACCTGCGCATGTCGCTGCACTGAGCCCCCCCCCGCCCGCCGCATCGCTTCAGATTTCGCGCAGCGGCTTCGCACCCGGGGTGGCAGGCTTCCAGGCGGTTTTCCATGATGGCTGCCGGTAGCGTTCCACTATCCACATTCCGGCTCGAAATTCGAGACCACATCCTCCCCCCAACATGGCAGGGGAGCGGGCCTGGAAATCCGTCTCCGCTGTCCGAAGAGAGAGCAGTTCCCATGAACACCTCGGTCAACAGCTACACCGCCTCGCTCAGCATCAGCATCGGTGTGACCCGCTCCGGCAAGACGACGGGCAGCACGGCAGCGCAGACCCAGCAGGCCGCTGCGGCGCTGGCGAAATTCATGCGCCAGAACGGCATCGAAACGCTGACGCCGAACCAGCTCTACGGGCTGGCCCGGAACACCTCGGGCGACACGCCGCAGGACCTGTCGGAGGCGGCCAACTTCATGCTGACCCACCCGGACATCTACGCCTTGCTGGAGACGCGGGACGCACCGGGGCGCGACGGCATCTCGGGCGTAGCGAACTTCGACTTCGCCGCGCGTGGCGGGCTCGACGCCGAACTGCGGGACTATGCACCCGATGCCGCGGCGTCCTCCATGACCGAGCAGGCCGCCTCCGGCGCGCTGGCGGCCTTCATGCGCCAGAGCCCGGGGAGCCGGATCGACCCCAACACGCTCTACAAGCTGGCCATGCGGCCCAACAGCGACACGTCCCCGACGGTGTCGGCCGCGGCGAAGTTCATGCTCCAGAACCCCGAGGCCTACCGCAGGATCGAGACGAACGACGTGGCCGGTGCCGACGGCATCTCGGGCGTGGAAAACTTCGAGGCCGCCGCCCAGGGCATCCTGCGGGGGCTGTCCACGGCCCGGATCGGCTCAACGGCCACGCCGCCGCGCCTGCCCGACCTGGGCCGCGTCGCGCCGGTGGCCCCGCGCGCCCAGCAGTCCGCGGACGGCTCGCAGTCCCTGGATGCGCAGAGCGCCGCCCGCATCCTGGCCGACCACATGCTGGGCCGCAAGGGCTTTGCCCGGCTCATCCCCATGACGCCCGAGCGCCTCTACCGGCTGGCCGAGGGCGGCAAGGCCTCGCCCGAGCTGGCGGCGGCCGCGAAGTTCATGCTGCAGAACCCGGACGTCTACCGCGCCATCGAGACCCATGACGTGCCCGGCGCGGACGGCAAGTCCGGCGTCGGCAACCTGCTGGCCGCCGCGCGCGGGCAGATCCCGGGCGTGGGCGGCAACGTCACCAGCGCCACGCGCAACGTCCTGCAGCTGCTGCTGCAACTGCTGCAGCAGCTGCGGGGCGCGTCCCAGCAACAGCCGCAGGCACAGCCGCTGGACGGCCAGAGCGCCGCGCGCATCCTGGCCGACCACATGGTGGCGGAGGCCGGCGGCGCCCGGAACTTCTTCGGCAAGCGCCTGCTGCCCAAGATCCAGCCCATGACGGTCGATCGCCTCTACCAGTTGAGCCAGGGCCAGGGCCCGGTCGCCGAGGCCGCCCGGTTCATGCTCAAGAACCCGGACATCTACCGCGCCATCGAGACGCGCGACGTGCCCGGCGCCGACGGCAAGTCCGGCCTGGGCAACCTGCTGGCCGCCGCGCGCGGCGACATCCCCGGCGTGAAGGGCGGCACCGACAACGGCCTGCGCAACGTGCTCCAGCTGCTGCAGCAGTTGCTGCAGCTCCTCAAGGCCGACGCGGAGCCGAACCCGCCGATGGACGGCCAGAGCGCCGCGCGCATCCTGGCCGACCACATGCTGGGCCGCAAGGGCCTGGCCCGGCTCATGCCCATGACGCCCCTTCACCTCCTGAGGCTGAGCCAGGGCCAGGGCCCCGTCGCCGAGGCCGCCAAGTTCATGCTGCAGAACCCGGGCATCTACCGCGCCATCGAGACCCATGACGTGCCCGGCGCCGACGGCAAGTCCGGCGTGGGCAACCTGCTGGCCGCCGCGCGCGGCGAGATCCCCGGCGTGCAGGGCAAGGCCGGCGGCGCCCAGCAGCTCCTGCCGCTGCTGCTGCAACTGCTGCAGCTGCTGCAGGCCACGTCCGGCGTGCAGGCCCCGCTGGATGGCCGCAGCGCCGCGCGCACCCTGGCCGACTTCCTGCAACAGCAGGGTGGCGGCACCATGACGGCCAACCGCCTCTACCAGCTGAGCCAGGGCCAGGGCCCGGTCGCCGAGGCCGCCAAGTTCATGCTCAAGAACCCGGACATCTACCGCGCCATCGAGACGAACGACCTGCCCGGCGCCGACGGCGAATCCAGCATCGACAACCTGCTGGCCGCGGCCAACGGCAAGGTGCCCGGCGTCGAGGGCGGCGCGGCGGACCGCACCGCCGGCGCGAGCCGCTCGGTGCTGGACATGCTGCTGCAGGTCCTGCAGCAGCTCAAGGGCCAGGGCGCCGCGCCGCAGCCGCCGCAACTGGACGGGCAGGGCTCCGCGCGCATCCTGTCCGACCACATGCTGCAGGTGAACGCCAGCGAGCTGGCCCAGGTCTTCGAGGACACGGACATGTCGCCCGACCGCCTCTACAAGCTGGCCGAGAGCGGCACGGCCTCGCCCGCGGTCGCCGCGGCCGCGAAGTTCATGCTCCAGAACCCCGAGATCTACCGGGCCATCGAGACCTACGACGCGCCCGGCGCCGACGGCAAGTCCGGCGTGGGCAACATGCTGGCCGCCGCGCGCGGCGAGATCCCGGGCCTGGGCGGCACCCCCGCCGCCAACACCGCCGCGCAGGGCAACCCGGCCGCCGCCATCCGCGAGCTGCTGACCCAGGTGCTGGAAGGCCTGCAGGCACGCGAGCAGCAGCGCGTGGTGCAGATCGAGCTGAAGGTGAGCGTGACCCTGAGCGCCCAGGTCGCCGTCAGGGCCTGAGCGCCCACGGCCGGCGCGCCCCCGCCGCCTTGGCGGCACCGGGGGCGCTACCATCCGGCGATGCCTGCCCGCCTGCGGAGCGTCCGCATGCGGGCTTTTTTTCGTTCCACCGGCCCCGGCCGGCACCCTGCACGCCATGACCCTCGACACCTCCCCGAATCCCGCCCCCGACCTGCCCGCCATCGCCTTCATCGGCGGCGGCAACATGGCCAGCGCCATCATCGGCGGCCTGATCCGCCAGGGCCTGCCGGCGTCCCGGATCGAGGTGGTGGAGCCCTGGGAAGAGGCCCGCGCCGCCCTGCGCGCCCACCACGGCATCGAGGCCCGGCCCGAGGCCGGCGCGGCGCTGGAGCGCGCGGGCGTGGTCGTGTGGGCCGTCAAGCCCCAGACCTTCAAGGAGGCCGCCGGGCAGGCCCGCGCCCACACGGCCGGCGCGGTGCACCTGAGCGTGGCCGCGGGCATCCGCTCGGACAGCATCGCCGGCTGGCTGGGCTCGGAATGCGTGGTGCGCGCCATGCCCAACACGCCGGCGCTGATCGCGCGCGGCATGACGGCGCTCTACGCCCGCCCGCAGGTCAGCTCCGCGCAGCGCGATGCCGTGCAGCAGGTGCTGTCCAGCACGGGCGAGCTGCTCTGGGTGGAGGACGAGACCCAGCTCGACGCGGTGACCGCGCTCTCGGGCTCCGGCCCGGCCTACGTGTTCCTCTTCCTGGAGGCCATGGCCCGCGCGGGCGTGGAGATGGGCCTCGCCCCCGAGCAGGCCCACCAGCTCGCCGTGGGCACCTTCACCGGCGCCTCGGAACTCGCGCGCCGCTCCGACGAGTCGCCCACCGTGCTGCGCCAGCGCGTGACCTCCAAGGGCGGCACGACCTTCGCCGCCGTGCAGTCGATGGAGCAGGCGGACGTGCCGGGCCACTTCATCCGCGCGATGAAGGCCGCCCAGGCGCGCGCGCGGGAGCTGGGGGATGAATTCGGGAAGTGAAGGCCCCGCCCCGCGGCGCTGCATGCGGGCGGGGGACGTGGAGGCCGGCGCAGCGCCTTTCGGGCTCCATGTCGCCGTATCCATTCGATAGTTTGCTATTGAAAGAATAGCAAACGGATCGACCTGCCGGGCCGCGCCAGACAGCGCGGCCGCGCCCGGCGACAATACCCGCTGCTGGCATCCACCCGAGGCACCCGACCATGACGCTGACCCACTGGCTCCTTTTCTGCGGCGTCTCGCTGCTGATGTGCTTCACCCCCGGCCCGGCCGTGCTGCTCGCGGTGTCGAACTCGGTGGACGTCGGGGCGAAACGGACGGCGTTCAGTTCGATGGGCAGCTCGGCGGGCATCTTCGTGGTCTCGGGCCTGGCGATGATCGGCATGGGGGCCATCCTCCGCATGTCGGCGAACGCCTTCCTGGTCATGAAGGTGGTCGGCGCGATGTACCTGATCTGGCTGGGCGTCAAACGCTGGCGGAGCAAGGAAGCGCTGATCGGCGGCGATGCGGGCCTCGCGCCCACCGAGCGGCGCGAGCGCAAGAACTGGCAGCTGGTGGCGCAGGGGCTGGGGGTGTCGCTGACGAACCCCAAGTCCATCCTGTTCTTCTCGGCACTGTTCCCGCAGTTCATCGTGCCCGGCGCGCCCCTGTTCACCCAGTACCTGCTGCTGACCACGACGTTCGCGGTCTGCGCGCTGATCTCGCACGCCTTCTACGTGGTGCTCATCTCGCTGGTGAAGGGCCACGTGGCAGCGCATGCGAAGCTGTTCAACCGCATCGTGGGCGGCACGTTCATCGCGCTGGGCCTGGGCCTGCTGAAGACGCGGCACAAGCTGGGCTGAACGCCGGGCCCGTGCAGGGCAGCCACGGCGCCGCGGGCGGGCGGCATGGAGGCGCTTGCGTGCTCTTTTGGCCCCTGGGTCGCCGTATCCATTGAATAGTTTGCTATTAATTAAATAGCAGACACCCTCACCGCAGCGCGAACCCCGCCACGATGCCCGCGAACAGCGTGAAGCCCAGCCAGTGGTTCTGGCTGAACGCGCGGAAGCACCCCTCGCGCGTGCGGTGGCGGATGAGGCGCCAGTGCCATGCCGCCTGCGCGAGCACGGCCGCCACGGCAACGGCCAGCGGCGCGCCCAGGCCGAGCGGCGCGAGCGCCCAGCCCCACAGGGCCGCGAAGCCGAGGTAGAAAGCCATCACGGCCGCAACGTCCCGGCGGCCCAGGGTGATGGCCGAGGTCTTCATGCCGATCTTCAGGTCGTCGTCGCGGTCCACCATGGCGTATTCGGTGTCGTAGGCCAGCACCCAGCACAGGTTGCCCAGCACCAGCCAGAGCGCCAGCAGCGGCACGTGGCCCTGCACCGCCGTGAAGGCCATGGGGATGCCCATGCTGAAGGCCACGCCCAGCACCGCCTGCGGCATGGACACGAAGCGCTTGGCGAAGGGGTAGGCGATGGTGACGGCCAGCGCGGGCAGCGACCACGCGATGGTGGCCGCATTGGTCGTGAGCACCAGGCCGAAGGACACCAGCGCCAGCACCGCGCCCACGGCCAGCGCCTCGCGCGCCGACAGCGCGCCGCTCGTGACCGGCCGCTGCGCCGTGCGCTTGACGTGGCGGTCGAAGTCGCGGTCGGCCACGTCGTTCACGCAGCAGCCCGCGCTGCGCATGAGGATGGTGCCCAGCGTGAACACGGCCAGCAGGTGCCAGCCCGGAAAGCCCCCCGCCGCGATCCACAGCGCCGAGAGCGTGGGCCAGAGCAGCAGCAGCCAGCCGGCCGGCCGACGCCAGCGGATCAGGTGAAGGTAGAGCGCGAGGCGGGACGGTGGCGGGGGGTGCGGTGCGGTGCTCTGCATGGAAGCCGTGGAGTAACAAGAACGCGGGAACGTGTCGCGATCTTACGGCGCCGTGCCATTCGTCAACGCGGCCTCGAACCGTGCCAGTTCTTCTTCGAACGTGCCCCGCTGCCGGAACCGCCGGCCCGCCCGCTCGTACCAGTTCTCCGCATCCTCCAGGTCGCCCTCCTGCAGGTGCAGCAATCCGTGCAGCCAGGCGGCGAGCAGACCCTCGTGGCGCTGGACATGGTCGTGCGCGGCGTTCCACCGGCCTTCCCGCAGCCAGGCCAGGATGTCGTGCAGATCGGCGGGGGCTTCCATGGCGGGCGTGTCCCGGTCAATCGGCCCGCAGCGCTTCTTGCACCTTGTGGCTGTCCACGTACTGCTCCATGCTCACGATCCTGCCGTCCCGGAGGCGGTAGAGGTGGGCGAAGGTCGCGGTCATGGCGCGGCCGGTCTTGCGGTAAGTGCCCGAATAGACGCCGAAGGCGGCCACGCGGTCCCCGTCGGCCAGGTAGGTGTGGACCCGGGCCTGGTAGCCCTCCCACTCCGTGCCCAGTCGCTGGAACACGCCCGCGACGATCTGCTCGGGGCCGACGTAGGTGCCCGCGTACGGAAAGCCGGCGGCCTCCGTCCACGTGGCGTCCGGTGCCAGCACCGCCAGCAGGTTCTTGCCGTTGTCCTGCGACGAGCCTTCATAGGTCGCACGGATGATGTCGAGGTTCGTCGCCATGGGGTTGTCCTCCGGGCTCAGCCCCACTGCATCTCGCCCTTGGCCACCTTGGCCCCGATCTGCAGGGCGGGTGCCAGGCCCGCCCGGGGGTAGCGCTGGTTCATGGCCGCGATCAGCGCGTCGCCGCTGGCCGCCCTGGCCAGCTCTTCCTCGAACGCCAGCAGGTATTCCCGGGTGTCATTCACG
Source organism: Paracidovorax anthurii (assembly GCF_003269065.1). Classification (GTDB taxonomy): domain Bacteria; phylum Pseudomonadota; class Gammaproteobacteria; order Burkholderiales; family Burkholderiaceae_C; genus Paracidovorax; species Paracidovorax anthurii. Next base: position 94,442 of record NZ_QLTA01000015.1, read on the forward strand.
GCCGAGACGTCCAGCGCACCGTTGGCGGCCAGGTGGCCGGGCACCACCACGGACGGCTTGCGCGCGGCGATGGCTTCCAGGTTCCTGACCCAGGCCGCACGCGCCGCGGGTGTCGGGGTGTCGGCCGTCCAGACGTGCAGGCCCGAGAAGACCAGCACGCCGCCGAACACGGCATTCAGCGAGGGCACCCACAGGTAGCGGCGGTTCTCCAGGCCCTGGGCCTTCACGATCTCGATCGCCTGGCCTTCCAGCGTGAGCGCCGGGCCATCGAAGGCTTCGGGGAAGACGATGTCGTCCAGCTTCTGCGGGCCGTTCTCCTTGAGCTGCGGGGCCCAGGTGGCGATCTTCTTTTGCACGTTGGCGCGGATGGCGGCGAGGGTCTCGGGCGCGGCGATCACCCGGGCCTGCGGGAAGGCGGCCCGGATGGGCGCCAGGCTGAAGTAGTAGTCCGGGTCGCTCTGGCTGATGTAGATGGTGGTCAGCGCCTTGCCCGAGGCCTTGATCGCGTCGGCCACGGCGCGGCCGTCGGGCAGGGAGAAGCCGCCGTCGATCAGGAGGGCCTCCCTGGCGCCGGACAGCAGCACAGGCGCCCGGAAGAAGCCCTTTTCCCCGGCGGGGAAGTGCGTCCACTGCAGTGGGGCCGGCGTGCCCGATGCGGTGGCGCAGCCGGCCAGCGCGGTGGTGGCGCCAGCGGCGGCGGCGGTCTGAACGAAATCTCGGCGAGTCATCATGGTGGGCCTCAGGCAAAGGTTGGGAAAAAGAAGAAGAACGTCAGGCGGCGGCCAGCTGCTCGATGAAGGCCTGCGGGTTGGAGAACAGGGCGCTCGAATGCAGCAGGTGGCGCAGGCCCTCCGCCTCCAGGATGAAGGCGGGCACGCCACGCGCGCCGAATTCCCGCAGCAGTGCCTGTGCCTGCGCGACCCGGGCCCGGTGGGCATCGGTCAAGCCGGCATCGGGCCGGACCAGCAGGGCCGCCGCGTGGTCGATGCCGAGGCCTTCGAGCACGGCGGCCAGCGTGTCCAGCCGCGTGATGTCCAGGCCATCGATATAGCGGGCCTGCTGGATGGCCTTGAGCGCCTCCATTTCGCGCTCGGGCGCGGCCAGGGCAACGGCGGTCAACGCCACGGAGGCAGGGCCGCTGTCGAACATCTGCTGGCGAGGAGAGGCCAGCACCTCGCTGCGGTAGCGCTCGGTGAAGCGCTGGCCCGTCAGGCGTTCGATGCGCTGGTCATTGCTCCACGCGTAGGCGGCGAAGTCGGCGTCCATGGGCCGCGCGCCCTCGCCGGAGAAGAGTCCGCTGGGCCACGGATGCAGCGCCATGCCGGCCCTGTCCGCCAGGGCGGCGACCGTGCCGCTGGCGCCGTAGCACCATCCGCAGAGGGGGTCGAAAACGTAATGCAGGGTCTTGCTCATGGAGGGCTTCGCTTCATTCGATGCCGTGATGGTAGGAGCGACGCATTGACAGATAAATGGTGATGAAATAGATAGACCGTATGCAAGAAGCAAACAATCCAGAAGACTCCGGCCCGGGCAGCCTCGCCAACCTCCGGCGGTTGGCGTACTTCGCGGCCGTGGTGGAGGCCGGCAGCTTCACGGCGGCGGCGGACCGCCTCGGCATCACCAAGGCCGTGGTCAGCCAGCAGGTCGCGCGGCTGGAGCGCGAGTTCAGAACCACCCTGCTCACCCGCACGACCCGCAGGGTCGCGCCCACGGATGCCGGCAGGACGTTCTACCAGCGGTGCGCGCTGATCCTCAAGGAAGCGGGCGACGCGTTCGATGAACTGGCCGAGGTCGCGGCGGAGCCCACCGGCACGCTGCGCCTGACGGCGACGCTCGACTACGGCATCACCTCGATCGTGCCGGCCATCGCGGAATTCACGCGCCGCTACCCGCAATGCAAAGTCGATGCCGTGTTCAGCGACCAATCGCTCGACCTGATGTCGGGGCAGGTGGAGCTGGCGATCCGCGTGGGCTGGTTGACGGACCTGAACCTGCAGGCCCGGCAGATCGGGACGTTCAGGCAGCTCCTGGTGGCAGCGCCCTCCCTCGCCGGGCCGGTGGCGCGCCTGGAGGAGCCCAAAGACATCGAGGCACTGCCCTTCGTGGCGAACACCGCGCTGCGCGATCCCGCGCACTGGAGCTTCTCACGCAACGATCTGGAGCGGCAGAGCGTGACCGTCCGCCCCGCCATTTCCCTGGACGCCACGCTCGCGGTGCGCGAGGCCGTGCGCCAGGGCGCGGGCCTGTCGGTCCTGCCGGACTTCGCCATCGCGGAAGATTTGGCGGAAGGCCGGCTGATCCAGGCACTGCCGCAATGGGGCCTGCCCTCGGGCGGCATCCATGCCGTGTTTCCCGCCTCGCGGTTTCGCCCGGCGAAGGTCCGCGCCTTCGTGGAGCTACTGCATGAAAGGGTTTCGGGGAACCGCGGGCCGGGGTGACGGGCCCGCTCCCGCCGTGGCGGCCCGGGCCACCGGCCGCCTAGCCCGTCGGCCGGGGCGACGCCCGCTGCGGCGGGCGTGGGGTGGGGAGGGATGGGCTCAGGCTTCCAGCAGCGAGCGCAGCATCCACGCCGTCTGCTCGTGCACCGTCAGGCGCTGCGTGAGCAGGTCGGCCGTGGGCTCGTCGCTCGCCTTGTCGGCCAGCGGGAACAGCTCGCGGGCGGTGCGCGCCACGGCTTCGTGGCCTTCGACCAGAATGCGCACCATCTCCAGTGCCTGCGGCGGCGTGGAGGGCGCGTCGGCCAGCGAGGTGAGCTTGCCGAACTGCGCGTAGGAGCCGGGGGCCGCGTGGCCCAGCGAGCGGATGCGCTCGGCGATGGGATCGACGGCGTTCCACAGCTCGGTGTACTGGCCCATGAACATCGCGTGCAGCGAGTTGAACATGGGGCCGGTCACGTTCCAGTGGAAGTTGTGCGTGGTGAGGTAGAGCGTGTAGGTGTCGGCCAGCAGGCGCGAGAGGCCCTGCGCGATGGCCGCGCGGTCCTTGTCGCTGATCCCGATGTTGATGCGCGGCGCCGTGGCGGCCGCGGATTTGCCAGTAACGGGTTTGCCGGAAGCTTTGGGCATGGAGAACTCCTTCGGTGGGGAAACGGGTACGGAACCTGCGGCGCCGGGCGGCCCGCCGATCACGGGAGCCGGCCGCGCGCCGTGCCCGGAGCACTGTAGCGCAGGCCGGCGCTCAGAACGTTTTCACGACCTCAGTTTTCCATGGCGCGGCGCACCACCCGCAACGCATGAAACCGGCGCCGCGTAGCACGTACCTGGGGGCAGCCCGCTTCGACCGCCAGGACGCCAGCAGAACCGCCAATCGTCTGATCCAGCGACTGCAGCAGATCGGCTACCAAGTCACCGCTGTGGCGAGGTGAACGGCGTAGTTTCATTTCAGGATCAGGAAGAGGATGCGACAGACGTGGAGGATGAGTAACGCGCTACCACCGAGGCATCGTCATTTTTCATGACCGCCCCCGGAATCCTTCTCCACGCAGTTCTCCAGAAAAATATGGAGCAACAAAGCAACCGGCACCCACCACCACTCCCACCAGATGATCGCAACCGCCCAGCATCCCCATATCGTGAGCACGATGCTCCACACCACTGCGCGGGAAAGTCGAATCTTGCTCATCAGGGCACCTTCACTCCGGTGGCCCCCCACCGGACGTAAACGAAGTAAGGATAGATACGCACCGTGCCGGCAGGTGTAGGGAGGTGGATGGGAACGCGAGAAGCCTTATCGATGAACAGATTCAGCGGCCTCCCGATGCGGGTCATGTACACCCCGGGGCCGTATATCCCCTGCTGAATGAACCGACTCGAATTTATGGCGCCAGTCCTCGCGATGGCCGCTGCCCCCGCTTCCGTGGTGAAGTGGATGAGATTCTTCGGCAACGCCGCGAAGCCGTATCCCGCAGCACCCAAGACCGTGGCTGTGGTCGGAGCTACATCCGGGGTCCATAGCGCCGCGAACACACCCGGTACATGTGCCAGCGGCGCGAGAGGGCTCCGGGAAGTGGCTGCGACATCGGCCCAATACTGCGCCGCATTGTCGGCCGCCAGGGTGGACTGGCGGTAGAGCTGACGCAGCTTGAACATGAAGCGGCTGATGGTGCCTGCGTCGGAAATCTGCACGGGGGTGCCGCAGCCCTCGCGGCGGCAGGAAATTGAAGCGTCGGCCATGGATTACTCTTTTTCTGCGAATGCTGCGGGACACAGATCACCGCAGCGCGCTGGCCCCCCGCCAGCGCCGGGGATTACGTGCGCCCAAGCTTTCTCAAAACTTACACCCGCACCAGAGAATTGTTCCGCTTGGAAACAGGGACGACTACCATCCGCCTCGGACCAAATTGCGCAATAGTTGCACCGACACTCGCATGCATCTCAGTTATCCATAGCACTGCGCGCCACCCGCGATATGAAACCGGCGCCGCGCCTCTCGTCCGGAGGCCACGGAGCAGGCCATGCCAGCAAACGCCGTGGAGCGAGCTTCGCTCGGCCACTGGCGTCGCCCCCCTTCCCGCAGGAGAAGGGGCTGAAGGCCGCGGCTCCAAGCCTGCCTGCGCAGGCTTGGACGGTCCTGAAGAGCTGCCGCCTCTGGCGGCTGCACCGAGGCGCGAAGCGCCACAGGGGGTTGTTATTTCATCTCAGTTATCCATTGCGCTGCGCGCCACCCGCAGGACATGAAACAGGCGCCTAATGGCGGGCGCAGCGTCCGGCACCGAGGTCGGTTCGTACTTGGTGCTTCGAGCCCGTATCTCAGTTGGACCCGCGGCCTCACGAGCACCCCAGACTGTTGCCCTGAGCCTTCGGTTCTTGAGCACGCATTTCAGACTTCGATGACGTGGGCCGCACGCCGATGGCGCCGCGAACAGGAGGTTGTCATGGAAGTGATCTACCCGCGCTGCGCGGGATTGGATGTGCACAAGCAAACGGTGGTGGCTTG
>NZ_QLTA01000016.1 GCF_003269065.1 Paracidovorax anthurii
CTGATCGCAAGGGAGCGCTTGCGGCCTTCAAGCGCTGCAAGCGCTCGCTGGGGCGGGTGCAAAGTGTGCTGACGGACAGCGGTTACACAGGCGAGCCCTTCGCGCAAGGCGTCAAGGACATCCTGGGTGAGCATGTGACGGTGCAGATCGCCAAGAGAAGCGAGTTGCACACCTTCAAGGTCATGCCCAAGCGCTGGGTGGTTGAGCGCAGCTTTGCTTGGCTGGACAAGAACCGGCGGCTATGGAAGAACTGTGAGCGATGGCTCAACACCAGCTTACAGTTCGTCCACTTGGCGTTTCTGGCTCTGCTACTCAGAAGATCGTAAACACGTTCTTAGAACGTGCCCAAAGTTACAGCAGGGTGTGAGAAGCTCGCCAGTTGAGAAAAAACGACAGCCCCCCGGTGCCCAGGCCAGAGTGCCGGGTTGGCGGGCCCCTGCGTGCAGGCAGTGAACCGCGGCCCCGGCCCGCGAGACTGTGAACGCGTTCCGGGCGAGATTCGAGGCTTTTTTTGCACCATGTCGCCGTATTCATTGGCTTTTCAGCTACACAAACAATAGCAACCATGCACCACCACGATGCTCCTTCCGGCTGGATCTCGCGCTGGGCGCACCTCGTGCCGGCGGGCGGCTCGGTGCTGGACGTGGCCTGCGGCACGGGCCGGCACCTGCGCTGGTTCCATGCGCGCGGCCACCGCGTGGCCGGCGTGGACCGGGCGGCCGACGCGGTCGCTGCGCTCGGCGGGCTGGGCGAGCTGGTGTGCGCCGACATCGAGCAGGGCCCCTGGCCGTTCGCGGGCCGCCGCTTCGACGCCGTCGTGGTCACGAACTACCTCTGGCGGCCGCTGCTGCCGGCCATCGTGCAGGCCGTGGCGCCCAGCGGCGTGCTGCTCTACGAAACCTTCGCGCAGGGCAACGAGACCGTGGGCCGCCCCGCGCGGCCGGACTTTCTGCTCGCGCCCGGGGAACTGCTGCGGGCCTGCGAGGGTCTGCGGGTGGTGGCCTACGAGGATGGCTTCCTGCCGGCGCCGGAGCGTTTCGTCCAGCGCGTGGCGGCCGTCCGCGAAGTGCCCGGCGGCGCACCGCCGCGCCACGGCCTCGCGGCCCCGGGGGCGTAACCCCCGCTGCCGGGCCTGTTACGCACTCGTTAGAATGCTCTTTTACCGTTTTCCTTCGTGGACATGACCTCTTCCAGCGCCACCCTCACCGGCAGCATCGTCGCCCTCGTCACCCCCATGCACGAGGATGGCAGCGTGGACTACCCCACTCTGCGCAAGCTGATCGACTGGCACGTCGCCGAGGGCACCGACTGCATCGGCGTGGTGGGCACCACCGGCGAGTCGCCCACGGTCAACGTCGAAGAGCACTGCGAGATCATCCGCGTGGCCGTCGAGCAATCCGCCCGGCGCGTGCCCATCATGGCCGGCTGCGGCGCCAACTCCACCGCCGAGGCCATCGAGCTGGCCCGCTTCGCCAAGAAGGTGGGCGCCGACAGCCAGCTCCAGGTGGTGCCCTACTACAACAAGCCCACGCAGGAAGGGCAGTACCTGCACTTCAAGGCCATCGCCGAGGCCGTGGGCGACCTGCCCACCGTGCTCTACAACGTGCCCGGCCGCTCGGTGGCCGATATGCAGCACGACACCGTGCTGCGCCTGGCCCAGGTGCCCGGCATCGTCGGCATCAAGGAGGCCACGGGCAACATCGAGCGCGCGCAGTGGCTCATCCGCGACCTGCCCGAGGGCTTCGCCGTCTATTCGGGCGACGACCCCACCGCCGTGGCGCTCATGCTGTGCGGCGGCCAGGGCAACATCAGCGTGACGGCCAACGTGGCGCCGCGCCTCATGCACGAGCTGTGCGTGGCCGCCCTCGCCGGCGACGTGCGCCGCGCCATGGAAATCCAGTTCCGCCTCATGCCCGTGCACAAGCACCTGTTCGTCGAGGCCAACCCCATCCCCGTGAAGTGGGCCATGCAGCGCATGGGCCTGTGCGGCGGCACCCTGCGCCTGCCCATGACGCCCCTCTCCACGGGCAGCGAGGCCGTGGTGGAAGCCGCCCTGCGCTCCGCCGCCCTGCTCTGAGCCAGGACAACTCCCGCCCCGCCCGCTCTCCAGAGACACCCTCAAAGGATTTTCCGCGTGAACGCTATCAACCGCCTGGGCCTGCTGGGCCTTGCCATGGCCCTGTCCGCCTGCTCCGTGCTGGAGAACGACAAGATCGACTACAAAAGCGCCACCAAGGGCGCGACGCTCGAAGTGCCCCCGGACCTGACCCAGCTCTCGCGCGATTCGCGCTACGTCGTCCCGGGCGGCGTGGTATCGGCTGCGGCCTTCCAGGCCGGGCAGAACCAGAAGGCCCCCGGCACCGCCACCGCGGCCGCCAAGTCCGTGGGCGACGTGCGCATCGAGCGCGACGGCAACCAGCGCTGGCTGGTCGTGAGCCGCCCGGCCGATGCCCTGTGGGACCCGGTGCGCGAGTTCTGGTCCGAGAACGGCTTCGTGCTCGTGCTGGACCAGCCCAACCTCGGCATCATGGAGACCGACTGGGCCGAGAACCGCGCCAAGCTGCCCCAGGACATCATCCGCTCCACGATCGGCAAGTTCTTCGAATCGGCCTATTCCACCGGCGAGCGCGACAAGTTCCGCACGCGCCTGGAGCGCGGCGCCAACGGCGCCACCGAGATCTTCATCAGCCACCGCGGCATGGTCGAGGTCTACACCTCCAGCCAGAAGGACAACACCATCTGGCAGCCCCGCCCCGTCGATCCCGAGCTGGAGACCGAATTCCTGCGCCGCCTGATGGTCAAGCTCGGCGTGAGCGAAGAACAATCCCGCGCGGTCGCCGCCGCCCCGGTGCAGCAGATTCCCACCGCCCGCATCGGCCGCCAGAACAACGCCCCCGTGGTGGAACTGGACGAGAACTTCGACCGTGCATGGCGCCGCGTCGGCCTCGCGCTCGACCGCACGGGCTTCACCGTCGAGGACCGCGACCGCACCCAGGGCACCTACTTCGTGCGCTACGTCGAGCCCACCGAGAAGAAGGACCCCGGCTTCTTCGGCAAGCTGCTGGGCCGCTCGGGCGACGCCGCAGCCCCGGTCAAGTACCGCATCCTCGTGCGCAGCACGGACGGCAAGAGCACGGTGTCGGTGCTCAACGCGGCGGGCACGCCCGAAACGTCGGCCAACGCGGAACGCATCGTCCGCGTGCTCACCGACGACCTGAAGTAAGCAGGGCCGGCCGCCCCGCCCACCCCGCAAGGCCGCCGCGCGTGCTGCGCTTCAGGAGCCTGGGCAGCGGCAGTTCGGGCAACGCCACCCTCGTCGAAGGGTGGTGCGGCACGCAGGTGCGGCGCCTGCTCGTCGACTGCGGCCTCGGCCCCCGGCAGCTCGCCGGGCGCCTGGGCGAAGCAGGCCTCGCCATCGATGACATCGACGCGATCTTCATCACCCACGAGCATTCGGACCACGTGGGCTGCGTGCAGAAGATCGCGCTGCGGCACCGCATTCCCGCCTGGATGAGCCACGGCACGCATGCCGCCATCGGCGCACCCGACCTCGACGGCCTCCTGCGCATCGCCGGCGACGGCATGCCCATCGACCTGGGGGCCTTCCAGGCCCTGCCCTTCACCGTGCCGCACGACGCGCGCGAACCGCTGCAGCTGCGCTGCAGCGACGGCGCCACCCACATCGGCCTGCTCACCGACCTGGGCCACGCCACCGGGCACGTGCTCGCCCACCTGAGCGGCTGCCATGCGCTGCTGCTGGAGGCGAACCACGATCGCGGGATGCTCGCGGCCTCCAGCTACCCCGCGTTCCTCAAGCGGCGCATCGGCGGCACCCACGGCCACCTCGCCAACCCCGCGGCCGCCGACATCCTGCGCGCCGTGCAGCACGGCGGCCTGCGCCGCGTGGTGGCTGCCCACCTCAGCGCGCAGAACAACCGCCCCGACCTCGCGCGCGCCGCGCTGGCCGAGGCCATCGGCTGGCCACCGGAGCAGATCGACGTGGCCGATCCCCGGCACGGCACGGACTGGGTCGCGGCGGGCTGAACACGGCCTGGCGCGCACCGTGCAGCCACCGCCTGCCCGGCACAAGAAGCGCCTGCCCAAACAAAAAAGCCCCGACCTTGCGGTACGGGGCTTTTCGCGGGTCCTGCCTCCGGCGGGTGGCCCGGCGGCGGCATCGGACGGCCGGCTTACTTGGCGGCGGATGCGCCACCGGCAGCAGCGGCAGCGGCTGCATCGGCAGCCGCCTTGGCAGCGTCGCTTGCAGGAGCGGAAGCCTCGGAGGCGGGAGCTGCGGCTGCGGCGGGAGCCGATGCATCCGAAGCAGGGGCTTCTGCAGGTGCTGCGGCGGGAGCCGGTGCCGGAGCGGGGGCTTCCACGGGAGCGGGTGCCGGAGCCGGGGCTTCTTCCTTCTTGCCGCATGCGGCGAGAGCAACGGACGCGACCAGGGCAGCCAGAACGAGAGAGTTCTTCATTTCAGTTTTTTCCTATTGGACAGACGGATCTTTGAATTGCCGCCACGCCGCCCTCTTTCAGCGATGCGCGTTGGCCTCGTGTTGTGCGCCCCATGGCGCTTTGACAGCAACCGCAAATTATAGGGAGATTGCGTCAATACTGACTAATACTGACAACCCGCCACGCCTCACAGCCCCAGCGTGGTCGCCGGGAAGCCGGGCGAGCTGCGCCGCAACAGCCATTCGTCGAGCGACTCGCGCACCCTCAGGCCGCGCTCGGGTTCGCTGCCTGCGACGCCCGTGCAGCGCTGCGGATCGAGCCGCTGCAGGACCCAGCGATCCGACCACAGCACGCTGGGCAGTTCCAGCCGGTCCGCCACCGGCGCCCTGCGGCAGCGGATGATGTGGTCCCAGGCTCCGCGCCATTGCACGAACCGGGCATGGCGGCGCACCACCTCGTCGTAGTGGGTGGCCAGCAGCGTGAGTTGCCGGCCGCGCCCGGCCCAGGCTTGCAGCGATGCGATCACGTCGCGCTCCCCCAGGGGCCAGTCGTGGAAGTCGAAGTCGCAGAGCACCAGTTCCCGCCACGGCTCGCGCGCCGCGCACGCCAGGGCCGCGCGGATGCCGTCGGCGAAGGCCTTGCGCCCCTCGAAGCGGCCGGCTGGCAGCGGCGGGCCGTCGCCTGGGGATTCGGAGGCATCCATGCGCAAGTGCCTATGCGGCGCCCGCGTGCACCCACCCCGATTCGCACCACGATGCCAGCAGCTCCAGCGCATCGCAGCTCGCACGGGAGAGGTCGCGGGCCGAGAGCGCGCGCCGGTCGGCCAGGCGGCGCATTAGCGTCGCATCGCGCCCCGCCGCCAGATAGCTCTCTCCGTTGATGAACACATGGCGCGCGTCATACACCATGCGCGTGCGGCGGTCGAGCCGCACGCCTTGCGCCACGTCCGCGGCATCGCCCGGCTCGAACCAGACATTCGGCTTGGGCTCGGTGAGGCTCTCGCCCAGCGCACGCTCGACGGCCAGGGGCTCGGCGAGCGCCCGGGCCAGCGCATCGCGCGCGAAATCCACCAGGGCCGCAGGCACTTCCCCGGGCCAGTCCACCGCGCCCTGCGACGGGTCGCGGTACAGGTGCGCGGGCCCGGCACCGTCGTCGTCCGGCTCGTCGGCCAGCCGCGTGAGCAGCTCCTGCGCCAGCCCCGTGCGCGAGGGCGAACGGAAGCCGATGGAATACGTCATGCACTCGCCCTCGGCGATGCCGTCGTGCGCATAGCGCGGCGGCAGGTACAGCATGTCGCCCGGCTCCAGGACGAACTCCTGCTCGGGCTCGAAATGGTCCAGGATCTTGAGCGGTATGCCGTCCTTCAGGGTGAGATCCTTCTGGCGGCCGATGCGCCAGCGCCGCCGGCCGTGGGCCTGCAGCAGGAACACGTCGTAGCTGTCGAAGTGCGGCCCCACGCCGCCGCCATCGCTGGCATAGCTGATCATGAGGTCGTCGAGCCGCGCCTGCGGCACGAAGCCGAACTGCTGCATCAGCGCATGCACCGCATCGTCGTGCAGGTCCACGCCCTGCACCAGCAGGGTCCAGTCCGGCGTGGCGAGCGGCGGCAGGGCGCGGCGGGCAAAGGGGCCGTGGCGCAGGCTCCATGCGCCCTTCTTCTGCTGCACCAGGCGCGACTCCACCCCTTCCTGCGCGGCGAGCGCGAAAAGCTCCGGACGCAGCACCGGCGGCTCGAAGGAGGCGATGGCCTGCCGCACCAGCAGGGGCTTCTTCTGCCAGTGCCGGCGCATGAATTGGGCGGGGGTCAGTCCGCCCAGGAGAGCGAGGGGAGCGTGTGGGTCCATGGGGAAGGAAAAAGACGCCGGGCGCGGGGGACGCGGCCGGCCGGTGGTCGAACTGCGACAATTCTCCTATGGAAATCAAAGAACAATGTGTGGTCGCCTTGACCTGGATCTTGAAAGACACGCTCGGCGAAGAGCTGGACGTGCTCGACGAGCCCGTGGAATTCCTCGTGGGGGGCGATGACCTGCTCGCCCGCATCGAGGAGGCCCTGCAGGGCCATGCCGCCGGCGCCGCCCTCTCGCTGCACCTCGAACCCGAGGAAGCCTTCGGCGAATACCGGGACCAACTGCTCTTCCTGGAGCCCCGGCACCTGTTCCCCGAAGATATCGAGGAAGGCATGACCTTCGAGGGCAGCGCGCTGCCCGAAGGCACCAACCCCAGTGCTCCGCGCGACGCGCTCTACACCGTGGCCCAGATCTACCCGGAACACGTGGTGCTGGACGGCAACCACCCCCTGGCCGGCATCGCGCTGCGCCTGCACCTCACGGTGCAGGGCGTGCGCGAAGCCACCGAGGAGGAAATCGGCCGGGGCACGGCCGGCACGGGCTTTTTCCGCATCCAGGCGCCGGGCGGCGAAGACTCCCTGCTGCACTGAGGCGCCCTGGCGGGGCCGCTGAGCGGCATCGCCGATCCGAAAAAGCAAAAGGGCCGAAAGGCCCTTTTGCTTTTTGCTTCGGGAAGAAGGCAAGGACGGCGCCGATCCGCCTTGCCGGTTCCACGCTTACATGCGGGAGATCTGTCCGCCATTCAGGCTCACGCGATCGCCGGGCCGCAGATCGCCGGGCGTGCTCACGTCGTAGGCCCGCTGGCCGCCCCGGTCGAGCTGCACCGTGATGCGGTAGCCCTCGACCCGGCCGCTGTTGCTGTTGCGGCTCTCGACCTGGTTGCCCACCACGCCGCCGCCGACCGCGCCGAGCACGGTCGCCGCGGCACGGCCGCTGCCCTTGCCCACCTGATTGCCCAGCACGCCACCGATGACGGCCCCCGCCACGGCCCCCACGCCGCTGGTGCCGCTGCGGCTCTGCAGGGTTTCGATATTGGCCACCGTTCCGTACTCCACGCCCACCGGCGCTGCGGCCGGGTAGCTCGAATACGTGGGCTGCGCGGGGTATTGCGACACCTGGCGGGGTTGGTCGACGCAGGCGACCAGGGCGCCGGTCAGCGCCATCGTGATCACCAGTGCGGTGGTGCGGGAAAACTTTTGCATGCTTGACTCCTTATTAGGGAATGGGGCGGGGCCCGAACCCCGCCGGCCGATCCATTGGAGCATGGGCCCCGTCCGGGACCTCGCCGGGCGATGGCCGCGGCCACCGTAGGCGCCAACGCCACGGCCGGATAGGACGATACCTACACCTTGCCCGTGGAACCGTAACCGTTTTCTCCGCGCTCCGTCGCGGGAAATTCGCTGACCACATTGAACTGGGCCTGCACCACCGGCACGATGACCAACTGCGCGAGCCGCTCCATGGGCTGCAGGGTGAATGCCGTATCGCTGCGGTTCCAGGCGCTCACCATGAGCTGGCCCTGGTAGTCGCTGTCGATCAGGCCCACGAGGTTGCCCAGCACGATGCCGTGCTTGTGGCCCAGGCCCGAGCGCGGCAGGATCAGCGCCGCATAGTTCGGGTCCCGGAGGTAGATGGCGATGCCGGTGGGCACCAGTTGCCACGCGTTGGGCTCCAGCGTGAGCGGCTCGTCCAGGCAGGCACGCAGGTCCAGGCCGGCACTGCCCGGGGTGGCATAGGCGGGGAGTTGCTGCGCCATGCGCGCATCGAGAATCTTGACGTCGATTTTCACAAGAGCTTTCAATTGGTGATGTGGGGACGCAACGGCCGGCGGGCCGCCCCGCCGGCGGGCAGGCGTCAGGACGCGCCCTGCAGCCGCCGCGCGATGTCCGCGATGAGTTGCCGCGCCAGATCGCGCTTCGTGGCGCGCGGCAGGGTGTGGTGCCCCTCGGCATCCACCAGCAGCAGGGCGTTGTCGTCCTGGCCGAAGGTGTCGGGGCCGATGTTGCCCACGAGCAGGGGCACGCCCTTGCGCGCGCGCTTGGCGGTCGCGTGCTCCAGCAGGCTGTCGCTCTCGGCCGCGAAGCCCACGCAGTAGAGCGCTCCGCTGCGCGCGCGGCCGGAGGCGGCGATGGTCGCCAGGATGTCGGGGTTCTCCACGAAGGCCAGCGCCGGCACGGCGCCCGATCCGTCCTTCTTGATCTTGCGCGCCGCGGTCTCGGCGGGGCGCCAGTCCGCCACCGCGGCCGTCGCCACGAACACGGTGGCCTGCTGCGCCAGCGAGGCGGTGGCCTCCAGCATCTCGCGCGCGGAGCGCACATCCACGCGCCGCACGCCGCGCGGCGTGGGCTGGTGCACCGGGCCGGCCACGAGGTCCACCTCGGCCCCGGCCTCGCGCGCCGCGCGGGCGATCGCGAAGCCCATCTTGCCGCTGGAGAGATTGGTGATGCCGCGCACCGGGTCGATGGCCTCGAAGGTGGGGCCCGCGGTGATCAGCACGCGCTGCCCGGCGAGCAGCCTGGGCGCGAACGAGGCAATGAGGTCTTCGAGCAGCTCTTGCGGCTCCAGCATGCGGCCGTCGCCCGTCTCGCCGCAGGCCTGGTCGCCGGTTCCCACGCCCAGCACCACGGCGCCGTCGGCGGCGACCTGGGCCATGTTGCGCCGCGTGGCGGGGTGGGACCACATCTCGCGGTTCATCGCGGGCGCCAGCAGCAGCGGCACGCGCTGCGCGGGGCGCGCGAGGCACAGCAGGCTGAGCAGTTCGTCGGAGCGCCCCTGCGCCAGCCGGGCGATGAAATCGGCGCTGCACGGCGCGATCAGGATCGCGTCGGCCTCGCGGCCGAGGTTGATGTGCGGCATGTTGTTGGGCTCGCGCGCATCCCACTGCGAGGTGTAGACCGCGCGGCCCGTCAAGGCCTGCATCGTGACGGGGGTGATGAAGCGCTCGGCGGCCTCGGTCATGACCACCTGCACGCTGGCGCCCGCCTTGCCGAGCAGCCGGGCCAGCTCGGCCGACTTGTAGCAGGCGACGCCGCCCGAGAGGCCCAAGAGGATGTGTTTGCCCGCAAGCTCGTTCATGGGCGCGCAATTTAGCAGACGTCCCGCGGCACGGCGGGGGCAAGGGCTTGGCGGCCCCGGGCATGGGTGGGCCGGCCTCTATAATCCCGATTTCCCACCACCAAAAAAGACATGACCAAATTTGTCTTCGTCACCGGCGGTGTGGTGTCTTCCCTGGGCAAGGGAATCGCCTCAGCCTCCCTTGCCGCGATCCTCGAATCGCGGGGTCTCAAAGTCACCCTCATCAAGCTCGACCCGTACATCAACGTGGACCCGGGCACCATGTCTCCCTTCCAGCACGGCGAGGTGTTCGTCACCGACGACGGCGCAGAGACCGACCTCGACCTGGGCCACTACGAGCGTTTCATCGAAACGCGCATGAAGAAGACCAACAACTTCACCACGGGCCGCATCTACCAGTCCGTGCTGGAGAAGGAGCGCCGCGGCGACTACCTGGGCAAGACGGTGCAGGTGATCCCGCACGTCACGAACGAGATCCAGGAATACGTCAAGCGCGGCGCCGGCATCGGCACCGACGATGCCGTGGACGTGGCGATCGTCGAGATCGGCGGCACCGTGGGCGACATCGAGTCGCTGCCCTTCCTGGAAGCCGTGCGCCAGATGAGTCTGCGCATGGGCCCGAACAACGCCGCCTTCGTGCACCTCACCTACCTGCCGTGGATCGCGGCGGCGGGCGAGCTCAAGACCAAGCCCACGCAGCACACGGTGCAGAAGCTGCGCGAGATCGGCATCCAGCCCGACGCCCTGCTCTGCCGCGCCGACCGCCGCATTCCCGAGGAAGAGCGCGGCAAGATCTCGCTCTTCACCAACGTGCCCGAATGGGGCGTGATCAGCATGTGGGACGTGGACACCATCTACAAGGTGCCCCGCATGCTGCACGAGCAGGGCCTGGACGGCCTCATCTGCGACAAGCTGCGCCTGAATACGCCGCCCACCAGCCTCAAGCGCTGGGACCAGCTCGTGTACGAGACCGAGCACCCGCAGGGCGAGGTCACCGTCGCCATGGTGGGCAAGTACGTGGAGCTCTCCGACAGCTACAAGTCGGTCAACGAGGCGCTGCGCCACGCGGGCATGCGGAACCACGTGCGCGTGAAGATCGAGCATGTGGATTCCGAAACCATCGCCACCGACGATGCGGCCGAGAAGCTGGCCCGGTACGACGCCATCCTCGTGCCCGGCGGTTTCGGCGCGCGCGGCGTGGAGGGCAAGATCTCCACGGCACGCTTCGCCCGCGAGCAGAAGGTGCCCTACCTCGGGATCTGCCTGGGGATGCAGGTGGCCACCATCGAATACGCGCGGCACGTCGCGGGCCTGAAGGACGCCAACAGCACGGAGTTCGACGCGGCCACGCCGCACCCGGTGATCGCCCTCATCACCGAATGGAAGGACTCCGACGGCACGATCCAGACGCGCAGCGAGAATTCCGACCTGGGCGGCACGATGCGCCTGGGCGCGCAAAGCTCCGACGTCGCGGCCGGCACGCTCGCGCACGAGATCTACGGCAACATCGTCACCGAGCGCCACCGCCACCGCTACGAGGCCAACGTGAACTACCTCGACCAATTGCGCAAGGCCGGCCTCGTGATCTCCGCGCTCACGCAGCGCGAGCAGCTCACCGAGATCGTCGAGCTGCCGCGCGAGGCGCACCCGTGGTTCATCGGCGTGCAGTTCCACCCCGAGTTCAAGTCCACGCCCTGGGACGGCCATCCGCTCTTCAACGCCTTCATCAAGGCGGCCCTCGCGCACCAGAAGGGCCGGCAGCCCGCACAGGCCGCCGCCTGAGGCGGTGGCGGATTTTTCCGGAAAGGCACTGCCATGAAACTCTGCGGCTTCGACGCCGGCCTTGAGCACCCCTTTTTCCTCATCGCGGGCCCCTGCGTCATCGAGTCCGAGCAGCTCCAGATGGACGTGGCCGGCCGCCTGAAGGAAACCACGGCGGCGCTGGGCATTCCCTTCATCTTCAAGAGCAGCTTCGACAAGGCCAACCGCTCCTCGGGCACGAGCTTCCGCGGCCCGGGCCGCGAGAAGGGCCTGGAGATCCTCGCCAAGATCCGCCGCGAGCTCGGCGTGCCGGTGCTCACCGACGTGCACACCGAGGAAGACATCGCCGAGGCCGCCAAGGTGGTCGATGTGCTGCAGACGCCCGCGTTCCTGTGCCGGCAGACCGACTTCATCCGCGCCGTGGCGCAGTCGGGCAAGCCGGTGAACATCAAGAAGGGGCAGTTCCTCGCGCCCCACGACATGAAGAACGTCATCGACAAGGCCCGCGCCGCCGCGCGCGACAAGGGCCTGCCGGAAGACAGCTTCATGGCCTGCGAGCGCGGCGCGAGCTTCGGCTACAACAACCTCGTCTCCGACATGCGGGGCCTGGCCATCATGCGCGAGACGGGCGCGCCCGTGGTGTTCGATGCCACGCACAGCGTGCAGCTGCCGGGCGGTCAGGGCACGAGCAGCGGCGGCCAGCGCGAGATGGTGCCCGTGCTGGCGCGCGCGGCCGTGGCCGTGGGCGTGGCCGGCCTCTTCATGGAAACGCACCCCGATCCGCGCAACGCCCTCTCGGACGGCCCCAACGCCGTGCCGCTGCAGCACATGAAGGCGCTGCTCGAAACCCTGGTGGCGCTCGATGCCGTCACCAAGCGCAACGGCTTTCTCGAAAACGACTTCGGAGCTTGAGACACCCATGAGCAGCGCCTACATCATCGCGTCCGTCACCGTCACCAACCCGGAGCAGTACGACGAATACCGCCGGCTCAGCACGCAGGCCATGCAGGTGCATGGCGCCGAGGTGTGCGTGCGCGGCGGCCGGGTGGACGTGCTGGAGGGCGACTGGAACCCGGGCCGCACCGTGGTGCTGAAGTTCCCCTCCATGGAGGCCGCGCGCGCCTTCTACGAATCGGCCGAGTACCAGCAGGCGAAGGCTGCGCGCACGGGCGCGGCCATCATGCGGATGGTGTGCGTCGAGGGGGTCTGAGGATTGAAAGTACCGCTCAATCCCCCCATGGTGGTCGGGATCGCCCGCGACGGCTATCTCACGCCCCGCTACGAGTTCCCGGACCGCACGCACATCCCGGCGATGAGCCCTCCGAAATACGGGCAGGACATCACCTTCGGCTGCCGGATGGCGCCCGGGCGCCAGAGTGTCGGCAACACGCCCGACGAGCTCGCGCCCAAGATGCAGAAGCTGCTCGGCATCTTCGCGGCGGGTGACCGGACCGGCATGGCCAAACGCCTTTTCGATGCGTTCCTGCAGCCCCGCCGCTCCACCGTCGAGTATTTCGACGACCCCAACCTGAACATCGCGGCGGCCTCGCACCCCAACATCATGGCCTTCTGCAGCGCCGTGCTGTCGGCCCCGGGCTCGCAGACCCAGGCGACGAAGCAGACGCGACTGCACCAGGAGCTGAAGAAGGCGCAGTGGGACATCCAGAAGCTGTACATGCCCGCCAACCTCGGCGTGCCGGCCTTCAACCTGGGCAGCAAGGTCTTCTCGACCAAGGATTTCAACAACGGCCTGGGCCTGATGATCAACGGCGTCCAATACGTCTACGTGATCGCCACGCACTACCACTACGACAGCAAGGCCGGCAAATACTGGCTGACCCTCAAGTTCGTCTTCTACGACGTGTTCGGCCTGGACGACGACGACCTGAAGGAATACGGCGCGGCCTCGGACAACCTCCTCGCCTCCTCGGCCGCCGTCGGCATCACCGCCTGGTGGCAGCTCCAGCACCAGTACGCCTACCCGCCCCTGGTCACACGGGCCGTGGTCATCAAAGACTACGAAATCCATGCGGGATAGCGCCGTGCCGAACCTCCAACCACCCGCGCTGGCATGCGCCTGCTTCCTGCTGGGGCTGGTGCTGACCCCCTTCGCCTACATCGCCATCGGCGCGCTCGGCGGGTTCTCGGGCGCGTTTTCCGCCATCGCGCTGCCGCTCCTGCTGGCCGGAGGCGGCTTCCTGCTGGCGCGCTTCCTGCGCCGATCCACGCCCGCCGCGCCGCGCCGCGGCATGGCGCTGGCGGAGGCGGCCGGCTGGCTGCCCGTCGGCGCCTTCCTCTTCTTCGTCTCGAACTTCACCCTGCTGACGACGTTCGAGCGCATCGGCCTGTTCTGCACGCTGTTCCTGGCATGCTCCCTGGTATCGCTGCCGGTGCTGCTGCTGCGCCGCCCCGCGCTGCTCGCGCGGGCGCAGGCGTGGCCCGCGCCCCGGGCCTGGGCCGGCGCGCTGGCGGTCGGCGGGGCGTCGGCCGCCCTGGCGTCAGCCTATGTGCTGAGCGCGAATTCGTTTCTTTGAAAATAGCAAGCAACTGGAGAATCCCAATGAGTGCCATCGTTGACATCGTAGGCCGCGAAGTGCTGGACAGCCGCGGCAACCCCACCGTCGAATGCGACGTGCTGCTGGAATCGGGCGTGATGGGCCGCGCCGCCGTGCCCTCGGGCGCCTCCACCGGCAGCCGCGAAGCCATCGAGCTGCGCGACGGCGACAAGGGCCGCTACCTCGGCAAGGGCGTGCTGAAAGCCGTCGAGCACATCAACACCGAGATCTCCGAGGCCGTGCTGGGCCTGGACGCCTCCGAGCAGGCCTTTCTCGACAAGACCCTGATCGACCTGGACGGCACCGACAACAAGAGCCGCCTGGGCGCCAACGCCATGCTGGCCGTCTCCATGGCCGTGGCCCGCGCCGCCGCCGAGGAATCCGGCCTGCCGCTCTACCGCTACCTGGGCGGCATGGGCGGCATGCAGCTGCCCGTGCCGATGATGAACGTCATCAACGGCGGCGCGCACGCCAACAACAGCCTGGACCTGCAGGAATTCATGATCATCCCCGTGGGCGCGCCGAGCTTCCGCGAGGCCGTGCGCTGGGGCGCCGAGGTGTTCCACGCGCTCAAGAAGATCATCCACGACAAGGGCATGAGCACCGCCGTGGGCGACGAAGGCGGCTTCGCCCCCAGCGTCGAGAACCACGAGGCGGCCATCCGCCTGATCCTGCAGGCCATCGACCAGGCGGGCTACACGGCCGGCGAGCAGATCGCCCTGGGCCTGGACTGCGCGGCCAGCGAGTTCTACAAGGACGGCAAGTACGTGCTCGAAGGCGAAGGCGGCATCCAGCTCACGGCCCAGCAATGGACCGACATGCTGGCCGCCTGGGTGGACAAGTACCCCATCATCTCCATCGAGGACGGCATGGCCGAAGGCGACTGGGACGGCTGGAAACACCTCACCGAGCGCCTCGGCCAGAAAGTGCAGCTGGTGGGCGACGACCTCTTCGTCACCAACACCAAGATCCTCAAGGAAGGCATCGAGAAGCACATCGGCAACTCGATCCTCATCAAGATCAACCAGATCGGCACGCTGACCGAAACCTTCGCCGCCATCGAGATGGCCAAGCGCGCGGGCTACACGGCCGTGATCTCGCACCGCTCGGGCGAGACGGAAGACTCCACCATCGCCGACATCGCCGTGGGCACCAACGCCGGCCAGATCAAGACCGGCTCGCTCAGCCGCTCGGACCGCATCGCCAAGTACAACCAGTTGCTGCGCATCGAGGAAGACCTGGGCGACATCGCGCACTACCCCGGCCGCGAAGCGTTCTACAACCTGCGCTGACCCCTCGGCCCTCTTCCGCCTTTCCACGCCGCTGCTGCCATGGCCGCCCATGCCGCGCCCGCCCCCGCCCGCCGTGACCGCACGGCCCGGGGGCCGGTCCGTGGCGTGCGGGCCGGCCGTGCGGGCGGCGCGGCGGCGGCCCCCACCCCTCTCACTTTGCGCGGCTTGCGCGGCGCCCGTCCATGAGTTCCCGTGTCGTTCCCCTGGTGCTGCTGCTCCTGCTCGTGGCCGTGCAGGCGCAGCTCTGGACCGGCCGCGGAAGCATCGGCCACGTGCAGGAGATGCGCACCAAGATCGCGGCGCAGAAGCTCTCCAACGAGCAGGCCCGGCAGGAGAACGACCGCCTGTCCTCCGAGGTGCACGACCTGCGCGACGGCCTCGACATGGTGGAGGAGAAGGCGCGCAGCGAACTGGGCATGGTCAAGCCCAACGAGATCTACGTGCACGTGGCGCCGCGCTGAGCGCGCCGCGCGCCCATTGACGGCCGATGGACGGCGCCCGCCCCGCATCCCCGCCGCCGCCGATCCGCATCGCGCTGCTGGGCGCCCCGGGCACCGGCGCCGCGGCGCTGGCGACCGCGCTGCGCGGGCATGCCGCCCTGCCGCCGGACCGCCATGCGTTCATCCTGCCGGCACTGCCCGACCTGGAAATGGCAGAAGGCGCGAAGGCCGAGGCGGCGCCCCGCCCGCCGGGCTGGACGGCCGCCCTGGAAACCCTGCGCGCCACGGGCTGCGCGCAGGCCTGGCTGATGGGCCTGGACGGAATGGGCCTGGACGGCACGCCCGAACGCCCCCTGCCCGCCGACGAGCGAGCCCACCTCGAACGCCGCGACACGGCGCTGCGCGCCCTGCTGCGCGCGCTGGCTCAGCCCTTTCACGTGCTGTATGGCCCACCCCCTGACCGCCTGCGCCAGGCGCTGGCCCTGCTGGGCGCGCCCACGGACGCGGCCGGCCCGGGGAATGCTATGAAAAACATAGCAAACAATTCAATATTTACGGCGACACCGCGGCATTCCGGCACCTCAATGCCTCCGCAGCCGGTCTGGCAATGCGAGAAATGCAGCGATCCGGAGTGCGAGCACCAGCTGTTCCAGCGCCTGATCGCGCGGCCGCCGGGCTGACGGAGCCCTCTTCCGGCCTGTCCTAGCCCCGGGCGGCACGCCGCCGGGGCTGCGCCCCTCCTTACTGAACGGACTGGGTGCCCGGCGGCAATTCCGCCGCATTGGTGAAGATCTGCGCGGCATCCACCGGGTCGAAGCGGTACTGCTGGCCGCAATACTCGCAGGCCACCTCGATCTCGCCCCGCTCGGCGATGATGCTTTCGGCCTCCTGCGGGCCCAGGCTGCGCAGCATGGAACGCACGCGGTCGCGGCTGCAGGTGCAGGTGAAGCGCGGGCCGTCCACGCCCGCCTTGGGCACGAACCGCAGCAGCTTCTCTTCCCAGAAGAGGCGGTGCAGGATGGTGTCCACGTCCAGGGACAGCAGTTCCTCGCGGGTGAGGCTGGCCGCCAGGGTGGCGATGCGGTTGTAGTCCTCGTTGTGCCCGATCTGGTCCTCGTTCTCGCTGTGGCTCAGTTCCTGGCCCGCCAGGTTTCCACCGCCCTTGACCGGCATGCGCTGGATCAGCAGCCCCGCTGCCACCTTGTCGTCCGCCGCCAGCACCAGCGTGGTGTCGAGCTGCTCGGACTGCAGCATGTAGTGCTGCAGCACGTCGCTGAGCTTTTCCAGCTTCTCGTGCCGGTCGCCATGCAGCGGCACCACGCCCTGGTAGGGCTGCTGCCCCGGCATGCGGTCCTTGGGGTCGAGCGTGATCGCGCAGCGCCCGCCGCCGTGGACGTTCAGCATCTCGGACAGCCGCGCACCCAGCGGCACCTCGCCCTGGATGGAGGCCGTGGCGCGCAGCCCCAGGTCGGACTGCACCTCGGCCACGGCCAGCTTGACCGGGCCGTCGCCGAACACCTGCAGCACCAGCGCGCCGTTGAACTTGATGTTGGACTGCATGAGCACGCCAGCCGCGGCCATCTCGCCCAGCAGTTCGCGCACGGCGGGCGGATAGGCCCCCGTGGCCGTGTTGCCGGCGCGGCGCGCGAGGATCTCGGTCCAGGCATCCGTGAGGCGGACGATCATGCCGCGCACGGGCAGGCCATCGAAGAGGAACTTGTGGAGTTCTGACACCCTGGGGTCTTTCTGCAATCTGCGGTCAATGGGTGCCATCCGGGCATCAGCCCGTCCGGCGCAGCCCCGCCCGGAAACGCCGGGCGTTGGCGATATAGGTCTGCGCGTTCCGGCGCAGGCCCTCGATGTGTTCCGGCGAGAGCTGCCGCACCGCCTTGGCCGGACTGCCCAGTATCATCGAGCCGTCCGGGAACTCCTTGCCTTCCGTCACCAGCGCGCCGGCCCCGACCAGGCAGTTGCGGCCGATCCGCGCGCCGTTGAGCACCACGGCCCCGATACCGATCAGCGACCCGTCGCCCACCGTGCACCCGTGCAGCACCACCCGGTGGCCGACCGTCACGCCCTCGCCCAGCACCAGCGGCTGCCCGGGGTCGGAATGCAGCACGCTGCCGTCCTGCACGTTGGTCCCCGCGCCGATGGTGAGCGCCTCGTTGTCCCCGCGCAGCACCGCGCCGAACCACACGCTGGCCCCATCGCCCAGCACCACGTTGCCCATCACCTCCGCGCTGTCGGCCACCCAGGCCGAATCGGCGATGCGGGGGGCCATGCCATCGAGTTCGTAGAGCGCCATCGTGTTGTCTCCAGTGCCTGTCGTGCGTGCCGTCCACCCTCCACCTGGGGGCGGAAACCTAGAATTGTAGGGATGGAGCTTCGCCATCTCGCCCTGCAGGCCCTGTGCCTGACCGATCCCGAACACAAGGCGGCCCGGACGCTGGAGCTGCACGCCTCGGCCGATGCGCTGGCCATCGCGCCCGACGCGCCCGCCCCGCCCGCCCCGGACACCCTGCCCGGCCGCCCCGAGCGGCCCGAGCTGCGCCGCCACACCGAAGTCGCGCGGCGCTCGCCTGCCACCCCGCTCGGGCGCGCCGTGCTGCTGCACGCCATCGCCCACATCGAGTTCAACGCCATCAACCTCGCGCTCGATGCCGTCTGGCGCTTCGGCGGCATGCCGCGGGACTACTACCTCGACTGGCTGCGCGTGGCGGCCGAGGAGGCGTCGCACTTCCGCATGCTGCGCGCGCACCTGCGCGGCATGGGCCACGACTACGGCGATTTCCCTGCCCACCAGGGCCTGTGGACCATGTGCGAGAAAACCGCGCACGACATCGTCGCGCGCATGGCGCTGGTGCCGCGCACGCTGGAGGCGCGCGGGCTGGACGCCACGCCGATCATCCAGCGCAAGCTGACCCAGGTCGGCACGCCGGATGCCCTGGCGGCCGTGGCGATCCTCGACGTCATCCTGCGCGAGGAGGTGGGGCACGTGGCCATCGGCAACCGCTGGTACCGCTGGCTGTGCGAGCGCGGCGGGCACGACCCCGAGACCCACTACGGCGAACTCGTGCGGCGCTACGAGGCCCCGCGCCTGAAGCCGCCGTTCAACGAGGCCGCCCGGCGGATGGCGGGGTTCACCGAAACCGAGCTGCGCTGGCTGCAGGCCGAATGACGGAGCGCCCCGGGGGCATGGCGAATTTCCTACAATGGCCCCGGTTGCCCCGCGCGCATCGGGGCGGCTCTTGTTCCCAGACCCGGCATGCTTCCCAACCCATCCTCCATGACCTCCCAGCGCCCCGCCGATAGTGCCGCCTCCAGCGCTGGGTCTTCGGGCGCCATGATCGCCCGCCAGGCGATCGTGAACGCCCAGCACTCCGTGATCGGCTACGAGCTTTTCAACCGATCCCGGGCCGGCGTGGCGCATACCGCCGCCACCGACGTCTTCCTGGTGTTCACCGCCCTCTCGCACGCGGGCACCGAGGAACTGGTGGGCAAGAAGCTCATCTTCGTCAACAGCACGCACGAAAGCCTGGCCGGAGGGCACCTCGAACTGGTGGACCCCGACAAGGTCGTCCTGGAGATCCCGCCCCTGGGGCACGCGGCGGCGGCCGAAGTCGGCACGCGGCTGCCGATCCTGCAATCCCTGCGCGCGCGGGGCTTCCACCTCGCGTTCAACCACACGGTGCTCGAATCGGCCTACGCCCCCTGGCTGCCCCTGGCCGACTACATCAAGCTCGATCTCTCGCTGCTCGCGCCCGACCAGCTCGCCGTGCTGATCAACTACGCCGGGCGCCATTCCAAGGCGGAACTCATCGCCGAGAAGGTCGAGAGCGCCCAGCAGTACGACATGGTCTCCAGCAAGGGCGTGCAGCTCTTCCAGGGGTTCTGGTTCGCGCGCCCGGCGATCGTCGAGGCCAAGCTGCTCACCCCGTCCCAGGCCAGCATCCTGCAGCTCATCAACCTGGTGCGCCAGCAGGCCAGTACCGACGAAATCGAGGAGGTGCTCAAGAAGGACGCCGGCCTCGCCTTCAACCTGATGCGCCTGATCAACTCCTCGGGCTTCGGGCTCGACCGCGAGATCACGTCCTTCCGGCAGGCCGTGATGCTCATGGGCCTGAAAAAACTGTTCCGCTGGGCCGCGCTGCTGCTCACCGCCTCCCGCATCGGCGGCACCCCCGCCGCGGTGGGCCACACGGCGGTGGTGCGCGGCCGCCTCATGGAGCTGCTGGCCCTGGAAACCCTCTCCCAGGAAGATGCCGATCAGGCCTTCGTGGCGGGCATCTTCTCGATGCTGGACGCCATGCTCAACATGCCGATGGAATCGGCCATCGGCCTGCTCCACATCCCGGAGCCGGTGGCGAATGCCCTCCTGCACCGCCAGGGCGTGCTCGGCGAGCTGCTGCGCCTCGCGGAGGCCTGCGAGTCGAGCGACGACGCGCTGTTCGACCAGGCCGCCAGCACGCTGCACCTCAGCAGCCAGCAGATCAACTGGGCCCACTTGCAGGCCCTGGCCTGGGCCGACCAATTGACGGACTGATCCCCATTGCCGCGACGATGTCGCCCGAGGCTCACGAAACGTCTCCTTGGTGGTAAGGTGAGGGGCTGAAACGGGGCATCTCCCGGCTTTTCCTTCCATTCACGTCCATGTCGAGCACCACCGAAAACGCACCGGCTTTCGAGCCGACCCAACCTCCGGACGGCACCGACCCCGCGGCAGACAGCGACAGCCTGGCCATCATCGCGCGCCAGGCCATCGTGGATGAGCACCGCGCCGTGTTCGGCTACGAACTGTTCGACCGATCCACCGCCACCGACGCCCACACCGCCGCGAGCGACGCGGCCCTGCTCTTCAACGCGCTGTCCTATGCCGGCACCGAGGCGCTGGTGGGCAAGAAGACCGTTTTCATCAACTGCACGCACGACAGCCTCGCGGGCGGCCACCTGGAACTCATCCACCCGGAAAAGGTGGTGCTGGAGGTGCCCACGCTGCCCGACACCGCCACCCTCGAAGAGATCGAGGGCCGGCTCTCCACCCTCGAAGGGCTGCGCGCGCGGGGCTTCCGCCTGGCGTTCAGCCAGAACGTCCTGCGGCGCAACTATGGCAGCTGGCTGCGCATGGCGGCCTTCGTCAAGCTCGACATGCAGGCCTTCCGCCCCGAGCTGGCCGAGCCGCTGGTGAAGTTCGCCCGGGCCAACAGCCAGGCCATGCTGGTGGCCGAAAAGGTCGAGACCGCCGAGCAGCACGAACGCATGGCCGCGCTGGGCGTGAAGCTGTTCCAGGGCTTCTGGTTCGCCAAGCCCGCCCTGGTCAAGGCCCAGACCATCCGGCCCTCCCAGGCCACGATCATCCAGCTCATCAATCTGGTGCGCAAACAGGCCAGCACGGCGGAGATCGAGGAGCTTCTCAAGAAGGACCCCACCCTGTCCTTCAACCTCCTGCGCTTCATCAACTCGTCGGGCTTCGGCCTCTCGTGCGAGGTCACCTCGTTCCGGCACGCGGTGATGATCCTGGGCCTCAAGAAGCTCTTCCGCTGGGCGGCCCTGCTCATGACCACCTCGCGGGCCGGCGGCTCCCCTCCGGCCGTGGGCCAGACGGCCGTGGTGCGCGGGCGCCTGATGGAGCTGCTCGCGGCCGAACTACTGCCCCCCGAGGAATGCGACAACGCCTTCGTCGTGGGCGTGTTCTCCCTGCTGGACGCCATGCTGGGGGTGCCGATCGAGAAAGCGCTCGAATCGGTGGCGCTGCCCCAGCCGGTCATCGATGCGCTGCTGCACAACACCGGCGTGTTCGCTCCATTCCTGGAGCTCACAAAGGCCTGCGAAAGCGGCGACGAAATGGCGTTCGCCCGATCCGCCGAAGAACTGCATCTGTCGAACCGGCAGGTCAACTGGGCCCACCTGCAGGCCCTGACCTGGGCGGAGAACCTCGGCGAATAGCGCCGCCTCGGCGCATGCGGGTGCCATCGTCCGCATGCGCCGAACGGGCGGAGGGGGGGCAAACCCTTGCGCCACCCGCCCGACCGGGCCCGCGTCAATCCAGTGAAATGCGGGCCGCGCGGATGATGCGGGCATTGTTCCGGGATTCCTCCGCGATCTGGCGCGCGAACTCCGCCGCCGTCCCGCCCGCGGGCACATTGTCCGTGGCGGCCAGGCGGGCGCGGAAGTCCGGCTGGGCCAGGGCCTTGTTGATCTCGGCATTCAGCCGCTCCAGCACCGGCGCGGGGGTGCGGGCGGGTGCGAAGATGCCGAACCGCGAGCTCAGGTTGGCGGGCGCCAGCCCCAGCTCCCTCAGGGTCGGAACCCCGGGCAGCGCGCCGATCCGCTCCGGGGCTCCGACCGCCAGCGCGCGCAGCTTCCCGGCCTGGATGTGCTGCATCACCGCCGATCCCGCGTTCGTGGACAGCACCTCGAACTGCCCGCTCAGCGCATCATTGATCTGCTGCCCGCCACCCTTGTAGGGCACATGCGTGATCCGCGCGTGGGTTCCCTGCATGATCTGTTCGAGCATGATGTGCCCCAGCGACGCCAGCCCCGACGTCGCCCAGCGCACCTCGCCCGGCCGCGCCTTGGCCAAGGCGATGAGCGCCTGGAAATCCGGAGCGGCCAGGGCCGGCGTGGCCAGCAGCAGCACCGGGGACACCATCACGCTGGCCACGGGCGCGATATCGCGCTCCGGGTCGAACGGCGACTTGCCCAGATGGGGGCTCAACGCCAGCGGGCTGATCGACGAGAAGCCCAGCGTATAGCCATCGGGCGGCGCCTTGGCGACCATGTCCATGCCGATGGTGCCGCCCGCGCCGGCCTTGTTCTCCACCACCACGGGCGTGCCCAGTTGCACGGAGAGCCTCTCTCCCAGCGCCCGCGCCACCACATCGCTCACGCCGCCCGCGGGGTACGCCACGACGATGCGCAGGGGCTTGGCGGGCCATGGAGAGGCCTGTGCGTGCAGGTGGGCCGGAGCCGCCCCCGCAAGAACGAGGGAAGCGCATACGGAGAGCATGCGCCGGCGAGAAAGCGATTCATTCATGGAAAACCATCCCGGCAAAGCCAACAACGGGGGGATTGTGCGCCGCTGCACCAGCCTCGCCCCTGCATGTCCCTCGATCTCGGGATCCATGATGGGTCTGTCGCTCACCCCCTCGGGTGGTGCTGGGCGTGCAGCGCCTTGAGCCGCTCGCGCGCCACGTGGGTATAGATCGTGGTGGTCGAAATATCGGCATGCCCGAGCAGCAGTTGCACCACGCGCAGATCCGCGCCGTGGTTGAGCAGATGGGTGGCGAAAGCATGGCGCAGCGTGTGCGGCGACAGCGCCACGGTGATGCCGACCGACTGGGCGTGCTTCTTGACGATCACCCAGAACATGGCACGCGTCATGCCCGCGCCACGCCGCGTCACGAAGAGGTCATCGGTCTGCTGGCCCGCCAGAATGGCGCCCCGGGCGTCCTCCAGATAGCGCTGCAGCCACTCGGCGGCCACCTCGCCGAAAGGCACGAGGCGCTCCTTGCTGCCCTTGCCCATGATGCGCAGCACGCCCTCGTTCAAGCCCACGTGGAAGGTCTTGAGCGTGACCAGTTCGGTGACCCGCAGGCCGCTCGCGTACATGAGTTCCAGCATCGCGCGGTCGCGCAGCCCCAGGGGCTCCCCCACGTCGGGGGCCTGCAGCAGCGCCTCCACCTGGGACGCGGACAGTGTCTTGGGCACGCGCAGCGGCTGGCGCGCGGCCTGCATGCGGCCGGTGGGATCGGCGGCGATGCGCCGCTCGCGCAGCGCCCAGTGGAAGTAGCGGCGCAGCACCGTGAGGCGGCGGTTGGCGGACGTCGCGCGCGTCTCGGCGTGGCGCGCCGCGAAATAGGCCTGGAGATGGTGCTCCTGCGTGCCATTGAGCCCGAGCCCCGGCGCCTGAAGCTCCAGCCACTGTGCATATAGCGACAGATCGCGCCGGTACGCCGCCAGCGTGTTGCGGGAGAGGCCATCCTCCAGCCACAGCGCATCGATGAACGCATCGATGGCGGCCTGGCTGTCCTGCGAAACGGTCATCGCCCGACCTTAGCACGGGCCACGTCCGCGCCATGATGAGAAAGGCCCCCACGCTCCCCTCGCTGCGCGGGGTCGCTGCCCCCCAAGGGGGCGTTTTTCATCTTGGGGCGGCCCGGCGATGAAAACTGGCCCCCACGCTCCCTCGCTGCGCGGGGTCGCTGCCCCCCAGGGGGGCGTTTTTCATCTTGGGGCGGCCCGGCGATGAGAAAGAAGCCCCCACGCTCCCTCGCTGCGCGGAGTCGCTGCCCCCCCAAGGGGGTGTTTTTCATCTTGGGGCGGCCCGGCGATGAAAAAAGGCCACGGTGCTTCGGCAAGCGCCATGGCCTCGGGATATCAGGCGCGACGGCCCGGGCGGCCCGTCAATCCAGCACGAGCTTCTGCTTTTGCACCACCGACTTGTAGACCTCGAACTCGGCCTTGATCTGCTCGGCGAACTGCTCGGGCGTGTTGCCGACGATGAGGGAGCCCGTGTCCTCGATGCGCTTGCGCACGGCGGGGTCCTCCAGCGCCTTGCGAACACCGGCGTTGATCTTGTCGACGACGTCCTTGGGCAGGCCCTTCGGCCCCAGGATGCCGTAGTAGGCCATGCGGTTCACGGGCTCCAGCCCCACCTCCTTGAACGTCGGCACGTTGGGCAGTGCCGCGATGCGCTGCGGCGCGGCCACCACGATGGGCACGAGGCGGTTGTCCTTGATGAAGGGCAGCGTGGAGGGGAAGTTGTCGAAGATGATGGGAACCTGCCCCGCCACGGTATCGTTGAGCGCGGGGCCGGCCCCCCGATAAGGGATGTGGGTGACGAAGGTGTTGGTGAGGCTCTTGTAGAGCTCCATCTGCAAGTGGCCGATGCCGCCGGTGCCCGAGGTCGAGTACGAATACTTGCCCGGCACCTTCTTGATTTCGGCAAAGAAGCTCTTGTAGTCCTTGGCCGGGAAATTGGGGTTCACCGCGATGATGTTCGGCGTCGCGGCGATGTTGATGATCGGCGTGAAGTCGGTCAGCGGGTTGTAGGTGATGCGCGGGTTGATGGCCGGATTGGCCGCCGTCGTGGACACGGTCGCGATGCCCAGCGAATAGCCATCCGGCGTGGCCTTGGCGGTTTCAGCGGCGCCGATGATGCCACCGCCACCGCCCCGGTTGTCCACCACCACCGGCTGACCCAGCGCACGCGACAGCGGATCGGCGATCACGCGCGCGATGATGTCGGTGGTGCCGCCGGGTGCGAAGGGCACCACCAGCTTGATCGGCTTGGAAGGATAGGCTTGCGCCCAGGCGCAGCCTGCTGCGGCGAAGAGGGCGAATCCAACCCAGTTTCGGCGGTGCATGAACAATCTCCTTGTAACTGCATGAAAACGATGATCGCGCATCCTAAGCGCTGATGCGCGACCATCGCCCCATGCAGCCCCTCCCTGGATGAGGAAATACCCGCATCCATTGCACTCTGTATCAACTGATTGAAATTCTTCGCGCCCCGGCACCGCCGGTCGGCCAAGACTCTCGGGCCCTGCCCGGCATCACGCAGGGGCCATGGCATCCCACAACAATTTGGCGCCCAGCAGCACGGTGAACACCAGGAAAACGGCCTTCATGCGCGGCGGGGGCAGCGTCTTGGCGGTCCAGGCCCCCATCACCCCGCCCACCGCGCAGCCCAGCAGCAGCGGAATGCCCAGATGGAAGTTGATGACGCCGCTGCTCGCGAACGTGCTCACCGATGCCCCGACCACGAGCAGGTTGATGCGCGTCATCACCGAAGCACTTTCGGAGAACGTGAGGCCGAAGAAATGCATGAGCGCGAAGATGAGGAAAGTGCCGAATCCGGCCCCGAAGAAGCCGGAGTACACGCACAGCGCGAACACCGTGATGACGCCGGCGGCCGGGATGCGGACCATGGCCCTCCCGGAGGCCCGCGAGTCCGCCGACAGGTCGGTGCGATAGGTGATCCACAGCACGGCCGTCATCAGCACGACGACCATGAACTTGAGGAACCGCTCGTCCATTCCGGTGACCAGCAGCGAGCCCGTCACGGAGCCCGCGACGCACAGCGGCCAAAGAATCCAGGGCACCGCCACCTCCGTGCGCTGGCCCTGGCGGTGCGTCAGGGCGCCGGTGACGAAGGAGCCGATCAGGGCGAACTTGACGGTCGCGATCGCAGTGGCGGCAGGCTGCCCCATGAGCAGCAGGAGCGGCACGCCCAGCGTCACGCCGCCCCCCACCGTGACAGCGACGATTCCCACGACGCCCCCCAATCCGGCGAGCGCGGCAGTCCAGAGCATCACCATGCGAGATAAGGCTCCGAAGAGGGCACGGACGCGATGTCCATGCACATGCTCTGTCCCATCAGCGCCGCCGCGGACAGACGGGAGCGACCGAGGTACCGCTGGAGAACCGCCATGCGCACGGCCACGCCGCTGGCCGCCTGCCGGAAATAGTGGTTGAAAGGCGTGTCGTCCAGGTCTTCCGCCAGTTCCTGGCCGCGGGGCAGGCAGTGCATCACGGCGACCTCGGCCGCGGCGCGGCGCATCAGGCTCCGGTGCACGCGGCATCGGCGCAGCTGTTCCTCGTACGTGGCAAGGTCGCGGTACTGCTCGCGCTGCACGCGCACGACGTAGAGCACATCGATCTGGTCGAGCATGTCGGCCACGCTCGCATGCTCGTGCACCGCCGTGCCTGCCACGTCGGACAGCGGCTGCAGCTCTGCCGAGGAGGCATCCGCGTCCACGTCTCCCACCGCATCCACCGCGTGGATCTGCACATCGCGGAACCGGCGCAGGCCGCACAGCAGCGACTTGGCCGCGCGCGAGTAGCGCAGCCCCCCGGCAATGCCCACGCGCAACCCGTCCAGGACACCGAAGTGCTTGCGCATCGTGTAGAGGTCGATGAGCGTCTGCGTGGGATGCCGGCCCTGGCCTTCGCCCGCGTTGATGAGGGGGACATCCACCACCTCGGCCATGCGCTCCATCACGCCGTCCTGCGCGTGCCGCGCCACCACCAGGTCCGCGTAATAGCCCGCCATGCGCACGGTGTCGGCCACGCTCTCGCCAAGCCCCACGCGCGTGGTCTGCATGTCGCCGACGCTCAGGACCTTCGCGCCCAGCCGGTGCGCTGCGGACTCGAAGCTGAGGCGGGTGCGCGTGCTGGGCTCGAAAAACACCGTGCACACCAGCATGCCGTTGAGGCTGTATGTGAATTCCCCGGGATAGCGGCGGACGTCTTCCGCCGCGCCGAGCAGGTTCTCGATGTCTCCGCGCGTCCAGTCCTCGATGGACACGAAATTCCGGGAAACCATGCGCGGGGAAGAGGCGCGCATGGGTCCGTCAACGGGCAAGGGGCGGGGGCACTGCAACACTGGAAACAAACTTGTTGTGCGAAGGGACAAACTTTCTGCTTCAATCTTCCTGCCGGCTCTTTCATAAGAGAAGGTTTTATTTCTTATACGAACCATAAAAATTATCTTGGACACAACCATCGATCTAGAGCAGCTACGCACCTTTTCGCTGGTGCTTGAGCTGGGGAGTTTCTCCGCGGCGGCAGAGCGGCTGGGCTTGACACAGCCGGCCGTCAGTGTGCAAGTCAAGAAGCTGGAGCGTTCGCTGTCCGTGCGGCTGGTGGAGCGGGTGGGCCGGCGCGTCAGCGCCACGCCCGCGGGCGCCGACCTGCTCGCCCAGGTGCCGCACGTGGCGACGGCGGTCGCCAACGCGGTCAGCGCGGCCACCTTCCACGCGGCGGGCGTGTCGGGCACGGTGCGGCTGGGCACGGGGCTCACGCCCTGCCTCTACTTCCTGCCGTCCGTGCTGCGCGATCTGCGCAAGCGATACCCCTCGCTGCAGATCGTGGTGAGCACGGGCAACACGGAAGACTATGTCCGCCAGATCGAGGGCAACATCGTCGATGTCGCCCTGGTCACGCTGCCGGTCACCTCCCGCGCCCTCGCCGCCACGCCGGTGCTGGAGGACGACTTCGTCGCCATCTGCCGGCGCGGCACCTGCGACTGGCCGGCCACCGTCACCGCGGAGATGCTGAACGAGCAGCCCCTCGTGAAGCTCGGCACGGGCACCACCACGCGCACGCTGGTCGATGACTGGCTGCGCCAGGGGGGCGGCCCGCTGGGCACGCCGGTGATGGAGTTCGACAGCGTCGAAGCCATCAAGGCGATGGTGGCCGCGGGGCTCGGCTGCGCGGTGCTCCCGCGCATGGCCGTGACCGGATCGGGCAAGCACAAGGACCTGGACATGCGCCCGCTGCGCCCCCGCCTCAAGCGCACGCTGGCATTCATCCTGCGCCAGGACAAGCCCGTGAACCGGGGCCTGAAGAAAGTGCTCGAGGCCATCGTGGACGGCGCCAAGGCCATCAAGGCCAAGGATTGAGAGGGGGCATCCCCCTTTGCCCCTCGTCTCGCCGCGCTGAGCGCTGCGGGGAAGGGGCCGCCGGTGCGCGCCGGCCTGCGCGCGCGCCGGGTATCCTGCGCCGGTGAACTACGCCCAGCTTCTCTTTCCCGACTTCTCCCTCATCCTCTTCGGATACCTCGTCTGCCGGTACACGCCGCTCAACCGCTCGGTCTGGCAGCCGGTCGAGAGCCTCGTGTATTACCTGCTCTTTCCGGTGCTGCTGTTCCAGTCCATCGTGAAGAGCCCGATCCAGATCGGCGAAGCGTCGGGGCTGATCGCGGCCGGGGTGCTCACGGGCCTGTGCGGCATCGGGCTCGCCTACCTGCTGCCCCACGTGCCGGGGCTGGCGGGCCGGATCGATGAACGCGACCACGCGGCGAGCGCGCAGGTGGCGTTCCGCTTCAATTCCTTCATCGGGCTGGCGCTCGCGGAACGGCTGGCGGGCGCCCAGGGGCTGCTGCTCATCGCCGTGCTCATCGGCGTGTGCGTGCCGCTCTTCAACATCGCGGCGGTCTGGCCGATGGCCCTCGCGGCGCGCCAGGGGTTCCTGAAGGAGCTGGCGCGCAACCCGCTGATCATCGCCACGGCCTCGGGGCTGGTCGCCAACCTGCTGGGCTTTCGCATCCCCGCCTGGATGGAGCCGTCGGTGAACCGCGTGGGCGCGGCATCGATCGCCCTGGGGCTCATGTCGGCGGGCGCGGGCATGCAGCTCGGGCTGCTGGCGCGCAGCAAGCTGCTGTCGGCCTCGGTGCTGGCCATCCGGCACCTGGTGCAGCCGCTGGTGGCCTGCGCGATGGCGAGGTGGATGGGCCTGGACACCGTGCAGGCCACCGTGCTGCTCGCCTTCTCGGCCCTGCCCACCGCATCGACCTGCTACGTGCTGGCAGCGCGCATGGGCTACAACGGACCGTACGTGGCCGGCCTGGTGACGCTGTCCACGGTGCTGGGCGTGGTCAGCCTGCCGTTCGCGCTGGGCGTGCTGGGCCCCTGACCGCCGCGGAGCCATTCGCTACCATTTTCGCAGCAAAGAACCTAGCAAATCCGGCGACTAGGGAGCCTTTTCACCCAAAGCCCAGGCCACATGCTCGCGCACGAGCGCGCTCGGGTCTTCGGCGCGCGAGGCCAGCGCGGCGCGCAGCGTGGGGTCGTGCGTGGCGCGCAGCGCGTTGCCCAGCGCCACGGCCACGTTGCGCAGCCACCGCTCATGCCCGATGCGGCGGATCGGCCCACCCTCGGTCCTGCGCAGGAAGGTGGGCTCGTCCCACGCGAACCACTCGGCCAGGGGCCGGCCCGCGAGGTCCGGCCGCTCGTCGAAGTCGGGCAACCGGCTCGGCTGCGCGAACTTGTTCCAGGGACACGCGAGCTGGCAGTCGTCGCAGCCGTACACGCGGTTGCCCATCAGGGGCCGCATCGCCTCGGGGATCGGCCCCGCGTGCTCGATGGTGAGGTAGGAGATGCAGCGGCGCGCATCCACACGGTGCGGCGCAACGATGGCCTGCGTGGGGCAGACATCGATGCAGGCCTGGCAGGAGCCGCAGTGCGCGGTGACGGGCTCGCTGGGCGCGAGCGGCAGATCGACGTAGATCTCGCCCAGGAAGAACATCGAGCCGGCCTCGCGGTTGAGCACCAGCGTGTGCTTGCCGCGCCAGCCCTGCCCGCTGCGCCGCGCCAGCTCGGCCTCCAGTACGGGCGCGGAGTCGGTGAACACGCGGTGGCCGAACGGCCCGATGGCGGCGGCGATGCGGTCCGCGAGCTTCTGCAGCCGGGCGCGCAGCACCTTGTGGTAATCCCGCCCCCGGGCATAGACCGAGACGATGCCCTCGCGCGGGCGCTCCAGCCGCGCGAACTCGACCGCCTGCCATCCGGCGCCGCCCTCCTCGCCCTCCCGGGCCGCGCCCCGGTCCAGCGTGGCGTGCGGCAGGTAGTCCATGCGCGCGGTGATCACGCTCACCGTGCCCGGCACCAGCTCGGCCGGGCGGGCGCGCCTGAGGCCGTGCGCCTCCATGTAATGCATCTCGCCATGGAACCCTTGGGCCAGCCATTGCATCAATCCCGGCTCCGCGGACGACAAATCCACGCCGGCGATGCCGATTTGGGAAAATCCCAGCTCGCGGGCCCAGCCTTGCATTTGAGGAACGAGTTGACTGCTGCACGACATCACCCCGGGATTGTAGAAAGCCCCCCCGCGCCGGCCGGCGCGCAGCTCGCCTGGCACGGCGAGGACGACACGGCCGCCTTCGCCGCGCGCCTGGCCGCGCAGCCCGCCCTCGGCCATGCGTTCATCACGCTGCACGGCGATCTGGGCGCGGGCAAGACCACGCTGGTGCGGCACCTGCTGCGCGCGCTCGGCGTGCAGGGCCGCATCAAGAGCCCCACCTATGCCGTGGTGGAGCCCCACGACGCCCCGGGCCTGGCCATCTGGCACTTCGACTTCTACCGCTTCAGCGATCCGCGCGAGTGGGAGGACGCCGGTTTCCGCGACATCTTCGCGGGCCCGGGCCTGAAGATCGCGGAGTGGCCCGAGAAGGCGGCGGGGCTGATTCCCGCTGCCGATCTTGCTATACACATTGAAGCAGTGGATGATGCGGCCGGCGCGTACGATGGCGACGCGCCCCGGCAGGTGACGCTGCGGGCCGGCACGCCCCTCGGCCACACCCTGGTGCAAGGACTGACGACAGCATGAGCGACGACGCATCCTCTTTCACCACGCCGCCCGGCCCATCGACGGGGCCGCGGCCCGATCCCGCGCGGCGCGCCGTGCTGCGCGCCGGCACCCTGGTGCTGCTGCTCGGGGCCCAGCAGATCGCGCGCGGCGCCGGCATCGTGGCCGTGCGCGTCTGGCCGGCGCAGGACTACTCCCGCGTGACCATCGAATCCGACCGGCAGCTCACGGCCAAGCAGTTCTTCGTGGCCACGCCGCCGCGGCTGGCGGTGGACATCGAGGGCATCGACCTGAACCCCGAGTTGCGCGAGCTGGTGGCCAAGGTCAAGCCCGACGACCCCAACATCGCCGGCATCCGCGTGGGCCAGAACGCGCCGGGCGTGGTGCGGCTGGTGGTGGACCTCAAGCGCGCGGCCCTGCCCCAGGTGTTCACGCTGCCGCCCATCGCGGCCTACCAGCACCGGCTGGTGTTCGACCTCTACCCCGCCGAGCCCGAGGACCCGCTGGAGGCGCTGATCGCCGAACGCCTGCGCGAAGCCGCGCCCGGCACGCCGGCGCCCGCCCCGGTTCCCGACATCGCCGCCGCGCGCCCCGGCTCGGCGGGCGATCCGCTGGGCGACCTCATCGCGCAGCACAGCCAGCGCCCCGGCGCCGCGCTCCCCAACGGCCTGCCCCCCGCCGCGCCCGGCACCCCGGCCCCCGTGGCGACGCCTCCCGGCGCGCCCGCCGTGGCGGCGGCCCCCCCGCCCCCGGCCGGCGGCAAGGCACCCGCGGCCCCCGCCGTCGCGCGCGCCACCGACCGCCTCATCATCGTCGCGCTCGACCCCGGCCACGGCGGAGAGGACCCCGGCGCGACGGGCCCGGCGGGCACCCGCGAGAAGGACGTGGTGCTCAAGGTGGCCTTCCTGCTGCGCGACCGCATCAACGCCACGACCATCGGGGGCAACCCGATGCGCGCCTTCCTCACGCGCGACGCCGACTATTTCGTGCCGCTGGGCATGCGCGTGGAGAAGGCGCGGCGCGTGCAGGCGGACCTGTTCGTCAGCATCCACGCCGATGCGTTCACCACGCCCGCCGCGCGCGGCGCCAGCGTCTTCGCGCTGAGCCAGAGCGGCGCCTCCAGCTCCGCCGCGCGCTGGCTGGCCAACAAGGAGAACCAGTCGGATCTGGTCGGCGGGCTGAACGTGCGCTCCCAGGACCGCCACGTGCAGAGCGCCCTGCTCGACATGAGCACCACCGCGCAGATCAACGACAGCCTCAAGCTCGGCAGCGTGCTGCTGGGCGAGATCGGCAACATGGCCAAGCTGCACAAGCCGCGCGTGGAGCAGGCGGGCTTCGCCGTGCTGAAGGCGCCCGACATCCCGAGCGTGCTGGTGGAGACGGCCTTCATCAGCAACCCGGAAGAGGAAGCCAGGCTGCGCACGGCGGCCTACCAGCAGCAGCTCGCGGATGCGCTGATGCGCGGCATCACGCGGTACTTCGCCAAGAACCCGCCGCTGGCGCGCAGCCGGTCGGTGTAAGAGCGCGTTCACGTTCTCAGGTCGGGCGGCCCGGGGCATTGCCATGCGCACGCCCTTGGGCCACAGTCATGGCACCCACGAACCGCCCCGCAGCGGGCAGCAAGGAGTTGCCATGGCACTGCCGCACGCACGTTCCGCCGAAGTCGTCAGCATTCACCCCCTGGGGCCCGCGCTGGAGAACACGGCCACCTCGGCCATCATCAAGGCGGCACAGCTGGAGGTCATCCGCGCGGTGCTGCCCGCGGGCAAGGAACTGCGCCAGCACGATACGCCCGGCGAGGTCACCATCCAGTGCATCGAGGGCGAGGTGGAGTTCCACAGCGCGTCGGGCGCCAGCCTGCTGCGCGCGGGCGACTTCATCCACCTGCAGGCACGCGCGCCCCACTCCCTGCGCGCGGTGCGCCCCGCGTCGCTGCTGCTGACGCTGTGCCTCGCGCCGGGGTAGCGCCCGCTCCTGGGCCCGTGCGGGGCGCCGGCAACCATCCGCCGCCCCGCTCCAGCGCCCCGCTTGGGCGCCACGGTAACGTCCTACAACACCGGGCTTGACCTGCTTACACGCGGTGCGGACCGGCACGGCGATAGTTCGGACATGGGCCATGCGCCACCGATGGGCACCGCCCCCACATCCGCCACAAGAAGGAGCACACCATGAACTACCGCCATCTGCTGACCGCCGCCGCCTGCGTTGCCGCCCTGGGCCTGGCCGGCTGTTCCACCAACCCCACCAACGCACAGATCGGCACCGGCGTCGGTGCGGTGGCAGGCGGCGTGCTGGGCAGCGCCCTGGGCGGCACGGCCGCCACGGTGGGTGGTGCTGCGGCCGGTGCGCTCATCGGCCACGAACTGGGCGAGGACCGCGACCAGCGCCGTCGCTGATCCCGATCCCGCGCGAGGGGGATTCACCGCCCCCTGCGATCACTCCGACCGCCCGCACGGCAACGCGCCGTGCGGGCGGTTCGCTTTCCGCCGATGGACGAAGCACACGGCGGGCAGGCCGGCCCCAAAAGAATCGCTATGCCAGGCCATGCCTCCCGTCATGCTCCGGGCGCCCGTCAGCGCATAGCATGCCCGCTTCTTTTTTCCGCCTGAAAGGAGCTGCCGCCCATGCCCCAACGCCCTCACGTACCGCACGCCGGGAATCCACCTTCACAGGAAGCCGTGAACCGCCGCCGCGCCGCCTTGCAGATCCTCGCGGTGCCGCTGGCCCTGGCTTCGGGCAGCGCCCTGCCCGGCGAAGGTTTCGATGCCTGGGGCGCGGCGGCACCGTCCCGCTTCACGACGCTGGAAGGCAGTCCGCTGCATTACCTGGACCTGGGCCGGGGCCCCGCCGTGCTGCTCGGCCACAGCTATCTGTGGGATGCCTCGATGTGGGCGCCCCAGATCCGGGCGCTGTCGCGGCACTTCCGGGTCATCGTGCCCGAGCTGTGGGGCCACGGCGCATCGGGCCCGTTGCCCGGGAACACGCAAGACCTGCAAGGGCTGGCGGCGCAGATGCTGGCGCTGCTGGACGCGCTGCGGATCCGCGAATGCGCGGTGGTGGGCCTGTCGGTGGGCGGCATGTGGGGCGCCGAGCTGGCGCTGCAGGCGCCCGGGCGGGTGCGCAGCCTCGTGATGATGGACACCTACCTGGGGGCCGAGCCCGAGGCGACGCGCCAGCGCTACTTCGGCATGCTGGATGCGATCGAGGCCGCCGGCCAGATCACGCCGGCCCTGGTGAACGCCATCGTGCCCATCTTCTTCCGCCCCGGCACCGATCCGTCCGCGCCCCGGCCGGCGGCGTTCGCGCGCAGCCTGGCGGCGATGACGGCCGAGCAACTGCGCCAGTCGGTCGTGCCGCTGGGGCGCATCATCTTCGGCCGCGCCGATGCGCTGGACCGCCTGGGCGCGCTCGATCCCCGGACCACGCTGCTGATGGGCGGCGACGAGGACATCCCGCGCCCGCCGCACGAGATGCAGGAGATGGCCGAGGTGATCGGCTGCGAGTCCGTGCTCATCCCGACCGCCGGCCACATCTCCAACCAGGACAATCCGGAGTTCGTCACCCGCCACCTGCTGCACTGGCTGGGCCGCACGATGCGCTGAGAACGTGTCCACGTTCTGAGCGCCGCCGGGCTCAGGCCGCCGGCTTCTGCTGGCGGCCGGCGCGCCAGGCGCCGTAGATCGCGATGAGCCCCGGCACCAGGATCAGCGCCCAGATGATCTTGTCCAGGTTCGCCTGCACCCAGGCGAAATTGCCGAAGAAGTAGCCCGCCGTGCAAATGCCCAGCACCCAGAGCAGCGCGCCGCCCACGTTGAAGGCGGTGAACCGGGCGCGGTTCATCTCGGCCACGCCCGCCACGAACGGCGCGAAGGTGCGGATGAAGGGCATGAAGCGCGCCAGCACGATGGTGATGCCGCCGTAGCGCTCGTAGAACGCATGGGCCTGGTCGAACGCGCGGCGGTTGAACCAGCGCGAATCGGGCCACTGGAACACCTTGGGCCCGAAGTGCCGGCCGATGCTGTAGTTGCACTGGTCGCCCAGGATGGCGGCCACGATCAGCACCGCGCACGCGATGGGATAGCTCATGAGCCCCGCGCCGCACATCGCGCCGACGATGAACAGCAGCGAATCGCCGGGCAGGAAGGGCATGACGACCACGCCCGTCTCCACGAACACGATGATGAACAGCAGCGCGTAGACCCAGGGCCCGTACGCGGCCACGAAGGCCGCGAGGTGCTTGTCCACGTGCAGGATGAAATCGATGAGGAACTGGAGGATTTCCAAGAGAAGGCCTTCGGAAAGGTAACGGCGGATAAACGGGGCCGGGAGCGTGCCCGGCGATGCCCCGGCAAGCCGCGCGGCGGAGCCGGGAATGCGGCGCAACACTCTAACCGCACTGCCTACAATGCCGGCCAATGACCACAGAGCCCGCACCGCGACGCCCCATCCGGGACCTGCCCGACGAACTCATCAGCCAGATCGCCGCGGGCGAAGTGGTGGAGCGGCCCGCCTCGGCGGTGCGCGAACTCGTGGACAACGCGCTCGATGCCGGCGCCACCCAGGTCACGGTGCGGCTGCTGGCCGGCGGCGTGCGCCTCATCGCCGTGGAGGACGACGGCTGCGGCATTCCGTCCGAAGAGCTGGCGACCGCGCTGCGCCGCCACGCCACCAGCAAGATCACGAACCTGCACGACCTGGAGTCCGTCGCCACGATGGGCTTTCGCGGCGAGGCGCTGGCTGCCATCGCCTCGGTCTCGGAGATGGCCCTGCTCTCGCGCACCGACGAGCAGCCCAGCGCCTTCCTGCTCGACGCGCGCAGCGGCGAGCTGCGCCCCGCCGCGCGCGGCCGCGGCACGACGGTGGAGGTGAAGGAGCTGTTCTTCTCCACGCCGGCGCGGCGCAAGTTCCTCAAGTCCGACGCGACGGAGCTGGCCCACTGCATCGAGGCCGTGCGCCGCCACGCGCTCGCGCGGCCCGACGTGGGCTTCGCCATCTGGCACGAGGGCAAGCTCGTGGAGCAATGGCGGGCCACGCTGGCGCGGGGCGATGCCGATGGCGATGGAGGGGCCGAGCCGGGCGGCGCGGCCTATCTGGCGGCGCTCGCGCGGCGCCTGTCCGACGTGCTGGGCGAGGAATTCACCCGCGATTCGGTGCCCGTGCAGCACCGCTCGGGCGCCGTCACCGTCACCGGCCACGCGGGCCTGCCCGACATGGCGCGCTCGCGGGCGGACCACCAGTTCTGCTACGTGAACGGCCGCTTCGTGCGCGACAAGGTGCTCACGCACGCGGCCCGCAGCGCCTACGAGGACGTGCTCCACGGGCAGAAGCAGCCGGTGTACGCGCTCTACGTGGAGATCGATCCGATGCGCGTGGACGTGAACGTGCACCCGACCAAGATCGAGGTGCGCTTCCGCAACAGCCGCGAGGTGCACCAGGCCGTGCGGCACGCCGTCGAGAACGCCCTGGCGGTGCCGCGCGCGCAGGCCCTGGCGGCCGGAGCCGCCGAGGCCGCCCCTGCGGCCTCCCCCGGCGGGGCAGCGGCCTCCCCCGTGGCGCATTCAGTGCCAAAACCCCCTCATGTCGCCGCGTTTGCTGCACAGTCTGCTATACCTTTTGAAGTACGGCCAGGGCACCGCGTCACCGATCTGGAAGCACTCTGGGGTCGGCGCGACGGGGGCGCGCCTGCCGCCACGCAGCCGCAGTGGCAGCCGCAGCCCGCCGAGGCGCCGGCCTGGAGCCCCGCCCCGGCCGCCGTGCACGAGCCGGCCCCCGCGTATGCGGACGCCGCCGGCGCCCCGTCGCCCGCACCCGATGCCGATGCCGATGCCGCAGTGGCTGCAACGGCCACGGCGGCCAGCCCCGCGCCGCCCGACACCTGGCCCCTGGGCCGGGCCGTTGCGCAGATCCACGGCGTGTACATCCTGGCCGAGAACGCCCAGGGCCTGGTGATCGTGGACATGCACGCCGCGCACGAGCGCATCGTGTACGAGCGCCTCAAGGCCCAGGTCGATGCGAGCCAGCGCATCGCCAGCCAGCCGCTGCTGATCCCCGCGACCTTCGCCGCCACCCCGGAGGAAGTCGCCACGGCGGAGGCGCACGCCGACACGCTGGCGACGCTGGGCATGGAGGTGTCGCCCTTCTCGCCCCGCACCCTGGCCGTGCGCGCCGTGCCCACCACGCTCGCGCAGGGCGATGCGGTGGAACTGGCACGCAGCGTGCTTGGCGAGCTGGCGGCGCACGACGCGAGCACCGTGGTGCAGCGCGCGCGCAACGAGATCCTCGGCACCATGGCCTGCCATGGCGCGGTGCGCGCCAACCGGCGCCTGACCCTCGACGAAATGAACGCCCTGCTGCGCCAGATGGAAGTCACCGACCGCTCCGACCAATGCAACCACGGCCGACCCACGTGGCGGCAGCTCTCCATGCGCGAGCTGGACGCGCTGTTCCTGCGCGGCCGCTGAACGCCGTGCCCTGCGCCGCCTCCACACCCTCCACCGGAAAGCCCCCGCCACCATGACCCATCCGCGCCACCGCCGCCCCCGCATGCGCACCACCGGCGTGGCGCACGGCCTCGCGGCCCTCGCCGCCGTCGCGGCGTCCACCCTGCCGGTGCATGCGGGCCGCCCGCTTTCGGTGGACGACGCGGGCGTGAACGCACCGGGCGAGGGCCATGTCGAGCTGTGGTGGGAAGGCGTGCACCACCAGCGCGGCGCGGTGTACGCCGCCCCGGCCTACGCGCCCCAGGCGCTGCCCGGGCTGGAAGTCGGCGCCCTGCTGGCCCGCGACCTGCACGGCCACACCACGCTGAGCGGCATGCTGGCCAAGTGGCAATGGACCCCGGCGCCGGAGCGCGGCTGCCATGCCGCGAGCAGCGCCGGCCTCACCCATGCCTACCGCGAGACCGGCAGCACGCTGGCCCTCACGATGCTCGGCACCTGCATCGCCCCCTGGGGCGCGCTGCATGCCAACCTGGGCGCGCAGCACACGCCCGGGCGGCAGTGGCTGCCCGCCTGGGGCGCCGCGCTGGAATCCACCTGGGGCGCGGTCACCGCGCACATCGAGGCCTTCGGGCAGCGCGGCAGCCCGCCCACCTTCCAGACCGGCGCGCTGTGGGAATGGACGCCGGGCTGGCAGCTCGACGGCATCGTGGGCCGCCGCAAGGGCGAGACACTGCTGAGCCTGGGCGTCAAGCACAGCTTCTGACGCCTGCCGCCGCACCGGCGCGGCGCGGCCCCCTTCCCTCGGATTTGCCATCCGGGAGGGCACACGCCGCGAAGCCGCGCAGCGTGCCGCGGCACGGCGATCACTCGTCG
Organism: Paracidovorax anthurii; assembly: GCF_003269065.1. Classification (GTDB taxonomy): domain Bacteria; phylum Pseudomonadota; class Gammaproteobacteria; order Burkholderiales; family Burkholderiaceae_C; genus Paracidovorax; species Paracidovorax anthurii. Next base: position 37,826 of record NZ_QLTA01000016.1, read on the forward strand.
CGCGCGGCCTTGGCCTGGTCGGGGAAGTCCGAGAACACGCCGTCCACGCCCAGCCGGTAGAACAGGCGGTATTCGGCCTTGGGGTCGCCCTTGAAATCCGAGGCCAGGCGGCGGGCCTCGCTGCGGAAGGTGTAGGGGTGCACGAACAGCCCGGCCGCATGCGCGTCGGCCACCACGCGGGTCGGCGCCATCATCACGCGGTCGCGTTCGTCGATCAGGCCGTCGCCGTTGAGGTCGTCGGGCTGGCCGTCGTTGTTGTCGTCCTTGAGCCGCGACGGGATCAGATAGGGCTTCCAGGGGCCGATGCCGTCGGCATAGGTCCTGACCTCGCGCAGGCCCTCGGGCGTGAGCAGGCTGGCGAAGGTGCGCGGGTCGCCGGAGACCGCGAAGTCGTAGGGCCGGCCGTAGGGCGCGGAGAGGTCGATGCTGCCGTCGGGCTTCACGTCGTTGCCGTCCACGAGCTGCACCAGACGCACCGAGGTCCGGGTGCGCAGGTACTTGAGGTTGGACACCTCGAACGACTGCACCATGACCGGCGAGGCCGCCGTGGTATGGCCGTACTGCGACAGCGTGGCGAGCAGCCGGTCTTCGAGCTTCAGGTTCAGGTCGGCGTGGTAGGTGGGGTGCTTGGTCTCGATGTAGACGCCCACGGCGCGGCCCGTGCGGGCGCCCTCGGTGCGGGCGAGGTCCAGCACCTCGGCCAGCGTGGGGATCTGGAAGCGGCCGTTGAAGGACGGGTCGCGCTCGGGCAGCGGCTGGATGGCGCGCAGGGTCTTGATCTCGGCCAGCGTGAAGTCGGAGGCGAACCAGCCCTCTTCCTGCACGCCGTCCACCGTCCTGCGGGTCTTGCGGCTGGCGAACTCGGGGCGCTGGGCGACGTCGGTGGTGGCGGTGATGTTGGGCTCGTGGCGCGCGATGAGCGCGCCGTCCTTCGTGGCGACGAGGTCCGGCTCGATGAAGTCCGCGCCCATCTCGATCGCGCGGCGGTAGCCCTCCAGCGTGTGGTCGGGCAGGTAGCCGGCGGCGCCGCGGTGGCCGATCACGAGGGGCTTGCCGCCGTCCAGGGTAGGCCAGGCGCCGCCGCCGTTGCCTCCGCAGGCCGCCAGGGCCATGCCGGCCGCCAGGGCGGCGAGCCCCGCACGGCAGGTGGCGCCCAGCCGCAGGGCCGGCCGGGTGGTCGTGGCGGGGCAAAGCGGTGATGGCTGTGTCATGGGTCTCTTCTCCTCTCGTTGGTTGTCTCTGCGAAGGCGCCACTCTGGCGACGCCGGATGACAGTGCCGTGACGCCGGCGTGGCACGGCGCAGCGGCCCGCCGCACCGGAACGGGGCCCGGAAAATGATGGCATGCCCCGCCAGCGTGCGCCCCCGTTCGGCGGCGGGGGGCGCGCCCTCCCCGGGCCGCCCCGGTACGCCCCAACAGCAGGGATTCCCCGGGGCATTTCCGCGCTTTCCAGGGTCAACCCGGGCCGGCATGGTGCGTTTTTTGCTGGATGCTCCCCGTCCGGCCGGCGTCGATCGGACGTGCATTGCTACCGAAACAATAGCAAACCACGCAGCACGCATGAGGGGAGCACCGATGAAAACCCACCGAACTTTCCGCGCGCAACCGCACTCTGTCATTCCGATGAAACGCTGGCCCCTCTTCACCACCCTCGCGCTCGCCGTTGCCGTGACGGCGGGCTGTGCCACCCTCGACGCGAAGCAGCGCGAATGGATCTTCCAGCCCAGCGACCGGGCCTGGGGCGGCGCGCAGGCCACCGACGACATGGAAGACGTGTGGATCGCCTTCGATTCGCGCACCACGGGCAAGGCGGAGAAGCTGCACGGGCTGTGGCTGCCCTCGGACCGCGCGGATGCCCCGGTGCTGCTGTACCTGCACGGCGCGCGCTGGAACGTCTCCGGCTCGGCCGGGCGCATGCGGCGGATGAAGGACCTGGGTTTCTCGGTGCTGGCGGTGGACTACCGGGGCTTCGGCCGCAGCAGCCCCACCCTGCCCTCGGAAGCCACGGCGCTGGAGGACGCCCGGGCGGCCTGGGACTGGCTCGCGCAGCGCGCGCCCGACGCGCCGCGCTACATCTTCGGCCATTCGCTGGGCGGCGCCATCGCCATCGACCTCGCGGCCATGGTGCCCGACGAGAAGGGCACCATCGTGGAGGGCACCTTCACCAACATTCCCGAGGTGGTGGCCACCTTCAAGTGGGGCTGGCTGCCGGTCTCCGGGCTCATCACGCAGCGCTTCGAGTCGATCCGCAAGGTGGCCCACATCGGCTCGCCGCTGCTCGTGGTGCACGGCAGCGAGGACAGCCTGATCCCGCCGTCGCTTGGCCGCAGGCTCTACGAGGCCGCACAGGGCCCCAAGCGCTTCGTGCTGGTGGAAGGTGGCACGCACCACAGCACCAACAGCGTGGGCGAGGCGCAGTACCGCGAGGCCCTGGCGGATCTCTTCCGCATCCACCCGGCGCCGGCGGCGCGGGCGCGGCCCGCCGTGCCGGGCGCCTCGGCCTCCATCGCGCCCGCCTGACCGGCCCGCCGGCCGGTCAATCCGCCGGCGCGGACCGCGCGTCGGCGCGCTCCTGCGCCGCCAGGATCTCAGGCAGGTGGCCGCCGATCCAGTCGGCGAGCGCCTGCACCCGCAGCCCCACCTCGCGCCCCAGGGGCGTGAGGCTGTACTCCACGTGCGGGGGAACCACCGGATAGGCCTTGCGCGCCACGAACCCGTCGCGCTCCAGCCACTGCAGCGTCTGCGCGAGCATGCGCTCACTCACGCCGGCCACCTTGCGGCGCAGCTCGCTGAACCGCAGGGTGCCGTCGTGCAGCGCCACCAGCACCAGCACGCCCCAGCGGCTGGTGACGTGCTGCAGGATCTCGCGCGAGGGGCAGGCCGGTGACAGCACGTCGCCCCGGCGCATCAGCTCGGCCAGCGACGTGGGCGGCCCCTCGGTGCAGGCGGCGGGCGGAGGGGGAAGGGACACCGCGGGCGGGGTGGTCGTCATAAGCTTACCTTTTTGTTGGTACTTACGAAAAGTTTGTACTCTTGCTATTGTCGCGCTCCTGTCCACTCTTCACAAGGATTCCGAACATGATCGTCGTCACTGGCGCCTCCGGCCAATTGGGCCGCCTCGTCATCGAAGAACTGCTGCGCAGCGTGCCCGCCGGCGGCATCGTCGCCGCGGTGCGCGATCCCGCCAAGGTGGCGGACTTCGCCGCCCGGGGCGTCGTGGTCCGCCGGGCAGACTACGCCGATGCCGCCTCCTGGGATGCCGCGCTGCAGGGCGCGCGCAAGCTGCTGCTGATCTCGGGCAACGAAATCGGCCAGCGCACGGCCCAGCACCGCACCGTGATCGACGCGGCCCGCCGCGCCGGCGTGCCCCTGCTGGCCTACACCAGCGTGCTGCGCGCGGACCGCTCGCTCCTGGGTCTGGCGCGCGAGCACCATGAGACCGAACAGCTCCTGCAGGCCTCCGGCGTGCCCCACGTGCTGCTGCGCAACGGCTGGTACACCGAGAACTACCTGGCCGGCGTGGGCCCGGCCCTGCAGCACGGCGCGCTGTTCGGCAGCGCCGGCGAGGGCCGCATCGCCTCGGCGGCACGCGCAGACTACGCCGCCGCGGCCGCCGCCGTGCTCACGCAAGATGGCCAGGCCGGCCGCGTGTACGAACTGGCGGGCGACAGCGCCTACACGCTCGCCGACCTCGCCGCCGAGCTCTCCCGCGCAGCGGGCAAGGCCATCCCCTACCGCGACCTGCCCGAGGCCGACTACGCCAAGGCCCTCGAAGGCGCGGGCCTGCCCGGCCCCTTCGCCGCCATCCTGGCGCAGTCCGACGCCGCTGCCGCGCAGGGCGCGCTGTTCGACGAAGGCCGGCAGTTGAGCCAGCTCATCGGCCGCCCGACCACGCCCTGGACGACCCAGGCGGCCGAGGCCGTGCGCGCCATTTCCTGAGCCCCCCTCCCTGAGCCGCCTTCGGCGTCTTCCCCCCGAGGGGGACGACGCCAGCGGCCCGGTCAAGCCACGGCTCTGCGGCATCCGCTGGCATGGCCTGCTCCGCGGCCATCCGCCTCGGCGACCATCGCCGCATTGGGTGAGAGCACCCACCCGCCGGACCCGCTCGGCGAAGTCGATTGCCGCGCAATCACCTGCAGCGGCGCCCCGATCCCATCTCTCTTGCGCTCGCGAGCTTCGGCAAACAGGTTGAACTCCAGGGCGCTGCGGGGTGTGATCGTGCGGTCAGGTAGAGGGTCGTTGTGTGCTCACGGAATGAGCCCGTGGGTTTTGAGAGATCTCCAAATCAACGACTTCGCAAAATACGACGGATATTCGCATGCCTGGACATGGGCAGATTCCATTTTGTCGATCATGTGCGCGCTTTACTACCTGAAATCGACAAAATCATGAAACCTGTTTCCCAGAGCGCAGTATTCAAGCGCGCATCGTCTTCGAAGAACAACGACTCCCAGACGGAATTGCAGCGCACGCAATCCGAGAGCCGTTCAAAATCGGCTCAGTCGCTATCGACAGCCGCACATGCAAGCGGTATTCCGACCACCCGTGGCGAGGCCTCCGGCAAAAGCCACAAGGTTATTTCACCCCGAAACGCGAAGATCCAGAAGTTGTCTTCGCCATCCACCAGCCAACCGATCAAAGAACGTGTCGAAGCAACCGTCGGGAAAATCAGGGGCATTCACGCAAAGATGAAGCCTCGGCTCGATGCCCACAAGGAGCATGTAAGGAATGACCCGAATCGCACGCAAGCCTACATTCCCAATGGACTTGAGCCTTGCGACGAGGTGAATGCATGCCTGGATTCGCTGGTGACGACGTGCAATGAAGATTATTCTTCCGAAGAGGCCAAGGCCGTACAGAAGGAATTGAGCGATATAGCCTCCGATCTCCGGGAGATTTCCAACCTTTCCGAAGGGGAAATGGAACGGGTTGCCCTGGACTACATCTTCGCCGTTTACAAGGACAAAGGCATTCCCGTCCTGGATGCCAACTCGAACACGAAAGAAGACAGAACGGCCCACCTGATGAAGATCGTGTTCGACGTCCCGAACAGCAGCAAGATCGACGGCATACAGGAAAGCCATCAATTCTCGTTCCCGTATCTCGACAACTATGACAAGATGGCAGAGAACGAGTTGCGCCTGTTGACGAAAGACAGCTCGATTCCGGATTTGAAAAACAAGACCATTTCATTCGTCGGCGCCGGCTTCCCCTTGTCCGCCATCATGTACCATATTCATTCGGGGGCGCAGATTCATCTGGTGGATATTGACAAAGGCGCTTGCGAAAGGGCCAAGGCCTTCCTGGATATTTGCGCCAAGGCCAACATCCTCAACCGGGATGATTTCTCCATCACCCAAGGTGATGCCAGCCAGATCAAATACACCCGGAAATCGACCGCCGATATTGCGGCGCAAGCGTCCGAAACCATGGTGGATGCCTCGCGGCACCCGTCAGGGGTCTCAGAACTGCAGAGCGACGTCCTGGTCTTTGCCGCGGCATTGCCCAGCGAAATCAAGGCCGCCGCCTTGAAGAATGTTTCCTCCGGAGGATTGGACGTCATCAATCGGTGCACCTCCGAAACAAACAACCTGCTTTATCCGTCCACCAAGTTGTCTTCTTTGCAGAAGAATTATGGCCTGGAGAATGGCAACCGTGTTTTCACGCCGGAGAAAATCATGTATCCGGAATACGCCTACAGAAACAAGACCTCCATCAATTCGGCGGGCGTTCGGGTCAACAAGAAGGGCGTGCCCGCCATTGAAACCAACAAAATCAACCAGAACACCGCCCAAAAGATTGGCGTCAAAGTAAACACCGAATCCAGGGGCACGGTCATGCATTGAACGGCATTGCACTGAGCCGAGCGGTGTCTGGCCTCCAACCCGGGGGCCAGTGCGTCGATGGCGCTGCCGGGCGCACGTCGACGGGGAGCGATGGCGGGTCGAACATGGTCAGCCGAGGCGGCAGGCCCGCGGCGCTGACGCCGCTGCGCGCGCCCCCCGGAAGATCGCAAACACGTTCCTACGCCGCCCCACCCCCTCATCGGACGGAGCGGGCCGCGCTGGTACGCTCAGGGCATGCCCATTTCCCCGTCCCTGCCGGCGGCGCATGCCGGAGCGCCGGCCATGAGCGCCCGCCCGCCCCCCCTTCCCGCCTACATCGCCCTGGCCGGCCCCACGGCCTCGGGCAAGACGGACGGCGCGCTGGCGCTGGCACGCGCGCTGGCGCCCCGCCAGCCCGTGGAGATCGTCAGCGTGGACTCGGCCCTGGTGTACCGGGGCATGGACGTCGGCACGGCCAAGCCCTCGGCGCAGGAGCTGGCCGCCGTGCCGCACCACCTGATCGACATCCGCGATCCGCTGCAGGCCTACAGCGCGGCGGAGTTCGTGGCCGACACGCAGCGGCTGCTGCGGGACATCCGCGCGCGCGGCGCCCTGCCGCTGCTGGTGGGCGGCACCATGCTGTACTTCAAGGCGCTGTGGGACGGCATCGACGACATGCCCCCGGCCGACGCGGCCGTGCGCGCCCGCATCGAGGCGCAGGCCGCTGCCGAGGGCTGGCCCGCGCTGCACGCCGAGCTGGCGCGCGTGGACCCGGCCACCGCGGCGCGCCTCGCGCCCGCCGACAGCCAGCGCATCCAGCGCGCGCTGGAGGTGTGGCATGTGTCGGGCCAGCCGCTATCGAGCTTCCACACTATCAAAAAGAGAGCAGACAATGCAGCGGATTCGCCGACATGCGTGCTCTTTTCCCTGGAGCCGACCGATCGAGCCTGGCTGCACGAGCGCATCGCGCGGCGCTTCGACGCCATGCTGGAGGGCGGCTTCGTCGAAGAGGTGCGGCGCCTGCGCGCGCGCGGCGACCTGCACCCGGACCTGCCCTCGATGCGCTGCGTGGGCTACCGACAGGCCTGGGAGGCCCTGGACGCGGAGGCCGCCACCGGCACCCTGCCCCTCGCGGCCCTGCGCGAGCGCGGCATCGCCGCCACGCGGCAGCTCGCCAAGCGGCAGATCACCTGGCTGCGCGGCATGCCCTGGCGCCGCGCCATCGCCTGCGATGCGCCCGATGCCACCGGGCAATGGGTGGAAGCCGCGCTGGCGGCGCTGCACGCCGCGCCATGACGCACGCCGCCCACGGGCCCACGCCCTCTGGCACGCCGCTCCTGCAGGCACAGGGGCTCTGCAGGCACTACGGCCCCGGCGCGCCGGTGTTCCAGGACGTGCACCTCGCGGTGCGGGCCGGCGAGTTCGTCGCCATCGTGGGCGAGTCGGGCGTGGGCAAATCCACCCTGCTCAATTGCCTCGCGGGGCTGGACGCCTGGCAGGCCGGCCGCGTGCTGCACGGGGACACCGACCTCGGCACGCTCGATGAGGCCGCGCGCGCCCGCTGGCGGCGCGAGCACGTGGGCTTCGTGTTCCAGGCCTTCCACGTGCTGCCGCACCTGGACGTGGCGCAGAACGTGGCCCTGCCGCTGATGCTGCTGGGCCGGCACGATCCCGCGCGCGTGGAGCACATGCTGCAGGCCGTGGGGCTGGAGGGGCTGGGCGCGCGCCTGCCCCGGCAACTGAGCGGCGGCCAGCTCCAGCGCGTGGCCATCGCGCGGGCGCTGGCGCACCGCCCCGGCCTGCTGCTGGCCGACGAGCCCACGGGCAATCTCGACCCCTCCACGGCCGGGCGCGTGATGGACCTGCTGGTGGCGCAGACGCGCACGCACGGCGCGGCCCTGGTGCTGGTCACGCATTCACCCGCAGCGGCGGCGCGCGCCGACCGGGTGCTGCGCCTCACCGCCCGGGGCATCGCCGACGCCGCGGCACCGGCGGACTGAGCGCGCCCCCCCTCGCGCCATGCTCGCCCTTCTGCGCACCTTCTCCTGGCAGGAACTGCGCCACCACCCGTGGCGCGCAGCGGCGGCCGTGGTGTCGGTGATGCTGGGCGTGGCGCTCGCGTTCGCGGTGCACGTGATCCATGCCTCGGCGCTGTCGGAGTTCTCCCAGGCCGTGCGCGCGGCCAGCGGCCAGCCCGACCTGCAACTGCGCGCGGCCCAGGGCCCCCTGCCCGAGGCGCTCTACGGCCGGGTGGCCACGCACCCCCTGGTGTTGCGCGCGGGCCCGCTGCTGGAGGTCACGGTGCAGGCCACGGCCCCCGGTGCCGACCCGGCCCGCGCGGCCCCCGTCGCGCTGCGCGTGCTGGGCGCCGATCCGCTGCTGCTGCCCGCCATGGCCCCGGAGCTGGTCCCGCGCGCCTTTCCTGGCGCCGGGCGCCTGGCCATGCTGTCGCCCGGCACGCTGTTCCTCAACGCGGCGGCGCTGCAGGCCCTCGGGCTGGAGGGCGGCCGGCGCGCCGCGCTGCGGCTGCGCAGCGGGCTCGCGGTGCTCGATGCCGAGGTGGCGGGCAGCGTGGCCGCGGGCGGCCCCGCGCTCGCGGTGATGGACATCGGCGCCGCGCAGGACCTGTTCGGCCGCGGGGGTACGCTGAGCCGCATCGACGTGCAGTTGCGCCCCGGCCAGGGCGTGGAGGCGTTCCAGGCCGCCCTGCCGGCCCTGCTGCAGGGGATGGGCGCGGCCCCGCAGGTCGCGGTGGTGCGCCCGCAGGACGCCGCGCAGCGCACGGACCAGCTCTCGCGCGCCTACCGCGTGAACCTGACCGTGCTGGCGCTGGTCGCGCTGTTCACGGGGGCCTATCTCGTCTTTTCGGTGCTGGCGCTCAGCGTGGCGCAGCGCGCACCGCAGTTCGCGCTGTTGGCGGTGCTGGGCGCCCCGCCCCGCGCGCGCCGCGCGCTGGTGCTGGCCGAATCGGCCGCGCTGGGGCTGGCGGGCAGCGCGGCCGGCATCGCCCTGGGCACGGCGCTGGCGGCCCTGGCCCTGCGCCAGCTGGGCGGCGACCTGGGCGGGGGCTACTTCGCCGGCGTGCAAACGCCGCTGCACTGGAGCCCGGGCGCAGCGCTGCTCTACGGCGCACTGGGCGTAGCGGCCGCGCTGGCCGGCGGATGGTGGCCCGCCCGCGCGGCGGAGCAGCTGCCCCCGGCGCAAACCCTCAAGGGGCTGGGCGCGGCCTGGGGCACGGGGCCGCGCCTGGGCCCGGCCGCGCTGGCGGTCGCCGCGGGCGGCGCGCTCGCGCTCCTGCCGCCGGTGGCCGGTATCCCGCTGGGGGCCTATCTGTCCGTCGCCTTGCTGCTGGTGGGCGGCATCGGCCTGCTGCCGGCCGCCGTGGAGATCCTGCTCGCCGGGCTGGCGCGCCGCGCGGCCCGCAGGCCGCTCGCCCTGCTGGCCCTGGAGCGCGCGCGCCGCATGCGCGGCATGGCGGCCGTGGCGGTGGGCGGCGTGGTGGCCAGCCTCAGCCTGGCCGTGGCGCTGACGGTGATGGTGGACAGCTTCCGAGGCTCCGTCATGCAGTGGCTGGACGCGGTGCTGCCCGCACCGCTCTACGTGCGCGCGGCCGGCGCGGCCGGCGCGGCGGGCGACGACGGTGCCGCGTTCCCGCCCGGCTGGGACGCCGCGGTGGCCCGCCTGCCCGGCGTGGAGCGCGCCGAGGGCCTGCGCGCGGGCAGCCTGCTGCTCGACCCGGCGCGGCCGGCGGTGGCCCTGCTGGCGCGCCCCTTGGGTGGCTCAGGTGGCGCGGGTGGCGGCGCGTCGCACTCGCTGCCCCTGGTGCAGGGCCCCCTGCCCGTGCCGGATGGCCGCGTGGGCCTCTATGTGAGCGAGGCCGTGCTCGACCTCTACGGCGTGCGCCCCGGCGGCGACTGGCCCGCGCTTTCGCAGGCATTTCGGCCGCTTGTCGTTGATTCCACTGCGCCGACAGCTACGTTTTTCATAGCAGGCGTCTGGCGCGACTATGTGCGCCAGTTCGGCGCCGTCGCCCTGGAGCGCGCCGACTACATCCGCCTGACCGGCGACGCCCGCATCAGCGATCTGGCCGTGTGGCCCGCGCCCGGCACGGACGAATCCGCCCTGCGCGCAGCCATCGGGCAGGAGGCGGCGCGGCTGGCGGACACGGGCCCGGCGCCGCCGGCGCTGGAATTCAGCACGGCCCGCGCGATCCGCGAACGCTCGCTGGCCCTCTTCGACCGCAGCTTCGCAGTCACGTACTGGCTGCAGGCCGTGGCGATCGGCATCGGGCTGTTCGGCGTGGCCGCGAGCTTCAGCGCCCAGGTGCTGGCGCGGCGCAAGGAATTCGGGCTGCTGGCCCACCTGGGGCTCACGCGCGCGCAGGTGCTGGCGGTGGTGGCCGGCGAAGGCGCCGCCTGGACCGCCGTGGGCGCCGTGGCCGGAACGGCGCTGGGGCTGGCCGTCTCGGCGGTCTTGGTCCACGTGGTGAACCCGCAGAGCTTCCACTGGACCATGGACCTGCGCATCCCCGCGGCCCGCCTGCTCGCGCTGTGCGCGGCCGTGGTGCTCACCGGAAGCCTGGCCGCGTGGCTTTCCGGCCACGCGGCGGGCCGGCGCGACGCGGTTCTGGCAGTTAAAGAAGACTGGTAAGCGGAATACCGTAACAAAATATAGTGGTTTCGCTTTATGTTCTAGCAAAATAGAACAATTGCAAACGAATGGGCCAAGACCATGAAAGAGAGGGGATGGCCACGCAAGCGTTAGCGCATTGCGCCTTGCAAGTCATCAACAAGCCATCGGACCGAGGCAACCAGAAGCCCGGCCGAAAGAGGAGGTTTACCAATGCTTCGACAATCCCTGCGCTGGCTGGCCGGTGCGGCCCTGGCCGCGGCCCTGTGCGGCCCCGTTGCCGCACAGTGGGTCACTCCCCCGGGCAGCTCGCTCGACGTGCCCCCCGGCGGCGCCATCGACATCGCCTGCACCTCGCTGGACATGCAGGGCACCCTCAACATGAACGGCGGCACGCTGAACGTGGACTCCTCCGCCACCTTCGGCTCCGGGGCCACCGTGACGGGCTCGAACGGCACCATCTCCGTGGGGGGCGACCTCATCCTCTCGGGCCCGCTGGACGCCGGCAACAACACGCTGGTGCTGCGCGACGGATGCGATCCCGGCAACACCACCCAGCTCAGCGGCACGCTGGTCGTGCAGAACCTCGTGCTGCAGAGCACCACCGGCCGTGCCTTCGTGCTGCCAGCCGGCGCGAACATCACCGTGCTGGGCACCCTCACCCTGCAAGGCACCTCGACCCAGCCGGTGCAACTGGCCTCCGCCAGCGGCACGGCCGTGATCAACCTCGGCCCGAGCGCCACGGTCACCCGCACCTTCGCGTCCGTGCCCTCCTCGGTCCAGATCGGCGCCGCCACCTCCACGGTCATCTCGATCCCCACCCTCAGCGAATACGGTCTGATGCTGCTGTCGCTGCTCCTCGGTGCGGCGATGTACTGGACGCGGCGCGATCCCGCCGCCGCGCGGGCCGCCCTGGCGCGCCTGCGGCGCTGACCCTCCACACGTCCACCCCCGCTTCATTCCCATTCAGCCATTCACACCAAGAGAGAGGGCCACAACATGTCCAATAAGAATCGCGGCTATCGCCAGTGGATCGTTCCCGCACTGAGCTCCGTCCTTGCCCTGCACGCCGCGGGCGTGCTGGCGGCGGACGTCACCGTCACCCCGCCCAGCGGCGGCGGCTTCGTCGTCAAGGGCCAGGGCGGGCAGGAGCGACTGCGCGTGCAGGGCACGGGCGAGGTCTATGTGCCGGGCCTGCCCTCCACCTCCAACAACAGCAACCTGGCGTGCTATGACAGCTCCACCGGGCAACTGACGAAATGCGCGCCGGGCGTGGGCAACGGCGCGACGGGTGCTACCGGGGCCACGGGCGCCACCGGGGCCACGGGGGCGACCGGCGTGACCGGCGCCACGGGGGTGACCGGCGCCACGGGTGTGACGGGCGCCACCGGCCCGACCGGCGCCACGGGCGTCACCGGAGCGACCGGGCCCACCGGCGCCAGCGGCACGGGGGCCACGGGCGCGACGGGTGCCACCGGACCCACGGGCTCCACGGGAGTGACCGGCGCCACGGGTCCCACGGGCTCCCAGGGCATCCAGGGTGTGACCGGCGCGACGGGCGCCACCGGGGCGACCGGCGCAACGGGCCCGACCGGCGCGACGGGTGCCACCGGCACGACGGGTGCCACGGGTGCGACGGGCAGCGTGGGTTCCCTGACCACCAACTCCAGCTCGACGAGCTGCGGCAGCAGCGGAAACGTGACGGTCACCGCCTCCTGCAGCAGCGGCAATGTCGTGTCGGGCGGCTGCTCGGCATCGAGTCCCACGTTCAACACCGTGGGCAGCACCCTGCGCAATGGCACCACTGCCTGGACCTGCGTGTACGCCTGCACGGACGCATCGCAGGTCACGGCACTGGCTTACTGTCAGTGATGGCTCCACCGGCGTCCCTCCCGGGTCCGTCGGTCCCTCACCCCATCGCGGAGCCCTCCATCTTGGGCCGCCCCCGCGTCTGCCTCAGCATGATCGTGAAGAACGAGGCACCGGTGATCACCCGGTGCCTCGCTTCGGTGCGCCCCTTCATCGACCACTGGGTCATCGTGGACACGGGCTCCGATGACGGCACGCAGCAGGTCATCCGCGACTTCATGCAGGGCGTGCCGGGCAGCCTCCATGAGCGGCCGTGGAAGAACTTCGCGCACAACCGCAACGAGGCGCTGGAGCTGGCGCGCCCGCAGGCGGACTACCTGCTCTTCATCGACGCGGACGAACAGCTGCGCACGACCGAGGGCTTCGCATGGCCCGCGCTCGCGGCCGACGGCTACCTGTTCACCTGCCGCATGAACGACTGCGAGTACCAGCGCAACAGCATGGTGGCCACGCGCGTGGACTGGCGGTGGGAGGGCGTGCTGCACGAATACCTCACCGCGCCCGCGCACGGCGGCTGGCAGGTGCTGCCGGGCCCGGCCATCGACGTTTCGCACGACGGCGCGCGGGGCCGCGATCCGCAGACCTACCTGCGCGACATCGCCGTGCTGGAAGAAGCCCTGCGCCAGGATCCCCACAACACGCGCTACGCGTTCTATCTGGCCCAGAGCCTGCGCGATGCCGGCCGGCTGGAGGCCTCGCGCAGCGCCTACCGCCACCGCGCCGCGATGGGTGGCTGGGACGAGGAATGCTGGTACTCCGCCTTCCAGGTGGCCGCGCTCACCGAGCGCCTGGACGCCCCGGCGCCGGAAGTGCGCGAGGCCTACCTGGCGGCCTACGCCCTGCGCCCCACCCGGGCGGAGTCGCTGTGCGAGCTGGCCCGCTACCACCGCCTGCGGTCGGAGTTCGCCCTGGCGCACCTCTATGCCCAGCAGGCCGCGCGCATTCCCCGGCCCGCCGACATCCTGTTCGTGGACGCCTCCGTGTACGAGTGGCGGGCCCTCGACGAGCTGACCGTGAGCGCCTTCTACGCCCACGCGCTGGAGCAGGGCCGCGAGGCCCTGCAGAGGCTGCTGAGCGAACGCCGCTTCCCGGCCAGCGAGGCCGCGCGCATCGAGGCCAACCGGCCGTTCTTCGGCCTGTGACGCGCGCGGGCGGCGGATCGGCGCGGGGCGCCGGCGAAGGCCTGCGATACTCGCCGGCATGACCGCGCCCCTCCCTTCCCGCACGCCGTCGCCCGGCACCCGCTGGCTGCACAACGCCATCGCGCGCATCGAGGCCGACTACCAGCGCAGCGCCGACACGCACCTGATCCCGCTGAACCTTCCCGCGTACGCGGCGCACGGCATCGACCTCTACCTCAAGGACGAATCCACCCACCCCACCGGCAGCCTCAAGCACCGGCTCGCGCGCTCGCTGTTCCTCTACGCGCTGTGCAACGGCTGGGTGCACGAGGGCTCCACCATCGTCGAGTCCTCCAGCGGCTCCACCGCCGTGAGCGAGGCGTACTTCGCGCGGCTGCTGGGCCTGCCCTTCGTGGCCGTGATGCCGCGCAGCACGTCGGCGGAGAAGGTGGCGCTGATCGAGTTCCACGGGGGCCAGTGCCATTTCGTCGGCAGCGCGGCCCAGGTGTACGAAGCCGCGCGCGACATCGCCGCCGAGACGGGCGGCCACTACATGGACCAGTTCACCTACGCGGAGCGGGCCACCGACTGGCGGGGCAACAACAACATCGCCGAAAGCATGTTCACGCAGATGCGGCGCGAGCGCCACCCGGTGCCGCGCTGGATCGTGGTGGGCGCCGGCACGGGGGGCACCAGCGCCACCATCGGCCGCTACATCCGCTTCCAGCAGCACGCCACGCAGGTCTGCGTGGCCGACCCCGCCGGCTCGGTGTTCAGTGCCTACCACCGCACGGGCAACGCGACCCTCACGGCCTCGGGCTCGCGCATCGAGGGCATCGGCCGCCCGCGCGTGGAGCCCAGCTTCATCCGCACGCTGGTGGACCGCATGGAGGACGTGGCCGACGCGGAGTCGGTGTCCGCCATGCAGGTGCTGTCCGGGTTGCTGGGCCGGCGCGTGGGCCCGTCCACGGGCACCAATTTCGTGGCCATGCTGCGCCTGGCGCGCGAGATGCGCGAGCACGGCGCGCAGGGCTCCATCCTCTCGCTGCTGTGCGATTCGGGTGAGCGCTACCTGCCCACGTACTTCGACGAGGCCTGGGTCGCCGCCACCCTGGGCGACTGCGGCGCGGCCCGCGCCGGCATCCAGGCGCTCCTGGACGCCTGACGCACGCCCGGCCGCCCTCCGGCACCGCCGCCATGCCCCCGCTGCCGCCACACGCGACGCGCCGCGCCTGGCTGGCCGCCGCGATGGCGACCTGCGGCCTGCCGGCGGCGGCGCTGCCCGCACGCACCCTCGCCTTTCCGCGCGACCACGGCAGCCATCCGGAACTGCGCACCGAGTGGTGGTACCTCACCGGCCATGCGCAGGCCGGCGGGCAGGACTGGGGCTTCCAGATCACCTTCTTCCGCGCACGGGTGGACGAGGCGCGGTCGCTGCGCTCGGCCTTCGCCGCCCGGCAGCTGATCTTCGCGCACGCGGCGCTCACCGATGTGCGCGGCCGCAGGCTCCACCACGACCAGCGCATCGCGCGCGAAGGCTTCGGCGTGGCCGGCGCGGCGCAGGCCGACACCGCCGTACACATCGGCGACTGGTCCCTCACGCGCACGGACACCGGCCCCGGCGGCGGCCACAGCCGCTACACCGCCCGCATCCCCGCGGACGGTTTCGTGCTGGACCTGCAATTCGACAGCACGCAGCCGCCGATCCTGCAGGGCCGGGACGGCCTCTCGCGCAAGGGGCCGCAGCCCGAGCAGGCGAGCTACTACTACAGCCAGCCCCAACTCACGGTGCGCGGCGGCATCGCGCTGCGGGAGCGCCGCTTCGCGATCCCGGCGGCCGGCGACGGCCCGGCCGCGCGGCCCGCCCGCGCCTGGCTGGACCACGAGTGGAGCGAGGCCCTGATGCACCCCGAGGCCGTGGGCTGGGACTGGATCGGCATGAACCTGGAGGGCGGCGGCGCGCTCACGGCCTTCCGGCTGCGCCGCGGCGACGGCACGGCCCTGTGGGCGGGCGGCTCGTTCCGCGCGGAAGGGGGTGCTCCGCTGCAGGGGTTCGGCGATGCGAGCTCGGTGGCATTCACGCCCGCGCGGCACTGGACCAGCCCGCGCACCGGTGCCCGCTATCCCGTGGCCTGGCGCATCGAGACGCCCGCTGGGCGCTTCGAGGTCGAGGCCCTGGTCGATGACCAGGAGCTGGACAGCAGCGGCTCCACAGGCGCCGTCTACTGGGAAGGCCTGAGCGCCCTGCGCGATGCCGCCGGCCGGGAGGTGGGGCGTGGCTACCTCGAACTTACGGGCTACGCGGGCGCGCTGCGCCTGTGATGCCGCACGCGGCAGGCTTTTGAACGGTCAGAGACTTGTCAGTCGATGGCCGTGGAGCATGCCCCGAGACACAAAGAACCCAAGGGGAGTTCGATCCGTTCGCGGCACCTGGACAGGCCGAGCCCCTCCCCTCCGAAGGCCGCGGAGCAGGCCACGCCAGCAGACGCCGCGGAACGGGCTCCGCCCGGCCGCCAGCGTCGTCCCCCTGGGGGGATGGCGCCGCAGGCGACTCAGGGGGGATTCACTTCCGGATTCTTGCGATGATCTCGCCCATGATCCCGCGGCGGAACGCCAGCACGCACACGACGAAGATCAGGCCCGTGACGATGGTCACCGACTCGCCCAGCGTGCGGAACCATTCCACGCCCGTGAGCGCGGCCAGCAGGTTGCCGAACTCGCCGATCTTGTTCTCCAGCAGTACCACCACGGCCGAGCCCGCCAGCGGCCCCGAGAGCGTGCCCAGGCCGCCCACCAGCGTCATCAGGATCACCTGGCCCGAGGCCGTCCAGTGCACGTCCGAGAGCGTGGCGAAGCCCAGCACCAGGGTCTTGAGCGCGCCCGCCAGCCCCGCGAGGGCCGCCGAGATCACGAAGGCCAGCAGCTTGAAGCGCTGCGTGTCGTAGCCCAGGGACACCGCGCGCGGCTCGTTCTCCTTGATGCCCTTGAGCACCTGCCCGAAGGGCGAATGGATGGTGCGCACGATGAGCAGGAACGCGGCCACGACGACGGCCAGGGTCACGTAATACATCACGAGGTCGCTGGAGAGGTCCAGCACGCCGAAGAGCTTGCCGCGCGGCACGCCCTGCAGCCCGTCCTCGCCGCCGGTGAATGGCGCCTGCAGGCAGGCAAAGAACAGCATCTGCGCGAGCGCCAGCGTGATCATCGAGAAATAGATGCCCTGGCGGCGGATGGCGAGCCAGCCGAATAGCAGCCCCAGCAGCGCGCCGCCGGCCGTGCCCAGCAGCAGGCCCACCTCGGGCGTGAGCCCCCACACCTTGATCGCGTGGCCGGTGACGTAGGCCGCGCCCCCCAGGAAGGCCGCGTGCCCGAAGGACAGCAGCCCGGTGTAGCCCAGCAGCAGGTTGAAGGCCGAGGCGAAGAGCGCGAAGCACAGCAGCTTCATCACGAAGACGGGATACGCGCCGAGGAACGGCGCGGCCAGCAGGCCCAGAAGCAGGAGGCCGTAGCCGGCGGTGGCAAGGGTTTTGTGGCGCATGCGTGCGGCCCTTTTCCTATCGTTCCTTGCCGAACAGGCCGGCGGGGCGGATCAGCAGCACGATCACCATGATGACGAACACCACGGTGGACGAGGCCTCGGGATAGAACACCTTCGTGAAGCCCTCGACGATGCCCAGCCCCAGCCCCGTGAGGATGGAGCCCATGATGGAGCCCATGCCGCCGATCACCACCACCGCGAACACCACGATGATGAGGTTCTGCCCCATGAGCGGCGTGACCTGGTACACGGGCGCGGCCAGCACGCCCGCGAAGGCCGCGAGCGCCGCGCCGAAGGCATAGGTGAGCGTGATCATCACCGGCACGTTGATGCCGAAGGCCTCCACCAGCCGCGGGTTCTCGGTGCCCGCGCGCAGGTAGGCGCCGAGCTTGGTCTTCTCGATGACGTACCAGGTGCTCACGCACACCACGATGGAGGCCACCACCACCCAGGCGCGGTAGTTGGGCAGGATCATGAAGCCCAGGTTGGTCGCGCCCTCCAGCAGCTCGGGCGTGTCGTAGCCCAGCCCCGAGACGCCGTAGATGGAGCGGAACACCCCCTCGATGAGCAGCGTGAGCCCGAGCGTGAGCAGCAGGCCGTAGAGGTGGTCGAGCTTGTAGATCCAGCGCAGCAGCAGCCGCTCGATGGCCACGCCGAAGAGCCCGACCACGAGCGGCGCCGCGACGAGCATCACCCAGTAGTTGATGCCGAAGTACGAGCCCGCCATCCACGTCAGCAGCGCCCCCAGCATGAACAGCGCGCCATGCGCGAAGTTGATGACGTTGAGCAGGCCGAAGATCACCGCCAGCCCCAGGCTGAGGATGGCGTAGAACGAGCCGTTGACCAGCCCCAGCAGGAGCTGGCTCAGCAGGGCCGGCAGGGAGACACCGAAGAGTTCCATGGGGAGGCGGCGTGGATGTCGGGGTGGGGAAGGCTCAGGCGGCCCGGATCACTTCCAGAGCGCGCACTTGCTCTCGGCCTTGGTGGCGAACACCTGGTCGCCTGGCAGCTTCTTCACGAGCTTGTAGTAGTCCCACGCGCCCTTCGATTCGGAGGGGGCCTTGACCTGCATGAGGTACATGTCGTGCACGTAGCGGCCATCGGCGCGCAGCGTGCCGCTGCTGAAGAAATCGTCCATCTTCATGCCGCGCCAGGTCTCCATCACCTTGTCGGCGTCGGTGGTCTTGGCGGCCTCCACGGCCTTGAGGTAGTTCATGGTGGCGGAGTAGTCGGCGGCCTGGATCTCGGTGGGGCGGCGCTTGGTCTTTTCCATGAAGCGGTCGGCGAACTTGCGCGTTTCGTCGTTCAGGTCCCAGTACCAGCTCGTGGTGAACTGCAGGCCCTCGGTGGTCTTCAGGCCCAGGCTGTGGATGTCGCTGAAGAAGATGAGCAGGCCGGCGAGCTTCATGTTCTTGCCGATGTCGAACTCCTTGGCGGCCTTGATGGCGTTGATCGTGTCGCCGCCCGCGTTCGCGAGGCCCAGGATCTGCGCCTTGGAGTTCTGCGCCTGCAGCAGGAACGAGGAGAAGTCCGACGCATTGAGCGGATGACGCACCGCGCCCACCACCGTGCCGCCCTTGGCCTTGACCACCGCGCTGGTGTCGGCCTCCAGCGCATGGCCGAAGGCATAGTCGGCCGTCAGGAAAAACCAGCTCTTGCCGCCGCCGTCCACCACCGCCGCGCCCGTGCCCTTGGCCAGCGCCACGGTGTCGTAGGCATAGTGCACCGTGTAGGGGCTGCACTGCTCGTTGGTCAGGGCCGAGGTCGCCGCGCCGTTGTTGATGAACACGCGCTTCTTCTCCTGCGCCACCTTGGCCATGGCCAGTGCCGTGCCCGAGTTGGTGCCGCCGAACACCATCGTCAGGCCCTGGGTGTCGATCCATTCGCGCGCCTTCGAGGCCGCGATGTCGGCCTTGTTCTGGTGGTCGGCCGTCAGCAGCTCGATGGGCATGCCCAGCACCTTGCCGCCGAAATCGTCGATCGCCATCTGGATCGCCACCGCGCCGTTCTTGCCCTCCACGTCGGCATAGAGGCTCGACATGTCGGTGACGAAGCCGATCTTCACCTTGCCGTCCTGCGCCTGCGCGGCCGCCGAGGCGCAGAGCCCCGCCGTGCCCAGAACGAGCGCCAGCGCCTTGAATGCATGTGCCATGGTCTTGTCTCCTGTGTGTTGTTGTCGGTCCATCGCGCGGCCGCGCGGCTCAGCGCGCGCTCACTTCCAGAGCGCGCATTTGCTCTCGGTCTTGGTCGTCCACACCTGGTCCGCAGGCAACTTGGCGACGACCTTGTAATAGTCCCACGGCTCCTTGGACTCCGCGGGGGCCTTCACCTGCATGAGGTACATGTCGTGCGCGAAACGGCCGTCCGGGCGGATGCTGCCCTTGGCGTAGAAGTCGTCGATGGGCGTGGACTTGAGCTTTTCCATCACCTTGTCGGCATCGGTGCTCTTGGCGGCCTCCACGGCCTTGAGGTAGTTCATGGTGGCCGAGTAGTCGGCCGCCTGGATGTCGGTGGGCATGCGCTTGGTCTTGGCGAAGAACTTGCGGCCGAAGGCGCGCGTCTTGTCGTCGAGGTTCCAGTCCCAGCTCGTGGTGAGCAGCAGGCCTTCGGTGTTCTTCAGGCCCAGGCTGTGGATGTCGGTCAGGAACACCAGCAGGCCGGCCATCTTCATGCTCTTGTTGATGCCGAACTCGCGCGCCGCCTTGATGGCGTTGATGGTGTCGCCGCCCGCGTTCGCGAGGCCCAGGATCTGCGCCTTGGAGTTCTGCGCCTGCAGCAGGAACGAGGAGAAATCGGACGCGTTGAGCGGGTGCTTCACGCTGCCCAGCACCCGACCGCCCTTTTCCTTCACCACCTTGGCCGTGTCGGCCTCCAGCGCCGCGCCGAAGGCGTAGTCGGCCGTGAGGAAGAACCAGTCCTTGCCGCCCTGCTGCACCACGGCGCCGCCCGTGCCCTTGGCCAGCGCCACGGTGTCGTAGGCGTAGTGCACCGTGTAGGGGCTGCACTGCTCGTTGGTGAGCGCCGAGGTGCCCGCGCCGTTCACGATGAAGACGCGCTTCTTCTCCTGCGCCACCTTCGCCATCGCGAGGCCCGTGCCCGAATTGGTGCCGCCGAAGAGCATCGTCAGCCCCTGCGTGTCGATCCACTCGCGCGCCTTCGAGGCCGCGATGTCGGCCTTGTTCTGGTGGTCGGCCGTGACCAGCTCGATGGGCATGCCCAGCACCTTGCCGCCGAAGTCGTCGATCGCCATCTGGATCGCCACCGCGCCGTTCTTGCCCTCCACGTCGGCGTACAGGCTCGACATGTCGGTGATGAAGCCGATCTTCACCTTGCCGTCCTGCGCCTGCACGGCCGCCGATGCGCAGAGCCCAGCCACGCCGAGGGCGAGCGCGAGGGTCTTCAGGGTTGCCATCCGTTGCTTCATGTCGTCGTCTCCTGGGCTGAGGGTCGGGGGGATAAACAGGGCAGGCGCATGGCCGGCCGCGGGCGGAGGCCCGGCAGGCGGCTCATACGCCCAGCAGCTCGTTGAGCACGGGCATCTTGGCATCGAGCTCCGCGGCGCCGAAGCGCTCCACGATGCGCCCGTGCTCCATCACGTAGAAGCGGTCGGCCAGCGGCGCGGCGAAGCGGAAGTTCTGCTCCACCATCACCACCGTGTAGCCCTTCTGGCGCAGCGTGGCGATCATGCGCGCGAGGGCCTGCACGATGACGGGCGCAAGCCCTTCCGAAATCTCGTCGAGCAGCAGCAGTTGCGCGCCCGTGCGCAGGATGCGCGCCACGGCCAGCATCTGCTGCTCGCCGCCCGACAGGCGCGTGCCCTGGCTGTGGCGGCGCTCCGCGAGGTTGGGGAACATCGCGTAGATCTCCTCCACCGGCATGCCGGCGCGACCGGTCTTGAGCACGGGCGGCAGCAGCAGGTTCTCCTCGCACGAGAGGCTGGAGAAGATGCCGCGCTCCTCGGGGCAGTAGCCCACGCCCAGGTGCGCGATGCGGTGCGTGGGCATCTGGATGGTTTCCTGCCCGTCGATCTTCACCGAGCCCTTGCGCGCGCCGGTCAGGCCCATCACCGCGCGCAGCGTGGAGGTGCGCCCCGCGCCGTTGCGGCCCAGCAGCGTCACCACCTCGCCGGGCTGCACGACCATGTCCACGCCGTGCAGCACGTGCGATTCGCCGTACCAGGCCTCCAGGCCGCGGATCTCCAGAGCGGGTGCGGCCATCAGTGTGCTCCCTGCAACTGGCCGTCCGTGGTGCCCATGTAGGCCTCCATGACCTGGGGGTTGCGCGACACCTCCTCGTAGGCGCCCTCGGCCAGCACCGCGCCGCGCTGCAGCACCGTGATGCGGTCGGCGATGGTGGCGATCACCTTCATGTTGTGCTCCACCATGAGGATGGTGCGCCCCGCCGACACCTTCCGGATGAGCTGCGTGACCCGGTCCACGTCCTCGTGGCCCATGCCCTGCGTGGGCTCGTCGAGCAGCATCAGCTCGGGCTCCATCGCAAGGGTGGTGGCGATCTCCAGCGCGCGCTTGCGGCCGTAGGGCAGGTTCACCGTGACCTCGTCCGCCAGGGCCTCCAGCCCCACCTCGGCCAGCAGTTCGCGTGCGCGCCCGTCGAGCTGGCGCAGCGTGCGCTCGCTGCGCCAGAAGTGGAACGAGGTGCCCAGCCGCCGCTGCAGGCCCAGGCGCACGTTCTCCAGCAGCGTGAGGTGCGGGAACACCGCCGAGATCTGGAACGAGCGGATCACGCCGCGCCGGGCGATCTGCGCGGGCGCCTCGCGGGTGATGTCGGCGCCGTTGAACGTGATCGTGCCCGACGTGGGCTCCAGGAACTTCGTGAGCAGGTTGAAGCAGGTGGTCTTGCCCGCGCCGTTCGGGCCGATCAGCGCATGGATCGAGCCCCTGCGCACCGACAGATTCACATCGCTCACGGCGGTGAAGCCCTTGAATTCCTTGGTGAGGTGGCGGGTCTCGAGAATGGCGTCGTCGCTCATGGGGCAGGCTGCCGCTCCGTGGTGGGCCCGGCAGGCTGGCCGGTCGCCCCGGGAAGGGCCGGCCCGCGCCTGGGGCATGTACGTGTTCGCAGTGCATCGTATGCCCCCCGCCCGCGCTGCAGGAACTGGGACAAATGCCTACATATAAACGCCTATCCGGTCACCGCCCCTGGATGCCGCGCGGTGGCCCCGGCGGCTCCACGGGGGAAATTTCAAGCCGAAACGCCGCCATGTCGCCGCGAAATCTACTGACTTTGCTACATAAACCATAGCACATTGCAGCGGGCATGGAGCATTCCGACCGCCACCGCGCGCGGCGGCGCTCCTACACTGGCCGGATGCCCGCGCCCCTGCCCGCCCCCACGCCCTCATCCCCTCCCGGAACCGCCCCCTCCATGCCGCCCCGCGCCCTCGCCGGGCTGCTGCCCTTCCTGCGGCCCTATGCCGGGCGCATCGGCATCGCCCTGCTCCTGCTGGTGCTCGCGGCCCTGGCCACGCTCGCCTTTCCGGTAGCGCTGCGCGGCCTCATCGATGGCGGGCTCGCCACCGGCGACCGGGGCACGCAGGCCCTGGCGCTGCGCGGGCATTTCGGCCTGATGTTCCTCGTGGCCGTGGCGCTGGGTATTTTCTCTGCGGCCCGTTTCTACATGGTGACATGGCTGGGCGAGCGCGTAACGGCCGATCTGCGCAATGCCGTGTACGACCACGTGCTGCGCCAGAGCCCCGGATTCTTCGAGACCACGCAGACCGGCGAAGTGCTCTCGCGGCTGACCACCGACACCACGCTGGTGCAGACCGTCGTGGGCTCCTCGCTCTCCATGGGGCTGCGCAACGCGGTCATGGGCCTGGGGGCGCTCGGCATGCTGGTATGGAGCCACCCGCGCCTGATGTCGGTGGTGCTGCTGGGCATCGCCGTCGTGGTCGTGCCGACGGCGTGGATCGGGCGGCGCGTGCGCCGGCTCTCGCGCGACAGCCAGGACCGCGTGGCCGACGCCAGCGCGGTGGCCGCCGAGGTGCTGAACGCCGTGCCCGTCGTCCAGAGCCATGCGGCCGAGCAGCGCGAGAGCGACCGCTTCCAGGCCGCCACCGGGCACGCCTTCGCGGCGGCCGTGCGGCGCAGCCGGGCGCGCGCGACCCTCGTCGCCTTCATCATCATCGCCAACGCGGCGCTGCTGCTGTGGGGCCTGTACCGGGGCACTCAGGCCGTGCTGGCGGGGGACATGTCGGCGGGGCAGCTCGGGGAAACCGTCATCTACGTCATGCTGCTCGCCGGCGCGGTGGCCGTGCTGGGCGAGGTCTATGGCGACCTGCTGCGCGCGGCTGGGGCCACCGAACGGCTCATGGAACTGCTGGCGGCCCGCTCGCCCATCCAGGCGCCGCCCCGCCCCGTGCCGCTGCCCCATGGCGGCGCGGGGCTGCGGGTGGATTTCGAGCAGGTGCGCTTCCACTACCCCTCGCGCCCAGGCGAGGCCGCGCTGCGCGACCTCGACCTGCGCATCGCGGCCGGAGAGACCGTCGCGCTCGTGGGTGCCAGCGGAGCCGGCAAGACCACCGTCTTCCAGCTCCTGCAGCGGTTCTACGACGTCGATGCGCCGGCCGGCCCGGGCGATGGGGGCGGCGGGCGCATCCTGCTCAACGGGGTGGACTTGCGCGACATGGCGCCGCAGGACCTGCGCACGCACATCGCGGTCGTGCCCCAGGACGCGGTGATCTTCTCCACCTCGGCGCTGGAGAACATCCGCTATGGCCGGCCCGGCGCCAGCGACGCGGAGGTGCAGGCCGCCGCGCGCGCGGCCTTCGCGCACGATTTCATCAGCGCGTTGCCCGGGGGCTATGGCACCTTCCTGGGCGAGCGCGGCGTTCGGCTGTCCGGCGGCCAGCGCCAGCGCATCGCCATCGCGCGCGCACTGCTCAAGGATGCGCCCCTGCTGCTGCTCGACGAGGCCACCAGCGCGCTGGACGCCGAAAGCGAGCGCATGGTGCAGGCCGCGCTCGACGCCGCCCTGCGCACGCACGGCACGCCGCGCACCACGCTGGTGATCGCCCACCGGCTGGCCACCGTCCAGAACGCCGACCGCATCATCGTCCTGGAACACGGCCGCGCCGTGGAGCAGGGTCGGCACGCGGAACTGCTGCACCGGAACGGGCCCTACGCGCGGCTGGCGGCGCTGCAGTTCACGCCCTGACCTCCCACACGGCTGGCTGCTGGGCGGCGACGGCATCGGGGCGCGTCACGAAGCCGCTGGCAGGCCTCTGCCGGCGCGGGCCCCGGCCGAAGCGGCGCCATCAGCGCGCCGATGGCGGGCGGGCCTGCCGCGGCCCGGCGCTCACTGCAGGGTTTCCTTCGCGGCGGCCGGCAGGGGCAACGGCAGCACGGCAATCCCCTCCTCCAGCAGTTGCCGGGTTTCATGGGGGCTGGACTGCCCGCGTATGGGGCGGTCCTCCGCCTCGCCGTGGTGGATGCGCCGGGCCTCCCGGGCGAATCCCTGGCCCACGTCCTCGGTGTTCGCCATCACGTGCCGCGCCATGCGCAGCCACGCGGCCTGCAGGGCCTTCGCAGACGGGTCGTACACCGCCGTGTCCGCCTCCGCCCCGCCCGGTGCCGCCGGGGGCGCCTTCGGCGGATCGGCAGGGCTGGCGCCGCCGGAGCGCAGATTGAGGCGCGGAGCGCTCAGCCCCTTGCGGATCGCGGTGCTGCCGCACATCGGGCACTCCACGAGCCCGCGCGCCAGCTGGCCCTGGAAATCCTCTTCGGAAGCGAACCAGCCCTCGAAGGCATGGTCTTGCGCGCAATGGAGATCGAGCACCTTCATGGATGACACCAGCGCCTCAGGCAGCGAAGCAGAAACGCCTTCAGCCCTTGCGGCGCAGCAGATAGCGATAAACGAAGCCCGGGAACGCCAGCGTGGCGAACAGGGCCGCCGTGACGGCGTAGAACTCCCAGCCCTGGGGCGCCACCTGCCCCGCGCGCTTCTCCAACAGCAAGCCCAGCGCGCCCACCAGGAAATACAGCAGCACCAGCTCGCCCAGGCGGGCCGCCAGCGGCTTGGCGGGAACGGCACGGGGCCCCACCACCAGCCAGCGCTGATTGCAGAAAGGCAGATTGGCGGCCACCAGGGCCGCCACGATCACCCACCAGACAGATGCGGAAAGCGACACGGCGAAGGTCCGAAGTAACGGGAAACACACGGGGCACAGCCGGCAGGAACCGCAAGGCCCTTACCGCCCTGCCATGCGCTGGGCATGGCGTGGCGGGAACGGGAGGGTGCACTCATGCGGATGCAACTGGCACTGCACCACCCGTCAGAAGGCCGCGGAGCAGGCCAGGCCAGCGGACGCCGCGCAAGGGCCGCCCCGCCGCGCTGGCGTCGTCCCCCTTCCCGGCGATAGCCGAGAGAAGGGGGAAGGCGCGAAGCGCCACAGGGGGCTGTTGCTTCACTTCAAGTGGCCAGAGCACGCACCACGGCGTCGGCGCACAGGGCCATGAGCCCGCCGGGCACGATGCCCAGGATCAGCACCAGCGCGCCGTTCACCGTCAGCACCATGCGCACGTCCAGCGGTGCGGACACGCTGGTGGCCGTGAGCGGCTCGTCGAAATACATCACCTTCACGACGCGCAGGTAATAGAAGGCGCCGATCAGCGACATCATCACGGCGAAGACCGCCAGCCCGATGTACAGGCCCTGCCCCGAAGCGACGAGGGCCTGCAGCACGGCCAACTTGGCATAGAAGCCGACCATCGGCGGAATGCCGGCCAGCGAGAACAGGCAGACCGCCATCACGCCGGCGTAGAGCGGGCTGCGCTGGTTGAGCCCGGCGAGATCGGAAATCTCCTCGCTCTCGAACCCTTCGCGCGCCAGCAGCAGGATGATGCCGAAGCTCGCCAGCGTGGTCAGCACATAGGTCAGCACGTAGAACATGGCCGAGCTGTAGGCGTTCTCCACCGCATTGGTGTCCACGTTGCCGTTGACCACGCCCGAGAGCAGGCCCAGCAGCACGAAGCCCATCTGCGCGATCGTGGAATACGCCAGCATGCGCTTGAGGTTGGTCTGGGCGATGGCCGCGAGGTTGCCCACCAGCAGCGAGCCGATGGCCAGCACCGCGAGCATCTGCTGCCAGTCGATGGCGAGCGGCAGCAGGCCGTCCACCAGCAGGCGGATGGTGATCGCGAAGGCCGCCAGCTTGGGCGCGCCGCCGATCACCAGCGTGACCGCGGTGGGCGCACCCTGGTACACGTCGGGAATCCACATGTGGAACGGCACCACGCCGAGCTTGAACGCCAGGCCGGCCACCACGAACACGAGGCCGAAGACCAGCACCTGGTGGCGGATCTGGCCGGCGTTCACGGCCTTGAAGACCTGGCCGATGTCGAGCGAACCCGTGGCGCCGTAGAGCATGGACAGGCCGTAGAGCAGGAAGCCGCTGGCCATCGCGCCCAGCACGAAATACTTCATCGCCGCTTCCGTGGACACCGTGTGGTCGCGGCGCAGCGCCACCAGCGCGTAGCTGGAGAGCGTGAGCAGTTCGAGGCCCAGGTAGATCACCAGGAAGTTGTTGCCCGAGATCATCACGAAGATGCCCAGCAGCGCGAACATCGACAGCGTGAACAGCTCGCCGCCGCGCAGCATGTCGCGGTCGGCGGCGTAGGGACGGCCATAGACCAGCGTGACCATCATGGCCACGGTGGCGAAGCACTTGAGCCAGTTGCCCATGGCGTCGCTCACCACCATGTTGCCGAAGCCGTAGAACGTGTTGCCGCTGCTCGCGTACATGGCCTGCAGGGCGGCCACCACGGCCAGCGTGAGCATGGTCAGCACGTAGGTGCCGGTGCGCCGGGCGCTCGTCACGCCCAGGTCCACGAGCGCGATCACGCACGCCATGACCAGGAGCACGATCTCCGGGTACACCGCCAGCCAGCTGATGTTGTCAATCATCTCGGGTCTCTCGTTGTCAGTCGGTTCAGTGGAGCTTGGTCAGCGCCACGTGCTTGAGCAGTTCGGCCACCGACACGTCCATCACGTCGGTGAAGGGGCGCGGATAGAGGCCCATGACGAGCACGGCCACGGCCAGCAGGGCCAGTACCAGGAACTCGCGGCTGCCGATGTCGGTCAGCTCCTTAACGTTGTCGTTCGCCACGGGGCCCAGGTACACGCGCTTGTACATCCACAGCGTGTAGGCCGCGCCGAAGATCAGCGCCGTGGCCGCAGCCAGGCCGATCCAGAAGTTGGCCTTCACGGCGCCCAGGATCACCATCCACTCGCCCACGAAGCCGGCGGTGCCCGGCAGACCGCAGTTGGCCATCGCGAACAGCAGCGCGAACGCCGCGAACTTGGGCATGGTGTTGACCACGCCGCCGTAGGCCGCGATCTCGCGGGAATGCACGCGGTCGTACAGCACGCCGATCGAGAGGAACATCGCGCCCGACACGAAGCCGTGGGCGATCATCTGCACCAGCGCGCCGGAGACGCCCAGGTCATTGAAGATGAAGAAACCCAGCGTGACGAAGCCCATGTGCGCCACGGACGAATACGCCACCAGCTTCTTCATGTCCTTCTGCACCATGGCGACCAGCCCGACGTAGATCACGGCCACGAGCGAGAGGGCGATCATCAGCCACGCCCATTCGCGCGCTGCGTCGGGGGCGATGGGCATGGCGAAGCGCAGGAAGCCATAGGCGCCCAGCTTCAGCATGATCGCGGCCAGCACGGCGGAGCCGCCCGTTGGCGCCTCCACGTGCACGTCCGGCAGCCAGGTGTGCACCGGCCACATCGGCACCTTCACGGCGAAGGCCGCGAAGAAGGCGAAGAACAGCAGCGTCTGCGCGCGCGCGGACAGCGGAAGCTGGTGCCACGTGGCGATGTCGAAGCTGCCGCCCGACTGGTTGTAGAGATACACCAGCGCGATCAGCATCAGCAGCGAGCCGAGCAGCGTGTACAGGAAGAACTTGAACGCCGCGTAGATCTTGTTCGGGCCGCCCCAGATGCCGATGATGAGGTACATCGGGATCAGCGTGGCCTCGAAGAACACGTAAAACAGCAGGCCGTCGAGCGCGCTGAACACGCCGATCATCAGGCCCGACAGGATCAGGAACGCGCCCATGTACTGGTTCACGCGCTCGGTGATCGACTCCCACGACGCGATCACCACGATCACCGTGATGAAGGCCGTGAGCGGCACGAACCAGAACGAAATACCGTCCACGCCCAGGTGGTAGTGCACGTTGAAACGCTCGATCCAGAGCAGCTTCTCGACGAACTGCGCGGCGGCGGTGCCGTTGTCGAAGCCGCTGTAGAGCGGCAGGGTGACCGCGAAGGCGATCAGCGCGCCAACCAGCGCGATCCAGCGCACGGCGCGCGCCTGCTCGTCGCGCCCGAAAGCCAGCAACAGGGCGCCGAAGGCGATCGGCGTCCAGATGGCGAGACTCAACAAATGCATTTTTCTTGTTCCCCTACTTGTTGAGCCACACGAAGTACGTCATGAGCGCGAACACTCCCAGGATCATGACCAGCGCGTAGTGGTAGATATAGCCCGACTGCACCCAGCGGATGACACCGGAGAACCAGCCCACGAGCTTCCAGGAGCCGTTGACCACCGCGCCGTCGATCACGGCCTGGTCGCCGGCCTTCCAGAGGCCGGTGCCCAGCGCACGGGCACCGCGCGCCAGGATGTTCTCGTTGATCCAGTCGAGGTAGTACTTGTTTTCGAGCAGGCGGTAGATCGGGCCGCAGGCGCGCTTGATCGCGGCCGGCAGGGCAGGATTCACCATGTACATGTAGTAGGACACCGCCACGCCGGCCAGGGCCAGCCAGAAGGGCGCCGTCTGCAGGCCATGAGCCGCCATGGCCAGCGGACCGTGGAATATCTCGGCCAGCTCGGCCATCGCGGGGTGCTTGGCGGCATCCACGAAGATCACGTTCTTGAAGAAGTCGCCGAACAGCATCGGCTGGATCGCCATGAAGCCGATCACCACCGAGGGAATCGCCAGCAGCACCAGCGGCACCGTCACCACCCACGGCGACTCGTGCGGCTTGGCATCGTGCCCGTGGCCATGGTGATCGTCGTGTGCATGGTGGTCGTCGTGGTGCGCATCGGGGTTCTGGTCGTAGCGCTCCTTGCCATGGAAGACCAGGAAATACATGCGGAACGAATAGAACGCGGTGATGAACACACCCGCCAGCACGGCGAAGTAGGCAAAGCCCGCGGCCGGAAGCGTGCTCTCGTGCACGGCCTCGATGATGCTGTCCTTGGAATAGAAGCCCGAGAACAGCGGCGTGCCGATCAGCGCGAGCGAGCCCAGCAGCGACGTGATCCAGGTGATGGGCATGTACTTGCGCACGCCGCCCATCCAGCGGATGTCCTGGTTGTGGTGCATGCCCATGATGACCGAGCCCGCGCCAAGGAACAGCAGCGCCTTGAAGAACGCGTGCGTCATCAGGTGGAACACGGCCACCGAATAGGCGGAAGCGCCCAGCGCCACCGTCATGTAGCCCAGCTGCGACAGCGTGGAATAGGCCACCACGCGCTTGATGTCGTTCTGGATGATGCCCAGGAAGCCCATGAAGAGCGCCGTGATCGCGCCGATCACCAGGATGAAGTTCAGCGCCGTGTCGGACAGCTCGAACAGCGGCGACATGCGCGACACCATGAAGATGCCGGCCGTCACCATGGTGGCCGCGTGGATCAGCGCGGAGATGGGGGTCGGGCCTTCCATCGAATCGGGCAGCCAGACGTGCAGCGGAAACTGCGCGCTCTTGCCCATCGCGCCGATGAACAGGCAGATGCAGATCACGGTGATCAGCATCCAGCTGGTGCCGGGGAACTGCAGGGCGCCGAGCTCGCCGGCCTTGCCGAAGATCTCGCCGTAGTTCAGCGAGCCGGTGTAGGCGGCGATGAGGCCGATGCCCAGGATGAAGCCGAAGTCGCCCACACGGTTGACCAGGAACGCCTTCATGTTGGCGAAGATCGCCGTGGGCTTGTTGAACCAGAAGCCGATCAGCAGGTACGACACGAGGCCCACCGCCTCCCAGCCGAAGAAGAGCTGCAGCAGGTTGTTGCTCATGACCAGCATGAGCATCGAGAAGGTGAACAGCGAGATGTACGAGAAGAAACGGTTGTAGCCCTCGTCCTCTTCCATGTAGCCGATGGTGTAGATATGCACCATCAGCGACACGAAGGTCACCACGCACATCATCATGGCGGTGAGCGTGTCCACGAGGAAGCCCACCTCCATCTTGAGGCCGCCCACCACCATCCAGGTGTAGAGGGTTTCATTGAAGCGGGCGCCATCCAGCGCCACGCTCTTGAACGTCATGGCCGACAGCACGAAGGCGACCAGCACGCCCAGGATGGTCAGCGTATGGCTCGCGCGGCGTCCGATCCGGTTGCCACCGAAGGTGGTGCCGAGAATGCCGGCCAGCGCGGAGCCCACCAGCGGCGCCAGCGGCACTGCGAGGAGCGTCGAAGCAGAAAGGGTTTGACTCATTCTTGAGAACCTTGCAAGTACCGGCGGCTCAACCCTTGAGGGCGTTGAGATCTTCCGCGTTGATGCTGGTCTTGTTGCGGAACAGCAGCACCAGGATCGCCAGGCCGATGGCGGATTCGGCCGCGGCCACCGTCAGGATGAAGAACACGAACACCTGTCCGTGCATGTCACCCAGATAGTGCGAGAAGGCGACGAAGTTCATGTTCACGGCCAGGAGCATCAGCTCGATGGCCATGAGCAGGACGATGAGGTTCTTGCGGTTCAGGAAGATGCCGATCACCGACAGCGCGAACAGCATCGCGCCCAGCGACAGGAAATGGCCCAGGGTCAGTGTCATGCCTTCTTCTCCTCGGCGGGCGCGGAGGCCGCCTCCTCCACGGGCTTGCGCGTTGCGGCGACCTTCACCAGCGCCACGCGGTCGGCAGCGCGCACACGGACCTGGTCCGCCACGCTCACGACCTTGGTGTCCTTGCGCTGGCGCAGCGTGAGCGCGATCGCGGCGATCATGGCCACCAGCAGGATCACCGCAGCGATCTCCACGGGGTACAGGTATTCGGTGTAGAGCAGCTTGCCCAGCGCCTTGGTGTTCGAATACGGAACGACCTGGCCCGCGGCGTCCACCATGGCCGCTACGGCCTTGGGTTCATCCATGCCGCGGAAACCGCCCATCAGCACAGCGGCCATCTCCAGCGCGATGAGGGCGCCGATGAAAGCGGCCAGCGGGAAATGCCGCCAGAAACCCTGCCGCACCGTATCGATGTGGATGTCCAGCATCATCACGACGAACAGGAACAGCACCATCACCGCTCCCAGGTACACCAGCACCAGGGCGATCGCGAGGAATTCCGCCTTCAGCAGCAGCCACACGGCGGCGGCTTGCGAGAAGGCCAGGATCAGATGGAGTACCGCATGCACGGGATTGCGCGCGGTGATGACCCGGAAGGCCGCATACAGCAGCACGACCGAGAACAGATAGAAGAAACCAGTCTTGGCGTCCATGAATCGGTTCTTGTAGGGGTTGGTTCAGGAGCCGCCTTCAGCGGTACTTGGCATCGGCCGCCTTGGCCGCGGCGATCTCGGTCTCGTAGCGGTCGCCGACCGCCAGCAGCATGTCCTTGGTGAAGTACAGGTCGCCGCGCTTCTCGCCGTGGTATTCCAGGATGTGGGTCTCGACGATGGAATCGACCGGGCAGCTTTCCTCGCAGAAGCCGCAGAAGATGCACTTCGTGAGATCGATGTCATAGCGCGTGGTGCGGCGCGATCCATCGGCGCGCACGTCCGACTCGATGGTGATGGCCATCGCCGGGCACACGGCCTCGCACAGCTTGCAGGCGATGCAGCGCTCTTCGCCGTTCTCGTAGCGGCGCAGCGCGTGCAGGCCGCGAAAGCGCGGCGAGAGGGGAGTCTTCTCCTCGGGGAACTGCAACGTCACCTTGCGGCTGAACGTGTAGCGTCCGGTCAGGGCCATGCCCTTGACCAGTTCCACGAGCATGAAGCTCTTGAAAAAGTCCTTGAAGGAAAAAGATGAAGTAGCAGCAACAGCAGCCATGATGTCGTGTCCCGCTTATTTCCAGATGTTCCAGGGCGACAGCAGCCATCCGCCCACGATCAGCAGCCACACCAGCGTGACCGGAATGAAGATCTTCCAGCCCAGGCGCATGATCTGGTCGTACCGGAAGCGCGGGAAGGTCGCGCGGATCCAGATGAACATGGACACCACCAGGAAGGTCTTGAGGCCCAGCCAGATCCAGCCCGGGATGAAGTCCAGCGCGGCCACCGGCGAGAGCCAGCCCCCGAGGAACATGATCACGGCCAGGATCGACACCAGCCACATGCTGGCGTATTCGGCCAGGAAGAAGATCGCGAAGCCCATGCCCGAGTACTCGACCATGTGGCCCGCCACGATCTCGGCCTCGCCTTCCACCACGTCGAAGGGGTGGCGGTTGGTTTCGGCCACGCCGGAAATCAGATAGACGACGAAGATCGGCAGCAGGGGCAGCCAGTTCCACGAGAGGAACGACAGGCCGGCATTCGCCATGACGCCATGCCCCTGGCCCAGCACGATCTGCGTGAGATTCATGCTGCCCGAGACCATGATGACCACGAGGAAGCAGAAGCCCATCGCGATTTCGTAGCTCACCATCTGGGCCGATGCGCGCAGCGCGCCCAGGAAAGCGTACTTCGAGTTCGATGCCCAGCCGGCGATGATCACGCCGTACACCTCGATCGAGGTGATCGCCATGATCAGCAGCAGGCCCGCATTCACGTTGGCCAGGGCCACGTCCGGACCGAAGGGGATCGCCACCCACGCCGCCAGCGCCGGCATGATGGCCATCACCGGACCCAGGATGAACAGGCCCTTGCTCGCTGCGGTGGGCTGGATGATTTCCTTGGTCAGCAGCTTCAGGCCGTCGGCCAGCGGCTGCAGCAACCCGAACGGGCCCACGCGGTTGGGGCCCTGGCGGACCTGCATGAAGCCCAGCAGCTTGCGCTCCCAGAGCGTGAGATAGGCCACCGCGCCCATGAGCGGCGCCAGGATGGCCACGATCTTGATCAGGTTCCAGAGCACGGGCCATGCCACGGCGGTCCACCATGGCTGGGCGACGAGATTGAGCCCGCCGTTGTAGAGCGCGTCGATCATGCTGCCACTCCTTCCACAGCCACCGGCGCGGTCTGGCGCGCATCGACGGTCAGTTGCAGGGAGGGCGCGCGGCGCACGAGGCCGTCGAGTTGATAGATGGCGGCCACCACAGGCTCCGCGGCGGTTGCGGCGGGCACGGCTGCGGCCGTCTGCGTCGCGTTGCCGAGGCGATCGGCCGGCAGGTGCGACGGCAGTTCGCTGCCGGCAGCGATGCCGACGGCGTGCACCAGCACCTCCTGCGAGGTCTCGAAGCCGATGCCCTGGACCCCCAGCAGATTGCCCAGGACGCGCAGCACCTTCCATGCGGGGCGTGCATCGCCCAGGGGCTTGACCACGGCATGGAAGCCCTGCAGGCGGCCTTCGGCATTCACGAAGCTGCCGGAGGTCTCGGTGAACGGGGCGATGGGCAACAGCACGTCGCTGAATTCCAGGTTGGTCTTGAACGGGCTCAGCGTGACGACCATCTCCGCCTGCGCGAGCGCGGCGGCGGCCTGGGTGCCGGCGGCGGAATCGTGCACGGGCTCGGTGTTGAGCAGCAGCGCGGCCTTCAGGCCACCGGCCAGCATGCGGCCTGCATCGAGGCCGCCCTGGCGGGGCTGAGAGCCCACGAACTGTGCGCCGACCGTGTTGGCGGCCTCGGTGAGGTAACCCACCACGGCGCCGGTTTGCGCGCCGATCCACTGGGCCAGGGCCAACAGCGACGAAGCCTGTGCATGGTGCGCGGCAGCGTTGCCGAGCAGCACGGCGCGGCCTTCGCCGGAGGCCAGCGAACGGGCGATGGCAACCGCAGCATCGGTGACATGGCCAGAAGCCACGGGCGCGGCGACGCCACGCTCCTGCGCCACGGCGGCAGCGATGTCGGCCAGCGCAGCGGCCCATTCGCCGGCGGGCGCCACGATGGACTGCGCCATCGGCATGGCCCAGTCGTAGGCGGCGGCATTCAACGCGCTCACGGCGCAACCCTTGCGGGCCGCCTGCCGGATGCGCTGGGCGAACAGCGGGTGGTCCTTGCGCAGGTTGGAGCCCACGACGAGCACGGATTGCAGCGAGGACAGCGCCGCGATGGGCATGCCCAGCCAGCGGATGCCCTCGGGCGCAGCGAACTCGGCGTTGCGCAGGCGGTAGTCGATGTTGTCGCTGCCCAGGCCGCGCACCAGCAGGCTGGCCAGGTGCAGCTCTTCCAGCGTGCTGTGGGGGCTGACCAGGGCACCGATGGCCTGCGCGCCATGGTCGGACTTGACGCCCTGCAGACCGTTGGCCACGTATTCCAGGGCCGTCTGCCAATCGACTTCCTTCCACTCGCCGCCCTGCTTGAGCATGGGCCGCGTGAGGCGGTCGGGGCCGTTCAGGGATTCGTAGGAGAAGCGGTCGCGGTCGGCGATCCAGCACTCGTTCACGTCTTCGTTCTCGAACGGAACGACGCGCATGACCTTGTGGTTCTTGACCTGCACGATGAGGTTCGCGCCCGTCGAATCGTGGGGGCTGACCGACTTGCGGCGCGACAGCTCCCAGGTGCGGGCGCTGTAGCGGAAGGGCTTGCTCGTGAGCGCCCCCACGGGGCAGATGTCGATCATGTTGCCCGACAGCTCGGAATCCACGGTGTCGCCGAGCACCGTGGTGATCTCGGAATGCTCGCCACGGTGGATCATGCCCAGCTCCATCACGCCGGCCACTTCCTGGCCGAAGCGCACGCAGCGGGTGCAGTGGATGCAGCGGCTCATCTCTTCCATGGAGATCAGCGGGCCGACGTCCTTGTGGAACACCACGCGCTTCTCTTCCTCGTAGCGCGAGGAGGAGCCGCCGTAGCCCACGGCCAGATCCTGCAGCTGGCACTCGCCGCCCTGGTCGCAGATGGGGCAATCCAGCGGGTGGTTGATGAGCAGGAACTCCATGACCGACTGCTGGGCCTTGATCGCCTTGTCGCTCTTGGTGCGCACGATCATGCCCTGGGTCACGGGCGTGGCGCAGGCCGGCATCGGCTTGGGCGCCTTCTCCACGTCCACCAGGCACATGCGGCAGTTGGCGGCGATGGAGAGCTTCTTGTGATAGCAGAAATGGGGGATATACGTGCCGGCCTTCTCGGCTGCATGCATCACCATGCAGCCTTCGGCGACTTCCACCTTCTGCCCGTCGAGTTCGATTTCAACCATATGCGTTTCTCGCGATCAGGCGGAGGCCGATGCCTGCGGGGTCGTCTTGCTGCGGATCAGCGCTTCGAATTCCGGGCGGAAGTGCTTGATCATCGCGCGCACGGGCATGGCCGCTGCATCGCCCAGGGCGCAGATGGTGCGGCCCTGGATGTTGTCCGCCACCGAATTGAGCAGATCGAGATCGCCCTCGCGGCCCTGGCCGTGCTGGATACGATCGATCACGCGCCACATCCAGCCCGTGCCTTCGCGGCAGGGCGTGCACTGGCCGCAGGACTCGTGCGAGTAGAAATACGAAAGGCGCAAGAGACTCTCGACCATGCTGCGCGAGTCGTCCATCACGATCACCGCGCCGGAACCCAGCATGGAGCCGGCCTTGGCGATGGAGTCGTAGTCCATCGTGCATTCCATGATGACGGACGCCGGCAGCACGGGGGCCGACGAGCCACCGGGAATCACGGCCTTGAGCTGGCGGCCCTTGCGCACGCCACCGGCCAGCTCCAGCAGCTTGGCGAACGGCGTGCCAAGTGGCACTTCGTAGTTGCCGGGTTTCTCCACGTCGCCGGACACCGAGAAGATCTTGGTGCCGCCGTTGTTCGGCTTGCCGCAGGCCAGATAGGCCGCGCCGCCGTTGCGGATGATCCAGGGCACCGCCGCGAAGGTCTCGGTGTTGTTGATCGTCGTGGGCTTGCCGTAGAGGCCGAAGCTCGCCGGGAACGGCGGCTTGAAGCGCGGCTGACCCTTCTTGCCTTCCAGGGACTCCAGCAGGGCCGTTTCCTCACCGCAGATGTAGGCGCCGAAGCCATGGGCCGCATGCAGCTGGAAGCTGAAGCCGCTGCCCATGATCTTCTGGCCCAGGTATCCCGCGGCACGCGCCTCTTCCAGCGCGGCTTCGAAGCGATCGTAGGTCTGGAAGATCTCGCCGTGGATGTAGTTGTAGCCCACCGAGATGCCCATCGCGAAGGCCGCGATGATCATGCCCTCGATGACGATGTGCGGATTGAACTGCAGGATGTCGCGGTCCTTGCACGTGCCCGGCTCGCCCTCGTCGGAGTTGCAGACGAGGTACTTCTGGCCCGGGAAGGAGCGGGGCATGAAGCTCCACTTCAGGCCCGTGGGGAAG
Source organism: Paracidovorax anthurii (assembly GCF_003269065.1). GTDB lineage: Bacteria > Pseudomonadota > Gammaproteobacteria > Burkholderiales > Burkholderiaceae_C > Paracidovorax > Paracidovorax anthurii. Next base: position 74,191 of record NZ_QLTA01000016.1, read on the forward strand.
CCCGCGCCGCCGCGGCCGCGCAGGCCGGATTCCTTGACCGTGGCGATGACCTGATCCTGCGTCATCGGCTCGCCGCCGTCGGCGCCGAGGAGGATCTTGCGCAGGGCCTGGTAGCCGCCGCGCGCCTCGTAGTCCTTGATGCTCCAGTTGGTGCCGTCCAGGCCGGCATAGATCTGGGGCTCGATGTGGCGATCGTGGAAGCAGGTCTGGACGCCCGTGGCCTGGAACTGCGAAAGAATCTGCGCTGCCGTGGTCATGCCTGTCCTTCCACGCGCACCGCAGGGGCGCCTTCGGCCTGACGGAGACCGTCCACGAGCTGGTCGAGCTTCTCGTTGTCCATGAAACTGCACATCGTGCGGTCGTTGACGAGCATCACCGGCGAATCGGCGCAGGCGCCGAGGCACTCGCACTGCTGGAGGGTGAACAGGCCATCGGCCGTGGTCTCGCCCATGGCGATGCCCAGTTTCTTCTCGAGATGGTGCAGCGCCTTCTGCCCGTCGCGCAGCTGGCAGGGCAGATTGGTGCAGACGTTGAGCTTGTACTTGCCCACCGGCTGCTGGTTGTACATGTTGTAGAACGTCGTGACTTCGTGCACGGCGATCTGCGGCATGCCCAGGACTTCGGCGATCACCGCTTCGCTTTCCGCGCTCACCCAGCCCTGCTCCTGCTGGACGATGGACAGGCAGGCCATCACGGCGGACTGTTTCTGCTCGGGCGGATATTTCGCCACTTCGCGCGCGAAGCGCGCCCGCGTCGCCTCGGTCACCGGCGATGCGCCGGCAGGGTTCTTCGCTTCGGTACTCATCGGTCAATCTCCCCGAACACGATGTCCATCGTGCCAATGATGGCCACGGCGTCGGCAATCATGTGGCCGCGCGCCATTTCGTCGAGCGTGGCGAGATGCGCGAACCCCGGGGCACGGATCTTGAGCCGGTACGGCTTGTTGGCGCCGTCGCTCACCAGGTAAATGCCGAACTCGCCCTTGGGGTGTTCCACGGCGGCGTAGGCCTCGCCCTCGGGCACGCGGAAACCTTCGGTGAAGAGCTTGAAATGGTGGATCAGCTCTTCCATGTTGGACTTCATCGACTCGCGCGAAGGCGGCGCCACCTTGTGGTTGTCGGTGATGACGGGGCCAGGGTTGGCCTTCAGCCAGTCCACGCACTGCTGGATGATGCGGTTGGATTGGCGCATCTCTTCCACGCGCACCAGATAGCGGTCGTAGCAGTCGCCGGTCTTGCCCACGGGAATGTCGAAGTCCAGGCGATCGTAGGCGTCGTAGGGCTGCGTTTTGCGCAGATCCCACGCGATGCCCGACCCGCGGAGCATCGGCCCCGTCATGCCAAGGTTGAGGGCGCGCTCGGGCGTCACGATGCCAATATCGACCGTGCGCTGCTTCCAGATGCGGTTGTCCGTGAGCAGGGTTTCGTATTCATCCACGCACTTGGGGAAGCGCCGGGTGAAATCCTCGATGAAATCGAGCAGCGAGCCCTGGCGGTTCTGGTTGAGACTCTCGATGGCCTTCGCGTTGCGAATCTTGTTCGCCTTGTACTGCGGCATGGCATCGGGCAGATCCCGATAAACGCCGCCCGGACGAAAGTAGGCCGCATGCATGCGAGCGCCGGACACGGCCTCGTACATGTCGAACAGATCCTCACGCTCGCGGAAGGTGTACATCAGGATGGTGGAGCTGCCGCAGTCGTTGCCGTGCGAGCCCAGCCACATCAGATGGTTCAGCAGGCGCGTGATCTCGGAGAACATCACGCGGATGTATTGCGCACGCAGCGGAACGTCGATGCCCAGCATCTTCTCGATGGCCATGCAATAGGCGTGCTCGTTGCACATCATCGAGACGTAGTCCAGCCGGTCCATGTAGGGCAGCGACTGGATGAAGGTCTTGTGCTCGGCCAGCTTTTCGGTGGCGCGGTGCAGCAGCCCGATGTGCGGGTCGGCGCGCTGCACCACCTCGCCATCGAGCTCCAGCACGAGGCGCAGCACGCCGTGCGCTGCAGGGTGCTGCGGGCCAAAGTTGAGGGAATAGTTCTTGATTTCAGCCATCGTGGATCACCAGCGAAACGCGGGGCGCTTCAGTGCAGGCCTCCGTACTTTTCTTCGCGGATGATGCGCGGCGTGATCTCGCGCGGCTCGATGGTCACCGGCTCGTACACCACGCGCCGCTGCTCGGCGTCGTAGCGCATCTCCACATGACCCGACAGCGGGAAGTCCTTGCGGAAAGGATGCCCGATGAAGCCGTAGTCGGTCAGGATGCGGCGCAGGTCCGGATGCCCGTCGAACACGATGCCGAAGAGGTCGAACGCCTCGCGCTCGTACCAGCTCGCGGAGTTCCAGATCTCGGAGACGGAAGCCACGACCGGAAAATCATCATCGGGGCAGAACACCTTCACGCGAACGCGCTGATTGAGGCTCACGGACAAAAGATGCGACACCACGGCATAGCGGGGCCCGTCCACGCCCACGTCCCCATAGGCGGAATAATCCACGCCGCAGAGGTCCAGGAGCTGCTCGAAGCGGCAGGCGGGCGCATCGCGCAATTGCTGCATCGCGGAGAGGTAGTCCGCGGCACCCACCGTGACCGTGACCTCGCCGAGCGCGAGCCGGACATCACGCACCTTGTCGCCGAGCGCGGCAACGACCGCATCCCTCAGCACCTCGGGCCGAATAGCAATGGCTGTCATCCTGAACCCTTTCAGACGCGGGCGATGGTGTTGGTGCGACGGATCTTCTGCTGGAGCTGAATGATTCCGTAGATGAGCGCCTCCGCGGTCGGGGGGCACCCCGGCACGTACACGTCCACCGGGACCACGCGGTCGCAGCCGCGCACGACCGAATAGCTGTAGTGGTAGTAGCCACCGCCATTGGCGCACGAGCCCATGGACAGAACCCAGCGGGGCTCCGACATCTGGTCATACACCTTGCGCAGAGCCGGCGCCATCTTGTTGCACAGCGTGCCCGCGACGATCATGAGGTCGGACTGGCGGGGGCTGGCGCGGAACACCTCGGCGCCGAAGCGGCTGATGTCGTAGCGGGCCGCAGCGGCATGCATCATTTCCACGGCGCAGCAAGCCAGACCGAAGGTCATGGGCCAGAGCGAACCGGTCTTGGCCCAGTTCACCACGGAGTCATAGCTCGTGGTGATAAAGCCTTCCTTCATCACGCCTTCAATCATCGTGTCGTTCCTTATGAAGCCCGGTCATTCCCAATCCAGGGCACCCTTTTTCCACTCGTAGGCGAAACCCACGACAAGGATGGCCAGGAAGACGATGACGGCAACGAAACCGGTCACACCCACCTCGTGCAGCGTGACCGCCCACGGAAACAGGAATGCGATTTCCAGATCGAAAAGAATGAAGAGGATGGCGACGAGGTAGTAGCGCACGTCGAACTTCATGCGCGCATCCTCGAAAGCCTCGAAACCGCACTCGTAGGGAGAGTTCTTCGCGGCATCCGGGCGATTGGGGCCCAGAACATAACCGAGGACCAGGGGTACCACCCCCACTCCGATGCCTACCAGGATGAACAGAAGAACGGGGAGGTATTGATCGAGGTTCATCTGGAGGAGTACCCACCGCTGGTGGCCGCGCCCCGCATTCCGTGGATGGAGGAATGCACTGGGCGGGCTTGCTTGTGTGTTGGTGCCGTCGGCGAGACTCGAACTCGCACAGCTTTCGCCACTACCCCCTCAAGATAGCGTGTCTACCAATTTCACCACGACGGCTGATGTCTACATCTGGATGGCATGAGGAACCCGATGGGTTATTTGGCTTTCCAGACAATCCCGGATTTTACTCCGGAAAAACCCGACTCCCAGGAGTCGGGCCTCTTTTTTGAAATTATTTCGTTGGGATCTGGGCGGCGCCGGATGCCGGAGCGGCAGGCACCGGGGCCGGCACGGCCGACGCGGATGCAGGCGCCACCGGCTGCACGGCCGCAGGTACCGCGGGGCCCTCCAGGACGCTCCCCACACCGGCAGGACGCGCATTGCCGAAATAGGCCAGCGCCAGCGTAGCGACGAAGAAAACGGCAGCCAGCACCGCCGTGGTCCGCGAGAGGAAGTTGGCGCTTCCGCTCGCCCCGAACAGGCTGCCCGAACTGCCGCTGCCGAACGCAGCCCCCATGTCCGCACCCTTGCCGTGCTGGATCAGGATGAGGCCAATCATGCCCAGGGCGGCCAGCATCTGCACAGCCAGGATGACATTCACAAGCACATTCATTTCTTCGTTACTCCGATTGGATTGCCGCAGGGACCGGCTCAGCGGGCCGCGGCGATGATCTGCAAAAAGTCCTGGGCCTTGAGCGACGCGCCGCCCACGAGCCCGCCATCGATATCGGGCTGGGCCAGCAATGCGGCCGCATTGCCCGCATTCATGCTGCCGCCGTAGAGCAGCCGGATGCGCCCAGCCTGCCCGCTGGCAACCGCCAGTTGGGCACGCAGAATCGCATGCACCTGCTGGGCCTGCTCCGGCGTGGCCGTGCGGCCGGTGCCGATGGCCCAGACGGGTTCGTAGGCCACGACGATCTCGCTGATGCAATGGCCATTGAGGTGGATCACGGCGGCCAGTTGGCGCTTCACGACGGCCTCGGTCTGCCCCGCTTCGCGCTCGGCCAGGGTTTCGCCGACGCAGACCACCGGGGTGATGCCCGCCGCCAGCGCGCGCTGCGCCTTGGCCGCGACCACGGCATCGGTTTCGCCATGGTATTGGCGGCGCTCCGAATGCCCCACGAGCGCGTAACGCACACCGAACTCCAGCAGCATGGCCGCCGAGATCTCGCCCGTGTATGCACCCGCTTCGTGCTGCGAAACGTCCTGCGCCCCCAGGGCGATGCCGGAACCCTGCACGAGAGACTGCACCTGGGCCAGATAAGCCCCAGGCACGGCAACCGCCACGTCGCAGGACACACCCGCGCCCATGCCCGCGCGCAGCGCCTCTACCAGGGCGGCATTGGCAGACAGGCTGCCGTTCATCTTCCAGTTGCCCGCGATGAGTTTCTTTTTCATGCTGTCCACGTCAATACGATCTTGCCGGCATGCTGGCTGGATTCCATCAGCGCATGCGCCCGGGATGCCTCGGAGGCCGGGAACGTGCTGTGCACCACGGGGCGCACGGCACCCGCCGCGAACAACGGCCACACGCGCTCGCGCAAGGCCCGAGCGATGGCGCCCTTGAACTCGACCGACCGCGGGCGCAGCGTGGAGCCCGTCACAGTGAGGCGGCGACGCAGCACGAGACCCGCATTGAAGCCGGACTGCACGCCCCCCTGCACCGCGATGATCACCAGCCGGCCATCCTCGGCCAGGCACTCGACCTCCCGGGCCACATAGTCGCCGGCCACCATGTCGAGCACGACATCCACGCCCTTGCCGGCGGTGATGCGCTGAACCTCGGCCACGAAATCCTGCGTCCTGTAGTTGATGGCATGGTGCGCACCGAGATCGAGGCACGCCCGGCACTTCTCGTCCGAGCCCGCCGTCACGATCACCGTGGCACCGAAGGCACGGCCGAACTGGATGGCGGTCACGCCGATGCCGCTGCTGCCGCCCTGCACCAGCAGGGTTTCCCCCGCCTGGAGGCGCCCCCGGTCGAAGACGTTGCTCCACACCGTGAAGAACGTCTCCGGAAGGGATGCAGCCTCCACGTCGGTCAGCCCCTCGGGCACCGGCAGGCACTGGGCCACGGGCACAACGCACAGTTCGGCATAGCCGCCCCCGGCGACGAGCGCGCACACGCGATCGCCGACCCGCAGCCCGGCCGCAGCCAGCGCCTCGGCATCACCACGCTCGATAACGCCAGCCACCTCAAGACCCGGCAGATCCGACGTGCCGGCGGGGGGCGCGTAGTGCCCCTTGCGCTGCAGTACGTCAGGGCGGTTGATGCCACTGGCCGCGACGCGGATCAGCAGCTCACCCGGCCCGGGCTGCGGCGCAGGACGTTCGGTCAGGCGCAGCACTTCCGGACCGCCGAAACCGGCGATCTCCACGGCGCGCATGGGGGTCTCCATTCTGGATTCCATGAAAGGGTTGAAGCGTCTCAAGACTGCCAGCCCGGGTCAACCCGGGCCGGCCGCCATGACAGCGACAGCGAATGCCGGTCAGGCATCCATCTGGCCGGGCTGCTCGCCGGAGGCCAGGGATTGCTGCTGCTGTTGCTGCTGCTCGGAGGCGCCGTAATCGCGGCGCTCACGGCGTTCACCGCGCTCCGCACGCTCGCCACGCTCGGCCGGAGCCGGACGGCCGCTGTCGCCCGCCGGGCGGTCCAGCAGCGCCTTCATGGACAGCTTGACGCGGCCCTTGTCGTCGGTCTCGAGCACCTTGACCTTCACGATCTGGCCTTCGCTCAGGTAGTCGGTCACCTTCTCCACGCGCTCGTGGGCGATCTGGCTGATGTGCAGCAGGCCGTCCTTGCCGGGCAGCAGGGTGATGAGCGCGCCGAAGTCGAGGATCTTGACCACGGGGCCTTCGTAGATCTTGCCGATCTCGACCTCGGCCGTGATCTGCTCGATGCGGCGCTTGGCCTCGTCGGCCTTCGCGCTGTCGGTGGACGCAATGGTGATCGTGCCGTCTTCATCGATGTTGATCTGCGTGCCGGTTTCTTCCGTCAGCGCGCGGATCACCGCGCCGCCCTTGCCGATCACGTCGCGGATCTTCTCGGGGTTGATCTTCATCGTGTAGAGCTTGGGCGCGAAGCTGGAGACTTCGGTCTTCGCTTCACCCATCGCGTCCTGCATCTTGCCGAGGATGTGCAGGCGCGCTTCCTTGGCCTGGGCCAGGGCGACTTGCATGATTTCCTTGGTGATGCCCTGGATCTTGATGTCCATCTGCAGGGCGGTGATGCCGGCCGTGGTGCCGGCCACCTTGAAGTCCATGTCGCCCAGGTGGTCCTCGTCGCCGAGGATGTCGGTCAGCACGGCGAAGCGGTTGTCCTCCTTGATGAGACCCATGGCGATGCCGGCCACGTGGGCCTTCATCGGCACGCCGGCGTCCATCATCGAGAGGCAGCCGCCACAGACGGACGCCATGGACGAGGAACCGTTGGACTCGGTGATCTCGGACACCACACGGATGGTGTAGGGGAACTCTTCCTTGGTCGGCAGCACGGCGACCAGCGCGCGCTTGGCCAGGCGGCCGTGGCCCACTTCGCGGCGCTTGGTGGAGCCCATGCGACCCACTTCGCCGGTGGCGAAGGGAGGCATGTTGTAGTGGAACATGAAGCGGTCTTCGAACTCGCCGGCCAGCGCGTCGATGCGCTGCGCGTCGCGCTCGGTGCCCAGCGTGGAGACCACCAGCGCCTGGGTTTCGCCACGCGTGAACAGCGCGGAGCCGTGCGTGCGGGGCAGCACGGAGTTGCGGATCTCGATGGGGCGCACGGTGCGCGTGTCACGGCCATCGATGCGGGGCTCGCCGGCCAGGATCTGGCTGCGCACGATCTTGGCCTCGATATCGAACAGCAGGGCCTCGACCTTCACGGCGTCGAACTCGGCGCCCTCGGCCTTGAGCGACTCCAGCACGGAAGCGGAAGCCTCGCGCAGGGCCTGCGTGCGGGCCTGCTTGCTGCGGATCTGGTAGGCGGCACGCAGCTTTTCTTCGGCGAGCTGGACCACCTTGGCGATGAAGGGCTCGTCCTTCGCGGGGGGCTGCCAGTCCCAGACCGGCTTGCCGGCCTCGCGCACCAGCTCATGGATGGCGTTGATGGCGATCCGGCCCTGCTCGTGGCCGAACACCACGGCGCCCAGCATGACGTCTTCGGGCAGTTGCTGCGCCTCGGACTCGACCATCAGCACGGCGGCTTCGGTGCCGGCGACGACGAGGTCCATCTGCGAACCCTTGCGGGCCGTCTGGCCGGGGTTCAGCACGTATTCACCGTTGATGTAGCCCACGCGCGCGGCGCCGATGGGGCCGTTGAACGGGATGCCGGAAATGGAGAGCGCGGCGCTCACGGCGATCATCGCGGCGATGTCGGCATCGACCTCGGGGTTCAGCGAGACGGTGTGGATGACCACGTGCACCTCGTTGTAGAAGCCTTCGGGGAAGAGCGGACGGATCGGGCGGTCGATCAGGCGGCTGGTCAGCGTCTCGAGTTCGCTGGGCTTGGCTTCGCGCTTGAAGAAGCTGCCGGGGATCTTGCCTGCGGCGTAGGTCTTCTCGATGTAGTCCACCGTGAGGGGGAAGAAGTCCTGGCCGGGCTTGGCGGACTTGGAGGCGACGACGGTGGCCAGCACGACCGTGTCGTCGATGTTCACCAGCACGGCGCCGGACGCCTGGCGGGCGATCTCGCCGGTTTCCATGACGACGGTCTTGTCGCCCCACTGGAACGTCTTGGTGACCTTGTTGAAAATGCTCATGGTTGCTCCGTTTTCAGGAGCCGGCCGCGCGGGCCGGCGGGGTTGAGGAGCCCTGCCATCCAGAACACGATGCCATTCCAGTGGACCTGCCGGCCCGCGCCTTGCGGCCAGGGCCATTGGAATGACACAGCTTCGCTCTGCGATTGCGAGTGCGGCTCCGAAGTAGAAACGCCTGAGCTAGCCAGTTGCTAACCCAGGCGTCTGCGGCATGCGTTCGCGATTACTTGCGCAGGCCGAGCTTGGCGATCAGGGCCGTGTAGCGGTCAGCGTCCTTGGCCTTGAGGTAGTCCAGCAGCTTGCGGCGGCGGCTCACCATGCGCAGCAGGCCGCGACGGCCGTGGTGATCCTTGGCGTGCTGCTTGAAGTGGGGGGTGAGTTCGTTGATGCGGGCGGTCAGGAGGGCCACCTGCACTTCGGGACTGCCGGTGTCGTTGGCGGCGCGGGCGTTGTCCTTGATGACTTCGGCCTTGATGGAGGATGCGATCATTCGATTTCCTTGGGTGTCGGGACCGGCGGGGCCAGCGCGCGCGGCGTGGAGACGGTCCCGGGTTTTACTTGCGCCGTCGGCTGGAATGGCCAGCGGCGTGCGTCTTGCACCATGCAAAACCATCGGATTATACCGCGCCCGCCCCTTCCAGCCATTTGCGCAGCCGGGCCACCCCTTCCGCGAGGCGCCCGGGGTCCTTCGAGGCGAAGCACCAGCGCAGCCAGCCCTGCCCCTCGGGCCCGAAGGCCTCGCCGGGCGCCAGTCCCAGGCCGGCCTCGGCGACCAGCCGCTTGGCGGTGGCCAGCGAATCCCCGTGCCCCGCAAGGCGGAAGAAGGCGTACATGCCGCCGCTGGCCGGGTGGGCGAGCAGGCCCGGCAGTGCCTGCAGCAGGGGCAGGAGGGTGTCCCGGCAGGTCCGCAGGTGCCCGACGACGCGGGGGGTGATCTCCGGCTCGTGCTGCAGCGCCGCGATGCCCGCGCGCTGGGTGAACACGCTCACGCACGAGGTGTTGAATTCGATGAGCTTGCCCATGTGCGGCGTCATGGCGGGCGGCATCACGAGCCAGCCCAGGCGCCAGCCGGTCATGAGGAAGCTCTTGGAGAAACTGTGGACCACGACCAGCCGGTCCGCAGGCTCGGCGATGTCGAGGAAGCTGGGCGCGCAGCCGCGCGGCGTGGGCTCGTAGTAGAGCCGCTCGTACACCTCGTCCGCGAGGATCCAGGTGCCCGTCGCGCGGCAATGCTCCAGGATCTGCCGCTGCTCTCCGGCCGAGAGCGTCCAGCCCGTGGGGTTGTTGGGGGCGTTGACCACCAGCAGCCGCGTGGCGGGCGTCACGGCCTGCCGCAGCGCGTCCATGTCGAGCGCCCAGGCACCGTCCGGGCCGGGCCGCAGCGGCACGCAGCGCAGGTGCGCGCCCATGACCCGCGGCTGGGCCGTGAGATTGGGCCACACCGGGGTGATGGCCACCACCTCGTCGCCCGGGTCCACCAGGGCCTGCACGGACAGCATCAGGGCATTGACGCCGCCCGAGGTGACGGCGATCCGCTCCACGCCGATCGCGCCCCCGTGCAGCCGGGCCATGTAGGCGGCGATCGCCTCGCGCAGCGCGGGAAGGCCGAGGTTGTGGGAATAGAAGGTCTCGCCCGCGCGCAGGGAGGCGATGGCGGCGTCGCTGACGGCCTGCGGGGTGGTCTCGTCGCTTTCGCCGAACCAGAACGGCAGCACGTCGGCATGCCCCATGCCGGCGTTGGCGACTTCGCGGATCCGGGATTCTTCGAGAGAGAGGAAGGTGTGGCGCATGGACAGGTCGATGAATGAACGAACGCACGGCGGGACATAACGCACGGCGGGGTCTCGCGGCGGCGCGCGGAAGGTACATTGCGCAGCCGGAGGAAACACGACATGCAAAGAACGAACCACGCCCGCGCCCTGGCCCGGCTCGCGGCCGCGCTCCTGATCGGGGGCGCGCTCGCGGGCGCCGCACCGGCGGCCCAGGACACGGCGGAGCCCTCGCAGACCCCGGGCGGGAGCGCCAGGGCCAAGGCCCCGAAGAAGTCGCTCAAGATCCACAACGGCCCGCCCAACCATTCGGGCGAGACCCCGGCGGAGCGGGATCGCCGACTGTACCGGGAATGCAGGGGCCTGCCCAACGCCGGCGCCTGCCTGGGCTACGCGCGGCGCTGACCACCCCGCCCCCGAACGGAACCGCCCCGCCGCCGGCGCGTTGTCCGACAGGCCGGCCGCGCGGGCTTGCGCTATACCTCGGGCACCCCGCGCCCCCGCGCATCGCAGGACCTTCCATGCCTGACGGTTTCGTTGCCCCCCCACGCCCCCGCGCCGCCTTCGGGCGCTGGTGCGCCCTCCCCCTCCTTCTTCTGGCGCTGTGCGGCGCGGGCTGCTCGGGCCTGCCGCAGAACGTGGAGCGGCCGGAATCCTTCGCGCTGGCGCCCACCGGCGGCACGCCGCTCGCGCGCACCGTGGAGGAGCGCCGGCAGGCGGCGGGCGGGCGGCACGCCTCGGGCTTCCTGCTGCTGAGCGGCCCGCAGGACGCCTACGGCAGCCGCCTGGCGCTGGTGGATGCCGCGCAGAAGACCCTGGACCTGCAGTACTACGCCATCCACGCCGACGCGAGCAGCGAGCGCCTGCTGCGCGGCGTGGTCGCGGCCGCGCGGCGGGGCGTGCGCGTGCGCGTGCTGCTGGACGATTTCCACAGCACCGGGCGCAACGCGCTGGTGATGGGGCTCGCGTTCCAGCCCAACATCGAGATGCGCATGTTCAATCCCGTGGCGGGGCCGCGCGATTCCATGGTGGGGCGGCTGTGGGGCTCGCTCACCGATTTCTCGCGGGTGCAGCAGCGCATGCACAACAAGCTGTTCATCGCCGACAACGCGATGGGCGTGACCGGCGGCCGCAACCTGGGCGATGCCTATTTCGGCAATGGCGATTCCGGCAACTTCGTGGACCTGGACGTGCTGGCCGCGGGCCCGATCGTGGCGGAGATGTCGCGCAGCTTCGACAGCTACTGGAACAACCGGCGCGCCTATCCGGTGCAATCGCTCATCACGCAGGAAGAGCTGGCCCGCCTGCGCGAGCAGACACGCGGCACGCCCGCGGCGCAGCACCCCGAGGGCGACCGCGACGTGGTGCCCGCCGCCCGCGCCGCCGAGCCCCCCGGTGCCGCGCGGCCCGCTGGCGGCGAGCCCCGCCCCGGCGAGGCGCCCGAGTCCGCCGAGCGGCGCGCGCGCGTCTGGAACGAGCAGTCCATGGACCTGGGCGCGGCGCCCTTCACCTGGGCACCGGCGGTGATGCTCGCGGACCGGCCGACCAAGATCCCCGCGGACGGCGATCCGCCCGAGCCGACCGCCAGCCTGGCCTCCGGTGCCGGCCTGGAGGTGAGCGGGCCGCGCGGGCCGGTGGCGCCGGCCGCGGGCCCGCCGCAGGCCGCCTCGCTGCAGGCCTCGGCCGCGCACGCGGCGCAGGGCGAGACGGTGGTGGACGGCATGCTGCAGCTGATGGCCCAGGCGCGCGAGGACCTGCTCATCATCTCGCCCTACTTCGTGCCGGGCGACGACATGAAGCGCGCCTTCGCGGACGCCCGGGCGCGCGGCGTGCGGGTGCGCGTGCTCACCAACTCGCTGGCGTCCAACGATGCCCCCGTGGCCCATGCGGGGTATGCGCGCCACCGCGAGGATCTGCTGGCGATGGGGCTCGAACTCTACGAGCTGCGCAGCGAACAGGCCGGCCTGAAGTCCACCTTCGGCGCATCGGGCTCGGGGGCCATCGGCCCGTCGCGCTCCATGCTCCACTCCAAGGTGCTGGTGGTGGACGGGCGGCTGCTGGCCGTGGGGTCGATGAACCTGGACTTGCGCTCGCAGCTGCAGAACACCGAGATCGCGCTGCTGATCCACAGCCGGACGCTATCGCGCATGGCGGCGACGCAGATCGAGACGACCATGCGCGAGGCCTCCTGGCGCGTCGAGCCGGCGCCGGGTGGCGGGCTGGTGTGGCGCGCGCCGCAGGGCAGCGGACTGCAGGATGCCACCCGCGAACCCGATGCGAGCCTGGGCCTGCGCATGCTGCTGCGGCTGCTGGGCCCGCTGGCACCCGACCACCTGCTGTAGCCCGCGCGCCGCCCCTTTCCCTGCGCGCCGCTCCCGTCAGTGCGCGGCGCCCTGCGCGCCGGCCCCGGTCTGCGCGGCCACCCAGGCGGAGATGGCGCGCTGGTCGGTCATCGTGCGCACGTGCTGGTAGGCCGCCTCGGCCTCGGGAAAGCGCCGGCGCAGCAGGTTCAGCCATTGCTTGAGGCGCCCGGCGCGCTGGCGCGGTTCGAGGTCTTCGCACACCCGGTGCCAGAACGTGCCGAGGTGCGGCAGCAATTCGCCCCAGGCCAGCGGCGCTTCGCCCACGCGCCCCGCGTCGGCCGCGCGGATCGCGCGCGCCAGGCCCGGGTCGGCCACGATGCCGCGGCCCAGCATGAGCGCGTCGCCGCCCGAGGCCGCGCGGCAGCGCAGCGCGTCGTCCACCGTCCAGATCTCGCCGTTGGCGATGACGGGGATGCGCACCGCCGAGCGCAGCGGCGCCACCAGCTCCCAGTAGGCCGGCGGGCGGTAGCCGTCGGCCTTGGTGCGGGCGTGCACGACCAGCTCGCAGGCACCGCCCGCCTCCGCCGCCTGCGCGCATTCGCGGGCCCGCAGCGTGTCGTCGTAGCCCAGGCGCATCTTGGCCGAGACCGGCAGGTGCGCGGGGACCGCGCGGCGCACGGCGGCCACCACGGCGGCGATGCGCTCGGGCTCGCGCAGCAGCGCCGCGCCGCCGCCGTGGCGGTTGACCACGTTGGCCGGGCAGCCGAAGTTGAGGTCGATGCCTTCCGGCCCGAGCGCCGCCAGGCGCGCCGCGTTCTCGGCCATGCTCGCCGGGTCGGAGCCCAGCAGTTGCGCCCGCACGGGCACGCCGGCCAGCGTGCGCCCGCCCGTGCGCAGCTCGGGGATGTAGCGCAGGAACACCTTGTCGGGCAGCAGCGTGCCGGTGATGCGGATGAACTCGGACACGCAGCGGTCCACCCCGCCCACGCGCGTGAGCACGTCGCGCAGCACGAAGTCGAGGAGCCCCTCCATGGGAGCGAGCAGAAGCAGGGGAGACGGTGGGGGCATCGAAAAAAATGGAAAACAGGCCCGAGGGGCAATCCCAAGCGCCAGACAGCCTCCATGTCGCCGTCTTTACTTGATAGTTAGCTATTGAAAACATAGCAAACCCTCTGCCACACCATGGCCACGAGGAGGGTTCGCGCACGCCCCGTCATCGCTGCGTCATCGGAATGCGCTGCAATCGGGACATCCTATTTTCGCCAAGCCCTCGTTCCCTCTGGCCATGCTGCTCCTGAGAACCGACAAGGCGCGCCTGGAACTGTCACCGGGCGTGCGCAACCTCAGCCTGCGCGAGCGCTCCCTGCTGCTGCTCGCGGACGGACGGCCCGTGGCCGATCTGGAAGCGCTCTACCACGGCGCCGGCGCGGAGATCGTATCCAAGCTGGTGGCCGAAGGCTATCTGGCCGCCGGGGGCGCCGCCGGAGCGACGCCGCAAGCCGGCGGGCCCGCCGCGCGCGCAGACGCGCCCCCCGGGATACCGATCGCGCCATCGAACGCGCTGCGCTCGCTGGCGGGCACGCGCATGTACCTCTTCGACATCTGCGAGCGCATGTTCGCGCGGCGCAACCCCACGCTGGCCCAGAGCTTCCACGAGGCCCTGCGCACGGCGCGGGACCGCGACAGCATGCTCGACGTGAGCGAGACGCTGCTGGAGGAAATCTCCCTGCTGGCCGGCCCGGAGCGTGCGGCGGTCGTGCGCAGCCGCATGGAGCAGCTCCTGCCGACCCCCGCGTGACGGGCGCGCCGGCAGCGGCCCGGCAAAGAAAAATCAGGACGCGGCGGCGAGCCGCCAGAGCGACGTGACCTCGGCCGCGCGCGCCGCGTGCAGCGGGTCGGCCTCGTCGGCGGCCTTGGCGTGGCGCGGACGGGTGTCGATCCGGCCCGCCACCCGCAGGCCCGCGGCCGCGATCCAGTCGAGCAATTGTTCGCGCGGGCGCAGCCCCAGGTGCTCGGCCAGGTCGGAAAGGATCAGCCAGCCCTCGCCCCCTGGCTCCAGGTGCGCGCCCAGGCCGGCCAGGAAGCCGCGCAGCATGCGGCTGTCCTCGTCGTACACGGCGTGCTCGATGGGCGATGCCGCGCGCGCGGGCACCCAGGGCGGGTTGCACACCACCAGGGGCGCGCGCCCCTCGGGGAACAGGTCGGCACGCGCCAACTCCACGCACGGCAGCCTGCACAGGCGCTGCAGGTTGTCGCGCGCGCAGTCCAGGGCGCGGGGGTCCTGGTCGGTGGCGACGATGCGCCGGATGCCGCGCCGCGCCAGCACGGCCGCGAGCACGCCCGTGCCCGTGCCGATGTCGAAGGCCAGGGCCCGCGCCCCCTCGGGCAGCGGGGCCTGCGCCACGAGGTCCACGTACTCGCCCCGCACGGGCGAGAAAACGCCGTAGTGCGGGTGGATGCGGTTGTCCGGCGGCGGGCCGAGCGCGGGGATCTCCACGCCCTTCTTGCGCCATTCGTGCGCGCCCACGATGCCCAGCAGCTCGCGCAGCGAGGCCACGCAGGGCTCGCCCCGCGGCGCGCCCCAGGCCTCGGCCAGGGCCGTTCGCCAGTCCGGCGCGCGGCGCAGCGCGATGGCGTGGTCGCCTTCGACGGGGATCAGCAGCATGCCCAGCACGCGCGCCCGCCCGGCCTGGGCCTGGCGGTGCAGGTGGAAGGCCTGCGCCGGCGTGGCGGGCGGCTGCGCGGCCGCGCGCGCCCTGGCCCGGGCACCGCCGCGCGCGCGGCCTCCCCGGCCGTCGGCGCGGCGCATCAGGGCCTGCAGCAGATGGCGCGCGTTCTGGAAGTCGCCCTGCCAGAGCAGGGCCGTGCCTTCACAGGCCATGCGGTAGGCCGCATCGGCGGGCAGCGTGTCGTCGGCCACCACCACGCGGCGTGGCGCGGCCGCGCCGGACTCGGCGCGCCAGTGCGCGCTGCGGTCCTGGCCGTTGTGGCTCCAATGAATCATGCGCCGGGAAGAAGGGTGGATGGGGCTTGCCGCATGCGGCCCGGGGGCCGCGCGCCGGTCAGTTGATGGAGCGCTGCAGGCGCACTTCCTCGATCTTGACGCCGCCGATGATGGCGGTCTTGGCGGTGGACATCTCGCGCTTGAAACCCGCGAGCTCGTGGAAGCGCAGCGCGCGCTCGTTGCGCATCGGTACCCACGCCGTGACGTTGGTGCAGCCTTCCTGCTGCAGGCCTTCGCGGGCGGCATCCCAGAGGGCCACGCCCACGCCCTGGTTCCAGTGCGTGGGGGCCGCATAGATGGCCCAGATCTCGCCGGTGGTGGGACGCGACTTGGCATCGCGCGAGCGGTCGAAGCCGACGAAGCCGACGATCTTGTCGCCCTCGACTGCGACCTGAACCTGGGGCTCGCAGTACTCGATGGCCTCGCGCCAGTAGGCCTGGCGCTTATCGACCGAAGACATGGCTTTCAATTGGTCGTCGGGGACCAGGCCACGGTAGGCCTCCATCGCGGATTGCGTGTGGATCTGGGCAATGGCTTTGGCATCGCGGAGCGTGGCGGGACGAACCTGAATACTGGCCTGAATACTGGACATGGAAACGAACGAACAGAAAAGGGGAAGGGAACGAAAAACCCGCGATTGTCGCGCAATTGGTTTTTCATCTCCAGACCGGGCTCCGGCAGGCCCCTTCCAGCCCCCCGCGCGGAAGGCCTGGAAACGGCGCCGGCAAAGGCTTCGGGCCAGTGCGCACACGATGTTCCGGCAGAGGGAAAAACCCGGCGCGAAGGCCGCATCAGAGCCAGCGGCGCAGCAGGCCCATGACCTGGTCGAACCGCGCCCCGTACGGCGGATGCAGCAGGCTGGCGAGCGACCAGCGCGACTGCGCGAGCACCGGCTTCTGGTGGGAAAAGCGCAGGAATCCGTGCTCGCCGTGGTAGGCGCCCCAACCGCTGTCGCCCACGCCGCCGAAGGGAAGGTTGTCGTGCGCGACGTGCAGCAGCGTGTCGTTGACGGTGACGCCGCCGCTCACCGTGCGGCGCAGCACGTCGTCGCGCGCGGCCTCGCTGCGGCCGAACCAGTAGAGCGCGAGCGGGCGCGGCCCGGCGTTGATGTGGTCGATGGCGTCCTGCAGGCGCTCGTAGCCCAGCACCGGCAGCACGGGGCCGAAGATCTCCTCCTGCATGACCTGCATCTGCAGGGTGGCGTTGAAGACCAGCACGGGCGGCATCTGCCGCGCCACGCCGTCGCCGATGCCCGGCGGGGGCGGCGGGGGCGAGCCCGGCACGGGTTCGAGCACGTGCACCTCGGCGCCCTGCGTCTGGGCCTGCTGCAGCATGGTGCGCAGCCGCGCGAGGTGGCGCGAATGGAGGATGGAGGCGTAGTCCGGATTGCCCTCGAAATACGGGAACAGCTTTGCCACCGCCGCGCGGTAGGCCTCGGCGAACGCGCCCTCGCTGCCGCGCGGCAGCAGCACGTAGTCGGGCGCCACGCAGGTCTGGCCGGCGTTGAACAGCTTGCCGTGGGCGATCTTGAGGGCCGCGTCCTGCAGGTCGCAGTCGGCATCGATGATGCAAGGCGACTTGCCGCCCAGCTCCAGCGTGGTCGGCGTGAGGTTGGCGGCGGCCGCCTGCGCCACCTTGCGGCCCACGGCGGTGGAGCCGGTGAAGACGAGGTGATCGAACGGCAGCGACGCCACCAGCGCCGCCGTGGCCGCATCGCCCTGCACCACGCAGAACTCGTCGGACGAGAAGAACTGCGCCACCAGCGCCGCGAGCTGGGCCGAGGTGTGCGGCGTGAGTTCGCTGGGCTTGAGCATCACGCGGTTGCCCGCCGCGAGCGCGCAGATGGCGGGGCCGAGCGCGAGCTGCACCGGGTAGTTCCAGGGCGCGATCACGCCCACCACGCCCAGCGGCTGGCGCTGGATCCAGGCCTGCGCGGGCTGCAGGTGCAGCGGCGTGAAAACGCGGCGCTTCCTGGCCCAGCGCGCGAGGTGCCGCAGCGTGTGCGCCACCTGGGTGCGCAGGATGAGGAGTTCGGCCACCTCGGTGAGGCGGGGCGAGCGGATGCCGAAGTCGGCCTGCACGGCGGCGGCGAGCGCGGGCCCGTGGCCGTCGAGCAGCTTGCGCATGCGCAGCAGGCGTTCCCGCCGCACCAGCAGGGGCGTCTCGGGTTGCTCCCGGCTGGCCTGCCGCTGGATTTCGAACTGGTGGCGGATAGCGTCTGGCGTCATTCGGCAATCATAGGCAGGGCACTGGAAACGCCATGTAAACCGGTGTCTCCAAAGGCCCGGGGAAGCAAGGGTGGGCGCACAGCGCGGTGAGGTGCTTTCGACTCAGTGCACGTCGCGCGGCTGCACGTCCGCCACCTCGGTGCGGGCGCCCGGCAACTCGGCCGAGCGCAGCGGGCCGGGCTCGCCCTCGGGCGGCTGGCCCCGGCGGCCGGCGGCCGACCAGCGCGCGGTGCTGCGGTACACCGTGCTCCAGCCCTCGCGCGGGTCCATGCGCATCACCCAGGGCGTGACGGGCTGGCCGGTGATCCGCGCCCACAGCATGCGCACGCCCCACGCCAGCGCCAGCAGGGCCACCGCGACCAGCAGGCACAGGAAAAACACCGCGCCCACGGCCACCACCGCGAGGCGCACGGTCCACCGGATCACACCGGCCAGAAAATCATTCAAAGCACATCCTTTCCATCGATGGCGCGGCGCCTGTGCGCCGCCGCGCCGGGATTGCCGACCTTACCCCGCGGCCGCCGGTTCGCCGAAGCGGAAGACCCCCGGGTCCTGTACGGGATCGACGTTCACCGGGATCACGCTCTTGGGCGGAAAGCGCCCCTCCAGCAGCAGCTTCGAGAGCGGATTCTCGATGCGCTGCTGGATCGCGCGCTTGAGCGGCCGCGCGCCGAACACGGGGTCGAAGCCCACCTTCGCCAGTTCGGAGAGCGCCGCGGGCGAGACCTGCAGGTGCAGGTCCATTTTCGCCAGCCGCGCCTCCAGCAGGTGCAACTGGATGCGCGCGATCGCCTCGATGTTCTTCGCGTCGAGCGCGTGGAACACCACCGTCTCGTCGATGCGGTTGAGGAATTCGGGCCGGAAGTGGTTCTTGAGTTCCGCCCAGACCGCTTCCTTGATGTCGTCCGCGTCCTGCCCCACCATGGCCTGGATGAGGTGCGAGCCGATGTTGCTCGTCATCACGATCACGGTGTTCTTGAAGTCCACGGTACGGCCCTGGCCGTCGGTGAGGCGGCCGTCGTCGAGCACCTGCAGCAGCACGTTGAACACGTCCGGGTGCGCCTTCTCGACCTCGTCGAGCAGCAGCACGCTGTAGGGCTTGCGGCGCACGGCCTCGGTGAGGTAGCCGCCCTCCTCGTAGCCCACGTAGCCGGGCGGCGCGCCGATCAGGCGGGCCACGGAGTGCTTCTCCATGAACTCGCTCATGTCGATGCGCACGAGGTGCTCCTCGCTGTCGAAGAGGAAGCCCGCCAGCGCCTTGCACAGCTCGGTCTTGCCCACGCCCGTGGGGCCGAGGAAGAGGAACGAGCCCATGGGCCGGTTGGGGTCGGCCAGGCCCGAGCGCGAGCGGCGGATGGCGTTGGCCACGGCGGCGATGGCCTCTTCCTGGCCCACCACGCGCTCGTGCAGCTTGCCTTCCATCTGCAGCAGCTTGTCCTTCTCGCCCTGCAGCATCTTGGCGACGGGGATGCCCGTGGCGCGGCTCACCACCTCGGCGATCTCCTCCGCGCCCACCTGGGTGCGCAGCAGGCGGTTGGGCGCCGATGCGCCGTCGCGGCCGTCTTCCTTGGCCTGCGCCTCCTTGAGCTTGCGCTCCAGGTCGGGCAGCCGGCCGTATTGCAGCTCCGACACCTTGGTCAGGTCGCCCTTGCGCGTGAACTCCACGATCTGCAGCTTGACGCGCTCGATCTCCTCGCGCACCTGCGCGGACCCCTGGGCCTGCGCCTTCTCGGCCGTCCAGATCTCCTCCAGGTCGGCGATCTCCTTCTGCAGGCGCTCGATCTCTTCGGCGATCAGCGCGAAGCGTTTCTGCGAGGCCTCGTCCTTTTCCCTGCGCACGGCCTCGCGCTCGATCTGCAGCTGGATCAGCCGGCGGTCGAGCTTGTCGATGGCCTCGGGCTTGGAGTCGATCTCGATCTTGATCTTGGCCGCCGCCTCGTCGATGAGGTCGATGGCCTTGTCGGGCAGGAAGCGGTCGGTGATGTAGCGGTGCGAGAGCTCCGCCGCCGCCACGATGGCCGGGTCGGTGATGTCCACGCCGTGGTGCAGCTCGTAGCGCTCCTGCAGGCCGCGCAGGATGGCGATGGTGGCCTCCACGCTGGGCTCGCCCACGAGGATCTTCTGGAAGCGCCGCTCCAGCGCCGCGTCCTTCTCGATGTACTTGCGGTATTCGTCGAGCGTGGTCGCGCCCACGCAGTGCAGTTCGCCGCGCGCGAGGGCCGGCTTGAGCATGTTGCCCGCGTCCATCGCGCCCTCGGCCTTGCCGGCGCCCACCATGGTGTGCAGCTCGTCGATGAAGACGATGGTGCGGCCCTCGTCCTTGGCCAGTTCGTTCAGCACGGCCTTCAGGCGCTCCTCGAATTCGCCGCGGTACTTGGCGCCGGCCAGCAGCGCGGCCATGTCGAGCGAGAGCACGCGCTTGTCCTTGAGCGATTCGGGCACCTCGCCGGCCACGATGCGCTGCGCGAGGCCCTCGACGATGGCGGTCTTGCCCACGCCGGGCTCGCCGATGAGCACGGGGTTGTTCTTGCTGCGGCGCTGCAGCACCTGGATGGCGCGGCGGATCTCGTCGTCGCGGCCGATCACGGGGTCGAGCTTGCCGGCGCGGGCGCGCTCGGTGAGATCGAGCGTGTATTTCTTGAGCGCCTCGCGCTGGCCCTCGGCCTCGGCGCTGTTGACCTGGGCGCCGCCGCGCACCGCGTCGATCGCGGCTTCGAGGCTCTTGCGCGTGCAGCCGTGCTCGCGGGCCAGTTGGGCGGTGTCGCCCTTGCCATCGACCAGCGCGAGCAGGAACAACTCGCTCGCGATGAACTGGTCGCCGCGCTTGATGGCCTCCTTCTCGGTGGCCTGCAGCAGCCGGCCCAGCTCGGGGCCGACCTGCACCTGGTCCTGGCCCTGCACCTGGGGCAAGCGCTTGATGGCGTTCTCGGCTGCCGTCTGCAGGCCGGCCGCGTTGGCGCCGGCGCGCTGCAGCAGCGCGCGCGGGCCGTCCTCCTGGCGCAGCATGGCCGCCAGCAGGTGCACGGGCTCGATGTAGGCGTTGTCGTTGCCCAGCGCGAGCGATTGCGCGTCGGCGAGAGCTTCCTGGAACTTGGTGGTGAGTTTGTCGAGACGCATGGTCTGTGATCCTCCGGACTGACGCGCAGTTGAGGCGCGGCAGCGGGGATTTCAAGCGGCCCCGCGCCACGGGACGCGCCGGATCACAGCCTCAGGGTCACCACGGTCGCGACGGCGGCAGCTCCTGAAAACATAGCAAACTTTGCAGCCGATCCGCCGACATGAACGCGAAAAGGCTGCAAACCGATGCCGAGGGCGGCTTTGGCCATAGGGTGCCGGCCTTCTGGAAGAGCGCCGGTCCATGCCCATGCCCATGCCCATGCCCATGCCCATGCCCAGCGCAGTCGCCAGCCGACGTTCACGGATGGCCTTGACTCAACCGCTTCACGCAGCCCGGGCGTCCAATCGCAGTGCCTGTGACCGCCATGGCATGGCTGCGCCCGGGGTTGGGGGCGGTGGGCTTTGTTGCACAAATCAGTTCGAAGACGGCATAGCCCCAACCCCAGACGGATTTATGCCATGGCGGCCACCAGAACGGTTTGAGGACGACCGATCTGGCTGAAGCGGTTGAGTACGGCCACGCGGACATGCAACTCCACCACCTGATGCTCGAACGTGCGCGCCGTCACCCGTTCGCCCAGTCGCTTGAAGCAGTGCATCTTCGTCTCGACAAGGCTGCGCCGGTGGTAGCCGCTCCACTTCTTCCAGACGCTGCGGCCCAAACGCTGGCACGCCCGGATGGCTTCGTTGCGCTGCTCCGATCCCGGACTCGGCTTCTTCCAGTGGCGGGCGTTCT
>NZ_QLTA01000017.1 GCF_003269065.1 Paracidovorax anthurii
CGGAAGGCGGGCACGTCGTGCAATGCTTCTTCCATGGCCGGGTCGCTGAGCTTGAACCACTGTTGCATGAAGTGGATGCGCAGCAGCGTCTGCACCGCAAAGGGCTGCTGGCCACGGCGGCCACTCTCGGGCGCGTGGGGCTCGATCAGCGAAACCAGCTCGCCCCAGGGAACCACCAGTTCCATCGCATCAAGGAACTCGCGCTTGCGGGTCCGCTTGATGGTGTTGCCCAGGCCCAGGCTGCTTTGCTTCATGCGCGTATTGTCTCGGCTTCAGGATTGCGCACGCACATCCCGATGGGATTCGTGCAGAGAATCCCTAACGGTATTTATTTGGGCAACAGGGCATACGTGCAGTATTTACTGGGCAAGCCTCAGCAGGCCGAGGATGATTTCTGCGCTGCGCTACAAATCCCCGAAGGAGGCGATCGAGATTTGTACGAGGCTACGCTCAAAGACCTGGATATACACCCTATTCCTGAAGACCAGGGCATGCGGAAACTGGTGGAGCGGGCATGGACGAATTACCAAGGCAAGCGCGTCAGTCCTCGCGGTGTGACGTGATACTGCGGATTCCAGGCAGGTGCTCACTGTCAGCGCCTCAGCATGAAAAATGAAAAGCTCGCCCGCCCGGCAAAAGCGCACACTGATTTGGATGGGTTTTCCACCGCCGTGAAACTGTTGCGCCATCCGAGCCCGAACAGTTTCCTGTTCGGGCTCTTTCATTGACAAAGCGCTGAATGCTTACTTCTTCTGCGGCGGCACATCCGTGCAGGAGCCGTGCGCGATCTCCGCCGCCATGCCGATGCTCTCGCCCAGCGTGGGATGGGGATGGATGGTCTTGCCGATATCCACCGCGTCCGCGCCCATCTCGATCGCCAGGGCGATCTCGCCGATCATGTCGCCGGCATGGGTGCCCACGATGCCGCCGCCCAGGATCTTGCCGTGGCCATGGGCCTCGGGCGAATCGTCGAACAGCAGCTTGGTCACGCCCTCGTCGCGGCCGTTGGCGATGGCGCGGCCCGAGGCCGTCCAGGGGAACAGGCCCTTCTTGACCTTGATGCCCTGGGCCTTGGCCTGGTCTTCCGTCAGGCCCACCCAGGCCACCTCGGGGTCGGTGTAGGCGACGCTCGGGATCACGCGGGCATTGAAGGCGGCGGAGGCCAGTTCCTTGTTGCCCTGCAGTTCGCCCGCGATCACCTCGGCCGCCACGTGCGCCTCGTGCACCGCCTTGTGCGCCAGCATGGGCTGGCCCACGATGTCGCCGATGGCGAAGATGTGCGGCACGTTGGTGCGCATCTGGATGTCGACGTTGATGAAGCCCCGGTCCGTCACGGCCACGCCGGCCTTCTCGGCGGCGATCTTCCTGCCGTTGGGGGTACGGCCCACGGCCTGCAGCACGAGGTCGTAGACCTGCGGCTCGGGGGCCGTGCCGCCCTCTTCCGCGGCGGCGAAGCTGACCTTGATGCCTTCCGGCGTGGCTTCGGCGCCCACGGTCTTGGTCTTCAACATGATGTTGTCGAAGCGCTTGGCGTTCATCTTCTGCCAGATCTTGACGAGGTCGCGATCGGCGCCCTGCATCAGGCCGTCCATCATCTCCACCACATCGAGGCGCGCGCCCAGCGTGGAATAGACGGTGCCCATCTCCAGGCCGATGATGCCGCCGCCCAGGATCAGCATGCGCTTGGGGACCTCCTTCAGCGCCAGGGCACCGGTGGAATCGACCACGCGCGGATCGTCGGGCATGAACGGCAGGCGCACGGCCTGCGAGCCGGCGGCGATGATGGCGCGCTGGAAGGCCACGACCTTCTTCGCGCCGGTCTTCTCCTGGCCGGTGGTGCCGGTGGTCTCCTCCACCTCCAGGTGGTGGGCACCGACGAACTGGCCGACACCGCGCACGGTGGTCACCTTGCGCATCTTGGCCATGGCGGCCAGGCCGCCGGTCAGCTTGGAGATGACCTTTTCCTTGTGGCCGCGCAGGGTATCGATGTTCACCTGCGGGGCACCGAAGTCGATGCCGGCCGCCTTCAGGTGGCTCACCTCGTCGATCACCGCCGCCACGTGCAGCAGCGCCTTGGACGGGATGCAGCCCACGTTCAGGCACACGCCGCCCAGGGTGGCGTAGCGCTCGACGATGACGACCTTCAGGCCCAGGTCGGCCGCGCGGAAGGCGGCCGAGTAGCCGCCGGGGCCGCCGCCCAGCACGAGCACGTCGCACTCCAGGTCGGCGTTGCCGCCGAAGCTCGCCGCCTCGATCCGGGGCGCCGCCTGCGCGGGCGCCGCAGGGGCGGGAGCCGCACCGGCCGCGGGTGCGGCAGGCGCAGGGGCCGGCGCGGCCGCCGCGCCGGAAGCCTCCAGCGTGAGCACCACCGAGCCTTCGGCCACCTTGTCGCCGATCTTCACCTTCACCTCTTTGACCACGCCCGCGTGGCTCGACGGAATCTCCATCGATGCCTTGTCGGATTCGACGGTGATGAGGCTCTGCTCCACCTTCACGGTGTCGCCGGGCTTCACCAGCACTTCGATCACGCCCACTTCGGCGAAGTCGCCGATGTCGGGAACCTTGATGTCCATGATTGCCATGTTCCGGTTCCTTTGCTTACAGCAGCACGCGGCGGAAGTCGCCCAGGATCTGGCCCAGGTACGCGTTGAAGCGCGCGGCGGCGGCCCCGTCGATGACGCGATGGTCCCAGGTCAGCGACAGCGGCAGCATCAGGCGCGGCTGGAAGGCCTTGCCGTCCCACACGGGCTCCATCTGGCTCTTGCAGACGCCCAGGATGGCGACTTCCGGCGCGTTGATGATGGGCGTGAAGTAGCGGCCACCGATGCCGCCCAGGCTGGAGATGGTGAACGTGGCGCCGCTCATGTCGGCCGGACCGAGCTTGCCGTCGCGGGCCTTCTTGGCGAGTTCGCCCATTTCCTGGCTGATCTGCAGCACGCCCTTCTTGTCGGCGTCCTTGATCACGGGCACCACCAGGCCGTTGGGCGTGTCGGCCGCGAAGCCGATGTGGTAGTACTGCTTATAGACCAGCGCATCGCCGTCGAGCGAGCTGTTGAACTCGGGGAACTTCTTGAGCGCGGCCACCGAGGCCTTGATCAGGAAGGCCAGCATGGTGACCTTGACGCCGCTCTTCTCGTTTTCCTTGTTGGTCGAGACGCGGAAGGCCTCCAGGTCGGTGATGTCGGCGTCGTCGTGGTTGGTGACGGCCGGGATCACGATGGCGTTGCGCGTCAGGTTGGCACCGCTGATCTTCTTGATGCGGCCCAGTTCCTTGCGCTCGATGGGGCCGAACTTGGCGAAGTCCACCTTCGGCCAGGGCAGCAGGTCCAGGCCCACGCCCGAGCCGCCACCACCGGCGGGCGCCTTGGCGGCCTGTGCCTGGGTCTGCACGGCACCGGCCATCACCTGCCGGGTGAAGCCCTGCACGTCGTCCTGGGTGATGCGGCCCTTGGGGCCCGTGCCCTTGATCTCTTCGAGCGGCACGCCGAGTTCGCGGGCGAACTTGCGCACGGAGGGGCTGGCATGCGGCAGGCCGGCGGTGGGCGTGCCGGGCTGGTGCGCAGGCATGGCGGCGGGGGCCGCCGCAGGGGCCGGTGCAGAAGCGGCAGCAGGCGCAGCCTGGGCGGCAGGGGCCGCGGCCTGTGTGGGGGCTGCCGCTGCGGGGGCCGGCGCGGAGGCGCCCGCGGCGCCCTCCAGCAGGGCCACGAGGTCGCCCACGTTGACCTTGTCGCCGATCTTCACCTTCAGCTCCTTCACCACGCCGGCGGCGGGCGACGGGATCTCCATCGAGGCTTTGTCGGACTCGACGGTGAAGAGCGATTGCTCGACCTTCACCGTGTCGCCCGGCTTCACGAGCAACTCGATGACGGCCACGTCCTTGAAGTCGCCGATGTCGGGCACGCGCACTTCGAGCGGGCCGGCGGGGGCGGCTGCCGGCGCCGGCGCCGGCGCAGCAGCTTCAGTTTTGATAGCAGAAGATGCAGGCGCGGCGGCGACCTGGGAGCCCTGGGGCTCGGACTTCTGCTCCGGGGCGACCTCGCCGGCCGTTTCCAGCACGACGATGGCGGAGCCCTCGCTCACCTTGTCGCCGATCTTGACCTTGATCTCCTTAACCACGCCAGCGTGGCTGGAGGGGATCTCCATGGAAGCCTTGTCGGATTCCACGGTGATGAGCGACTGCTCGGCCTTCACCGTGTCGCCCGGCTTCACGAGCAGCTCGATCACGCCGACGGTGTCGAAATCCCCGATGTCCGGGACCTTGATGTCTATCAGTGCCATGTTGTTGTCTCCGGTGGGGTCAGGCGTGCAGCGGGTTCACCTTGTCGGCCTGGATGCCGTACTTCTGGATGGCCTCGGCCACCGTCTTCGCGGGCAGCGTGCCGTCCTCGGCCAGGGCCTTGAGCGCGGCCACCACGATGTAGTGGCGGTCCACCTCGAAGTGCTCGCGCAGCTTGCGGCGGAAATCGCTGCGGCCGAAGCCGTCGGTGCCCAGCACCTTGTAGGTGCGGCCCTTGGGGATGTAGGGGCGGATCTGCTCGGTGTAGGCCTTCATGTAGTCGGTGGATGCCACCACGGGGCCCTCGGTCTTGGCGAGCTGCTGTTCCACGAAGGACACGCGCGGCGTCTCCGTGGGGTGCAGCAGGTTCCAGCGGTCGGCCTCCTGGCCGTCGCGGGTCAGCTCGTTGAAGCTCGGGCAGCTCCACACGGAGGCGGCCACGCCCCAGTCCTTCTCCAGCAGCTCCTGGGCGAAGAACGATTCGCGCAGGATGGTGCCGCTGCCCAGCAGCTGCACCGCCGGGGCGCCCTTCTTGAGCGCCGGGGCTTGCTTGCAGAGGTACATGCCCTTGAGGATCTGCTCCTCGGTGCCGGGCTGCAGGCCGGGCATGGCGTAGTTCTCGTTGAGCAGGGTGAGGTAGTAGAAGACGTTCTCCTGGCGCTCGACCATGCGCTTCAGGCCCTCGTGCATGATCACCGCCACTTCGTGCGCGAAGGTGGGGTCGTAGCTCACGCAGTTGGGGATGGTGTTGGCCAGGATGTGGCTGTGGCCGTCCTCGTGCTGCAGGCCCTCGCCGTTGAGCGTGGTGCGGCCCGAGGTGCCGCCCAGCAGGAAGCCGCGCGCCTGCATGTCGCCGGCCGCCCAGGCCAGGTCGCCGATGCGCTGGAAGCCGAACATCGAGTAGTACACGTAGAACGGCACCATGATGCGGTTGTTCGTGCTGTACGACGTGGCGGCCGCGATCCAGCTCGACATGCCGCCGGCCTCGTTGATGCCTTCCTGCAGGATCTGGCCGGCCTTGTCTTCCTTGTAGTACATGACCTGGTCTTTATCGACCGGGGTGTACTGCTGGCCATGCGGGTTGTAGATGCCGACCTGGCGGAACAGGCCTTCCATGCCGAAGGTGCGTGCCTCGTCCACCAGGATGGGCACCACGCGCGGCCCCAGGGCCTGGTCGCGCAGCAGCTGCGTGAGGAAGCGCACATAGGCCTGCGTGGTGGAGATCTCGCGGCCCTCGGGCGTGGGCTCCAGGATGGCCTTGAAGGTGTCCAGCGTGGGCACGGTGAAGCTCTCGTCGGCCTTGGTGCGGCGGTGCGGCAGGTAGCCGCCCAGGGCCTTGCGGCGCTCGTGCAGGTACTTCATCTCCGGGGTGTCGTCGGCCGGCTTGTAGAACGGCAGGTCGGCGATCTGGCTGTCGGGGATCGGGATGTTGAAGCGGTCGCGGAAGGCCTTGATGTCCTCGTCGCCGAGCTTTTTGGTCTGGTGGACGGTGTTCTTGCCCTCGCCGATCTTGCCCATGCCGAAGCCCTTGACGGTCTTGACGAGCAGCACCGTGGGCTGGCCCTTGTGGGTGTTGGCGGCGGCGAAGGCGGCATACACCTTCTGCGAGTCGTGGCCGCCGCGGCGCAGGTTCCAGATCTCGTCGTCGCTCATGTGCTCGACCATCTTGAGCGTGCGCGGGTCGCGGCCGAAGAAGTGCTTGCGCACGTAGGCGCCGTCATTGGCCTTGAACGACTGGTAGTCGCCGTCGTTGCACTCCATCATGATCTTGCGCAGCGCGCCGTCCTTGTCGCGCGCGAGCAGGCCGTCCCAGCCCTTGCCCCACAGCAGCTTGATGACGTTCCAGCCGGAGCCGCGGAACTCGCCCTCCAGCTCCTGAATGATCTTGCCGTTGCCGCGCACCGGGCCGTCCAGGCGCTGCAGGTTGCAGTTGATGACGAAGACCAGGTTGTCGAGGTTCTCGCGCGCGGCCAGGCCGATGGCGCCCAGCGACTCCACCTCGTCCATCTCGCCGTCGCCGCAGAACACCCAGACCTTGCGATTCTCGGTGTTGGCGATGCCGCGGGCGTGCAGGTACTTGAGGAAGCGCGCCTGGTAGATCGCCATCAGCGGCCCCAGGCCCATCGACACCGTGGGGAACTGCCAGAACTCGGGCATCAGCTTGGGGTGGGGATAGCTGGAGAGGCCCTTGCCGTCCACTTCCTGGCGGAAATTGAGCAGCTGCTCTTCGGTCAGGCGGCCTTCGAGGTAGGCGCGGGCGTAGATGCCCGGGGAGACGTGGCCCTGCACGTAGATCAGGTCGCCGCCGTGGTTCTCGCTCTCGGCGTGCCAGAAGTGGTTGAAGCCGGCGCCGAACATGTTGGCCAGCGATGCGAAGGAGCCGATGTGGCCGCCCAGGTCGCCGCCCTCGGGCGGATGGTGGCGGTTGGCCTTGACCACCATCGCCATGGCGTTCCAGCGCATGTAGGCGCGCAGGCGGCCTTCGATTTCGAGGTTGCCGGGGCAGCGCGCCTCCTGGCTGGTCTCGATGGTGTTCACGTAGCCGGTGTTGGCCGAGAACGGCATGTCGATGCTGCTCTGGCGGGCATGCTCCAGCAACTGCTCCAGCAGGAAGTGGGCCCGTTCAGCGCCCTCGCGGTCGATCACGGCCGACAGCGCATCCATCCACTCGCGGGTTTCCTGCTGGTCGGTGTCGGGGGTGGGCGAAGCGGTTTTTCCGGCCTGAGGGTCGGTCTGAGCGGTCATGCCTGTCTCCTTTTTGAGTCGCTGGCGTTGGGGATAAATCCAGTCGAGTTTCGCACACTTTTTCGGCATTTCAAATGGCGCCCAACAACACCACAATATGAAAAAATGCTGCAACCGCACATAGGCCCGGCAAAGGGCTAACGAGGCCACCAGGGCCCTCCCCTACACTCGCGGCATGGACCACCCCTCCCCCGCGCCCGCCGTTGCCGCGGAGCCTTCCGTGGTGATCGCGCCCGCCCGCTGGTGGCGCACCTGGTGGCGCAGCCTCTCGCCCACCCGGCAGGACCGCTTCGCGGCCCTGGCCCCGCTCGCCGCCGTGCTGATGTTCCTCGCCGCCATCATGGCGGCGTTCTGGTACCTGCGCGCCGAGGAGGCCGAGCGCGAACAGGAGGCCCTGCGGCGCGACGTGGAGTACGCCCAGCAGCGGGTGCGCCTGCGCCTGCTGGAGCGGCAGGAGCAGATCATGCGTGTCGCACGCGATCTCTCGAACCAGGACCTGGAGCGCACCGACTTCGTCTCCCGCGCGGAAGGGCTCATCAGCCAGTACCCCGAGCTGCAGGCCATCACCTGGATCGACGATCGCCGCCGCATCCGCGCCAGCCACGCGGCGCCCACCGTGCCCAGCGGCCAGTTGCGCGTGGCCGGCGAGGTGCTCAAGAGCGGCGACACGGCCGACACCTTCGGCATCGCGCGCGACCTGCAGCAGCCCGTCTATGCGCAGCCGCTCGCCAGCCCGGGCGACGGCGAGGCCACGCCGCTGCTGCAATTGCAGGTGCCGCTGGTGGCGCAGGGCCGCTTCACGGGCGTGGTGCTGGCCGAATACTCGGTGGACAGCCTGCTGCGCTACGGCACGCCCACCGAGGTGCTGGCGCGCTACGCGGTCACCATGCTGGACGGCAAGGAGCAACTGCTGGCCGGCACGCCGCTCGCCCCCCGGGGCCGGACCTCCGACCTGCTGCCCTGGGCCGCGCGCCCGAACCAGTACGAGGTGTTCGTCTCGCCCGTGGGCAACGGCCTCGTGCTGCGCGCGCAGGCCTATCGCACCTCGCTCGGCGTGGTGGGCAGCGGCCTGTTCTGGCTGGTGGGCACCCTCAGCGCCATGACGGCCTGGATGCTCATCGCCAACTGGCGCCACACGCGGCGGCGCCTGCGCACCCAGGAAGCGCTCGTGGCCGAGACCAACTTCCGCCGCGCGATGGAGAACTCCATGGTCACCGGCATGCGCGCGCTCGACATGAACGGCCGCATGACGTACGTGAACGCGGCCTTCTGCCAGATGACCGGCTGGAGCGCCGAGGAGCTGATCGGCCAGTCGCCGCCCTACACCTACTGGCCCGAGAACGAGCACGAGGCCCTGCACGCCAAGCTGCGCGACGAGCTGAGCGGCAAGCAGACCGTGGGCGGCTTCCAGGTGCGGGTCCGGCGCAGGAACGGCTCCCTGTTCGACGCGCGCCTCTATGTCTCGCCCCTCATCGACGCCCACGGCCAGCAGACCGGCTGGATGACCTCGATGACCGACATCACCGAGCCCAACCGCGTGCGCGAGCAGCTCACCGCCTCGCACGAGCGCTTCACCATCGTGCTGGAATCGCTCGATGCCTCGGTCTCGGTGGCGCCGCTGGGCAGCGAGGAGCTGCTCTTCGCCAACAAGCTCTACCGCCAGTGGTTCGGCTCGCAGACCGGCGGCCACCTGCAGCTCGTCGCCCAGGCCGGCGTGCTGCCCGCCAGCCCCCCCAGCTCGGGCAGCATGGACGACGAGGACGCGCTCATGGGCCTGCCCACCGACTCCCTCACCGACGCGCGCTCCGAGAACGCCGAGATCTACCTGCCCGACCTCGGCAAGTGGCTGGAGGTGCGCTCGCGCTACCTCAACTGGGTGGACGGGCGCCTCGCGCAGATGGTGATCGCCACCGACATCACCCCGCGCCGCCAGGCCGAGGAACAGGCCGCCCGGCAGGCCGAGCGCGCGCAGTCGGTGAGCCGCCTCATCACCATGGGCGAGATGGCCTCCAGCGTGGCGCACGAGCTCAACCAGCCGCTCACCGCCATCAGCAACTACTGCAGCGGCATGGTCTCGCGCATCAAGAGCCAGCAGATCACCGAGGAGGCGCTGCTCTCCGCGCTGGAGAAGACGGCCCACCAGGCCCAGCGCGCCGGCCAGATCATCCAGCGCATCCGCGCCTTCGTGAAAAAGAGCGAGCCCAACCGCACCCTGGCCGACGTGCAGAGCATGGTGAGCGAGGCGGTGGAACTGGCCGACATCGAACTGCGCCGCAACAACGTGCGCCTGACCCACTACG
Organism: Paracidovorax anthurii; assembly: GCF_003269065.1. Classification (GTDB taxonomy): domain Bacteria; phylum Pseudomonadota; class Gammaproteobacteria; order Burkholderiales; family Burkholderiaceae_C; genus Paracidovorax; species Paracidovorax anthurii. Next base: position 9,322 of record NZ_QLTA01000017.1, read on the forward strand.
TGGCCGCGCGCCTGCCGCCCGTGATGGCCGACACCATCCTCATCGAGCAGGTGCTCATCAACCTGATGAAGAACGGCGCCGAATCGATCCAGAACGCCGCCCGCCCGCCCGCCCGCCGCAGCGTGGAGCTGCGCGTCGTGCCCCGCCAGCTCGAAGGGCGGGACGGCATCGAGTTCGCCGTGCAGGACACCGGCCGGGGGCTGGCGCCCGAGGTGCTGGAACACCTCTTCGAGGCCTTCTTCTCCACCAAGCAGGAGGGCATGGGCATCGGCCTCAACCTGTGCCGCAGCATCGTGGAGTCGCACCAGGGCCGGATGCAGGCGGAGAACCTCTACAATGGTCCGGAGGTCACCGGATGCCGCTTCTCCTTCTGGCTTCCGCTTGCCCAGCCTACGGATGACACTACCAATTCTGTAGCAAAAGCATCTATCCCAAGGACTCCCGCATGAGCTTGATCCCCAAAAAAGGCACCGTCTATGTCGTGGATGACGACGAGGCGGTCCGAGATTCGCTGCAATGGCTTCTGGAGGGCAAGGATTACCGCGTCCGCTGCTTCGATTCCGCCGAGTCCTTCCTCTCGCGCTACGACCCGCGCGAGGTGGCCTGCCTGATCGTGGACATCCGCATGGGCGGCATGTCGGGGCTGGAGCTGCAGGACCGGCTCCTGGAGCGCAAGTCCCCCCTGCCCGTGGTCTTCATCACGGGCCACGGCGACGTGCCGATGGCCGTGAACACCATGAAGAAGGGCGCGCTCGACTTCATCCAGAAGCCCTTCAACGAGGAAGAACTCGTCAGCCTCGTAGACCGCATGCTCGACCGCGCCCGCGAATCCTTCGCCGGCCACCAGCAGGCCGCCAGCCGCGACGCCCTGCTCTCCAAGCTCACCGGGCGCGAGGCCCAGGTGCTCGAGCGCATCGTCGCCGGCCGCCTCAACAAGCAGATCGCCGACGACCTGGGCATCAGCATCAAGACCGTGGAGGCGCACCGCGCCAACATCATGGAAAAGCTCAACGCCAACACCGTGGCCGACCTGCTCAAGATCGCCCTGGGCCAGAACGCCCCGAAAGCCTGATCGCTATCATTTCAGTAGCTGCCAACCCAGGCGATACGCCGACATGGCGGCTGTTTCATTCACAAACCCTTCTCACGCAGCCTTTTTCCGCCCCATGACCGCCCAACTGATCGACGGCAACGCCCTCTCCCGCCAACTCCGCGCCGACGTCTCGCGCCGCGCCGCCCTCCTGCGGGAACGCGGCACCACGCCGGGGCTGGCCGTGGTGCTCGTGGGCGACAACCCGGCGAGCCAGGTGTACGTGCGCAACAAGGTCAAGGCCTGCGAGGAAAGCGGCCTGCACTCGGTGCTGGAGAAATACGACGCCGCGATGACCGAGGCCGAGCTGCTCGCCCGCGTGGAAGCCCTCAACCAGGACCCGGCCATCCACGGCATCCTGGTGCAGCTGCCCCTGCCCGCGCACATCGACGCCACGCGCGTGATCGAGGCCATCTCGCCCGCCAAGGACGTGGACGGCTTCCACATCGCCAGCGCCGGCGCGCTCATGACCGGCACCGCGGGCTTCTGGCCCTGCACGCCCTACGGCTGCATGAAGATGCTCGAATCCATCGGCTACGACCTCAAGGGCAAGCACGCCGTGGTCATCGGCCGCAGCAACATCGTGGGCAAGCCCATGGCGCTGATGCTGCTGCAGAAGAACGCCACCGTCACGATCTGCCACAGCGCCACGCAGGACCTCAAGGCCCAGACGCTGCAGGCCGACGTGATCGTCGCCGCCGTGGGCAAGCGCAACGTGCTCACGGCCGACATGGTCAAGCCCGGCGCGGTCGTCATCGACGTGGGCATGAACCGCAACGACGAGGGCAAGCTCTGCGGCGACGTCGATTTCGACGGCGTGCGGCAGGTCGCCGGCCACATCACGCCCGTGCCCGGCGGCGTGGGCCCGATGACCATCACCATGCTGCTCGTCAACACCCTCGAAGCGGCCGAGCGCGCCACGGGCTGATCGATATCGATACAGTCGGGCTATCGAAGAGATTGCGCACGCCGCTTGAACCCTATCATTCCGCCGCCATCTGAACGCGCATGAGCAATCCCCTCCTCGACTTCCAAGACCTCCCCCTGTTCGACCGCATCGCGCCCGCCCACGTGGCGCCAGCGGTGGACACCCTGTTGGAACGCGCGAACGCCGCGCTGGAGACCGTCACCGCGCCCGGATTCCCCGCGCGCTGGGATGCCATCGCCAAGGTGCTGGACGTCGCCACCGAGGAGCTGGGCCGTGCCTGGGGCGCCGTGAGCCACCTCAACAGCGTGGCCGACACGCCCGAGCTGCGCGCCGCCTACAACGAGGCCCTGCCCCGCGTGACCGAGTTCTGGACGCGCCTGGGCGCCGACGAGCGGCTCTACGCCAAGTACAAGGCCATCGATCCGGCCACGCTCAATGCCGAGCAGCTCCAGGCCTGGAAGAACGCCGTGCGCAATTTCGTGCTCTCCGGCGCGGAGTTGCAGGGCGCGGCCCGGGAGCGCTTCGCCCAGATCCAGGAGCGCCAGGCCGAGCTGTCGCAGAAGTTCAGCGAGAACGCGCTGGATGCGACGGACGCCTTCGCCTACTACGCCCGCGAGGACGAACTCGACGGCCTGCCGGGCGACGTGAAGCAGGCCGCGCGCTCCGCCGCCCAGGCCGAGGGCCGGGAAGGCTTCAAGCTCACGCTCAAGATGCCGTGCTACCTGCCGGTGATGCAGTTCGCGAGCAGTTCCGCCCTGCGCGAGATGCTCTACCGCGCCTACGTCACCCGCGCCTCCGACCAAGCCGAAGGCGACGCCCGCCGCTTCGACAACACGCAACTCGTCCGCGAGATCCTCGCGCTGCGCCAGGAAGAGGCCCGGCTGCTGGGCTATTCCAGCTTCGGTGAGGTCTCCGTGGTGGCCAAGATGGCCGAGTCGCCCCGGGAGGTCATCGACTTCCTGCGCGACCTCGCCCGCCGCGCCCGGCCCTACGCCGAAAAGGACGTGGCCGATCTGCGCGCCTTCGCGGCCGAGCACCTGGGCCTGTCCGACCCGCAGTCCTGGGACTGGCCCTACATCTCCGAAAAGCTCAAGGAAGCGCGCTACGCCTTCAGCGAGCAGGAGGTCAAGCAGTACTTCACGGCGCCCAAGGTGCTGGCCGGGCTCTTCAAGATCGTCGAGACGCTGTTCGACGTCGCCATCCGCCGCGACGCGGCTCCGGCCTGGAATCCCGCCGTGGAGTTCTACCGCATCGAGCGCGGCACCGAGCTCGTCGGCCAGTTCTACCTGGACCAGCCCGCGCGCACCGGCAAGCGCGGCGGGGCCTGGATGGACGACGTGCGCACGCGCTGGCTGCGCCCCGACACCGGCCGCCTGCAGACGCCCGTGGCCCACCTCGTGTGCAACTTCGCCGATGGCGTCGATGGCAAGCCACCGCTGCTCACGCACGACGACGTGATCACCCTCTTCCACGAATTCGGCCATGGCCTGCACCACATGCTCACGCAGGTCAACGAGCGCGACGTCTCGGGCATCAGCGGCGTCGAATGGGACGCCGTGGAGCTGCCCAGCCAGTTCATGGAGAACTTCTGCTGGGAATGGGACGTGCTGCGGCACATGACGGCGCACGTGGACACCGGCGCCCCCCTGCCCCGCGAGCTGTTCGACAAGATGATCGCCGCCAAGAACTTCCAGAGCGGCATGGGCACGCTGCGGCAGATCGAGTTCGCGCTCTTCGACATGCTGCTGCACACCGAACATGACCCCGCGCGGGACTTCATGCCCCTGCTCGACCAGGTCCGCCAGGAAGTCGCCGTGCTGCAGCCGCCGGCCTTCAGCCGCAGCGCGCACACCTTCAGCCACATCTTCGCGGGGGGATACGCCGCCGGCTACTACAGCTACAAGTGGGCCGAAGTGCTCAGCGCCGATGCCTACGCCGCCTTCGAGGAAACCGCCGGCGCCGACGGCCAGCCCAGTGCCGAAACCGGGCGGCGCTACCGCCAGGCCATCCTGGAAGCCGGCGGCAGCCGGCCGGCCATGGAATCGTTCAAGGCCTTCCGCGGACGGGCGCCGACCCTCGACGCCCTGCTGCGCCACCAGGGCATGTCCCAGCCTACCGCCTGAGCCGGTACAGGGCGGCCGCCATCCCCACTCCGTCATCCATGCCAGGAGACCATCGCATGAAGCCCACCCCCATCGCCGCCGCCCACCTCGCCGCGGCGCTGTGCCTGGCCGGGGCCGCGGCCCTGCCGGCCGGTGCCCAGACCGTCTATCGCATTGTCGGCCCTGACGGCAAGGTCACGTTCTCCGACCGCGCGCCCGACACCAAGACGGCCCCCGCGCAGGTCGGCGGCACCCAGGGCTCCAGCGGCCCGGCCCTGCCCTATGAACTGCAGCAGATCGTGAACCGCTTTCCCGTCACGCTCTACACCAGCAACGACTGCGCGCCGTGCACCAGCGCCCGCAACCTGCTGACGGGCCGCGGCGTTCCCTTCACCGAGCGCACCGTCAGCACCAATGAGGACATCGAGGCGCTGCAGCGGCTGAACGGCTCCGCCAGCCTGCCGTTCGGCACCATCGGCTCGCAGCAGCTCAGCGGATTCTCCGACGCCGAGTGGACGCAGTACCTGGATGCCGCCGGCTACCCCAAGCAGTCGCAATTGCCGCCCGGATACCGCCGGCCGGCGGCCGCGCCCCTGGTGGCCGCCAAGCCCGTGGCACCGGCTCCCGCGCCATCCGCCGCGCCGCGGGCCGCGCCCGCAAGACCCGCGCCGGCTCCCGCTCCATCGCCCAGCAATCCGGCCGGTATCCAGTTCTGATACAGCGCGGCGCCCTCCACCGGGGGCGCCATGGAATGCGGGCTCAATAGCGGAGGGTGCGCACACCCTCCGGCGCCCCGATCAGGGCCACGTGGGCCTTCTGGTGCGCGAAGACGCCCACCGTCACCACGCCCGGCCACTGGTTCACCTCCGATTCGAATGCCAGGGGATCGGTGATCGAGAGCCCGCGCACGTCGAGGATGTGCTGCTGGTTGTCGGTGACCAGCGGATGGCCCTGGGCATCGCGGCGCAGCGTGGCTTCGCCCCCCTGGGCCGCGAAACGGCGTGCGATCTGCTGCGCCGCCATCGGGATCACCTCCACGGGCAGCGGAAAGCGGCCCAGCGCCTCCACGAGCTTGGATGCATCGGCGATGCAGACGAACTGCCGCGCCAGCGCCGCCACGATCTTCTCGCGCGTGAGGGCCGCACCGCCGCCCTTGACCATGTGGCCGCGCCCGTCGATCTCATCCGCCCCGTCGATGTACACCGACAGCGACTCGACCTCGTTCGCATCGAACACCTTGATGCCCAGTGCCTGCAGGCGCTGCGTGCTGGCCTCCGAGCTGGAGACCGCGCCGCGGATCTTGTCCTTCATCCCGCCCAGCGCCTGGATGAACTGGTTGACCGTGGAGCCCGTGCCCACCCCCACGATGTCGCCCGGCACCACGTATTGCAGCGCGGCCCGGCCGACCAGGGCCTTGAGTTCGTCTTGGGAGAGGAGGGAAGAAGTGGTCATGGGAGAGAATCGGAGTGAATCCCGAATTATCCCCATGTCCCTGATTCCCTACGCCCTCACCCGCCCGTTTCTCTTCGGCATGGACGCCGAAGCCGCCCACGAATTCACCATGGACATGCTGGCGCGCGGCCAGCGCACGCCACTGCAGTGGGCCTGGTGCAGCGAAACCGTGTCCGACCCGATCGAACTGGCCGGGCTCGCGTTCCCCAACCGCGTCGGCCTGGCCGCCGGGCTCGACAAGAACGCCCGCTGCATCGATGCGCTGGGCGCGATGGGCTTCGGCTTCGTCGAAGTCGGCACGGTGACGCCCAAGGCCCAGCCCGGGAACCCCAAGCCGCGCATGTTCCGGCTGCCCGAGGCGCGCGCCCTCATCAACCGGCTGGGCTTCAACAATGAAGGCCTGGACGCCTTCCTGCACAACGTGCAGCAGTCGCGCCTGCGGGGCCAACCCCGCGAGCAGCGGATGCTGCTGGGCCTGAACATCGGCAAGAACGCCGCCACGCCCATCGAGAACGCAACCAGCGACTACCTCCTGTGCCTGGACGGCGTGTACCCGCATGCCGACTACGTCACGGTGAACATCAGCTCTCCGAACACGCAGAACCTGCGGGCCCTGCAAAGCGACGCGGCCCTGGATGGCCTGCTGGGCGCCATCGCCGAGCGGCGCGAGGCCCTGGCGGACCGGCAGGGCCGCCGCGTGCCGGTCTTCGTGAAGATCGCCCCCGACCTGGACGAGGAACAGGTTTCCGTGATTGCCGCGACCCTCCAGCGCCACGGCATGGACGGCGTCATCGCCACCAATACGACCATCTCGCGCGATGCCGTCCAAGGCCTGCGCCACGCGCAAGAAACCGGGGGCCTCAGCGGTGCGCCGGTGCTGGAAGCCAGCAACCGGGTGATCCGCCAACTGCGGCAGGCCCTGGGCACGGGCTTTCCCATCATCGGCGTGGGTGGCATCCTCAGCGCCCAGGACGCGGTCAGCAAGATCCAGGCGGGCGCGGATGTGGTCCAGATCTATACGGGGCTGATCTACCAGGGGCCGGCCCTGGTCAGCCAGGCCGCGCGGGTGATCCGCGCCCTGCGCTGACCCCAGCCTTCCAAGCCCCTGCGAAAAAGGCTCCCGAAGGAGCCTTATCCGATGCCGAACGCGCAGTCCGTCAGCGCCTCATCTTCATCACAAGCGGCATCAGCATGCCCACCCACCGGATGATGCGCGAAGGCCCCGCCGCCACGGCCACCCCGGCCGCCACCACCACCGCGATCGGATGCTGGCGCGCAAACCACAGGAGGCGCGCCGACCACGGAGCATCCGGATCGCCCGGTGCGGAGCCGTCTTCGCGGGCCTGCGCCCGAAGTTGCGCCGCCTGCGCGTGCGCGGCCCGGCGGCTTCGCACCCGCTCGCGCTGCACGGCGATGCGGTCCAGGATTCTCTGCTGCTCAAGTGTCGGGACGATATGCGGCCCAGTGGCCGGAAGGCCGGGCTTGCGAGGAGACGTTGGAGGGTGGGCCATGGTGGGCTCAAAGCCTTTCCTTGATCTGGCGCCAGTCCTCGCCCAACTCGCGGCGGGTGAGAACGAACGCATTGCCGGCCTGGCGAGCCGTGGTGATGAGGCTCATCAGGGCGACTGCCCAGAGGGCCAGCCATGCCCCCGCCACGATCCAGGCCACCATCGCGCGATGGGGGGAATCCCAGAAATGCACCAGCACGGCCATGGACAGCAGCACCAGGGCCACGACGGTCAACCCCCCCACCGCCACGACCAGCACGACGATGCGCGCCAGCCTGCGTTTCTCTTCGGCCCATTCGAGGCGCGCAAGATCCCATCGGTCTTCGGCGGCGATGGCACTTTCGATGGCGGCCGCGCGCATGCGCGCGAACCAGCCCTCCAATCCCAGCAGCGCCAACCAATTCATGCGAGCCTTTCGTGTCGTTGTAGTGTGCTTCAGCCTCCCCTCCCTATCTTGCGGATGCCGCAGAGGGAGGCTGAATGGGCCGGCTCAGCGGCGGGCCAGCAGGAAGCCCACGAGCGCGCCGGCGGCCAGCGCGGCCGTGGCCACACGCCAGGGCTCATCGTGGGCATAGCGGTCTGCGGCGCGCGCAGCTTCCTTGGCTTGATAGGCGGCCTCCTGGGCCGCACGAACCGCGGAATCTCTCACCGTGTGGATGCCTTCGTCCAGGCGTTTGCGCAGCTGGCGGATTTCAGGAACGCTGTCCAGATCCTTGCTGGCGAGCAGTCCGCGCAGATCGGTGACCAGCTTTTCGAGTTCTTGTTGCGCGTTGGAGAGAGGTTCGGATGCAGAGGTCATAAAACAAGCCTTTCATAGCAAGGAACAAAGGTAATCTGCCGCCTGCGCACCCACTGTAGGCGGATGTCCCATATTACCGGCATGGGCTTCGGCATGGCGGATGACCATGCAAACGGCCAGTGCAAGCACCTGCGCCACGGTCACGTTTTCAATGCGTCCTTGACGCTTTCGGCGATGGCCAGCGCGCTCGTGAGCCCTGGCGACTCGATGCCGAACAGATGCACCAGGCCGGCGATACCGTGCACGGCCGGCCCATGGATGGCGAAGTCGGCCGCGGGCTCCTGGGGGCCATGGATCTTCGGGCGGATGCCCGCATAAGCCGGCTGCAATGCACCATCGCGCAGCGCGGGCCAATACTTGCGCACTTCCGCATAGAACGCGGCGCCCCGCGCTTCGTCCACGGCGAGATCGGACGGATCGTCCACCCATTGCACATCGGGGCCGAATTTGGCCTGCCCGCCCAGGTCCAGGGTCAGATGGACCCCCAGCCCTGCCGCTTCCGGCACGGGGTACACCAGCCGGGAAAATGGCGCCTTGCCCGACAGCGAGAAGTACTGGCCCTTGGCGAACCAGGCCCTCGGGAGCGCCGCGTATTCCGCACCCCTGAACCGGCGCGCCAGGTCCAGCGCCTCCAGCCCCGCCGCATTGACGACGCAGCGCGCCTGCAGCCGCGTGCCGTCCATTGCTTCCAAAAAGATAGCGCCCTGCGTATATTCCGCGGCGACAAGGGAGGTATTGAGCGCCACGATGCCGCCCGCATGCTCCAGATCGCCCTGCAGCGCCAGCATCAGCGCATGGCTGTCGACGATGCCCGTGCCAGGAGAGAGCAACGCGGCCACGCACTCCAGCGCGGGCTCCAGGCCAAGGGCCTCCGCGCGCGACAGGCGCTGCAGGTCGTGCACGCCATTGGCGCGCGCCCGTGCCTCGATGCCCTCCAGTGCCCCGACCTGCCCCGCAGACGTCGCCACGATGAGCTTGCCGCAGCGGCGATGCGGCACGCCACGGGCCTCGCAGTACGCATACAGCATCTCCTTGCCCTGGACACACAGCCGGGCCTTCAGCGAACCCTCGGGGTAGTAGATGCCCGCATGGATCACTTCGCTGTTGCGGGAGCTGGTGCCGGTGCCGATGGCAGACGCGGACTCCACCACCAGAACCTCGCGCCCCTCCAGCGCCAGCGCGCGCGCCACCGCCAGCCCCACCACGCCCGCGCCGATGACGACGCACTCCACGGAATCGCTCATGCCGGAACGCCTCCTGCGCTTGCCTCTGTAGCGCCCTGCTCGAAGCCTTCGAGCACGTTGACGGCATTCACGCCGAGTTCCGCGGCAGCGTATCCCCCCTCCAGCACGAACACCGTCGGCAGGCCGAGGCGGGACAGGCGCGCACCCATCCGGAGGAAATCGGCCGATGCCAGCGTGAAGCGGGAGATGGGATCACCCTCGAACGTGTCGAGCCCGAGGGACACCACCAGCGCCTGCGCGCCACACGCCCCGATCCGCGCGCAGGCGGCATCGAGCGCAGCGCCCCACGCCGGAAAATCCGTTCCGGCGGGCAGCGGCAGATTGAGGTTGAAGCCCACTCCCTCGCCTTTGCCGGTCTCGTCGGCATGCCCCAGGTAGAACGGGTATTCGGTGCGCGGATCGCCATGGATGCTGATGAACATCACGTCCGAGCGCTCGTAGAAGATGCTCTGCGTGCCATTGCCATGGTGGTAGTCCACGTCCAGCACCGCCACGCGCGTGGCTGTGCCGCGGTCCAGCAGCAGTTGCGCCGCCACCGCCGCGTTGTTGAGAAAGCAATAGCCGCCCATGAAATCCGGGCCGGCATGGTGGCCCGGGGGACGGGTGCTGCAGAACGCGGCCCTTGCGCCCGCAGCCACCGCGGCAGCAGCGCTTGCGGCCGCATCCGCACCGGCCTTCACGGCTGCCCAGGTGCCTTCCGCCATGGGCGTTCCGTTGTCCATGGAATAGAGCCCCAGGCGTGCGGTGAAATTGTCAGGCTCCACATCGTCGCGCAGCGTGCGGACCGGCCAGACCGAGGGAAAAGGCTGCAGATGCGCATTGGCATGGTCCAGGGCCACCCACTGCTGCCAGGCACTTTGCAGGAACGACAGGTAGCGTGGCGCGTGGACACGGGCGAGCAACGGAGCGCTGTCGACATCCGGATCGCGCAGATCATGGCCCTGCTGCTTCAACCGCGCTTCGACGTAGTCGGCGCGGTCAGGCTTCTCGAAGCACGGCACGCGCTCCCCCCGGAAGAATTCATGCGCGGGGGCGTGCGAGCGATGCAGGGGGTTGTGGAAGACGATCATGGGGCCGGCAGATGGACAAGGGAAAAGCCGATTGTGGCCGAGCCCCATGCCCGGAAGCGGGCCCATTTCCACGGCCCAACCGAAAAGCCGATACCAAAGACAAAAGCCCTTGCAGGCAGAACCTGCAAGGGCTGTGTTGGTGGGTGATACATGGATCGAACATGTGACCCCTGCCGTGTGAAGGCAGTGCTCTACCGCTGAGCTAATCACCCTCAAGAAATGCTTTTATCGGAAAGCATCTCTCAAGAACATGGTGGGTGATACATGGATCGAACATGTGACCCCTGCCGTGTGAAGGCAGTGCTCTACCGCTGAGCTAATCACCCATGTCGTTGTTGCGACAGCCTATGATTATGGCACAGCTTTTCAGCCGGCCAGAGAGTTTTTCCAAATAGTTTTCCCGCCGCTGGCCTTGTCGATCTGGGCCAGGACATCCTCGTGGGCCGCCAGCTCCTGTTCGCTGGGCACAAGCACGGGCAGCGTGAACGCGGACAAATCCACGGACGCCATCCGCGCTGTGCCGCCCTCTCCCTCCTGCGCGTCGTCGGAGATGAGCAGCGCATCCTGGCCACGGGTGAGGTTGATGTACACATCGGCCAGCAGTTCGGCATCGAGCAACGCGCCGTGCAGCGTGCGGCCCGAGTTGTCCACCTCCAGCCGGTCGCACAGCGCATCGAGCGAATTGCGCTTGCCGGGGTACATCTCCTTGGCCATCGCCAGGGTGTCGGTCACGCTGGCAACCCAGGTCTTGAACGGCGCCCGGCCGGTCAGCTCCAGTTCCTTGTTCAGGAAGCCCACGTCGAACGCGGCGTTGTGGATGATGATCTCGGCGCCCTGCAGGTACTGCAGGATGTCTTCCACCACTTCCGCGAACTTGGGTTTGTCCTTCAGGAACTCGTTGCTGATGCCGTGCACCTTGAGGGCATCCTCATGGCTGTCGCGCTCAGGATTGAAGTAGAGGTGCAGGTTGTTGCCGGTCAGCTTGCGGTTCAGCAGCTCGACGCAGCCGAGTTCGATGATGCGGTCCCCGCCTTCGGCCGACAGGCCGGTGGTTTCGGTATCGAGAACGATCTGGCGCGTCATGCCCCGCTCCAACGGTGCGATCCACACACGCGCTCAGCGCCGCCGGCGAGGGCATTGCGGCACCCTCGGCTTTTCATGTCCTGGCGCATCAGTGGTTCTCCTTGGCGTGGTTGATCGTGTACTTGGGGATCTCGACGGTCACATCGCTCTGCGCGAGGATCGCCTGGCACGACAGTCGCGACTGGGGCTCCAGCCCCCACGCGCGGTCGAGGAGATCCTCTTCCTCTTCCTCCGCCTCGTTGAGCGACTCGTAGCCCTTCCGCACGATCACATGGCAGGTGGTGCATGCGCAGCTCATGTCGCACGCATGTTCGATCTTGATGCCGTTGTCCAGCAAGGCCTCGCAGATCGAAGTACCCACAGGCACCGTGACCTCGGTGCCGGCTGGACAGTATTCGGGATGGGGCAGGATCTTGATGACTGGCATGGGGTCGGCTTGCTTCAAAAGGGATGTCGGGATCAAAGGCTCTGCACGTTCTTGCCGGCCAGGGCCTGCTGGATACCGCGGTTCATGCGCCGGGCCGCGAAGGCTTCCGTCCCCTTGGCAAGGGCGTCGGTGGCGGCCTCGATGGTCGCGGCCTCTTCCTGTTCCCGCGCACCGCGCAGGGCCCGCATCAGCGCATCGATGGCGGCCCGTTCCTCGGGCTCCAACACGTCTGCGTCCGCCTCCAGCGCAGTCTGGGTCGCCATGAGCATGCGGTCGGCATCGACACGCGCCTCCACCACGGCACGGGCACGCATGTCCTCGGCCGCAGTGGCAAAGCCTTCCTGGAGCATGCGGGTGATCTGCTCGTCGGACAGACCGTAGGAGGGTTTCACATCGATGCGCGCCTCAACGCCCGTGCTCTGCTCGCGGGCACCGACACTGAGCAATCCATCCGCGTCCACCGTGAACGTCACCCGGATGCGCGCGGCACCGGCCGCCATGGGTGGGATGCCGCGCAACTCGAACCGGGCCAGGCTGCGGCAGTCGGCGACCAGGTCGCGCTCGCCCTGGACCACGTGGATGGCAAGAGCGGTCTGTCCGTCCTTGTAGGTGGTGAAATCCTGCGCCTTGGCGGAAGGAATGGTCTCGTTGCGCGAGATGATGCGCTCCACGAGCCCTCCCATGGTCTCGATCCCCAGGGAAAGCGGAATCACGTCCAGCAGCAGCATGTCCCCTTCCGGGTCGTTTCCGGCGAGCTGATTGGCCTGGATGGCGGCACCCAGCGCCACCACCTCGTCCGGGTTCAGGTTGTTCAAGGGGGAAGTGCCGAAGAACTCGGCCACGGCGCGCTGGATTTGCGGCATGCGGGTCGAGCCCCCCACCATCACCACCCCCTTCACATCGTCACGCGACAAACGGGCATCGCGCAGGGCGCGCTTGACCGCCGCCATGGACCGGGCCGTCAGCGCCGCGGTTTCCGACTCGAACGCTTCCCGCGCCACGTCCAGGCGCACATCGGCGCCCGCGATAGGGGCCGCAAACACCGCCTGCTCCGCTCCGGTCAGCGCCTCTTTGCAGGCACGCGCCGCCATGCGCGCCGCGGCCTTGTCCTGCGCGGAATGGGCCACCACGCCCAGGCGCTGCAGCGCCCATTCGGCCAGGGCCGCATCGTAGTCGTCGCCACCCAGCGCCGAATCTCCGCCTGTTGCGATGACTTCGAAAACCCCCCGGGTCAGGCGCAGAATCGAAATGTCGAACGTGCCTCCCCCCAGGTCGTACACCGCGTAGACGCCCTCGCTCGCGTTGTCGAGGCCGTAGGCGATGGCTGCCGCCGTCGGCTCGTTGATGAGCCGCAGCAGATTCAACCCCGCCAGGCGCGCGGCATCTTTGGTGGCCTGCCGCTGCGCGTCATCGAAGTAAGCGGGAACGGTGATCACTACGCCGTAGAGGTCGTCATTGAAGGTGTCTTCGGCCCGGTAACGCAGCGTCGCCAGGATCTCCGCGCTCACCTCGACCGGGGACTTCGCTCCGTCCACGGTCTGCAACGCCACCATGCCTTCCCCTTCGGCGGGCAGGAATGCATAGGGGAGCCGCTCGGGATGGTCGATATCCTTCAGGCCACGCCCCATGAACCGCTTGACGGAGGCCAGGGTGTTCGCCGCGTCCTGCGCCTGCGATGCCAGCGCCTCATGGCCGATCTGCCGGCGGCCCTGCGGCAGGTAGCGCACCACGGAGGGCAACAGAATCCGCCCAGCGTCGTCGGGCAGGCATTCCGGCATGCCATTGCGCACCGCGGCGACCAGCGAGTGCGTGGTGCCCAGGTCGATCCCGACGGCGATCCGCCGCTGGTGGGGATCGGGAGACTGGCCGGGTTCGGAAATCTGCAAAAGCGCCATGATCGTCGTCGTGGATGGAAACGGAACGCCATCGGCCCACAGGGAGCCCATGGCTCTCGTTCCCTCACAGGAAAAAAGAATCAGAAAGAAAGCGGAACAGCCGCGCGGAACCCGCTATTGTCCCAGCAGCTCGCGACGGCGCTCTATGTCCATGACAAAGCGCTCAATGAACATGAGGCTTCTGACCACGCCAACCGCCGCCACGGGGTCTTGCCGCACATCGAGCAAATCGCCGCAGCCCTCCAGCATCTCCCTGCGGGTGGCTTGGACCTCTTGATCCAGGCGATCGATCGCGCCTTCACCATCCGCATCGTCAAGCGCCTCGCGCCATTCCATCTGCTGCATCAGGAACGCTGCCGGCATGGCTGTGTTGTCTTCCGCCTGAATGGGAACGCCCTGCAGTTCGCAGAGATAGGCAGCCCGGCGGAGTGGGTCCTTGAGGCGCTGATAGGCTTCATTGATGCGCACAGACCATTGCATGGCCGTGCGCTGGGCGGCAGGCCCTTGCGCCGCGAAGCGATCGGGATGGGCCTCGCGCTGCAGGGCCTTCCATCGGGCATCGATCGCGGCCCGGTCCTGGGCAAAGCGGCGCGGCAGGTCAAAGAGTTCGAAGTCGTCGGATTGCAGATTCATGTCAAGAAAAAACCGCCAGCACACATGCGATGGCGGTTCCTCGTTGGCAACCGGAGGAGTCCGGTCGGATGGCCAGCAACGGCATGGGCATCAGACGCGGAAGCTCTCTCCACAGCCGCAGCGGTCACGCTCATTGGGGTTGTTGAAACGGAAGCCCTCGTTCAGGCCTTCGCGCACGAAATCCAACTGCGTACCATCGATGTAGGCCAGGCTCTTGGGATCGATGAGCACCTTCACGCCGTGGTCCTCGAAAATCACATCCTCGGGCTCCGGCGCGTCCACGTACTCGAGCTTGTAGGCCAGGCCGGAGCAGCCCGTGGTCTTCACCCCCAGGCGCACCCCCAGGCCCTTGCCCCTGCGGGTAAGGTATCGACTGACGTGCCGCGCGGCGGCTTCCGTGAGCGTGATCGCCATGTATGTCTATCTCAGACGCTCGCGAGCGCAGCGTGCTTGGCCTTGTAATCCTGTACGGCGGCCTTGATCGCATCCTCCGCGAGGATCGAGCAATGGATCTTGACCGGGGGCAGAGCCAGCTCCTGCGCGATGTCCGCGTTCTTGAGCGAGGCGGCTTCATCAAGCGTCTTGCCCTTGACCCATTCCGTCACCAGGGACGACGAGGCAATGGCCGAGCCACACCCGTAGGTCTTGAAGCGTGCGTCCTCGATCACACCCGTCTCCGGATTCACCTTGATCTGCAGCTTCATCACATCGCCGCATGCCGGGGCGCCCACCATGCCGGTGCCGACGGAATCGTCACCCTTGTCGAAAGAGCCCACATTGCGCGGATTCTCGTAATGGTCGATGACCTTGTCCGAATAAGCCATGATTTCCTACCTGCCTTTCGCTTCTTCTCGCGGCCTGCACTGCGTGGTCAGTGAGCCGCCCACTGGATGGTGCTGATGTCCACGCCATCCTTGTACATTTCCCACAACGGGCTCAATTCGCGCAGCTTGGCCACGTTGTGGCGGATCGAAGTGATCGCGTAGTCGATCTCTTCTTCGGTCGTGAAACGGCCGATCGTCATGCGCAGGCTGCTGTGCGCCAACTCGTCGCTGCGGCCCAGCGCCCGCAGCACGTAGCTGGGCTCCAGGCTGGCCGAGGTACAGGCCGAGCCCGAAGACACCGCCAGCCCCTTGATGCCCATGATGAGCGACTCGCCCTCGACATAGTTGAAGCTGATGTTGAGGTTGTGGGGCACGCGGCGCTCCAGGTCGCCATTGACGAACACCTGTTCGACATCTGCCAGACCGTCGAGCAGGCGCTTCTGCAGGACACGCGCCTTGGCCAGATCCTGTGCCATTTCTTCCCGCGCGATGCGGAAAGCCTCGCCCATGCCCACGATCTGGTGCGTGGGCAGCGTACCCGAACGCATGCCGCGCTCATGCCCGCCGCCATGCATCTGGGCCTCCAGGCGCACGCGGGGCTTGCGCCGCACGTAAAGCGCGCCGATGCCCTTGGGACCATACGTCTTGTGGGACGCCAGGCTCATCAGGTCGACCGGCAGGGTCTGCAGATCGATGTCCAGCTTGCCGGTGGCCTGCGCCGCATCGACGTGGAAGATCACGCCCTTCTCGCGGCACAACGCGCCAATCGCGGGAATGTCCTGGATGACGCCGATCTCGTTGTTCACGAACATGACGCTCAGGAGAATGGTGTCCGGACGGATCGCCGCCTTCAACACTTCGAAATCCAGCAGCCCGTCGTCCTGCACATCCAGGTACGTCACCTCGAAACCCTGGCGCTCCATTTCGCGCATGGTGTCGAGCACGGCCTTGTGCTCCGTCTTCACCGTGATGAGGTGCTTGCCCTTGCCCTTGTAGAACTGGCCCGCTCCCTTGATGGCGAGGTTGTTGGACTCAGTCGCGCCGCTGGTCCAGACGATTTCGCGCGGATCCGCGTTGATCAGGCGCGCCACTTCGCCGCGCGCTTTCTCGACGGCTTCCTCAGCCTCCCAGCCCCAGGCGTGGCTGCGCGACGCCGGGTTGCCGAAATGTTCGCGCAACCAGGGAATCATGGCATCCACGACGCGCGGATCCACCGGCGTCGTGGCACCGTAGTCCAGGTAAATAGGGAAATGGGGTGTCATGTCCATGGCTGGCTCAGTAGATATCTGGCTGGCGATTCATCCGGTCGACGGGATCGCCCGCAGGAAGCGGGCGACCGTGCCCCGGCGTCGCCGGGCCCGGGATTCAGGATTTGGCGAAGGCGTTACCGAGCGCGAAGACGGAGTTCGGCGCATTCACGCGGATCGGCTTGACCACCGGCGTGGTGGAGATGGCGCGGCGCACCACGGGCTTGTCTTCGATCTGCACGCCCTTGGCGATCTGGTCATCGACCAGCTTCTGCAGCGTGACGGAGTCCAGGAACTCCACCATGCGCTGGTTCAGCGAAGCCCAGAGTTCGTGCGTCATGCAGCGCCCGGCTTCACCCAGGCAGTTTTCCTTGCCGCCGCACTGGGTGGCGTCGATGGGCTCATCCACCGACACGATGATGTCGGCCACCGTGATGTCCGCCGCCTTGCGCGCCAGCGTATAGCCGCCGCCCGGACCGCGGGTGGACTCGACCAGTTCGTGGCGGCGCAGCTTGCCGAACAGCTGCTCCAGATAAGAGAGCGAAATCTGCTGGCGCTGGCTGATGGCCGCCAGCGTAACGGGACCGTTGTTCTGGCGCAGGGCCAGATCGATCATGGCGGTGACCGCAAAACGGCCTTTGGTAGTGAGACGCATCGCAAGCTCCTTTGCTAGCTTGTTCGTTATGGAAATGCCCGAACCGACCTGCCGATGAAGCATCCGCATGGTTCGCGGCCCGTCTCCGCCCTTCACCCCCACTGGCCGATCCGCCTGGGCGGATGTGTGGGAGCCCTTCTTCGTGGGCTGTTTTGTTGAGTATTTCGCCCGAGTATAGCACAAATCCCTATTGTTTTTGTCGGGTAACATAACTCGACAGTCGCGGTTTCTCCGTAACCGTCGCGCCCTGGAAGTCACGCAGCGGCACTGTCTCCGCCGCCTGCCGCGCCGAAAGCCTGGGCCTTGAGCCGATTCAACTGGTCGCGCACCCGCGCCGCCTGCTCGAACTCCAGATTGCGCGCGTGTTCCAGCATCTGCTTTTCCAGCCGCTTGATCTCGCGCGCGATGTCTTTCTCCGACATGTCCTCGACCTGCGCTCGGCGCATGGCGTCCTGTTCGAGCCGCTCGGCTTCCCTGCCCGTCTTCTCGCTGTAGACGCCATCGATGAGATCGCGCACCTGTTTGACGATGCTGCGCGGCGTGATGCCCATGGCTTCGTTGTGTGCGATCTGTTTGGCGCGGCGGCGTTCCGTTTCGCCGATGGCTTTTTTCATCGATTCGGTGATCCGGTCCGCATACAGGATCGCCCGACCGTTCAGGTTGCGCGCGGCCCGGCCGATGGTCTGGATCAGGCTGCGCTCGGCCCGCAGGAAGCCTTCCTTGTCGGCGTCGAGGATCGCGACCAGCGACACCTCGGGAATGTCCAGCCCCTCGCGCAGCAGGTTGATGCCCACGAGCACGTCGAAGGCCCCCAGCCGCAGGTCGCGGATGATCTCCACTCGCTCCACGGTGTCGATGTCGGAGTGCAGGTAACGAACCTTCACCCCGTTGTCGGTGAGGTAGTCGGTCAGCTGCTCGGCCATGCGCTTGGTGAGGGTGGTGATCAGCACCCTCTCCTGGCCCTCGACCCGCACGCGGATCTCCTGCAGCACGTCGTCCACCTGGTGGGTGGCGGGCCGCACTTCGACGACCGGGTCCACGAGGCCCGTGGGCCGCACCACCTGGTCCACGATCTGGCCGGAGTGGGTTTTCTCGTAGTCGGCCGGGGTGGCCGAGACGAAGACCACCTGCCGCATGCGGCGCTCGAACTCCTCGAACTTCAGGGGCCGGTTGTCCAGGGCCGAGGGCAGCCGGAAGCCGTATTCCACCAGCGTGGTCTTGCGGGCACGGTCGCCGTTGTACATGGCGGAGAGCTGGCCGATCATCTGGTGGCTCTCGTCGAGGAACATCAGCGCGTCGGGCGGCAGGTAGTCGGTGAGCGTCGGGGGCGGGTCCCCGGGCGCCGCGCCGGAGAGATGGCGCGTGTAGTTCTCGATGCCCTTGCAGTGGCCGACCTCGCTGAGCATCTCGAGATCGAAGCGCGTGCGCTGCTCCAGGCGCTGGGCCTCCACCAGCTTGCCCTCGGCCACGAACTGGCCGAGGCGCTCGTTCAACTCCTGCTTGATGGTCTCGACCGCGGCCAGCACCTTGTCGCGCGGCGTCACGTAGTGGCTGCTCGGGTAGATGGTGAAGCGCGGGATCTTCTGCCGCACGCGGCCCGTGAGCGGATCGAAGAGCGAGAGGGTCTCGATCTCGTCGTCGAACAGGTCGATGCGGATGGCCAGTTCGCTGTGCTCCGAGGGGAACACGTCGATGGTGTCGCCGCGCACCCGGAAGGTGCCGCGCGAGAAATCCTGCTCGTTGCGCGTGTATTGCATGCGGATGAGCCGCGCGATCACGTCGCGCTGGCTGATCTCGTCGCCCACGCGCATGATGAAGCGCATCTGGGTGTAGTCCTCGGGCGCGCCGATGCCGTAGATGGCGCTCACCGTGGCCACGATCACCACGTCGCGCCGCTCCAGCACGCTCTTGGTGGCCGAGAGGCGCATCTGCTCGATGTGCTCGTTGATGGCCGAGTCCTTTTCGATGAACAGGTCGCGCTGGGGGACGTAGGCCTCGGGCTGGTAGTAGTCGTAGTAGCTCACGAAGTACTCGACCGCGTTGTTCGGGAAGAACTCGCGGAACTCGCTGTAGAGCTGCGCGGCCAGGGTCTTGTTGGGCGCGAAGACGATGGCCGGTCGCCCCATGCGCGCGATGACGTTGGCCATGGTGAAGGTCTTGCCCGAGCCGGTCACGCCCAGCAGGGTCTGGAACACCTCGCCGTCGCGCACGCCCTCGACCAGTTGCTCGATGGCCGCCGGCTGGTCGCCCGCGGGCGGATACGGCTGGAAGAGTTCGAAGGGCGAATCGGCGAAGCGAACGAAGGAGCCCTCTTGCACCGCCGGCATGGGTTCGATGGGTTTTGGCATGGGTTCGCGAAAAATGGTGCCCTTAAAATCAGGGCGGCCCGGCAGAGTACAACAGGCCCGGTCCCCTGCTCCGACATCCATCGTCGATATCCCCCCAAGGAAACTTCATGTCTCTCTTCACCGCCGTCGAAATGGCACCGCGCGACCCGATCCTGGGTCTGAACGAGCAGTACGCTGCCGACACCAATCCCAGCAAGGTCAACCTGGGCGTGGGCGTGTATTTCGACGACAACGGCAAGCTGCCCCTGCTGCAGTGCGTGCAGGCCGCCGAAAAGGCCATGATGGAGAAGCCCTCGGCACGCGGCTACCTGCCCATCGACGGCATCGTCGCCTACGACAATGCCGTGAAGGGCCTGGTCTTCGGCGTGGACAGCGAGCCCGTCACCTCCGGCCGCGTGGCCACAGTGCAGGCCATCGGCGGCACCGGCGGCCTGAAGATCGGCGCCGACTTCCTCAAGAAGGTGAGCCCCGACGCCAAGGTGCTGATCTCCGACCCGAGCTGGGAGAACCACCGCGCCCTGTTCACCAGCGCGGGCTTCGCGGTCGATACCTACGCCTATTACGACGCGGCCAAGCGCGGCGTGAACTTCGAAGGCATGCTCGCCAGCCTGAACGCCGCCGCGCCCGGCACCATCGTCGTGCTGCATGCCTGCTGCCACAACCCCACGGGCTACGACATCACGCCCGCGCAGTGGGACCAGGTGGTGGCCGCCGTCAAGGCCAAGGGCCTGACGGCCTTCCTCGACATGGCCTACCAGGGCTTCGGCCACGGCATCGCCGAGGACGGCGCGGTGATCGGCAAGTTCGTGGCCGCCGGCCTGAGCTTCTTCGTGTCCACCTCGTTCTCCAAGAGCTTCAGCCTGTATGGCGAGCGCGTGGGCGGGCTGTCGGTGCTGTGCGCCGACAAGGAAGAGGCCGGCCGCGTGCTGAGCCAGCTCAAGATCGTGATCCGCACCAACTATTCCAACCCGCCCACGCACGGCGGCGCCGTGGTGGCGGCCGTGCTCGGCAACCCCGAGCTGCGCGCCCTGTGGGAGAAGGAGCTGGCCGAGATGCGCGTGCGCATCAAGGCCATGCGCCAGAAGCTCGTCGATGGCCTCAAGGCCGCCGGCGTGAAGCAGGACATGGACTTCATCACGAGCCAGATCGGCATGTTCAGCTACTCCGGCCTCACCAAGGACCAGATGGTTCGCCTGCGCTCCGAGTTCGGCGTGTACGGCACCGACACGGGCCGCATGTGCGTGGCCGCGCTCAACAGCAAGAACATCGACTACGTGTGCCAGTCGATCGCCAAGGTGGTCTGAGTCCCGCCCGGCGCCTTGCGCGCAGGAAGTGAAGAAACCGCCTTCGGGCGGTTTTTTTCATGCGCGGCCGCCGGCCCCGGCGGCGCCATACTGCACGCATGTCCCCATCACCCGCCCCGGCACTGCCGCATGCCCGCATCCTCAGCGTCGCGCTGAATCTCCCGGGCCCCGCCGCGCTGGCCCGCTGCCGCGACTGGGGCGCCGCCTGCACGAAGCTGGAGCCCCCCGCGCCGCAAGGCATGGCCAGCGCCGATCCGATGGCGCGCTACTGCCCCCGCGCCTATGCCGAGCTGCACGAGGGCATCCGCGTGGTGCGCGCGGACCTCAAGAGCCCGGCGGGCCAGGCGCTGCTGCACGCCGAGCTGGCCGCCACGGACGTGCTCATCACGTCGTTCCGCCCCTCGGCGCTGCGCAAGCTCGGCCTGGAATGGAGCGCACTCCAGGCGCGCCATCCCGCGCTGTCGCTGGTGCGGATCGTCGGCGCGCCGGGCGCGGGGGCCGAGGAGCCCGGCCACGACCTCACCTACCAGGCAGCGGCGGGGCTGCTGCCGGCGGGCACCACCCTGCCCGCCACGCTGCATGCCGACATGGCCGGCGCGCTGCAGGCCAGCGAGGCGGTGCTGCGCGCCCTGCTGGCCCGGCAGGCGACGGGCGCGGGCAGCCTGCAGGAAGTGGCCCTGGCGGAAGCCGCGCACTGGCTCGCCCGGCCGCGTGCGTGGGGGCTGACGCAGCCCTCGGGCGACGTGGGGGGAGCGCATGCGGGCTACCGCGTCTATGCCTGCGCCGATGGCCGGGCGGCGGTGGCCGCCCTGGAGCCGTACTTCATGGCGCGGCTGTGCGCCGCCGCCGGATTGCCCGCCGACGCCGATCCCAGGGCCGCGCCCACGCATTCGGGCATCGCGGCCTTCTTCCAGCCGCGCCGCCGCGCGGACCTGGAGGCCTGGGCCCTGCGCGAGGACCTGCCGGTGCACCTGCTCGACTGAGCGGATCGGCGCCCACGGGCCGATCCTCCGATTACTCCTTATTTGATAGCAAACAATGTAGCAATATCGGCGACATGGAGGCTGTTTCACCGTAAATCCATGCCACGCCCCCACCCGAGGGCTCCAGGCCGCATCCGGCGGTCCGCACCGTCCCTGCCCTCTCACGGCCTGGCTCCGGTGCTGGACCGCCGTGCCCACCTCTTCCACAATAGGCCGCAGCACCCGCTACGTCCTGCGCATCGCCGGCGCCGGGCGGCGGGGACGCACTGTCACGCGACCTTCCGCCAACGCATGAAGTCCACCCCTCCGCCTCCCCCGCCCGGCCGGATCTGGCCCTTCGTGGCGATCGTGGTCCTGCAGGTCCTGCTGGCTTCGGGCAGCATCTACCTGCTGTCCGCGGTGCGCGCCTTCGTGGCGGGCGAGAGCCAGTGGTCCAAGGCGCAGAAGGACGCGATCTGGCAACTCGACCGCTACATCGTCTCTGGCGACCGCCACGGGTACGACCGCTTCAAGGAGGCGATGCAGACACCGCAGGCCGACGAGGAGGCCCGGGTGCTGCTGGAGAGCGCCGACCCCGACATGGACCGGGTCTTCAACGCCGTCGTGCGGGGCGGCAACCACCCTGCCGACGCGGGAGCGCTGATGTGGATATGGCGCACCTTCCAGCACCACGCCCTGCTGAGCGAGCCCCTGCGGCACTGGAAGATCGGCGACAGCTACCTGCGCCAGCTGTCGCAGCTGGCCGAGGAGGTGCGCGAGCGCCACGAGAGCGGCATCCCGCCGGACGCACCCACCGTGCTGCGCTGGCAGCGGGCCCTGCAGGACATCGATGCCGGGGCCAGCCCCGCGGCCTCGGATTTCAGCGAGGCCATGGGCGAGAGTTCCCGGCGCATCGTCGCCAGCCTTTTCTGGCTGAACGGGGTGGGCGCCATCCTGCTCATGGCCCTGGCCGTGCTGTACACCCGGCGCATGAACCTGCAGCGGCGCCATGCCGCCAGCACCCTGGCGCAGGAGCGAACCCAGGCCGAGGCCACGCTCGCGGCGATCGAGGAACCCATCCTGCAGGTCGATGCGCAGGGAAAGGTCGAGGCGGTGAACACGGCGGCCGAGCGGCTGCTCGGCCAGGACGGCGCGGCCCTGCGGGGCCGGGCGCTGTCGGACCTGCTGGTGTTCGAGGAGGCCAAGGACGCGCCGCACGAACCCACCCGGATCGCGGACCAGTGGCTGGCGCGGGCGCTGCAGGGCGTTCCCTCGGTGGCGCTGGACCGCATCCACCCGCTGCGGCTGCCCGGCGGCCAGCGCCTGCCCGTGCGGTTGCGCGGCGGGCCGCTGATCCACGAGGGCGGGCCTGCCGGCGCGGTGCTGATGCTGCACGAGGCCGGCGGCGAACAGCGCTGCCACGAGCAGCTCGCCTGGCATTCCACCCACGACGGGCTCACGGGCCTCGCCGACCGGCAGACCTTCATCCGCCAGATCGCGGCCACGCTGGAGCAGCCCCGCTCCGCCGAGTCCGCCGGCGCGCTGCTGCAACTGCACCTGGATCTGCTGGGCGCCATCAACGATGCGCACGGCTACGCCGCGGGCGACGCCCTGCTGCGCGCGATGGCACGGGGCCTGGAAGCCTGCCTGGGCGGGCAAGGCACGCTGGCCCGCCTGGGCGGCGCAACCTTCGGGGCGCTGATTCCGCACTGCTCGCGGCAGGCCGCGCAGGATGCGGCCGAGCGCCTGCTGGGCCACGCGCGGGCGCTGGAACTGCCCTGGCCGCCGGGGCCGCTCGCCACCCCGCTCAGCATCGGCCTGGTGGCCCTCACCGCCGATCTGGCAACGCTGGAGGAAGCCCTGCGCGCCGCCCACCAGGCCTGCGGGGAAGCGCGCCAGCAGGGCGGCGACCGCCTTTGCGCCCACGCGCCGCCCGGGTAGCCGGCGCCACGGGCCAGGGCCGCGGAACGCTACCGGCCCTTGCGCGGGCCGGAGCGCGCGAAGGCGCCGCCGCCCTTGGGCGTGGCGGCCAGCGCGGCAGAGGCCTTCGCACCGGGCCGGCCCGCCGGCACGCCGGGCCGTGGCGGCAGGCCCGTGTGCTGCGTGAGCAGCTTGCCGGGCGCGGGGCCCTTGCCCTGCGCGCCCGTGCTGTTCTTTCGGCGGGCGCTCTGGTAGCTGCCGTCGGTGGCCGGCTGGAAGGTCGGGATCAGGTGGTGCTTGCCATTGCCGATCAGGTCGGCGCGGCCCATGGCCTTGAGCGCATCGCGCAGCAGGGGCCAGTTGTTGGGGTCGTGGTAGCGCAGGAAGGCCTTGTGCAGGCGGCGGCGCTTTTCGCCGCGCACGATGTCCACCGACTCGCTGTCGCGGCCGATCCTGCGCAGCGGGTTCTTGCCCGAGTGGTACATCGCGGTGGCCGTGGCCATGGGGCTGGGGTAGAAGGTCTGCACCTGGTCGGCGCGGAAGCCGTTCTTCTTGAGCCAGATGGCGAGGTTCATCATGTCCTCGTCGCTCGTGCCGGGGTGCGCGGCGATGAAGTACGGGATGAGGAACTGCTTCTTGCCCGCCTCGGCGCTGAACTGCTCGAACATCTGCTTGAAGCGGTCGTAGCTGCCGATGCCGGGCTTCATCATCTTCGAGAGCGGCCCCTGCTCGGTGTGCTCGGGCGCGATCTTGAGATAGCCGCCCACGTGGTGCTGCACCAGCTCCTTCACGTATTCGGGCGACTTCACGGCGAGGTCGTAGCGCAGGCCGGAGCCGATGAGGATCTTCTTGACGCCCTTGAGCGCCCGCGCGCGGCGGTAGATCTTGATGAGCGGGCCGTGGTCGGTGGTGAGGTTCTGGCAGATGCCCGGATAGACGCAGCTGGGCTTGCGGCAGGCCGCCTCGATCTCGGGGCTGCGGCAGCCCAGGCGGTACATGTTGGCCGTGGGGCCGCCCAGGTCGGAGATGGTGCCGGTGAAGCCCTTGACCTTGTCGCGGATCTCCTCGACCTCCTGGATGATGGAGTCCTCCGAGCGGCTCTGGATGATGCGCCCCTCGTGCTCGGTGATCGAGCAGAAGGTGCAGCCGCCGAAGCAGCCGCGCATGATGTTCACGCTGAAGCGGATCATCTCCCAGGCGGGGATCTTGGTGGCGCCGTCGTGGCTGCCGTTCTCGTCCGCATAGGCGGGATGCGGGCTGCGCGCATAGGTCAGGCCGAATGCCCAGTCCATCTCGGCGGTGGTGAGCGGGATGGGGGGCGGGTTGATCCACACGTCGCGCGCGGTCGTGCCCTCGCCGTGGGCCTGCACCAGCGCCCGGGCGTTGCCGGGGTTGGTCTCCAGGTGCAGCACGCGGTTGGCGTGGGCATAGAGCACCGGGTCGCCGCGGACCTGCTCGTAGGCCGGCAGGCGGATTACGCTGCGCTCGCGCGGCGGCACCTTGAGCCGCGAGCGCGTGGCCGGGTTCGGCACGAACCGCAGGGGCTGGATGGCGGCGGCGGCCGGGGTCGGGGCTGTTTGGGGTTCTTTCAGCGCCGATGTCGCCGTGTCTGCTGCATTGTTCGCTACATTTTCAGTAGCATCCTGCGAATCCTGGTCCTTGCTGCACGAGCCCCCCTGGGCCGCGGCCTGCTCGCTGGTCGTGAGGTAGGGGTTCACGTGGGCCTCCACGCGGCCCGGCTCGTCCACCGTGGTGGAGTCGATCTCGAACCAGCCCCGGCCGCTCTCGTCGTCCGGGCGGCGCACGAAGGCCGTGCCGCGCACGTCGGTGATGCGCGCGACCGGCTCGCGGGCGGCCAGGCGGTGCGCCACCTCGACCAGCGCGCGTTCGGCGTTGCCATAGAGCAGCAGGTCGCATTTGGCGTCCACCACGATGGAGCGGCGCACCTTGTCGCTCCAGTAGTCGTAGTGGGCGATGCGCCGCAGGCTGCCCTCGATGCCGCCCAGGATGATGGGCACGTCCTTGTAGGCCTCGCGGCAGCGCTGGCTGTAGACGACCGAGGCCCGGTCGGGCCGCTTTCCGCCCACGTCGCCCGGGGTGTAGGCATCGTCGCTGCGGATCTTCCGGTCGGCGGTGTACCGGTTGATCATCGAATCCATGTTGCCCGCCGTCACGCCCCAGAACAGGTTGGGCCGCCCCAGCGCCTTGAAGGGCTCGCAGCTCTGCCAGTCGGGCTGCGCGATGATCCCCACGCGAAAGCCCTGGGCCTCCAGCACGCGGCCGATCACCGCCATGCCGAAGCTGGGGTGGTCCACGTAGGCATCGCCCGTGACGAGGATGACGTCGCAGCTGTCCCAGCCGAGCCGCTCCATCTCGGCGCGGCTCATGGGCAGGAACGGCGCGGTGCCGAAGCGCTTCGCCCAGTAGGGGCGGTAGCTCGTCAGCGGCTTGGCGGCGCGCGCGAAAAAGGAAACGTCAACGGGGGCGTTCATGGAATGCAGGCGTGGGGAGGGCCGCCGATTTTAGGCGGTCGGCCGTCGCCACCCTGCAGGCAGGGGCTCTCGGCGGCACGGGCTCCCCGGGGCGGATGCCTGCACGGCGCCCCCCGGTGCGTGGTCGCGGCTCCCGGGAGGTGCTTTCATCCCAATAAAAAAGGGCCCCCACGCTCTCCCGCTTCGCGTGGTCGCTGCCCCCGAGGGGGTGTTTTTCATCCTGGGGCGGCCCGGCGATGAAAAAGGGCTCCACGCTCCCTCGCTGCGCGTGGTTGCTGCCTACCAAGGGGAGCTTTTCATCCTGAGGCGGCCCGGCGATGAAAAAGGGCCGCGACAGCGGCCCTTGCGGAAGACACGGCGCCCTGCGGCCCCCTGTCGCTGATGCCTACCACTCCCCGGAGGCGCGCACCCGCTGGTCCAGGTCGTGGGCGGGCGATTCGTAGGGCGAGTGCAGCTCCTCATGGGGCGCCGCACCGGCCGGAGCGCCCTGCGCATTCCGACACACCACGGCCCCCGCATCGGCGGGAAGCACCTGCGGCGCAAACAGGGCGCTGAACGTCTGGGTCAAGGCATTGGCGAACATGGCGTCTCCTCTGGCAGTGGGTGCATGGCAGGAACCCGCCAAGCGTAGGGGCCGTTCATGACGCATCCGTGTAGGAGTTCGCCGTCTCGCACGACCGGCCTTCAGGCTGTGTGATCGCCGCCACAGTGGCGGCCACCTGCCGCCAGTGCCGCCCTCACTTCGCCAGTGCGAGCGTGCCTTTCATGAGGGCCGCATGGCCCGGGAAGGAGCAGAAATACGCGTAGGTCTCGCCGGCCTTGAGCGCGCTGGTCGCGAAGGTCACCGCATCGGCCTCGCCGCCGCCCACCACCTTGGTGTGGGCCAGCACGCGCTTGTCGCCCGCCGCGACGTATTCCTTGGCCGCGCCCGCGGCGATGCCGTCGGTCACCACGCCCTGCTGGTCGGCGGCCTTGGACAGCACCCAGTTGTGGCCCATGGCGGCCTTGGGCAGCTTGCCCACATGCTTGAGCTTGACGGTGAACTGCTTGCAGCTCGCGGGCACGGCGATGGTGCTCTTGTTGAACTGCATCGCATCGTTGCCCTCGATCTCGACCGCGCAATCGGCGGCCCAGACGGGGGCCATGCCAGCGCACAGGGCGATCATCGCCAGGGATTTCCAGATTCTTGCCATTGTTCTCACCTTTCAGAAAGAGGCGGAGCCCGCTGGCCTGGCCATGGCGGGCTCCATGGCTGCATTCTTCAAGAGGAACGGTTTTCGCCATTTGATGCTCATCAATTTGGCGGAAATCAAGGCCCGGGACGGGGCCGTGCCGGGACGTCAGGCGGGATGCACCGCCTCGCCCAGGTTGAGCATGAGCCGGTTGGCCCAGGCGAAGATGGCGATCGCGTGGACCAGGTCCAGCACTTCCAGGCGCGTCAAGCCTGCCGCCAGCACCGCCTGCAGCCGTGCGGCCCCGAAAGCGGCCGGCTCGCGCGTGAGGTCGATCGCCACCTGGACGATGGCCCGCTCGCGCGCGTTCGTCCCCGCGCCCCGTGGCTCGGTGAACACCTGGTGGATCACGTCGTTGCGCTTGGTCAACTGCTCGAAGCGCTGGGCATGCACCGAGGCGCAGTACACGCAGCCGTTGACGCGCGAGACCACGGCGCTGGCCAGTTCGCGCTCCGCCCGCGACAGCCCGCCCGGCGCATACATGATGGCGTTGAAGGCGACCGAGCGCTGCTGCAGGATGCGCGGTTGGTGGATCAGCGTCAGGTAGTAGTCCGAGGTCTTGGCCTTGGGATGGCTCTCCTCCAGCACGGCCAACTGCTCCGGCGTGGCCTGGCCCAGGTCGAGCACGGGCAGCCAGGCCTTCCATCCGAGCGTCTCGCTCGTGTAGCCGTTCACCCGCACGGGTTCGCCCGGCTGGGGCAGATGGGCGGGATGCACGAACGGTGCGCCCGCGGCTTCCACGGCTGCGGCGCTGGCCGCCGGCACGGTGCCCTCGGGCGGCAGCGCCGCCAGCGCCCGCAGGCCCACCACCACCCGCACCTGGTAGGCGACGAAGGCGATCAACTGGGCCAGCGCCACCACCTCGGGCGTGGACAAACCCGCCCCCGGCAGCGTCAGCAACGCGGCCTTGTCCCCTTCGACGGGCCGGTCCGCCAGCGTGTCGGCGAACGCTAGGATGGCGCCGAGCCGGGCATCCGCCGCGGCGACATCGGCCCGGGGAGCCCCTTCCAGCGCCGCAGCCTGCGCGGCGGTGAGCACCGCCAGCGCCTGCAGCCGGCCACGGTAATGCGCCGCGAGGGCCTCGCTGCCCGCCTTGCGGGCGATATGCAAGGCGGCGAGCAGGCGCTCGGCCAGAGCCGGGCCCGCAAGCGCCGGGTCGAGCAAGCCGTCATGGCTGCCCTGCGTGGCCTGCACGACCTTGTCGCGCTGACGGCGCAGCGCGTGCAGCGCATCGCCGGGGGCCAGCGAGGCGGCTTGATCGACCACGTCGGTGGTGGCGGTGGAAGGAAGGGATTGCGACATGGGAACAGGTCTCCAGCAAAAGGATGCGGCGGCGCGTCAGGCCGGCGGGTGGGGGGTGTCGTCGGTCTCTCTCGCACCTTGCGTGCGCACGGCACGCTCCAGGAACCGCAGCACGCCCGCCCAGGAGGCTTCATCGGCCTGCGCGTTGGGCAGGGCGGCGCCGCCGGTCGTGCTCTGCCGGCGCGACACCGGATGGGCATACACCAGCTGCGTGGTCGGCAGATAGGGAAACAGGATGGAATGCCCCGCCCCCTCGAAATCCAGATGCTCGACCGCGTGCGGATGCCGGTGGCGCGCGAGCCGGTCCGCCACCATGCGGCTGTACAGGCTCGACGGCCACGAACCGTCGTCCGTGGCGGACAGCAGCAGCACCGGCCCCCGGATGCGCTCCACGGCGATGGCCGCGCGCTCCACCGCCTCGGGGTCCTGCAGCGCCGTCAGTAGCGCGTGGGCATGGCGGCGCGGCTGCGGGCCGTCGTCCCAGGGCTTCCAGGTGGCCGTGCGGTTGTTCTCCCAGAGGTGCGGCAATGCCTGGCCACGGTAGAGCCACGCCGGGCCCTCGCGCCCCGTGGCCGGGTCGCAGGCGTTCTGCGCGCTGTGCACCACCGCCCCCGGCACATAGCCGATGACGGCGGACACGAGCGAGGGGAACATCGAACCGAGCAGCAGCACCAGTTCGCCGCCGCGCGACTGGCCGCTGAGTGCCACGAATCCACGGCGCGGGCGCAGCGTGCGGTGCACCCATTCCAGCGCCGTCTCGAAGTATTCGAGGGGGGTGTTGGAGATGTAGTCCGGGCGCCCCGGCGCCTTGAAGTAGCCCAGGGCCAACGCGGCGTAGCCGTGCGAGGCATACAGCGCCGCGCGCGGCTCGTTCATGCCGCCGCCCGAGCCATTGAGCACGACCACCACGGGATGGCCTTGCCCGTCCGCCCGCGCGGGCGGCGTGTAGAGCACGGCGGTCAGGCCGTCCTCGCGCACCTCCCGGCGCGCGACGCCTTCGGCGGCCAGCCGCTGCACCACGTCCGCTTCCCATGCCTGCGCCCCGCCCCGCCGCATCGTGATGCGCGTGGTGAGCGCCGCCGCCGGCTCGGCGGAGAACAGCTCGCGCGCCGCCGCGCCCTCATCGGGCACCTGGGACCACCACAGTCCCATGGGCGAGATGCCGCCGTAGCTGCCCGCCACGGGGGCATCGCGCGCGAGGTCCACGCTGCCCCGCGCGTCGGCGGCGAAGGTGGCCGCCGCGCGCCATGCCACGCCGGGGCCCCGCACCGTGGCGCTGTGGAGGGTGACCTGTTCACCGGCCGCCAGCCCGGTGACACGCACGTGGCGGGGAACGTCGATCAGCGCATCGGCGGGCGTGATGTGCAGCATGCCGGGCTCCACGCGGCCTTACTTCGCCACCCGGGTGACCTGCAGCGCCGTGGTGCGGTCGCTCAGCAGCGGCACGACCTTCAGGCCCTTCCTGGAGGCCCAGATGTTCTGGTAGTGGAAGAGCGGGATCTGGCCCACGTCGTCGGTCACCAGCTTGGCGGCATGGCGGAACACGGCCTCGCGGCGCTGGCTATTGAACTCCACCGTGGCGGCGTCCAGCGCCTTGTCCACGGCCTCGTTGCTGTAGCGCCCCCAGTTGTTGGAGCCCCGGCCGCGCTGGGCGTCGTTGGTGGCCAGTGTCTGCAGCAGGCCATAGCCGGCCTCGCCCGTGCCGTTGCCCCAGGCGATCACGCTCACCGCGAACTCGTTCTTGTTGGCGCGGCTCGAATAGACGGCCCATGGCACGACCTCGACCTTGGTCTTCACGCCCACGCGGCTCCAGAACTGGGCCACGGCCTGCACGGTCTCGGGCGCCTGGGGGTAGCGGTCGCCCGGCACGTGGATGGTGAGCTGGAAGCCCTGCGGAAAGCCGGCCTCGGCCAGCAGCTTCCTGGCCTGGTCCGGGCTGTAGGCGATGTCCTTGACGTCGGGGTTGTAGCCGAAGCTGCCCTTGGGCATCCACTGGTTGGCTTCCGTCACGGTGCCCTGCAGCACGCGGTCGGTGATGGCCTTGCGGTGGATGGCCACCGACAGCGCCTGCCGCACGCGCACGTCGCGCAGCGGGTTCTCCGCCAGCGGCTTGCCCGCGTTGTCGGTAATGAACTCGTTCTGGCCGGGCCGGAAGCTGGGCTGCAGCAGCAGCACGCGCAGGCCCGGATACGTGTACACGCTCACGCTGGGCGTCTTGCGCAGCTTCTCCACGTCGGTGACGGCCACCTTGTCGATCACGTCCACGTCGCCCGCCAGCAGCGCGGCCGTACGGGCGGCGCCGTTGTTGATGAAGCGGTAGTTGACCTTCTCCCACAGCGGCTTGTCACCGTAGTAGCTGCTGCTGCGCTCGAACACCGTGCGGTCGCCCGGCACGTACGAGACGAATTTGTAGGGGCCGGTGCCCACCACGGCGCGGCCGGCGTTGTAGTCCTCGGTCCTGGATTTCTCGCCCACGTGCTTGCTCACGATGTAGATCGACGCGATCTCCAGCGGCAGCATGGGGTTGGGCGTATGGGTCTTGACGATCACCGTGTGCGGGCCCTTGGCGGTGGTGGATTCCACCGTGCGCAGCGCCCCGGAGTACGACGCCACGCTGCCCGGCACGCTGCGCGCGCGCTGGAACGAGTAGACGATGTCGTCGGCCGTGAAGGGCACGCCGTCCTGCCACTTCACGTCCGTGCGCAGCTTGAACTCCCAGGTCTTGTCGTCCAGCACCTTCCAGCTGGTGGCCAGGCCCGGCTCCAGCTTGCCGCCGTCGCGCGAGTTCACCAGCGAGTCCCAGAAATGCAGCGCCAGCGAACGGTCGCCCGCGTGGTTGTTGAGCTGCGGATCGACGGACGAGACCGGGTCGGCGAAGCCGATGGAGAGGGTCTGCGCGGAAACGCCGGCGGCGCCGGCCCACAGGGCGGCGGCCAGGACGGCGGCGGAAGGTCGGATCTGCATGGAGGATTCCTTTGGAAAACAGGCGAACGAGAGGGAAACGGCCGTCAGGACATTTCGTTGAGATGGCAGGCGCTTTCGTGGCGCACGGCGATGCCGCGCAGCCGCGGCACCTCGGTGCTGCAGCGCGGCATCGCTTGCGGACACCGCGGGTGGAAGTGGCAGCCGGACGGCGGCGCGATCGGGCTCGGGATCTCGCCCCGGATGGCACCAAAGCGCGTGCCCCGCGCGCCGATGCGGGGAATCTCCGCCAGCAGCGCCTTCGTATAGGGGTGGCTGGGGCGCGCGAACAGCTCCTCGACCGGCGCGCTCTCCACCACCCGGCCCAGGTACATCACGGCCACGCGGTCGCACAGGTGCTCGATCACGCCCAGGTCGTGGCTGATGAACAGATAGGCCAGGCCCAAATCGTCGCGCAGGTCCATGAACAGGTTCAGGATCTGCGCCTGGATCGACACGTCCAGCGCGGCCACCGCCTCGTCGCACACCAGCAGCGCGGGCTGCACGGCCAGCGCGCGGGTGATGCCGATGCGCTGGCGCTGGCCTCCGCTGAACTGGTGCGGGTAGCGGTGGCGCAGCGCCGGATCGAGTCCGGCGCGTTCGAGCTGGGCGCTCACGTAGTCGTCCTCGCCCGCGGCATCGGTGAGCCCGTGCAGGCGCGCCGCCTCGCCCACGATGCGCGAAACGCGCAGGCGCGGGTTCAGGCTGGCGAACGGGTCCTGGAACACCATCTGCGTGCGCAGCCGGGCGGCCAGGCGCTGCGGGCCTGCCAGGGACTGCAAGGGCCGGCCTTCGACCAGTACCCGCCCCTGCGTCGGCTCCAGCAGCCCGGCCGCGATGCGGCCCAGGGTGGACTTGCCGCAGCCCGATTCGCCGACCAGGCCCACGACCTCGCCGGGGCGCACCTGCAGGTCCACGCCGTCCACCGCATGGGTCACGACCGGCGGCCTGGACACGCCCAGGCGCTGCAGCGCCCGCCCCAGCCGGCCCGGCGCGGGCCGGGCGCCGAAGCGCTTGGCCACGCCCTGCAGTTCCACCAGCGGGGCGGCTTGCCTGTCGGCCTGCGCGCTCATGCCGCCACCTCCCGCGCCACCGCGGGGCCCGGCCCCGGATGGAAGCAGCGCACCTCATGCTGCGGCGCCTCGGGGCGCGGGCGGGTGATCTCCGGCCGCGCCGCGCAGGCGGCGCTGGCACGGTCGCAGCGCGCCGCAAAGGCACAGCCCTGCGGCATCTGCAGCAGGTTGGGCGCCATGCCGGGAATCTGCCGCAACCGCTCGCCGCGCCGGTTGGCGCTCGGCAGGCTGCCGATCAGCCCCTGGGTGTAGGGATGCTGCGGATGGTCGATCACCTCGTCCACCGTGCCGCGCTCGACGATGCGCCCGGCGTACATCACGGCGACCTGGTCGGCCAGTCCCGCCACCACCGACAGGTCGTGGCTGATCCAGATCAACGAGGTGCCGCGCTCGCGCACCAGCTTCTGCACCTCGGAGAGGATCTGCGCCTGGATGGTCACGTCCAGCGCCGTCGTGGGCTCGTCGGCAATGATGAGGTCCGGCCCGTGGAGCATGGCGATGGCGATGGCCACGCGCTGGCGCATGCCCCCCGACAGCTGGTGCGGATAGGCCTTGAGGCGTTCCCCGGGGGCGGGGATGCCCACCAGTGCCAGCGCGTCGGCCGCGCGCGTGCGCGCCTGGGTTGTTGAGACGCGGCTGTGCGCGCGCACCGCCTCGATCATCTGCGTGTCCACCCGCAGCACCGGGTTGAGCGTGGCCATGGGGTCCTGGAAGATCATCGCGATGCGGTTGCCCCGCAGCGCGCGGCGCGCGGCCGGCGGCAGCCGGGTGATGTCCCGGCCCTGGAACAGCACCTCGCCCTCCTCCACCCGCCCGGGCGGATCGACCAGACCCATGATGGAAAAGCCGGTGACCGACTTGCCCGAGCCGGACTCGCCCACCAGGCCCAGGACCTGGCCGCGCCCCAGCGCGAAGGAGACGCCATCGACCACCGGCAGCACGCCCGCCCGCGTATGGAAGCGCGTGTGCAGGTTGCGCACCTCCAGGGTCGGAAGATCAGGAGCCTCGCTCATTTCTGCAGCCTCGGGTTGAGCACATCGCGCAGTTGGTCGCCCACGAGATTGATCGCGACGATGGTGGCCAGCAGCGCCAGGCCGGGAAAGAAGCTGATCCAGTACTCGTTGGACAGCAGGTACTGGTAGCCGTTGGAGATCAGCAGGCCCAGCGATGGCTCGGTGATCGGCACGCCCAGGCCCAGGAACGACAGCGTGGCCTCCAGCGTGATGGCGCGCGCCACCTGCAGCGCGCCGATCACGAGCAGCGGCGGCAGGCAGTTGGGCAGGATGTGGCCGGTGAGGATGCGCCAGGGCGGAATGCCCTGCCCGCGCGCCGCCTCCACGTACTCGCGCCGCGCCTCCACCAGCGCCTGGCCGCGCGCGGTGCGCGCGTAGTAGGCCCATTCGAGCAGCACCAGCGTAAGCACCACGTTGCCGATGCCCTTGCCCATGTACGCCAGGATCATGAGCGCCATGAGGATGGTGGGGAACGACAGCAACAGGTCCACCAGCCGCATCAGCAAGGCATCCACCCGGCCGCCGGCATAGGCCGCCACGAGCCCGACGAGCGTGCCCAGCACGGCCGCGACCACGGCGGAGCCCACGCCCACCAGCAGGCTGATGCGCAGCCCGTAGAGGATGGCCGAGTACAGGTCGCGTCCCTGGCCGTCGGTGCCGAGCCAGTAGGTGTGCGTGCCCTCGCCGTTGAGCGATCCGGGCTTGAGGCGCGCATCCAGCACGTCCAGTTGCGTCAGGTCATAGGGGTTCTGCGGCGTGATCCACGGCGCGCACAGGGCCGCCAGCGCGAGCAGCACGAGCACGGCCAGGCCGGCCAGCGCCACGCGCGACTGCAAAAAGTCTGCCCCCACGCGCCACCACAGCGAGCGCTCGTCGAAAGTGCGGGCCGCGCTCATCGGGCGGCCTCCAGGCGCACGCGCGGGTCGAGCAGCCGGTAGGCCAGGTCCACCAGCAGGTTCAACACCACGAAGATCAGCACCACCACCATCAGGTAGGCCACCACCACGGGGCGGTCCAGCGCGTTGATGCTGTCCAGGATCAGCTTGCCCGCACCCGGCCAGGCGAAGATCGACTCGGTCACCACGGCATAGGCGATGGTCGATCCCAGTTCCAGCCCCAGCACCGTGACCAGGGGAATCATGGTGTTGCGGAGCACGTGCATGAGCACCACGCGCAGCGGCGACAGGCCCTTGGCCCGAGCGAACTTCACGAAATCCTGCGGCAGCACCTCGCGCACGCCGGCGCGGGTGAGGCGCAGCACCAGCGAAATCTTGAACAGCGCCAGATTGAACGCGGGCAGCAGCAGGTGGTGCCAGCCGTCCAGCGTGAGCCAGGACCATTGCACGCCCAGCCACTCGCGCGTGGCGCCGCGCCCGCTGGCCGGCATCCAGCCCAGCTGCACGCTGAACACCATGATCAGCATGAGCGCGACCCAGAAGGCCGGCAGGGAAAAGCCCACGATGCTGACAGACATGAGCAGCTTCGAGGCGGGATGGTCCGGCTTCATCCCGGCGAACAGGCCCAGCGGCACGCCCAGCAGCACGGCCATCAGCAAGGCGGCCACGGCCAGCTCCAGCGTGGCGGGCAGCCGGCCCAGAATCAGGCGCACCGCGTCTTCCTGGTAGACGAAGCTCTTGCCCAGATGCCCCTGCAGCGCGCCTTCCACGAAGGCGACGTACTGCTGCCACAGCGGCTTGTCGAGGCCCAGCCGGGCGATCGCCGCGAGGCGCTCCTGCTGGTTCATGTCGTCGCCGATCAGGATGTCCACCGGGTTGCCGATGGAATGCAGGCCCACGAAGACGATCACCGTCATCGCGGCCACGACCAGCGCCGCCTGGGCCAGCCGGCGCAGCAGCCAACCCGTCATGAAGCCACCCGCTCGGCAGGCGGATCGGCGGCCGGGCTGGCGGCCACGTCCTCGTAGGCGGGGAACTCCGCGGCCACCCATTCGGTGCCGTCCAGCTCCGGCTCGCTGAAGCGGCCCATCGCCGCATAGTGGTGCCCGACGTCCTCGGCCAGCAGTTGAGCGGCCAGGCCGCGTGCCAGGCGCTGCGCGCCATCGGTGATCTGGGGAATGTCCCCCGCGCCGGCACCGTGCGACAGCGCGGCGGCATAGTTGAAGCAGTGCACGCGCTCCAGGCCGGGCAGCGCGCCCGGCACCTTCGGCTGGAACTCGAAGAGAGGGCCCAGATCGGGCGACTCGGCCAGCTCCAGGTCGTCCTCGCCCGGCACCGGCGCGAACCGATCCCGCCAGACGCGCACATGCGGCGCGAGGCGGGCGAATTCGGGGCGCTGCGCCCAGTCGGTGCGAAAGCCCGTGCAGAAAATCACGAAGTCGGCCGCAAGCGGCCCCTTGCCCGTCTCCAGGCGCAAAGCGCCATCGCTGCGCACGCTGGCCGAGGCCACCGGGGTCTGCAGGTGGAAATGCGCGTTGGCGTGGCGCGAGACGCGCAGCGTGCTGCCATGGGGCGGCGGCACCTGCTGCACGTTGATGTAGTGGCGAAAGCGCCATTTCCACTCGTCGGGCAAGGCATGGAAGCCCTGGGACATGCCGGGGTTGCCGGCGCCCTTGCCCTTGTTCACGCGCGGCAGGTCGCCGCGGCGGATCAGCAGATCGGCCCGCGCCGCTCCCGCCTCCAGCGCCGTGGCTGCGGCATCCATGGCCGATGCGCCGCCGCCGATGACGGCCACGCGCAAGCCCCGCAGCGACTCGCCCGCCCATGCATGGGAGGAATGCGCCCAGCGGTCGCGGGGCAGTTGCGAGGCCCAGTCCGGCACCCAGGGGCCGCCCAGCCCGTCGCGCCCGGTGGCCAGCACCACATGGCGGGCGAGCACCTCGTACGGAGCACCGCCGCCCGCCTCGTCCACGAGGCCCAGCTGCACCAGGCCGTCGGCCCGCGGCAGCACGTCGCGCACGTGCTGCCGGTTGCGCACGTCCAGGCCCAGCACCTGCCGGTACCAGCGCAGATAGTCCATCCACTGCAGGCGCGGAATCTTGTCCAGCGCCTCCCAGGCCGCCCCGCCGAACTGCGCCTCGAACCAGGCGCGGAAGGTGAGCGCCGGCAGGCCCAGCGCCGGCCCCGTCAGCTCCTTGGGCGAGCGCAGGGTCTCCATGCGCGCCGTGGTCGCCCATGGCCCTTCGAAGCCCGCCGGAGAACGGTCGAAGATCCGCACCTGCACGCCCAGGTGCGTGAGCGACGCGGCCAGCGTGAGCCCGGCCATGCCACCGCCCACGATGGCGACGTCCAGCACGGCCGCGCCGTCCTGGGTGCGCTCGGGCACCCAGCGCCTCGCCGGCTGGCACAGCCACTGCAGGTCCTGCCGCAGCCGGGCTTCCAGGGCCGGCAGGCCGGCTCCGGGGATCAGCGGGGAAACGGGAGTGGGATTCATCGGGAGACCTTTCGAGCGGCCCTGGCGGGCTGCTCCTCATGGGGGGTGCGGGCTTGCAGCAGCTGCGCGTGCGCGCCCACGTCGTGTTGCACGAAACCGGGCACGGCGCGCGCGGCCTCCAGCAGCGCATCGGCCACGGCGGTCACGTGCGCCGTCGGCGGGCGCGCCTGCGGCACCACCACGCCGAAGAAAAAAGGGATGTGCACGTCCAGCGGCCGCACCGCCAGGCCATCGTCCGGCGCGGCCCGCGCCGTCAACGGCTCCAGCACGGCCACGCCCAGGCCGGCACGCACCAGGGCCTGGGCATTGATGGAGGCATTGGTTTCGATCAGCGCCTCGCGGGCGCCGCCCTCGCCCGCAGCACCCGCAGGCAGGCCCGCATCGAGGCGCTGGCGCAGCCGGTACGGGTTGCTCATCGTGATCAGCCGGCGCTCGGCCAGTGCGGCCATGGGCACCACGGCATGCCGCGCCAATGGGTCTCCGGCCGGCAACACCGCCACGCACGGCACCTCGCCGATCCAGAGCACCTGCAGGCCCCGGTGTTCCAGCGGCAGGCTGCTGGCGCCGAGCTGCACGGTGCCGGACACCACGGCATGCACCACCTGCTCGGGCGATGCCGATCGCAGCCGCAGCGCGCCCGCGCCGAACCGGGCCTCGACCCCGCCCAGCGCCTGTGGCAGCAGGCCGACGGCCAGCGCCGAGGTGGCGGCCAGCACCAGCGGCGCGACGCCCCCGCCCCGGGCGATTTCCGCCGCGCGCTCATGGATGTGGCGCAGCCCGCCCAGGGCCCGCTCCACGTCGTCGTAGAGAAGAAAGCCCTGCTCCGTCGGGGTGACGCGCGGGCCGTTGCGCTCGAACAGGGCATAGCCGATCTCGGCCTCCAGCTCCTGCACCAGGCGCGTGATGGCAGGCTGCGAGCGCGACAGAAGGCGCGCCGCCGCCGTCACGCTGCCCGCCGACATGACGGCGGCAAACGCTTCAAGCTGCCGTATTTCCATGGAATTCATTCATTCGCATAACGCATCATGCAACCGTAAGAATCCATTTCACAAATAATAAAACCGCATTTGTACATACCCCTCCGGGCAGCCCTGCTTTGACCTCGCACAGGAAAGAGCGGCATGGCAGGCGTGGGCGCCACCCCGCCGTCCTACACTCGGCGACCCATGCCACACACCCTTGCCGCGCCTGCGCACAGCGAACTCGTCATCAAGAAAAGCCGCTTCATCGGCTGCGTGCAGCCGATGTCCGACCGGGCATCCGCCCAGGCCGTGGTGGATGCCCTGTGGAAGCAGCACCCTGGCGCGGCCCACGTCTGCTGGGCGCTGCTGGCGGGCGGCCAGTCGGCGGCCGTGGATGACGGCGAGCCCGGCGGCACGGCCGGGCGCCCGATGCTCGACGTGCTGCGCCACCAGGACCTGGAGGGCGTGCTGGCCACGGTCGTGCGCTATTTCGGCGGTGTCAAGCTGGGCGCGGGCGGGCTGGTGCGCGCCTACACGGACACCATCGCCCAGGCGCTCCTGAAGGCCGACAAGGTGACCCTGCAGCGCATGGCCACGCTGCAGTGCGAGGTGCCGTATGCCCTGGAGGGCCTGCTGCGCCGCCACATCGAAGCCGCGGGCGCGGAGCTGCTGCAGGTGCGGCACGGCTCGCAGGTCCACCTGCAGATGCGCCTGCCGCAGGCGCAGGCCGAGGCGTTCAGGGAGCAGGTCAGCGAGGCGGGCCAGGGGCGCATCGGGTGGTCGGCCGCCGCCTGAGAACGCGTTCACGATCCAAGCACGATCCTTTTCGCGCAGGCACAAGGCCTGCGCACCTACACGCGCCGCCCGCACCGCCCACGACACTCGGGGCTTTCATGCAACGAAGGGAGGTGCCATGGGCGAATCGCTCGATGTCGTCATCATCGGGGGCGGGTCCGCGGGCCTGGCGGCGCTGCGCGAAGTGCGCAAGCGCACCGACCGCTACCTGCTCGTCAACGACGGCCCCTGGGGCACCACCTGCGCCCGCGTGGGCTGCATGCCCTCCAAGATGCTCATCGAGGCGGCCAACGCCTTCCATGCCCGGCACAAGCTCCAGGCCTTCGGCATCCACGGTGGCGACCAGCTCACCGCCGAGCTTCCCGCCGTGCTGGCGCGCGTGCGGAAGCTGCGCGACGAATTCGTGGCCGGCACGCTGAAATCGACCGACGGGGATGCGCGCGCCATCTCGGGCCGCGGGCGCCTGCTGGACGCGCACCGTGTGGACGTGGGCGGAAAGGTGCACCGCGCGCGCAGCATCATCATCGCCACGGGCTCCCGCCCCCGGGTCCCGGAGCCCTGGCTGGCCTTCGACGACCGCATCCTCACCACCGACACGCTGTTCGAGCAGCCCACGCTCGGCCCCCGCATGGCCGTGGTCGGCCTGGGGCCGCTGGGCGTGGAGATGGCCCAGGCGCTCTCGCGGCTCGGGATTGAGGTCACGGCATTCGGCACGCGGGAGACCGTTGCCGGCCTGACCGATCCGGAGGTCAACGCCGCCTTGCGGGAACGGCTCGAAGGCGAATTCACGGTCCACGTCGGCGGCGACGTCGAACTGCGCGAAGTGGCCGGTGGCATCGAGGTCGACAACGGCACCGCCACCGTCGTGGTGGACCAGGTGCTGGCCGCCATGGGCCGCCAGCCGAACATGGAGCATCTGGGGCTCGACACCCTGGGCGTGGATCTGGACGACACAGGCCTGCCGCCGATCGACCCGCGCTCGCTGCAGGTGGGCGACCTGCCTGTCTTCGTGGCGGGTGATGCCGATGGCGACCGCCCGTTGCTGCACGAGGCCGCGGACGAAGGCCACATCGCCGGACTGAACGCGCTGGCGCGCAAGCCGCGCGGGTTCCAGAGGCGCACGCGCCTCTCCATCGTCTTCAGCCAGCCGAATGCCGCCGTGATCGGCCACCGCCATGCGGCGCTGAAAGACCAGGAGGTGGTGACCGGCCACGTGGACTTCGCACGCCAGGGCCGCGCCCGCGTGGCGCAGTGCGACCACGGGCGGCTGCACGTATATGCCGGGCGCGACACCGGCCGGCTGCTGGGCGCCGAGCTGTGCGCGCCCTCGGGCGAGCACATGGCCCACCTGCTGGCCCTGGCCGTCGATCGCGAACTGACCGTGCAGGACCTGCTGCGCATGCCCTTCTACCACCCGGTGCTGGAGGAAGGCCTGCGGACCGCGCTGCGGGACGCCGCCGCGCAGCTGCCGCGCACCAGCGACTCCGACCTTTCCGCATGCAGCGCCTACGGGGCGAGCGCCCTGGACTGAAATAGTCCTCAAGCTCTCCGCCGGCGTGCCGATAGAGCAGGTACTTTTGCCATCGGCCTGCCGCGCGGAGGCCACACCAGGAGCCCCCCATGGATGTCAGCCTCTCCCAGTCCGTCGTCAACACCGCAACGGCCCTGGCCAGCCAGAAGACCTCGGACGCCGTGAACATCACCGTGCTCAAGAAGGCGATCGACATCCAGAAAACATCGGCCGCCCAACTGCTGGAGGCGCTGCCCCAGCCCCAGCTCGCCACCTCGGGCAGCCTGGGCACCCAGGTCAATACCTTCGCCTGACCGCCTGACCGGCGGCGGGCCCTCCCGCCGCCCCCCGTCCTGCGCCGCCTAGCGGATGCGCGCCGGCGACAGCCCCGCCACGTCCACGCCCTGCCGCTCCAGGGCAGCATCGGGCGGCTCGCGCAGCAGCAGCCCCCGCGCCAGCAGCGAGGCGCCGGCGGCGCTCTGGATGCCATAGCCGCCCTGTCCCGCGAGCCAGAAAAAGCCCTCGACGTGGTTGTCCCAGCCGATGACCATGTCGCCATCCGCCACGAAGGACCGCAGCCCCGCCCAGGTGTGCGAGGGCCGCCGGATCTGGAAGGTGGTCATCTGCTCGATGTTCCAGATGCCCGTGGCCACGTCCAGCTCCTCCGGCACCACGTCGTGCGGATGCGTGGGGTCGGCGTTGGCCGGCGAGCCCAGCAGTTGCCCGGCATCGGGCTTGAAGTAGAAGCTTTCATCGATCCCCACCACCGCCGGCCAGCGCGCCGCATCCATGCCGGGCGGCACGGGGAAGGTGAAGGCGGTGCGCCGCCGGGGCTCCAGGCCGATGGCGGGCACGCCGGCCATGGCGGCCACCGCATCGGCCCAGGCGCCCGCGGCATTGACGATGGCGCCGGCGTGCAGCACCTCGCCCGAGGCGAGGCCGACGCGCCAGCCCCCCGCCTCCCGTGCGATGGAGCTCACCCCGGCCTCCGTGCGCAGCTGGCCGCCGCGCTGGCGCATGCCCCGCAGGTAGCCCTGGTGGAGCGCATGGACGTCGATGTCGGCGGCCCCCGGCTCGCTCATGCCGCAGGCCACGGCCTCGGGGCGCAGGCAGGGCAGCCACTCCAGCAGCCGTTCGCGGGACACCTTCTCCACGTTCGGAGAGTGCGCCAGGGCCTGCGCGTAGGCCTCCTCCAGCAGATCCAGCTGGTCGGGCCCGGCCACGTACACCACGCCGCGCGGCGAGAGCAGCGGCTCGTCGCCGCAGAAGCCGGCGGGCGGCTGCTCGTAGAACGCCCGGCTGGCGCGCGTCAGCGCCTGGATGTTGGGCGTGCCGTAGGTCTCCATGTAGAGCGCGGCGGAGCGGCCGGTGGTGTGGTAGCCCGGCTGCGACTCGCGCTCCAGCACCAGCACGCCCGGGCCGGACGCCGCATGCGCGAGCTGCCAGCCGATGGAGGCGCCCGCGATGCCGGCGCCGATGACGAGAAAGTCCACGGAATCGCCCATGCCCTGTGCCCTTTCTTCCGTCAGACGGCCGATGCCTGGGCCGAGCCGTGGCGGGCGGAGCCGTCGGCACGCGGCAGGCCCTTCGCGTCGCACGGGTCGGGCGCCGTGGTGACGATGGAGTCCAGCGCCGGCTCCACGGGGGCGAGCCGGTCCAGCGCGGGACGCGGCCGCCGCAGCCCGTCGATGCCCGCGAAGGCCTGCTCCATGGCGCGGCCGACGGCCAGGGTGCCGAGGTCGTCCCGGAAGCGCCCCACCACCTGCAGGCCGAAGGGCATGCCGCAGCCGTCGCGGCCGCAGGGCAGGCTGAGCGCGGGGTGCGTGGTGAGCGTGGTCACGTAGGTCAGCGCCAGCCAGCGGTAGTAGTTGGCCTGGGGCTCGCCGTTGATGTGGCTGGCGTACAGATCGGTCCAGGGGAACGGCGATACCGGCGTGGTCGGCGCGAGGATCACGTCGAACTCTTCGAAGGCCCGCTGGAAGCGCGCGAGGATGCGCGTCTGCTCGGCCTGCGCCCAGGCGCTGTCGAGCAGCGTCATGGTCGCGCCCATCTCGTAGTTGGCGCGGGTGTTGGGCCCCAGGCTGGCGGGGTCGCGCTCGTAGGCCTCGCGGGTGCCGGCCACGAAGGCCTCGGCGCGCAGCACGTCGAAGCAGCGGTGCACGTCGCCCAGGTCCAGCGAAAGGGCATCGCAGCTCTGGAACAGGTGGCGCATGGCGGCGATCT
This sequence comes from Paracidovorax anthurii, assembly GCF_003269065.1. Lineage (GTDB taxonomy): Bacteria > Pseudomonadota > Gammaproteobacteria > Burkholderiales > Burkholderiaceae_C > Paracidovorax > Paracidovorax anthurii. The sequence goes on from NZ_QLTA01000017.1 coordinate 51,766, forward strand.
TCTGGCGGAAGACGGCACGGATGCCCTCGTCCACGGCGCAGGCGCCGAAGTCCTCGGTGTAGCCCACGCGCAGCCGGGACAGGTCCACCTCGGGCAGCGCCAGGAAGGCGCCGGGGTCCAGCGGGTAGCTGAGAGGGTCGCCGGCCGACATGCCCGCCGTGGCCGCGAGCTGCAGGCAGGCCTCTTCCACGGTGCGCCCCATGGGGCCCACGACGGAGATGGGCGTCCAGCCCAGCAGCTTGCGCGAGCTGGGCACCACGCCCGGCGAGGGCCGGAAGCCCACCACGCCGCACTTGGCGGCGGGAATGCGCAGCGAGCCGCCCGTGTCGGAGCCGGTGCACACGGGCAGCATGTCGCAGGCCAGCGCCGCCGCCGATCCGCCCGAGGAGCCGCCCGCGTTCAGGCGCGGATCGAAAGGGTTGCCGGTGGCACCCCAGACGGTATTGCGCGAATTGGCCCCCGCGCCCATCTCGGGGATGTTGGTCTTGCCCGTGACGATGGCGCCGGCCCGGCGCAGGCGCGCCACGAGCACGTTGTCCTCGGCGGGGATGTGCTCGCGGTAGATCTGCGAGCCGTAGGTGGTGAGCAGGCCCGCCGTGGCCTCCAGGTCCTTCACGCCCAGCGGCAGGCCGTGCAGCAGGCCCAGGGCGTCGCCACGCAGCACGGCCTGCTCGGCCGTGCGCGCCTCGGCGCGCGCGCGGTCGTAGCAGGTGGCGGTGATGGCGTTCACGTACGGGTTCACCGCCTCGATGCGGGCGATGCATGCCTCCAGCAGTTCGACGGGCGATATCTGGCGGGCGCCGATGCGGCGGCGCAGTTCGGGGGCGGTCAACTCGACCAGCGAGGAGGTGGCGGCAGAGGTCATGGCGGGCGCCGTGCGGGGCGGCGTTGTCTCGGAATGGGAAGGCAGGAGGCCGGGCGCGCACGGCGCCCGGCCACGGCGGTCAGTCCGCCGTGATGGAGGCGCGCTGGGCCACGGCGCGCATGAGCGGCAATTCCTTGTCGATCAGCGCGGCCAGGGCCTTGGAGGAACCATACGCGGGCTCGAAGCCGTTGGCCAGCAGCTTGTCGCGGGTTTCCGGGTCGGCCACCACCTGGGCCAGGGTGAGCTCCAGCCGCGACTTCACGCCCGGCGGCAGGCCGGCGGGGGCGACCACCGCGAGCCAGGTGTCCATGTCCATGCCGGGATAGCCGCTCTCGGCCAGCGTGGGCACGTTGGGCAGCAGGGCCGAGCGCTTGGCCGTGGTGACGGCGATGGCCTTGATCTTTCCGTCGCGCAGCTGCGGCAGCGCGGCCGACACGGTATCGACCGTGAACGGGATCTGCCCGCCCATCAGGTCCACCATGGCTGGCGCGCTGCCCTTGTAGGGCACGTGCTGGATCTTCAGGCCCGCCGCATTGAAGAACGCCTCGCCGGCGAACTGCGACGTGGTGCCGGCGCCGAAGGAGCCGTAGGAGTACTTGTTCGGCTCCGCCTTCACGAGCGAGACGAACTGCTTCACGTCCTTGGCCGGCGCGTCCTTGTTGGCCAGCAGGATCAGCCCCGTGCGGCCGGTGATGCCGATGGGCTCGAAGCTCTTGACCGGGTCGTAGGGCAGCTTGGGGCGCACGGCCGGGTTGACGGTGAAGGTCGTGCCCGAGCTCATGAGCAGCGTGTAGCCGTCCGGCGGGGCCTTGGCGACGTAGGTGGCGCCGATCACGGTGCCCGCGCCGGCGCGGTTGTCGATGACCACGCTCTGGCCGAGCTTGTCGCCCAGCTTCTTGCCGATGAGACGGCCCAGCACGTCGGTGGCGCCACCCGGAGGGAACGGGATCACCAGCGTGATGGGTTTGCTGGGGTAGACATCCTCCGCGAACGCCGGGGCGAGCGCGGCGGCTCCCAGGCTGCAGGCAATGGCGGACAACATCATCCTCTTGGCGCGGTTCATGGCGATCTCTCCGGGAGTGGCGAAAGGGTCAAAGGGTCGGTGGTGGAAAACGCGCGGTCACCCGCTGGCGAGCATCGTACGGCCACGCTGCTCGAAACGGGCATGCTCGGCATCGGGCACGAACAGCCCGCCGGTGGTCCACACCAGATGGGTGGACCGGGCCAGATGGCGCTCCAGCCCGTGGGCGCGCAGCCAGGCGCGGCCCGCGTCCGTGCCGGTGAGCAGGGCCGGGCCGCCGAAGCCCGCCGCGGCCGAGGGCTCGATGCGCTCGCCCGTGGCATCGAGCATGCGCACGAGGTGCTCGAAGAGCGTGTCGTCGTGCACGGTGAACACCCCCGACAGCAGCGGCTTCATGAGCCGCGCGGCCAGCAGCGAGGCGCGCGGCACGGCCAGCCCGTCCGCCTCGGTGCGGTTGGTGAGGCCATGCTCATAGACGGAGGGGTGCGTGCCCTCGGGGGCCCGCATCTGCACCAGGAAGCACGGCGACTGCACGGGCTCCGCGAAGAAACAATGCACGTGCGGCCCCAGCAACTGCCGCAGGCCGAAGGCAATGCCCGCCGGCGCGCCGCCCACGCCGCAGGGCAGGTACACGAAGAGCGGGTGCTCCGCGTCCACGGCGATGCGCTGCTGCGCGAACTGCTCCTGCAGGCGCAGCGCCGCGGCGCTGTAGCCCAGCAGCAGCGAGAGGGAGCGCTCGTCGTCCACGAAATGGCAGAACGGGTCCGCCGCCGCCTGCTGCCGGCCGGCCGCCACGGCACGCTCGTAGTCGCCCGCGTGCTCGACCACCTCCACGCCCCGGCGGCGCAGGCGCTCTTTTTTCCATCCCTTGGCGTCGGCGGACATGTGCACGACCGCCCGGAAGCCCAGGGCCGACGCCGCCACGCCGATGCTCAGGCCCAGGTTGCCCGTGGAGCCCACGGCCACCTGGTAGCGGCCGAACACCGCGCGGGCCGCGGGCTTGGCCAGCACGCGGTAATCGCCCCCGGGGACCACCAGCCCCTCGCGCAGGGCCAGCGCCTCGGCGAACTCCAGCACCTCGTGGATGCCGCCCCGCGCCTTGATGGAACCCGCCACCGGCAGGCCGTGGTCCGCCTTGATCCAGAGCCGGCCCCGCCCCGGCGGCAACCCCAGCGCCCCCGCCATGGCCTCGCCCGTCAGGATGGGTGACTCGATGGTGCCGCCCGTGCCCCGCAGTTCCGGAAACAGGTGGGCCAGCAGCCCCGCGAAGCGGCTGAAACGCGCCGCGGCCCCGTGCGTATCATCCAGACTAATGGTAATGGTGCGGCCCTCCGCCTCCATCGCCGGCGGCACCTCGGCCCGGCGCTGCGGGTTGAACCACAGGCAGGGCTCGGCCCGGCGCAGGGCGGTGTCCAGCGGAGATTCCTCGCGGGGCAGATCGATGAGAGGGAGCTGCAGGGTGTCTGACATAGCGTGGGGTGCAGGGTCTTTGGCTGCATTCTTGCCGCGCCCCCGTCCACCGCACAACGCATTTATATTGACGCCAGCATTAGTTTCAATAATGGATTCACGACTCTCCAATTCCGTGCTGGCCTGGCTGCGCTGTTTTGATGCGGCGGCCCGCCAGGGCAGCTTCACGCGGGCGGCGGCCGAGCTGTGCATCACCCAGGGCGCGGTGAGCCAGCAGGTCAAGCAGCTCGAACAATGGCTCGGCCGCCCGCTCTTTCTGCGCACGCCCCGCACCCTGGTGCCCACGCCCGAGGGCAAATGGCTCTCGGTGGTGCTGCGCGAGAGCTTCGATGCCATCGAGAGCACGTTGGCGCAGATGCGCCTGTCGGCCGATGCCCGGTCCGCGGCGACGCTGAGCTGCTCGCCCTCGTTCGCCATGCAGTGGCTCACGCCCCGGCTGGGGGGCTTCTTCCGCCAGCACCCCGACATCGGCCTGCGGGTGTTCGGCGAATTCCACCGCCTGGACCGCACCCGCATGGTGCGCGACGGCATCGAGGCCGCCGTGCGCTTCGACCCCGGCGGCTACACCGACCTGGACGCCACCCCCTTCCTCGACGAGTGGCTGATCCCCGTGGCCAGCCCCGGCTTCCTCGCGGCCCATCCGGACCTGCGGGAGCCCGCCGGGCTGCGGGCCGAATGGCTGCTGCACGACGGCAGCGCCTGGGAAGGCGCCGACACCTTCGAGGAATGGCAGCACTGGTTCGGCGCACTGCGGGTTCCGCCGCCGGCCTGGAGCGCGGGCCAGCAGTTCAACCTCTCTCAGTTGGCGGTCAGCGCCGCCGCCGCCGGCCAGGGCATCGCCATGGGCCGCGCGGCGCTGGTGCTGGAGGACGTGGCCGCCGGCCGGCTCGTGCCGCTCTTCGACCACAGCGTGCTCTCCCGCGCTGCGTACTCGTTCGTCACCGCCCCCCGGCCGGGCCCGGCCATGCAGCAGGTGCGCGACTGGCTGCTGGAGGAAGGCCGGCGTTTCCGGGAGCAGCGCAATGCCGTGCTGCCCGCGCCACTGCCTGCATAATCCAGCCCGCAGGACAAAAAGCATCAATCAATACTCTTTTTTAAGAAGAAGAGTATAAATATCATCATGACCACGCCCTTGATCCACACCCTGGCTACCGCGCGCAAGGCCCGGGGCATGACCCAGGCCGAGCTGGCCGAGCGCGCCGGCCTCTCCCGCATGACCGTGCAGCGCACCGAGGGCGGCGACCTCGACCCGCGCTTTTCCACCCTGGCGGAAATGGCCCGCGTGCTGGGGCTGGAGGTGATCGCCGTCCCGGCCGCCCTGCGCGCCGAACTCGACGCCTTCGTCCAGTCCGGCGGCCGGTTCCTGGCGCAGCCCGCCGGCGCGGACGCCCCGCCCTCCATCGTGGACGGGCTGGGCCGCGACCCCGCCTGAGCGGCCGCCACCGGACGCGACGGAGCCCGCGATGCCCACCCCCGCCTCCACCGCCATCCGCTACCTGCGGCTCTACATGCACCTGCCCGCGCAGCCCGGCGGCGCGCCGGGGCCGCGCCGGGGCATCGGCTACCTGTCGCAGTACGGGGACATCCTGCGCATGTCGTTCGATGCCGACTACATCGCCGATCCGCAGCGGCCCCTGCTGTCGCTGAGCTACCAGGGCGAGAGCGAGGCGGCCACGCGCCAGATCCTGCAGTCGGCGCGCGATGCACGCCTCGTGCGCACCGATGGCCGCTGGCCGGCGTATTTCCAGAACCTGCTGCCCGAAGGCCACAACCGCGAGCGCCTGGCCCGCGAGCGCGGCTGCGGCCCCGACGACGAGTTCGAGCTGCTGGCCGCCGCCGGCCACGACCTCATGGGCGCACTGGAGGTCGAGCCCATGCCGCCACACGAGGGCGTGCCCGACGTGGTGCGCCACTGGCACACCACCCAGGGCCTGGACGTGCTGGAGCCCGGCTTCGTCGAATACCCCGTGGAGGACGCCGCCTCCCTGCCCGGCGTGGTGACCAAGTTCAGCGCGGTGCAGGACGGCCGGCGCTACACGGTGCACCGCAAGGGCCGCGCCGGCAGCGTGATCCTGAAGCTGCCCACCAGCACGCACCCCGATCTCGTCGCCAACGAGGCCACGGGCTACCGCCTGTGCGCCGCCCTCGGGCTGCACTGCGCCGAGGCCCGCGTGATCACCCGCGCCGAGGCCGACCTGCCCGGGCACGTGCCTTTCGACGAGATCCTGGCCGTGCAGCGCTTCGACCACCTGCCCGGCGGCGGGCGCATCCACATGGAGGAGTTCAACCAGGCGCTCGGCTACGCGCCGCGCCAGAAGTACGGCCGCGGCATCGCACACGACTGGGCCACCATGCTGCGCGTGCTCGACCGCCTGAGCGCCGATCCCGTGCGAGACACGCGCGAGTTCCTGGCCCGCATGGTGGCCTTCATCCTCATGGGCAACACCGACGCCCACCTCAAGAACTGGGCCCTGCTCTACCCCGACGGCCGCACGCCCCGGCTCGCGCCGCTCTACGACCCGGTGTGCGTAGCGGCCTTCTTCGACGGCCTGCCCGAGCACCAGTACGCGGTGAACCGCGCCATCGACCGCACCCAGAGGGCCTTCACCTGGGACGACCTGCGCGCGCTGCTGGCCTCGGCCGGCCTGCTGCGCGTGCCGCGGCACGTGGCGCTGCTCAAGGAACGGGTGGCCGAGGCGCAGGCCGGGTGGCCGGCGCTCCTGGAGGCCGCGCCGGCCCCGGTGCGCACGAGCGTGCTGGAACGCCTGCGGGGCGGCGTGGCACTGGCCGCCGGGCATTGAGGCGCCCGGCCGGCCCTCTCGCGAAGGCCGGCACAGAAAGATACAACTGCGCTCCGGCGCCCTTCCTAGAATCGCGACCGCCCCGATTCCGGGCCAGCCCATGCACCCGGTGCCACTCGGCACCGCCCCTCTCTCCCCTCTCCCCCCGTCTCCCCGCCCATGCCCTACGTCTACGACAAGCCCAAGACCCTGGAAGACCTGCCCACGGTAGGCAACAAGCAATGCGTTGCCCTCGTCAAGATGTATGCCAAGGCCCCACCCTCGTCGCTCTGGAAGGAAGGCGCCGCCGTCAAGGGCAACACGCTGCTGCGCGAGGGAACCGCCATCGCCACCTTCGTCAATGGCCGCTATCCCAACCAGGCCTCCGGCAACCACGCGGCGCTGTACGTGGGGCAGGACGCCAGCGGCATCTTCGTGATCGACCAGTGGTCCAAGAGCGGCAAGATCCAGTCGCGCAAGCTGCCGTTCCTCGGCAAGGGCAAGAACGGGAACTGGGTCGATCCCAGCAACAACGGCGACGCCTTTTCCGTCGTGGAGTGACCATGCCCCTGCCCCTCCTTCCCCCCCGTGCGCGCTCCCTCCATCGGCCAGGCGTGCTCGCCGCAGCCGCCCTGGGCATGGCACTGTCCGCCCAGGCCTCCCTGGCTTCAGTGGGGGCCGGGCCCGCCCTGGAATGCCCCGCGCAACTGCAAGTGCAGCAGATCGCGGAGCCGGCCACCGATGGCTGGCAGTCGAGCGGGAGCCGGAAAGCCCATCCCCTGGTGGGCCTGGCCTTCTTCGCGGGGCCGCCCGAGCAGAAGGCGCAACTCGCCCCCACCCGGGAGCGGGCCAAAGGCAAGACCCCCAGCGCCACCTGGGTGCTCGAACGCCGGGACGAGCCCTACTGGGTGGCCTGCGAATACGGCGGCACGACGGCCATCGCCGCGCGCGCGCTCGCTCAGAACGTCACCGCCTGCACCGTGGAATACGACCCCCGTTTCTCGACCCCCGTGCTGAAACGGTGGAGCTGCCAGTACGGCACCCCGTGAGCCGCGGAGGACGGCGCGAAATCCGACCAGGATGGTTCGCCGCTCGATTGCTTCGAAAAAGATAGCAAACTCTCCAGAAAATACAGCGACATGGATCGGCTTTCATCCTGAAAACCGATCCGGTGGCGAAACCAGCGCCTGCCCAGGCCCTCCAGGCCTGCCTGCGGCCGCGCGGGCGGCGCTCGGGGCAGGGATCAGCCCTTGCACGCACTCCAGCCGCGGCGCGCCCAGACCCGTGGCGCCCAGCCGCACCACGTCGCCCGCCCGCAGGAAGCGCGGCCCGGCCTTGCGGCCCAGGCCCACGCCGATCGGGATGAAGGGATGCCGCGGATGCGCCGCATGGGCTGGTGCCCATGGCGACCGCCGGGGCGTCCCATCGCCCGATTCCACGCCACCCTGGAGGGCAAGGGCCTTTTCGCCAAGGGCCGCGCAGGAACGTCCCCGGGAGCGTTGCCGACCGGTACGATGCGCGGCAGCCCCATGCCCGGCCCTGGCCTGGCCCATGCCGCTATGTTTTCAGGAGCAATGTATGCAGCATTTGCGACGACATGCGGCGGTTTTTCTTTCCATTGCGCTCTCCACACCGTTTCCATGCCTGCCACACCGCCCTCCGCCCCGCGCCCCCGCCCCCGGGACTGCGCCGACCTGTTCTGGTCCTTCACCTGGCTGGCCCTGCAGGGCTTCGGGGGCGTGCTGGCCGTGGTGCAGCGCGAGATGGTGGACCGGAAGGGCTGGCTCACCAACGAGGAGTTCATCGAGGACTGGGCCGTCGCGCAGATCCTGCCCGGGCCGAACGTGGTGAACCTCGCGGTGATGATCGGCGACCGCCATTTCGGCTGGCGTGGCGCACTCTCGGCCCTGGCCGGCATGCTGCTGTTGCCGCTGCTGCTGGTGCTGGGGCTGGCGCTGGTGTATGCCCGCTTCTCGGTGCACCCGGCCGTGGCCGGCGCGCTGCGCGGCATGGGCGCGGTGGCCGCCGGGCTGGTGGCCGGCGTGGCGCTGCGCATGGCGGTGGCGCTGCGCGCGCACCCGCTGGGATTCTGGGGCAGCGCGCTGCTGGCGGGCCTCACCTTCGGGGCCATGGCGCTGCTGCGCTGGCCGCTCGCGGCGGTGCTGCTGGTGGTGGGCGGCGCGGCCTGCGCGCTCACGTGGCGGAAGCTGCCGGCATGACGGCGGCGCTCGACATCGCGCTGCAGCCCGCCGACTGGCTGCACCTGTTCGCGTACTACCTGTCGATCTCGCTGCTGTCGGTGGGCGGCGCCATCGCCACCGCGCCGGACATGCACCGCTTCCTCGTGGGCCGCCAGGGCTGGCTCACCGATCCGCAGTTCAACGCCTCCATCGCCATCGCCCAGGCCGCGCCCGGGCCCAACGTGCTCTTCATCGGCCTGCTGGGCTGGAACGTGGGCATGAACGCCGGCGGCTGGGCCACCGGCCTGCTGGGCATGGCGCTGACCCTCGTGGCCGCGATGCTGCCCAGCAGCCTGCTCACCTGGCTGGCCACCCGCTGGGGCCACCGCAACCGGCACCGCCGGGGCGTGCGCGCCTTCAAGCAGGGCATGGCGCCGGTGGTGGTCGGGCTGCTGCTGGCCACGGCCTTCGTGCTGGGCAGCGCGCATGGCGGCTTTGCGCAGAGCTGGCGGCTATGGGCCGTCTCGGCCGTCTGCATGCTCGTCGTCTGGCGCACGCGCATCCACCTGCTGTGGCTGCTGGGCGCGGGCGCGCTGCTGGGCGCGCTCGGCTGGGTTTGAACGGGCACGCGGCCACTGCGTTCGCGCAGCCGCCGGCGTGGCGGGGTTCAAAGCTCGGTATGGTGCGGGGCCTTGCCGGCGCCACCTGCCGTGGCGGCACCGGCGGCCTCCAAGCGCCGTTCCGCCTGGATGCTCTTGACCACATCGAACAGCTCATGGGCCGTGATGCCGTCCAGGCGGCTCGCGTATTCCTGCTTTTGTTCGGCCGTCAATCCTCGCGGCGGGAGGACGTACGTGGGGAATCCGGCTTCGCTGTCCTCGGGTGCATAAACCCACTGTTTCCCATCGCCATGGAGCGCCGCCAGTTCGGCGACGTTGTCTTCGAAGGTCGGGTGCACCATGAGCACGATCCATCCATCGGGGTCCGTGATGCGGTGCATTTCCGCCACGCTGTGGTCGTACAGGGGAGACCCCTCCATCAGGGTGAGGTTCGAGAACCCGTCGGCGAAGGGAAAGGTGATCGGTGGATCGGCGCGCGAGGGCCAGTCTTGCGCGGGCCTGATCAGGTTCGGTATGTGGCCGGAGAGGATGGGGATGGCGGGTTCGCCGGGCGCGAGCGTGATGTCCAGCGGAACCGAGGAAATTTCGGTCTGGGCATTCAGGTTGATCGCATGGGCGTTGCCCGTCTTCAACGTGCCGGAGAACCCGGTGCCGGTTTTCTGCCCTTCGCCGCCGATGTCGATCATGGCGATGTCCTCGGGCCCGAATCCCAATTGTTCGCGGGTGGCCAATACGCTGCCCGGCGATGCGAGCACTTTCGCCTGCCATTGCTGCTGAAACCGGCTCGCGGCCGTCCCTGCCTTGGTGGGGCTGTTCTGTGCCGGCAGCCACTCCTGCAGCACGGGTTGCCTGCGGTTTTTCGATGGGGGCAGCACGCCCAGCTTGCGAAGCCGTACACCGTGAGCCGCCATCTCGTGCTGGCTCAATTTCGGCGGCCGGCCCAGCAAGGCGGCCTGGGAAGCATCGTCCTGGAACACCTGGGCCGAAGACGAATTGCCGACGGCATGGGTCACCGGCGTCGTGTGGTTGAATGCTGCGGGCGCGATTCGGGCAATGAACGTCATGGTGCTTCCGGAAGCTGTCGGAGGCGGCAGGAGGCCTCTGGCGAATTCCATCCCATCCGCGCCCCGCGGCACCCGCCCGATGCGAAGCGATCGGTGCGCATCCGCAGGCACTGCGCGGGCGGTGGCGGAAAGACATTGAACCGGCTCTTAGAACGTGTTCACGATCTCGCAGGGGTCGCGTTGGAGCGCAATCGGGATGAGTGGACGCCTCGGATGCGCCGCATGGGCTCATGCCCATGCAAGCATCGGAGGCGTCCAATCGCCCGATTTCGCTCCAACCCGAAGGGCAGTGGCGTGTGCGGGCGGTCTGCGGCGTTGCGGCGCTGGCCCATAGCCGGGCTATGGGCGGCGCACCGCGCCTTGCATCCCGCCCGCACACGCCACTGCGCGACCCCTGGGAGATCGTGAACACGTTCTAACAACTGTGTCGGCGGGAAAGCCCCGGAGCGCCGCAACAATCGGTCATGGGCCGCCGCGCCCATGCTCCGCTTCGCGCACGCCCCCTGCCCTGGCCCGGCTGCCCTTTGCCCCGCGTCCATTCAAGGAGACTTTCCATGCAATCGCGCCCCCTCGGCCGCTCGGGCCTGCTGGTGTCGCCGCTGTGCTTCGGTGGCAACGTGTTCGGCTGGACGGTGGATGAGCCCACCGCGTTCTCCCTGCTCGATGCCTGGGTGGACGCGGGCTTCAACTTCATCGACACGGCGGACGTCTATTCGCGCTGGGTGCCCGGGCACGCCGGCGGCGAATCCGAGACCCTGATCGGCCGGTGGCTGCAGCGCAGCGGCCGGCGCGACCGCATCGTGCTGGCCACCAAGGTGGGCAAGGACATGGGCGATGGCAAGGCGGGCCTGAAGCCCGCCTACCTCCGCCGCGCGGTCGAGGATTCGCTGCGCCGCCTGCGCACCGACGTGATCGACCTCTACCAGTCGCACGACGACGAAGCCACCACCCCGCTGGAGGACACGCTGGGCGCCTACGCCGACCTGATCCGCGAGGGCAAGGTGCGGGCCATCGGCGCCTCCAACAACACGGCGGCGCGCCTGGCCGAGGCACTCGCGGTGAGCGCGCGCCTGGGCCTGCCGCGCTACGAATCGCTGCAGCCGCTCTACAACCTCTGCGACCGCGCCGTGTTCGAGGCCGAGCTGCAGCCGCTGTGCCTGGAGCACGGCGTGGGCGTCATCAACTTCTACGCGCTGGCGGCGGGCTTCCTCACGGGCAAGTACCGCAGCGAAGCCGACGCGTCCAAGAGCCCGCGCGGCGCCAGGACCGTACAGACCTACCTCCACCCGCGCGGGCTGCGCATCCTGGCCGAACTCGACACGGTGGCCGAGCGCTACGAGGCCACGCCCGCCCAGGTGGCGATCGCGTGGCAGATGGCGCAGCCCGGCATCACCGCGCCCATCGCCAGCGCCACCTCGCTGGAGCAACTGCGCGAGCTGACCGGTGCCGCGCACCTGCAGCTGGATGCCGATGCGCTGGAGACGCTGAGCCAGGCGAGCGAGGAGACACCGGCGACCTGATGGCCTCAGCCCAGCACAAGAGGGAGCGCCCGCGCCGCCGTCCCGGCCGGCACCAGGATGCGCGGCGCCCCGGCCACCCACGCGCGCACGGTGGCCAACGCCGCGCCGTCCAGGCTCAGCCCCCGCGCTGGCGCAGGGCTTCGTAGAGGCACACGCCGCTGGCCACCGACACGTTCAGGCTCTCGACCGCGCCCCTCATGGGGATGGAGACCAGCTCGTCGCAGGTCTTGCGCGTGAGCTGGCGCATGCCCGCGCCCTCGGCGCCCAGCACCAGCGCCACGGGCCCCTTCAGGTCCACCTCGTAGAGCGTGCGCGGCGCGTCGTCGCTGGTGCCGATGCACCAGATGTTGCGCTCCTTGAGCTCGCCCAGCGTGCGCGCGAGGTTGGTCACCATGAAGTACGGCATGGTCTCGGCCGCGCCGCTCGCCACCTTGGCCACGGTGGCGTTGATGCCCACGGCGTGGTCCTTGGGCGCGATCACCGCGTGCGCGCCCGCGCCGTCGGCCACGCGCAGGCAGGCGCCGAGGTTGTGCGGATCGGTCACGCCGTCGAGCACCAGCAGCAGCGGCTTCTCGACCCCGTCGGCCTCAAGCTGTTCGAGCAATTCGTCGAGCGAATGGATCTGGGCCACGGCCTCCACGCGCGCGGCCACGCCCTGGTGGCCGTGGCTGCCCGCGAGCTTGGCGATGCGCGGCGCATCGGCCTCGATGAGGCGCGCGCCGGCCTCCCGGGCGCGGTCGAGGAACTGCCGCATGCGCGCATCGCGCCGCGTGGCCTCGTAGTAGATCTCGATGATGGATTTCGGCGCGGTCTTCAGGCGCACGCCGACGGCGTGGAAGCCGAAAAGCACTTTGGGGCTGGAGGACATGCGGGCGATTATCCGCGCCTGGGGGCATGCACCCGATTGCTATTCTTTCAATAGCACAATAATCAATGAATACGGCGACATGGAGCCCGAAACCCTTCCACCCCTGCCCGGCACCGCCCCAGGGCCCCTCAACCGTCGTGCGCGATCCGGCCGGCGTCGATGGTGATGCGGCGGTCGCACTGCGCGGCGATGCCCCGGTCGTGGGTGACCAGCACCAGCGTGGTGCCCAGCTCGCGGTTGAGGTCGAACATCAGGCGCATGATGGTCTCGCCGGTGGCGAAGTCCAGGCTGCCCGTGGGCTCGTCGGCCAGCAGCACGTCGGGCTGCACGACGAAGGCGCGCGCCAGCGCCACGCGCTGCTGCTCGCCGCCCGAGAGCACCTTGGGATAGTGCGCGAGGCGCTGGCCCAGGCCCACGCGGCCCAGCATCTCGGTGGCCAGTTGGCGCGCATCGCGGCGCTGCGCCAGCTCCAGCGGCAGCATCACGTTCTCCAGCGCCGTGAGGTTGCCCATGAGCTGGAAGCTCTGGAACACGAAGCCCATGCGCCGCGCGCGCAGGGCGGCGCGGTCGTCCTCGTCGAGCGCGAACAGGTCCTCGCCCGCCAGCCGCACCGTGCCGCGCGTGGGCGTGTCCAGCCCCGCGATGATGGACAGCAGCGTGCTCTTGCCCGAGCCCGACGCGCCGACGATGGCGGCGGTGTCCCTCGGGGCCAGCCGGAAATCGATATCCCGCAGAATGTCGAGCGTGCCGGTCGAGTCCGTCACCGATTTGTGCACGTGTTCCACGGCGATGATGGGAGCGGCGGTCTGGGGCGATGTTTCCGGCAAGGTTTCCGACATGAAAGGGGCTCAGAGAGTGGTTCGAATGAATGGATCCCGGCGTGACTTTATCGTGGCGGCCGCCGGAGCCGCAGCCCTGGGGATTTATGCCCCCGCAGCGGGAGCGCAGCCCGCCGGCGCGGGCGGCGGCAAGCCGGTGATCCTCGTGGTGGGCGATTCGCTGAGCGCCGAATACGGCCTGGCGCGCGGCACCGGCTGGGTGGCGCTGCTGGAGAAGAAGCTGGCCGCCGAGAAGATCGCGGCCACCGTGGTGAACGCCAGCGTGAGCGGCGACACCACCGCCGGCGGCCGCTCGCGCCTGCCGGGCCTGCTGGCCCAGCACCGCCCCACCCACGTCATCCTGGAGCTGGGCGGCAACGACGCGCTGCGCGGCCTGCCGCTGCAGGGCACCGAGGCCAACCTGCAGGCCATGGCCCAGGCCGCGCGCAAGGCGGGTGCCAAGGTGCTGATCGTGGGCATGCAGGTGCCGCCCAACTATGGCACCGACTACACCCGGCGCTTCGAGGGCCTGTTCGCGTCGGTGGCCCGGGACACGCAGTCGGCGCTGGTGCCGTTCCTGCTCAAGGGCGTGGCCGACGGCCCCGATGCGGCCGCGATGTTCCAGCCCGACCGCATCCATCCGCGCGCCGAGGCGCACCCGATCATGCTGGCCAACGTCTGGCCGGAGCTGCGCAAGCTCTTGCGCTGACGCACAGGCCGCGCGCGGGGCCCGCGCGATCGCCGCGCCGGCCCTGACGGGGCCGCCCCAGCCGGGGAATTCAGTCGGCGCCGTTCCCTGCTTCGCCGGCTGCACCCGGGGCCCCGGCGCCGGGCTGCCCGCCCGCGTCTTCGTCCTGCGCCGAGTCCGGGGCGCCTTCTCCGCTCTTGCGTTGCGCACGTGCCTGGGCTTTCTCGTCCTTTTTCTTCTTCTTGGCGAGTTCGCGCTGGCGTTTTTCGTATCCGTAGTTGGGTGTTGCCAAGATAAGGTTCCTTGCTGCTGTGTGAGTAGTCAATGTAACAGTACGCCCTCCTGCGCACGCATCCGCCGCCCAGGAGATCGGCACGCTGGCGCCCCCGGCCGCTTCCCGCCCCGGAAGCCCACGGGCATCAACCCCATTGCCAGCGCTGTTATGGGGGTTGTCAGGCGGCCGGAAACGCGGCGGCCAGCGCCTGGGCCAGGTCGGCGCGCAGGTCGCCCTCGCCCTCCAGGCCGATGGAAAAGCGCACCACGATCCCCTCGCGCAGGTGCGGCGTGGGCCGCACCCGCATGGTGCGCAGCTCGTAGGGCACGACCAGGCTCATCGGCCCGCCCCAGCTGTAGCCGATCTTGAACAGCCGCAGCCCGTCGCAGAACGCATCCACGCGCTCCTGCCGGTGGCGGGGGTCGATCACCACGCTGAACAGCCCGGCGGCCGCGCCCTCGCCGCCCTCCCGGGCGCACAAGGCCGCCCAGTGGGCATGGCCGGGGGCGCCGGCCAGGGCCGGGTGCAGCACCTGGACCACGGCGGGCTGCTGCGCCATCCAGCGCGCCAGGGAACGCGCCACGGCGTCGTGCGCCTGGTAGCGCAGGCCCACGCTCGGCAGCGAGCGCAGCACGGCCTCCACGTCGTTCGCGGCCACGCCCAGGCCCAGCCGCATGTGCGTGAGCTTGATGCGCAGGTGCAGCCCCGGATCGCGCGTGATGGCGCTGCCCATGAGCACGTCGCCGCCGCCGCTGGGGTACTTGGTGAGGGCGTGCACCGACACGTCCACGCCCAGTTGCCCGTCGCCGAGCAGATCGAAGGGCTTGAAGGCGATGCCCGCGCCCCAGGTGTTGTCCAGCGCCGTGGCCACGCCCCGGGCGCGGCAGATGCGCACCTGCTCCACCAGATCGGGGAACTCCAGCGTGACGGAGCCCGGAGCCTCCAGCCACACCAGCCGCGTGGCGCCGGTGATCCGGGCCGCCAGGTCGGCGGGGTCGGTGGGGTCGTAGTACGCGTGGCGGATGCCGTAGTGGGCCAGTTCCACCTCGGCCAGGGCCTTGTTGGGGCCGTAGGCGTTGTCGGGGATCAGCACCTCGTCGCCCGCGCGCAGCAGCGCCAGCGCCACGTTGGCGATGGCTGCGAGGCCGCTGGGCACGAGCACGCACTGCAGGCCGCCCTCCAGCTCGCACAGGCGCTCTTCCAGCAGGTAGCTGGTGGGCGTGCCGTGCAGGCCGTAGGTGTAGCTGGTCTTGTCCTTCCACTCGCGCGAGCGCATCGCCGCGACGTTGGGGAAGATGACGGTGGAGGCCTTGTGGACGGCGGGCTGGGGCGCGGCGAAGCCCTCCGGCGGCACGTAGGCGTGGTGGATGATGCGGGTGGCGGGGTCGGTGCCCGGCGTGGCGTCGGAGGCGGAGGAAAAGGTCATGCGGCGATGGTATCGCCGCGAGGGGGCGGGTCGCGGGAGAAGCCGGGGAGAGGCCGCCCCGCGTGCCCGTCAGCCCGTGGCGCCGGGGGCGATGACCAGCTGGTTGACGACCGAGTTCACGCCCTTCACGCCCTGCGCGATGCGGGTGGCCCGCTCGCGCGCGACTTCGTTCCTCACGGGCCCCATCAGCGTCACGATGCCGTTGCGGGTGTCCACGTCGATCTTGATCGCGCTCAGCTCGGTGTCCTGCGCCAGCCCCGCGGTCACCTTGGCGGAGATGCCCGCGTCGTCCATGACCTCGGCCGCGCGCGCGGCGGCCTGGCGGGACGCCTGGCTGGCCTCGGTGGCCGCGGCCTCCATGCGGCGCTGCGCATCGGACGCCATCTGCCCGGTGCGCTCGATGGTGGAGTCGATCTTCTGCCCCACGGTCTGGTCCTCGGCGCGGTTGCAGGCGGCCAGGCCGAATGCCAGCGCGGTGGCCGACAGGATGGCAAGCGCGCGCGGCGTGGCGCGGGCGATGGAACGGGCTTCGTGCGTCATGCGGGTCTCCTTCGGGGCGTCCGGGGGACGGTGTGGGGCCACTTTAGGCGTGAGCCCCGTCCCTCTCCGGTCGGACAAGGCCGAAGCTTGCGTAGGACGGCCGAGCAGCCCCGCGGCGCAGCGGGCGCGCGCGCCGCCTCGGGAGACAATCGCGGCTCCATGCCCGCTCCCTCCCCCAACCCCGCTCCCGCGGCCCCGCCGCCAGGCACACCATCCTCGCGGCCGGCCCTCCATCGGTGGCTGCCCTTCCTCGCCTGGCCCCGGCCGGATGCGGCGCTGCTGCGCGGCGAGTTCTGGGCCGGCATGACCGTGGGCCTGATGCTGGTGCCGCAAGGGGTGGCCTACGCGGCCCTGGCCGGAATGCCCCTGGTCACGGGCATCTACGCCTCGCTCGTGCCCGCGCTCGTCGCGGTGCTCTGGAGCTCCTCCACGCGCCTGGGCGTGGGGCCCACGGCCCTCACCAGCCTGCTCATCGGCGCCTCGCTCACGGGCATGGCGGAGCCGGGCAGCGCGCAGTGGGTGGCGCTCGCCGCCTGGATGGCGCTGCTCTCGGGGCTGGTGCAGATGGTGCTGGGCGTGGCACGCTTCGGGTGGCTGCTCAACCTCGTCACCTCGCCCGTGCTCAACGGCTTCACGCAGGGCGCCGCGCTGCTGATCCTCGCCTCGCAGTTGCCGGCCCTGCTGGGGCTGCGCACCACCTGGCACGCCCTGGCGGCCTCGCCCTCCATCCACCACTTCGACGGCACGGCGGCCGCCTTCGGGCTGGGCAGCCTGGGCCTGCTGGTGCTCGCGCGGCGCTGGCGCCCGGGTTTCCCGTCCGCCATCATCGTGGTGGCGCTGGCCGCGCTGGCCAGCTGGGCGCTGGGCTACGCCGACCACGACGGCGCGGTGGTGGGCCACCTGCCCTCGGGCCTGCCCGCCCCCTACTGGCCCGACTGGCCGGGCTGGGAGGCACTCGGCCAGCTCGTCATGCCCGTGCTGGTGGTGACGCTGGTGAGCTTCCTGGAGACGGCCTCCTCCGCCAAGGTCGAGCACCAGCACGGCGGCACGCGCTGGAACGAGAACCAGGACCTGATCGCCCACGGCATGGCGAAGATGAGTTCCGGCCTGTGTGGCAGTTTCGCCACGAGCGCATCGTTCTCCCGCTCCGCGATCAACCTCTATGCCGGGGCCCGCAGCGGCTGGGCCACCCTGTTCTCGCTGGCGCTGGTGCTCGCGGTGCTGCTGTGGCTCACGCCCGCGCTCTACCACGTGCCGCAGTCGGTGCTCGCGGCCGTGGTGGTGGCCGCCGTGACCAGCCTCGTCAAGCCGGCGGTGCTGCTGCGGCTCTGGCGCATCTCGCGGGTGGAGGCGGTCATCGGCGGCACCACGTTCTTCCTCACGATCGCGACGTCGCCCCGCATGTACTGGGGCGTGCTGGCCGGGCTGACGATGAACCTCTGCCACTTCCTGTACCAGCGGCTGCACCCGCGCATCATCGAGGTGGGCCAGCATCCGGACGGCAGCCTGCGCGACCGCCACCTGTGGCTGCTGCCCCCGCTGGCGCCGGCGCTCTTCGCGGTGCGCATGGATGCCGAGCTGGACTTCGCCTCGGCCGCGGCGCTGGAGCGGCACATCTCCGAGCACCTGGCCTCGCACCCCGGCACGCGCCACGTGTGCCTGTTCGCCCTGCCGGTCAACCGCATCGACGTGACCGGCGTGGAGTGCTTCGGCCGGCTGCGCGCGCTCGCCGAGGCCCGGGGCGGCACGCTGCACGTGAGCGGCATGAAACTGCCGGTGGAACAGGTGCTGCGGCGCGCCGGCCTGCTGGGCAGCGGCCCCGGCCTGGTGCTCTACCGCACCGACGCGGAAGCCCTGGTGGCGTTGCAACGGTTACCCCTGTAGCTACCTATGGAAGCATGGTCGCTGATACACTTCGTGAACACTGTTTGTTGCATTTTGTGTCTGAATCTGCGACCCCACCCTCCGTGAACCTGCGCGACCTGCGCCTGACGACAGCGCATGCACTGGTTGCCCAGGCGCTGGGCTCGGAAGCGGCCATACCGAACGACACGCCCCTGCACTACCTGCAGGGCCTGATCGACGGCTTGTGCGAGCTGTCGCTGAAAGACCCGCTCACCGGCCTCGCCAACCGCCGGCATTTCCGCACGGTGCTGGAGCGCGAGATCGACCGCGTGACACGCGCGGGCGAAGCGGCGCTGCTGCTGATGCTCGACATCGACAACTTCAAGCGCGTCAACGACACCCACGGCCATCTGGCCGGCGACATCGTGCTGCAGTCGGTCGCGCGCACGTTGAACGGCTGCGTCCGGCCCATGGACACCCTCTCGCGCTACGGAGGAGAAGAATTCGCGGTGGTGCTGCCGGCCTGCCAGGCCGGCTTCGGCCGCGTGGTGGCGGAACGCATCCGCCGCGCGGTGGAACGCACGCCGATCCGCATCTCGCCCGCGGTCGAGCTGAACGTCACGGTCAGCATCGGCGGCGCCTTCGCGCTCCAGTGGATCCGCAGCACCACGCTGCTGTGGACCGAGCGCGCGGACAGCCAGCTCTACAAGGCCAAGATGGCAGGGCGCAACCGCGTCAGCATCGAGGACCAGCCCGACAGCACCGTGAGTGCCGAAGAGAAGAGTTTGCTTTTCGGTCCGCTGTACACTCCTTCGGGTTGGGGCGACCTTCCCCCGCCCTTGGATTCCACAGGCAGCGCCTATTGAAAGCACAGAGATGACCGACGCGCTGTCACCCCGCTCCACCCCGCCGACCCCCGCCGCAGCGGCCACGGGCCGGCCCTCCGCCTCCGCGCCGGCGGGCGCCCGCATCATCGCCATCACCAGTGGCAAGGGCGGCGTGGGCAAGACCTTCGTATCCGCCAACCTGGCGGCCGCACTCACCCGCCGCGGGCACCGCGTGCTGGTGCTCGACGCCGACCTGGGCCTCGCCAACCTCGACGTGGTGCTCAACCTGCACCCCAAGGTCACGCTGCACGACGTGTTCACCGGCAAGGCCGACCTGGAAGACGCCGTGATCGACGCGCCCGGCGGCTTCTCCGTCGTCCTGGCCGGCTCGGGCATGGTCGAGTATTCACGGCTCACGCCCGAGGTGCGCAGCGAGTTCCTCAACGTGATGCAGACGCTCGCACCGCGCTTCGACGTGGTGCTGCTCGACACCGGCGCGGGCATCTCCGACGTGGTGCTGTTCTCGGTCTCGCTCGCGTCCGAGGTGCTCATCGTGGCCACGCCCGAGCCCACCTCGCTCACCGACGCCTACGCGGCCATCAAGGTGCTGGCCACCCAGCAGAAGCGCCAGTACGTGCGCATGGTGGTCAACCAGGCCGCCCGCCCGGGCGACGGCCGCGCCATCACGAGCCAGCTGCAGCAGGTGCTGGACCGCTTCGTCAGCACCGAGTCGGGCCGCCCGATGCGCCTGCTGCACATGGGCGACATCCCCGCCGACACATCGGTGCGCGATGCCGTCATGCGGCGCCAGCTGCTGCTGATGCAGATGCCCGGCTGCCCCGCGGCGCTGGCCATCGCCCAGCTGGCCAACAAGATCGACTCCACGCTGCTCACGCCCACGGCCTGACGGCCGGCGCGTGGCGCGCAGGGGCCGGCCGGCACGCGCCGCGGCCCCGTCAATGCGACCCATCCCGTGATGAACCACGACGTCCTCAACATCTCCTGCTATCTGTTCGTGCCGCTGCCCGACGCCGAGGCCCTGCGCGAGCGGCTGCACGCGCGGGCCACGGCGGACGGCCTCAAGGGCACCATCCTGCTGGCCGAGGAAGGCATCAACATGTTCCTGGCCGGCCCCGGCCCGGTGGTGCGCGGCTTCGTGGCGTGGCTGCAGGACACCGACCCGCGCTTCGCGGCGCTGGCGCCCAAGGAGAGCTGGTCCGCCACGCAGCCCTTCCGCAAGATGCTCGTGAAGGCCAAGCGCGAGATCATCCGCATGGACCACCCGGCGATCCGTCCCGCCGACGGCCGGGCCCCCTCGGTGGCCCCCGCCACGCTGCGCCGCTGGCTCGGCCAGGGCCACGACGACGCGGGCCGGCCGGTGGTCACGCTCGACACGCGCAATGCCTTCGAGGTGGACCACGGCACCTTCGAGGGCGCCATCGACTGGCGCATCGCCAAGTTCACCGAGTTCCCGCCCGCGCTGCGCGCGCACAAGGCCGAGCTGCAGGGCAAGACCGTGGTGAGCTTCTGCACCGGCGGCATCCGCTGCGAGAAGGCCGCCATCCTCATGCACGAGGAAGGCATCGAGCACGTCTACCAGCTCGAAGGCGGCATCCTCAAGTACTTCGAGGAAACCGACGGCGCCCACTACCAGGGCGGCTGCTTCGTGTTCGACGAACGCGAGGTGTTGGCGGCAGATCTCTCGGCCGCCCAAAATGCTCCTGAAAAGTGAGCAAGCCAGATAGCAAATACAACGACATGAACGCCCCCGGGCCTGTAGAACCGCCCCCGGGCGGCCCCGTCAGGGCTTGAAGCGCCGCTCGGGCAGCGGGATGCGTTCCGGGTCGCCGGGCACCTGCCCCATGCGCTGCGCGTCCCAGTCGTCCGCCGCCTGGACGATGCGCTCCTTGCGGCTCGACACGAAGTTCCACCAGATGTGGCGCGGGCCGTCGAGCGAGGCGCCGCCGATCACCATGCAGCGCGCATCGCCCTCCCGCGCGTGCACGCGGACCGCGCCGCCGCCCTCGGGCAGCACGGCCAGCGTGCCGGCCGGCTGGTGCAGGGCCTCGCCGCCGGCGCCTTCCAGCCACAGATCCGACCGCACCGCGTAGATCGCCATCTCCGGCGCCAGGGCGGGCAGCGTCCAGCCGCCACCCGCGGGCAACTGAACGTCCAGGTAGAGCGTGGGCGAGAGCGTCGCCACGGGCGAGGTGTGGCCGCATGCGCTGCCGATGAGCACGCGCACGCAGGCCCCGCCGCTCTCGCGTATTTCGGGGATCGCATCGGCGGGGGTGTGGACGAAGGCCGGCTCAGCGTCCTCGTGGCCCGCAGGCAGCGCCGCCCAGAGCTGGATGCCGTGGTTCACGTAGGCGGCGTGCCGCAGGCGCTCGGGCCGCCGCTCGGAATGCACGATGCCCCGGCCCGCCGTCATCCAGTTGATGGCGCCCGGGATGATCTCCTGGTGGGAGCCGAGGCTGTCGCGGTGCAGGATCGCGCCCTCGAAGAGATAGGTGACCGTCGCCAGCCCGATGTGCGGGTGCGGGCGCACGTCGTATTGCGACGCGGGCAGCACCGTCACCGGGCCGAAATGGTCGAAGAACACGAACGGCCCGACCGATCGCCGCTGCAGCGCGGGCAGCAGGCGCCGCACGGTGAAGCCGCCCCCCAGGTCCCGGGCATGGCCGTTCAGCAGCAGGATGGGCGACGGCGGGGTGCCGGCAGAGGCGGTCTCGGTCATGGCGGGGCGCTCCGGTTTCTTGCGCCCCCGGGCCGGGGGCATGGACGGGCAGTATGCAGGGCCGCCGCGCCCCCCGGCAACGTCAGCCGCGCAGGCGGGCCGTGATGGCCGCCACGCGCGTGCCGTAGGCCCGGCCGGTGTCCAGGTCGCCCTGCGACATTTCCTGCACGCTGGCATCGGAGGGCGACTGGGCCAGCACACCCACGGAGCCGCCGAGGTTGTTCACGTCGCTGCGCGTCGCGCCCTTGCTGTTGCTGGGCAGCAGGCCCAGGCTCACCCAGATCCCGCCGTGCTGGGAGGCCAGCGTCTGCAGCGCGATCAGGGTCACCTGCTTGTCGCCGTTGAAGCTGGCGCTGTTGGTGAAGCCGCCGAACACCTTGTCCTGCCACGCGCGGCCGAACCAGGCCTTGGAGGAGGCATCGGCGAACTTCTTGAACTGCCAGCTCGGGCCGCCCATGTAGGTGGGCGTGCCGAAGATGATGCCGTCGGCCGCGGCCAGTGCGTCCCAGCCGCCTTCGGGCAGGTTGCCGTCGGCATCGATGGCGATGAGTTGCGCGCCGGCACCTTCGGCGACGGCCTGCGCGAGGCGTTGCGTATGGCCGTAGCCCGAGTGGTAGACAACCACGATGTTTGCCATGGGTAAGCTCCTTGAAGCGTTGGAAGAAAAACGTGAAACAGAAAATGGACAGGGGCCGTCAGGCCGCGAGATCGAGGACCAGCACCTCGGCGGCGCTGCCGCCGGACACGCTCAGCAGGCTCTCCTGCTCCATGAAGACCGCGTCGCCGTGCGAGAGCGGATGGCCGTTGACGACGAGCGCCCCGCGCACCATGTGCACATAGCACTTCCTGGCCGGATCGAGCGTCAGCTCGGCCGCATCCTCGCCGTCGAACAAGCCGGCGTGGATGCGGGCATCGGCATTGAGCGTGAGCGCGCCCGGCACGGCCCGCGGCGCGGCCAGGATGTGCAGCCGGCCGCGCTTGTCGCTGTCGGGCACGTGCACCTGTTCGAGCTGCGGCTCCACGCCCAGCCGGCACGGCGCGATCCGGATCTGCAGGAAGTGCGCGGCCTGCGCCGCGCCCTCGTTGACCTCGCCGTGCGAGATCCCGGTGCCCGCGCCGATGCGCAGCACGTCCCCGGCGGGGATGGAGCGCGCATGGCCCCGGCAGTCCCGGTAGGCCA
The DNA here is from genome assembly GCF_003269065.1 of Paracidovorax anthurii. Lineage (GTDB taxonomy): Bacteria > Pseudomonadota > Gammaproteobacteria > Burkholderiales > Burkholderiaceae_C > Paracidovorax > Paracidovorax anthurii. Next base: position 74,489 of record NZ_QLTA01000017.1, read on the forward strand.
GCCGGCCGGAGAGCATGTAGCTGACGATCTCCACGTCGCGGTCGCGGTGCATGCCGAACCCGGTGCCCGGGGCGATCCAGTCCTCGTTCAGCACCCGCAGGTTACCGAACCCCATGTAGCGCGCGTCGCGGTATCCGGCAAAGGAGAAGCTGTGGCACGACCGCAGCCAGCCGTGGTCGGCATGGCCCCGGTCGCAGGATTTTCGGACGGTGAGCATGGGCGGGCGGTGGATCGGATGCCCGCCACTTTAGAAGCCGCTCCCCGCTTGCGGGCGCAGCATGATTGAAGGCATCATTCAAAACCTTTGAACAACAACCCCGCCATGCAATCCACCGCGCGCGACGCCCTCACGCCCGACACCCTGTCCATGCTCCAGGTCATCGCGGAGACCGGCAGCTTCGCGGCGGCGGCGCGGCAGCTCGGGCTGGTGCCCAGCGCCCTCACCTACCGCGTGCGGCAGGTCGAGGAGGCGCTGGACGTGCTGCTCTTCGACCGCAGCGCCCGGCAGGCCCGCCCCACCGAGGCCGGCAGCGAGCTGCTGCGCGAAGGCACGCGCCTGCTCGAAGAGATGGAGGCCGTGGCGCACCGCGTGCGCCGGGTGGCCACGGGCTGGGAGCCGCAGCTCACCATCGCGGTGGATGGAGTCATCTCCCCCACGACGATGCTGGAGCTGGTGGAGGCGTTCTACGCGCAGTCGCCGCCGACGCGGCTCAAGCTGCGCGAGGACATCCTCTCCGGCACGCTGGAGGCCCTCACATCCGGCCGGGCCGACCTGGCGCTCGGCGTGGCGGTGAACGCCTGCAACGCGCCCGGCCTGCAGGGCGCGGTGATGGGCGATCTGCTCTTCATTTTCACGGTGGCGCCGCACCATCCGCTGGCCACCGCGCCCGAACCGCTCACCGACTCGGTCCTGCGCCAGCACCGCGCCATCGCCGTGGCGGACACCGCGCAGCGCGGCGGCATGACGATGGGCCTGCTGGGCGGCCAGGACGTGCTCACGGTGGACAGCATGCAGACCAAGCTGCAGGCACAGCTGCGCGGCCTGGGCGGGGGCTTCCTGCCCGAACCCATGGTGCGCGCCTACGTGGAGGCGGGCCGCCTCGTCACCCGCCAGGTGGCGCGCCCCGCACGCCGCGTGCCCCTGCACTACGCCTGGCGCGGCACGGGGCACGCGCCGCCCGGCCGGGCCTTGCAATGGTGGCTCCAGCAGCTGGAGAGCCCGGCCACCCGCAAGGCGCTGCTCGAAAACCACCACATCTTCTGACCCCTCCATTCCTCTCCATTGCACGAAAGGCCGGACATGACCCCTCCCCGCACCCGCGCTCGCGCGCCCTCCCCGCGCCCCGCCCCCCCGCAGACTCCGCCGGCGAAGCGCTTCGCCGTGATCGGCGCCGGCATGGCGGGCATCGCCTGCGCGCGCACGCTCGCGCAGGCCGGCCACGGGGTGGTGGTCTTCGAGCAGGCCGCCGGGCCCGGCGGGCGCACCGCGACCGTGGATTCGCCCTTCGGCGGCTTCGATGCCGGCGCGCAGTACTTCACCGTACGGGACGCACGCTTCGCACGGGCGCTGGAAACCGTCTCCGGCCTGTGCCGCCCCTGGAGCGCCAGCACGGTGCGCGTGCTGGACGCGAACGGCCGCGTGGCGGCGGCCGCGCCGCCCCCGCGCGAGCCCCACTGGGTCGCCACGCCCGGCATGCAATCCCTCGCCGCCGCGTGGGCCGAGCCGCTGGCGCAGTCTGGACGGCTGCTGGCGGGCCTGCGCGTGGCGCGCATCGAGGCCGATCCGATGCATCCCGCACGCTGGCAGCTGCGCACCCAGGCGCAGGATGGCGCCACCCCGGTGCATGCCGGCTTCGACGGCGTGCTGCTGGCGGTGCCCGTGGCCGAGGCCCGCGCGCTGCTCGGGGCCTCGGCCATCGCGCCGGCCCTTGCACAGCCCCTGGCCGGCGTCCAGGTGGCGCCGTGCTGGACGCTGATGCTCGCCTACCCCCATGCGGTGCAGCCCGGTGTGACCACGCTGGGGCCCCAGTGGAATGCCGCGCGCAGCACGCACCACCGCATCGCCTGGCTGGCACGGGAATCCTCCAAGCCGGGCCGCTCGTCCGTGGAGCGCTGGACCGTGCAGGCCAGCCCCGCATGGTCCGAGGAGCACCTGGAGGACACCCCCGCGCGCGTACAGGCCAAGCTCATCAAGGCCTTCGCCGAAGTGACGGGCCTGCGCGCGGCCCCCGTTCATGCGGAGGTGCTGCGCTGGCGCGAGGCGCAGACCCTGCAGCCGCTGGGCCGCAGCCACCTCTGGGACGCGGCCGCCGGCATCGGCATCGCCGGCGACTGGTGCCTGGGCCACCGCCTGGAGGATGCCTTCGTGTCGGGGCTGGAACTCGCGCTCGCCGTGGCATGAGCCGGCCCTACGTCGGCCGCTTCGCGCCCTCGCCCACCGGCCCGCTGCATGCCGGCTCGCTCGTCGCCGCGCTGGCGAGCTGGCTGGACGCGCGCGCCGCGCACGGCGGGCGCGGTGGCCAATGGCTGGTGCGCATCGAGGACGTGGACGGGCCGCGCTGCCAGCCCGGCGCGGCCGAGGCCATCCTCGGCCAGCTCGCGGACTGCGGGCTGCGGCCGGATGGCGCGGTGCTCTGGCAGTCCGCGCGCGGCGCCCGGTACGCCGAGGTCCTGGATCACCTCGTGCAAGCGCATCGTGCCTACCCCTGCGCCTGCACGCGCGCCGACATCGAGCGCGCGCATGCCGCGCAACACGGCGAGCGCCACCGCCATGCCGAGCTGCCCTACCCCGGAACCTGCCGGGACGGCCTCGGAGGGCGCCCACCGCGCGCCTGGAGATTCCGATCCACGGAAATACAGAAAAGACTTGGCCCGGCCACCAGCGCGCCGGAGGCCTGCGGCCCGCCTCCGGGCACCGTACTCGACACGCATGGAGTGGCCTGGACCGACCGTCGCCTGGGCCCCCAGTGCCAGGACGTGGCCGCGGCCGTGGGCGATTTCGTGCTGCGCCGCGCCGACGGGCTCTGGGCCTATCAGCTCGCCGTGGTCGTGGACGATGCGGACCAGGGCGTCACGCATGTGGTGCGCGGGGAGGATCTCTCGGACAACACGCCCCGGCAGTTGCTGCTGCAGCATGCGCTCGGGCTTCCCATGCCCGCCTATCTGCACACGCCGCTGGTGCGTGCGCCCGATGGCGAGAAGCTCTCCAAGCAGCACGGCGCCCCGGCCGTGGACACGCGCGAGCCGCTGCCGGCGCTGTCCCGCGCGGCACAGGCGCTGGGGCTTCCCGCCCTGCGGCATCCGCACGACAGCACGGTTTCCGAGGCTTTGTCCTATTGGTCGCAGGCGTGGTCCCGAATCTACAATCCGTCATCGTGACCGCAACGCAATCCCTCCTGGCCCCCCTCGGCCCCGCATCCCCGCCAGCCCCGCGCGGCGAAGGCGCTCCGCCCGCCGACGTGGCCTTTCCCAAAGCCATCAAGACCTACGTGCGGCGCGCCGGCCGCACCACCACCGGCCAGGCCAAGGCCCTCGAAACCTGGGGGTCGCAGTTCGTGCTCGACTACGCGCCCCAGCCCCTGGATGCCCCCGCCGCCTTCGGCCGCAGCGCCCCGCTGATCCTGGAGATCGGCTTCGGCATGGGCGAGGCTACGGCGCACATCGCGCGCGTGCGCCCGCAGGACAACTTCCTCTGCTGCGAGGTGCACGAGCCCGGCGTGGGTGCGCTGGTCAAGCGCATCGGCGAGCAGGAGCTCGCCAACATCCGCATCCTGCAGCACGACGCGATCGAGGTCATCGACCACATGCTGCCGGAGGCATCGCTGCACGGCGTGCACATCTTCTTCCCCGACCCCTGGCACAAGAAGCGCCACAACAAGCGCCGCCTGATCCAGCCGCCGCTGGTCGAGAAGCTGGCCCGGCGGCTGCGCCCCGGCGGCTACCTGCATTGCGCGACCGACTGGCAGCCCTATGCCGAGCAGATGCTCGAGGTGCTGTCCGCCGAGCCGCTGCTCTCGAATACGGCCGAGGGCTACGCGCCCCAGCCCGACTACCGCCCACTCACCAAGTTCGAAAACCGGGGCCTGCGCCTGGGCCACGGGGTGTGGGATCTCGTGTTCAAGCGCCAGCCCTGAGCCCGCGCCCACCGCACGCAACGCCAAGCCCCACGCCTCCATGAAGCCCATCCTGGACAACCTGGTCGAGATGACCGGCCACCGCGACCACCTGCGGCTGGAGGTATCGGTGCTTTCGACGCTGCAGAAGCTGCCCTCCATCAAAACGGTGCGGGCGCTGGAGATGTTCCAGTCCGGCGGCGAGTCCTGGGTGCGCCCGCGCACCTGGAGCGAAAACGGCACGATGGTGAGCAGCAACTGGGAGGCCCCGGCCGATCCGCGCCGGCAACCCCTCTCGGCCTACGGCGCCCTGCAGGAATGCATCGCGCGCAGGGAGCCGCGCGCGCTGCACTCGCCGCGGCGCGGCGAACACACGCTCTGGCTCCCCGTCTGGCTGCACGACCAGGTCCATGCCTGCATCGAAGTCACGCAGTCGCGGCCGTTCGCCGCGCACAAGCTCGACGTGATCCAGAGCGTGTTCTTCGTCTACCAGAACTACCAGAGCCTGCTGGATTACAGCGAGCGCGATGCGCTCACGGGCCTCTTCAACCGCAAGACCTTCGATGAGCAGTTCGCGCGGCGCGCCGGCGTTCCCGCCGGGGCCCTGCCTGCCGAGGCCAGCGAGGCACCGTCCGACCAGGACGAGCCGCTTCAGCACTGGATCGCGGTGGTGGACATCGACCATTTCAAGCAGGTCAACGACCGCTTCGGCCACCTCTACGGCGACGAGGTGCTGATCCTGATCGCCAACCTCCTGCGCAACTCCTTCCGCAGCCACGACCGCATCTTCCGCTTCGGCGGCGAGGAATTCGTGGTCCTGCTGCGCTCCACCACCCTGAGCACCGCCCACAAGGCGTTCAACCGCTTCCGCACCACGGTGCAGGAGTACCAGTTCCCGCAGGTCGGGCAGGTGACGGTGAGCCTGGGCTTCGCCAGCACCGAGCGCGGTGCGCCCGTGGAGATCCTGGGCCAGGCCGACCAGGCGCTGTATTTCGCGAAGGAGCACGGGCGCAACCGCGTCTGCTACTACGACGACCTCGTGCGCGAAGGCCATCTGCACGCCAAGGTGGCCAACGACGACGTGGAGCTGTTTTAAGGAACCGGCTGCGCGCGGGCCAACCCCGGGCGCAGGAAGGCCGCGCGGCCATGGCACGCACCATGCCCTTATGAAGGCCGCCTCGCTCTGGGCAGAATTTAATCTCTCGACACGGCCAAGAATCTCTATTCGCCCCCAGGTCAGACGCGATTCGAGCTTCTGGCCCGGCTACATGTTGTCTGTGCCGGGAGTCGAATGGGAGCCGACAGAGCGAGCGGAATGCTCCGTTGCGGCCGGCACTGAGAAACTGAAACTCGCACCCGACCCTGGCGTATCGCGCAAGGTGATGCGCCTGCCGTGCAAGGCCAGCATCTGGTGGACGATGCGCAAGCCGAGCCCGCCGCCGCGACGCGCGCCGCCCACGGTGAACGGCCGCTGGAACAGCCCTTCTCGCAGTTCCTCCGAAATGCCTGGTCCCGTATCGCCGACCGTCACGTCCAGACCTTCGGCGGAGGACGAAATCCCGACTTCGATGCGTCCACCCTCGGGCGTGTGGCGCAAGGCATTGTCCAGCAGGTTGCCAAGCACCCGCTCGATCATGCCCAGGTCCGCATCTGCCATCGGCAGGACCTGCGGAAACACCGCGGTCATGGCGATGCGCTTCGACTCGGCCCGCAGCTCGAACTTCTGGAACACGTCCTGCACGAGGTCGGTCATCGAGAACGGTTCGGGCTCCGGCTGGACGAACCCGTACTCCAGCCGCGCCAACTCGAACAGGCTTTGCGCCAGGGCACCGACCTTTCGGCTCTGGTCGAGCGCGATGCCCAGGTAGCGCCTGCGTTCCGGCGGGTCCAGCACGGCATCCTTGAGCAGCAGCGTTTCCAGGTAGCCGTGCAGGGACGAGAGCGGCGTGCGCAGGTCGTGCGAGACATTCGCGATCAGTTCGCGCCGCTCCTGATCCTGGCGGGTCAAGGCCTTCCACTGCTCGCCGATGCGAGCGACCATCTGCCGGAACGCTGCATCCAGCACGGCGATCTCATCACGGCTGTTGCCGCTTGCCGCCGGCACGCGGGCCGGCGGCTCGGGCGGTACGCCATCGATGTCGAACTGGCGCACCGATTCGGTCAGCCGGCGCAACGGCCTCGTGATCAGGGTGAAAGCCACCAGTCCGGCCGCCAGGCACAGCAGCGCTACCAGGCCGATCGACCACAGGGCCGTCTTGAGCACGGCATTGGCCGAGCCACGGGCCGCCAGCAGGTCGTGCGCCTCGCCCAGCAACACGACGTAGATAAAGCCTACGTCGCGGCCATCCACCCGCAGCGGCGCCGCACTGAAGACCTTTCGGCCGTCGGCGCTGCGGGGATCGTCACCCAGAACGGGCAGCATCGCGCCAGCCAGAAAGCGGCGTACGGGCTCCAGGTCCACGCGGTCGCGGCGCAGTCGGCCTGCAGGCGCGGCATGCCCGGCGATGCGGCCGTCGGGTTCGAGCAGGTAGACCTCCACGCTGGGGTTGACGACCATCAACTGGCTGAACAGGTTGCGCACGGCCCCCGGCATCAGCCCGTTGGCGTCGGTGAGCTGGGCATCGCGCGCAATGCTCTCGGCCAGGTCGCGCGACAGTCCCTGCACCACTTCCTGCTCGTGCATGCGGTTCGAGCGCAGTTGCAACCAGACCGACGTGCCGCTGCACACCAGCAGCAGCAATGCGAAGACCAGGGACAGCCGCTGCGTCAGCGTCAGGTTCATGCACCATCCCCGGGTTCGGCGAACTTGTAGCCGCGTCCCCACACCGTCAGGATGCGCCGGGGATTGGCCGGATCGGCCTCCACCTTGGAGCGCAGCCGGTTGATGTGCGTGTTGACCGTGTGCTCGTAGCCCTCGTGCTGGTAGCCCCAGACCGCGTTGAGCAGGTCCAGGCGCGAGAACACCTTGCCCGGCTGGCGCGCGAAGAAGTGCAGCAGCTCGAACTCTCGCGGCGTCAGCTCCAGCCGCGTGCCGTCCAGGCGGGCATCGCGCGCCACCGGATCGATGGCGAGGCCGCCGACGGCCAGGCTGCCCGCGTCCAGACGAGCGTTCTGTGCCAGCGCGTCGATGCGGCGCAGCAGGGCCTTGACCCGCGCCACGAGTTCCAGCACCGAGAACGGCTTGGCCAGGTAGTCGTCCGCCCCGATCTCCAGGCCCAGGATACGGTGCACCTCGCTGGCCCGCGCACTGATGATGATGATCGGCGTGTAGCGCGTCATGCCGCGGGCCCGACGGCAAATCTCCAGCCCGTCCACGCCGGGCAGCATCAGATCCAGCACCAGCGCGTCCCAGCCACCGCGTTCGAGTTGCTGCAGCCCCTCGTCACCGCGAGCGCAATGCACCACCTCCAGCCCCTCGTCGCGCAGGTGCAGCGCGAGCAGGTCGGCGATGTGGGCGTCGTCCTCGACGAGAAGAATGCGGCGGGCGGAAGTCATGTGCAAGAGGGCCGGGCATGCCACCGTGACGCGAAGGGATGACGCGTCCAGCCTGCCCGCCCCGCATTGTGCGCAATCCGCCGATCCGGAGTTATCACGAATATTTGAACTCTTCGTGAGGACTGCGGGACCTCGGCTTCCTATGCTTGCCCACATCGCTTTCCGAATCCATCTTGTCGAAGGGCCCGCCATGAGCACTCGCCGCCATCTGCTGTCCACCGGAACCGCCGCTCTGGCAGTTCTGGCCGCCGGCCTCGTCCCACGCCGCGCGCCCGCAGCCGGTACCGGCGAGGTCTTCGAGGTCCGCTACACCGACGCCGAATGGCGCGCGCGGCTCTCGCCGCAGCAGTTCGCCGTGCTCCGGCAAGAGGGTACGGAGCGCCCCGGCGCGAGTCCCCTGAACAGCGAAAAGCGTCCGGGCACCTATGCCTGCGCCGGCTGTGCCTTGCCCTTGTTCTCGTCCAAGACCAAGTTCGAAAGCGGCACGGGTTGGCCGAGCTTCTGGCAGCCGCTGGACAAGGCGGTCGGCACGCGCAAGGACCGCTCGTACGGCATGGTGCGCACCGAAGTGCACTGCCGGCGCTGCGGCGGGCACCTGGGCCACGTGTTCGACGACGGCCCGCCGCCCACCGGACTGCGCTATTGCATGAACGGCGTGTCGCTGACCTTTCTGCCGCAACCCGCCTGAACGGAAGCGCCCCATGCTGCTGATCCTGCTGGCCTACCTGGGCGGCGTGCTGACCATCGTCAGCCCGTGCATCCTGCCCGTGCTGCCCTTCGTTTTCTCGCGCACGGGCGAGCCATTCGCCCGCAGCGGCCTTCCACTGCTTGCGGGCATGGCGCTGAGCTTCACGCTGGTGGCCTCGCTGGCTGCCGTCGGGGGCGGCTGGGTGGTGGCGGCAAACCAGTACGGCCGCTGGCTGGCCCTTGCCCTGATGGCCGTGTTCGCGCTCGCGCTGCTGTGGCCCGGCCTGTCCGAGCGGCTGGCACGGCCGCTGGTGGCCGCCGGTGCGCGCCTGTCGCAGCGGGCGCACGCCGATGGCCGGCCGCGCCCCGGCGGATCGTTCCTGCTCGGGATCGCCACCGGACTGCTGTGGGCGCCCTGTGCGGGGCCGATCCTCGGCCTGATACTGGCCGGTGCGGCGCTGCAAGGGGCGAGCACCGCATCCACGCTGATGCTGCTGGCCTATGCCGCGGGGGCCGCGACGTCCATGGCCGCCGCGCTGTTGCTCGGCGGCAAGGTGTTCGCCGCACTCAAGCGTTCGCTGGGCACGGGTGAATGGCTGCGGCGCGGCCTGGGCGGAGCCATGCTGGTGGCCGTGGTCGCGATCACCCTGGGGCTGGATACGGGCCTGCTGGCGCGGCTGTCGCTCGCCTCCACCGGCGGCATCGAGCAGAAGCTCCTGGACCGGCTCGCCGGCCGGCAAGAGGCACCCATGGCCATGGATGGCGGGCCGTCCATGATGATGATGCAAGGTCCGGCCATGGCCCCCGCACCAGATGCCGGTCCGGCGATGATGGCCACCGGCAGCGCCATGCGCATGGCCGGTCCGGGCGGTGCAGGAGCCGCTCCATTGCCCGACGAAGGCAAGGCGCCGGCGCTGGACGGCGCCACGCAGTGGCTCAATTCGGCGCCGCTGACGGCCGGGCAGTTGCGCGGCAAGGTGGTGCTGGTCGACTTCTGGACCTATTCCTGCATCAACTGCCTGCGCGCGCTGCCCTACGTGAAGGCCTGGGAGCAGAAGTACCGCGACCAGGGGCTGGTGGTGGTGGGCGTGCACGCCCCGGAATTCGCGTTCGAGCGCGACATCGGCAACGTCACCAGGGCCATGAAGGATCTCGGCATCACCTACCCGGTGGCCGTGGACAACCAGTACGCCATCTGGCGAGCCTTCCGCAACCAGTACTGGCCTGCGCACTACCTCATCGACGCGCAGGGGCGGCTGCGCCACCACCATTTCGGGGAAGGCAACTACGGCGAGACCGAGCGCGTGGTCCAGCAACTGCTGCAGGAGGCGGGCGCGGCCCGCGTGGCCCCAGGCCTGATCGAGGTGAACGCCCAGGGCGTGCAACAGGCCGCCGACATGGATGCCGTGCGCTCGCACGAAACGTACGTGGGCTACGCGCGCAGCGAGAATTTCGCGTCCACCCCGAAGACCGCGCGTGACCAGGCCACCACCTACGCAGCCCCGGCACAGCCCGCACTCAATGCCTGGGGACTGGACGGCCGCTGGAACGTGGGCTCCGAACACGCAACGCTGGCCGGCGCTTCCGGACGGATCGTCTACCGCTTCCAGGCCCGCGACCTGCACCTCGTGCTGGGCCCCGGGCCCGACGGCAGGCCCGTACGCTTCCGGGTCCGGATCGACGGCCAGCCGCCCGGTGCGTCCCGCGGCATGGACGTGGCCGAGGACGGCTCGGGCACGGTGACCGGGCAGCGGCTCTACCAGCTGGTCCGCCAGACCGGCGAGATCACGCCGCGCACCTTCAGCATCGAGTTCCTCGACCCGGCCGTCTCGGCCTACGCTTTCACCTTCGGGTGAATGGCTCTCCATCGTTCACACAGGATCGCACCATGCCTGCTACCGCATCCGTCTCGAATCCGATCCGCCGCCGTGCGGCGCTGCGCTGCCTCGCTGGCGGCAGCTTGCTGCTCGCTGGCGGCCTCGCCTGGCAAACGGCGGCACGGGCCGCCGCCGAAGAGGCCGTGAAGATCCCGCCGCCCGCGTTGGAGGTGCCGCCCTCCGGCCAAGGGCTGCAGAAGGCGATCTTCGCGGGCGGCTGCTTCTGGGGCGTGCAAGGCGTCTACCAGCATGTGAAGGGGGTGCAGCGCGCGGTGTCGGGCTACAGCGGCGGCACCGCGCCGACCGCAGCCTATGAGCTCGTCAGCCGGGGCGATACGGGCCACGCGGAATCCGTCGAGATCACCTACGACCCGGCGCAAGTGAGCTACGGCACGCTGCTGCAGATTTTCTTCTCGGTCGCGCACGATCCAACACAGCTCAACCGCCAGGGACCGGACGTCGGCACGCAGTACCGCTCGGCCATCTTCGCCACGAGCCCCGACCAGCTCAAGGCGGCAAAGGCCTACATCGCCCAACTCGACGCCACGAAGTTGTTCGGCAAGCCCATCGTGACGCAACTGGCGGACAAGCCCAGTTTCTTCCCCGCCGAGACCTACCACCAGGACTACATGACCGAGAACCCGCGCAACCCCTATATCGTCGTCAACGACCTGCCCAAGGTGGACAACCTCAAGCGGCTGTTTGCCGACCGGTACCGCAGCGAGCCCGTGCTGGTGAAGGGGCCACGCTAAGAACGTGTTTACGATCTTCTGAGTAGCAGAGCCAGAAACGCCAAGTGGACGAACTGTAAGCTGGTGTTGAGCCATCGCTCACAGTTCTTCCATAGCCGCCGATTCTTGTCCAGCCAAGCAAAGCTGCGCTCAACCACCCAGCGCTTGGGCATGACCTTGAAGGTGTGCAACTCGCTTCTCTTGGCGATCTGCACCGTCACATGCTCACCCAGGATGTCCTTGACGCCTTGCGCGAAGGGCTCGCCTGTGTAACCGCTGTCCGTCAGCACACTTTGCACCCGCCCCAGCGAGCGCTTGCAGCGCTTGAAGGCCGCAAG
>NZ_QLTA01000018.1:0-18909 GCF_003269065.1 Paracidovorax anthurii
TGATGGAGCAGATCGAGATCATCAAGGCCAGCATCCGGGCGAAGGTGGAGCATCCCTTCAGAGTGCTCAAGCAGCAGTTTGGGTATGTGAAGGTGCGCTACCGGGGGCTCAAGAAGAACACGGCGCAGATCGTCACGCTGTTTGCGCTGAGCAATCTGTGGATGGTGCGGCACAAGCTGCTGGCGATGGCACAGGTGCGCGTGCAGCGGGCGTAATGCCCGCGAAATCCGGGGAAAGTGCCCCGCAGACGCACACAAATGGCGATGCAAGGGGGGGATGAGCTGATGCTGCTCTTCAACCGGGATCGGCACAGTCGTAACTGATTCGTGCAGAGAATCCTTAGGCTAAAAATCTAGCCGTATACTCGCGCGAAATGCCGTACTTCGGCCTCCCTGAACGAAACACATGACCAACACACCTCTCAATTGGAAGGCGGATCACCTCCGTGTATCCCTTTTTTCGGCGCAGGTGTTTCAGGAGCCTGTAGAGCAAATTTACGCAAATTTTTTTGGTGCAGAAGCGATTGAGATCAATCAAAAACCAGCAACCGGCGAAAGCATTGCATCGGGAATTTACGAAGAATTAAAGACAGAAGTTCGGCGTTCTTTTAATAGAGTAGATATTATTCTTCAACCAGAAACGCTCTTCTCGTTAGAAGCATCTTTAATTGATGATATTTATTCCAACATTGAAGCTCTAAAAAAATTAACCCTTAATTTCATAGAAACCCGGGAAGATTTGATTAGAATCGCAATTGGTGGAAACTATCTTTATGAAGTTGCAAGCCCAACAGAAGGCTACAAAAAATTAAGTGAGATGACGCGTCAAAATTTTGACTATGGAAAACACAAAGATGTAGTTTTTCAGATAAATTTTCCTACGCCATCAAAGTCAATTCAGGGCATTTCGATCAATAGATTGACGCATTGGGCATGCCCGTTCCTAACCATCAATCATGTATCAGAGGCACCGGAGTCGAAGACTCACTTTTATTGCGGTTGCTTGGCGGACATCAATACGCACTCCGAAGATAAGGCAGTAATTAACAATCAATTTTTCATCCCCCTTCTCAATGAACTAGCATCCGAGATGCTAGCCTCCATTAGAAATGGAGTATCACTATGAGCAATTTCGGGATTATTGCGCAGTCTTCATCATCAAAAAATATAAGCTCTGCAGCACACGGTTTCGACAAGAACGAAGCAGCATTTGTTTTTGCGAAGCATCTTAAGAATGCAAGTTGCCCTAATTCAACAATTAACTATAGCGGCGACTTCATGAGGCAAGTGTCCCCTGTAGGCGTTACGATAACTGTTGCGAGTTCGGCAACTTTTCACGTCGATACGTTAGTTGTTTCATCGTCTTCAGCCTATGACGCAGGCATGGAACTGTCGAAAGCAGCGCTTAAATTGACGTATGCGCTCGAAGAGGTTGGTCGACATCGTGAAGCCGCTCGCGAGGTCATGCGTTTAATTGAAGACAATCTGCATGCGACGAATTTAGGTATTGCCAACAACATTTTGACCGATGCTGATGTAAAAAAGCTGAGCAGCAGGAGTCTGATTGGCTTGATAAGATCAAGCTCAAGAGCACGGGAAGCATTGCCAGCTTGGAATTTGGCTTACAAGAAGTCCTGGAATGAAGTTAAGCGCAAACAAAAGAGCCCAGAAGCTCTTTTCGTAGGGTTGCCGCGTCCACGGGAGGTTTAACTTGCTCAGACGGCCTGATGAAAATCCATTAGCAGACGACTGCTCACTTGCATTCGGAATCCGCCAGGTGGCAGCAGAACAGAATCACATTGCCCTAATTTACAGGAACGATGACTCAGAGCCCATGCTCTTGCATCATGGATGGCATAAAGATACCCGCCACCATGCGTGGGATGGTAAGTATCACTCCGCGCAATTCCAACATCTCGATATTGAGCTGCAAGAGACTTTCGCGGACTGGGCAATCGAGGTAGCACCCAGAGTAATTGCAAACAATATACCCTATGGGGTTTTTTATAACCTCCAAGCCAACTTCGGTATAGACGGCAAGTATATTGATCGAGACGACGCATCTGGGCACACCTGCGCAACTTTCCTCCTAGATTTGTTTCATTCGTATGGAATGCCCCTTCTGAGCCTACTTTCATGGCCAGAAGAGCGAAATGGTGATCTGCAATGGCAGCAAAAAATGCTTGACCAATTGTTCAACGACAGGGCCATCACGCGAGAAGTTACTATGCAACAGTATTGGCTGAAACTGCGAAGATTTCGCCCCGAGGAAGTCGCTTCTGCTGCTGTTCTCTACGTCGATGCTCCTCTGCCTTTCGATGATGTTCAGAATGAGTCAGAGTCTATCGCCAGACAGCTCTCAACTACCTGACTAGCCATCTGACCTCGACCAGCGAGTAGCCCCGTCTTCCATACGGCAGACCATTTCAACACGGCCTATGATTGTCAAAGCGCCGACCAAATAGCGATGACCTTCATATAAGCAGGCTTGATCGACAGGATTGCTCCATTGCGTTAGCGGCAACACGGCAGTGCCAGCAATCAGCGCGATGACGGTAATGCCGGCGCCCACCAAGGTCGATACGTTCGATATCGCCCCCATGTAATTGGCTTGCTGAGCCGTGGAGATGCCCAGATCCCCGACACGTTTATCCTGGGCATCGAGGCGGCTGCCGGTGACCTCCTTGAGGATCGCCAGATCCCGGTCGATGACCTGGATCTGCTCCCGAACCCGCTGGATCTCATCTTGATTGCCTGTTGCGGCATTTGTCGCGCCAGCCGCGAGCATGAGAAGCCCGCAGATAACCATCAGCATCTTTCGCACACCCACTCCCTTGGCATGGTTCTTTGGCGCGGCGACCACCCGCGACTTTGTTATCCGGGCAGCGGCAACGGCCACGACTGCGTCAGGCTGGCGCCTTCGATGAAATTCGCCCCCCCCTCCCTGCCGCCAAACCAGGAATGGTAAGCACCATGGCGATCCACCCCGCCATGGTCTGGCCCAAGAACATGCGGCCGCTGGCCCGCGATCGCCGATTGGATGCGCTGTCGTTCACATAACCCTCACGCATGGAGCCATCACATGGCAACCATTTCTCCAAGGCAGGATTATGGTTTCGAGCGGGAGATGTTTCTCTCCGGCAAAGAGATCCGCACGGCTCTTGCCCGCTGGCACATCACCGCAGCAACGCCGTCCTGCATGCGATGAATCCACTCGCCACCATGGCTCTCAGCCAGCCAGCAAGGCACCGCGGGACGGGATGCACAGGAAAGTGCCGCAGTTCGGATCCCGGGCATGGCGGCCACACCCAAGCCTCCGGCCCCGCGCCACCCGCTAAACTCCCCACCTGGGTGCCACGTCCGGCCGGCCTTGCGGCGGGGGACGTGTCAGGTCGTCGCGCTGGTCGGGCCGCCACGCGGTTTTTCCACGACCTCCTCCGCCATGGACATCTTCACCCCCCAGACCGTCGCCGCCGCGCTCTTCGCCGCCGCGCTCCTGCACACCTTCGCCGCCGGGCAGTTCGAACGGCTTGCCCGCCGCCACCCCCGCCACGCGGGCCTCTTCCATCTGCTGGGCGAGGTCGAGGTCGTGTTCGGCTTCTGGGCCATGGTGCTCGTGGCGGCGCTGGCGCTGCTGCAGGGCGGCGGCGCGGCGCTGGCCTATGCCGAATCGCGCAACTACACCGAGCCGCTGTTCGTCTTCGTGGTGATGGTGATCGCGGCGTCGCGCCCCATCCTGGAGACCGCCACGCGCGCGGTGGCCGCCCTCGCGCGGTGGCTGCCCATGGCGCGGCCCGTGGCCCTCGCCTGGCTGGGGCTGGCGGCCGTACCGCTGCTGGGCTCGCTCATCACCGAGCCGGCGGCGATGACCCTGGCGGCGCTGATGCTGGCGCCCGTGGCGTTCCGCCCGGAAATCCCCGCGCCCCCGAAATACCTCGCGCTGGGCGTGCTGTTCGTCAACGTGTCCATCGGCGGCACCCTGACGTCGTACGCCGCGCCGCCGGTGCTGATGGTGGCGGCCACATGGCAGTGGGACAGCGCCTTCATGTTCACGCACTTCGGCTGGAAGGCGGCGCTGGCGGTGCTGGCCAACGCCAGCCTCGCCACCTGGGTACTGCGCCGCCCCCTGCTCCAGGCGCCGCCGCCCCGCACCGCCCCGGACGCCGGCGCGCGGCCCGGCGTGCCGGCGGCGGTGGCCGCCGTGCACATGGCCCTGCTGGCCGGCGTGGTCGTCTTCGCGCACCACCCGGTGGTGTTCCTGGCGCTCTTCCTGATGTTCCTGGGCTTCGCGCAGGCCTATGCGCGGCACCAGAGCCCGCTGATCCTCAAGGAGGCGCTGCTCGTGGCCTTCTTCCTCGCGGGGCTGGTGGTGCTGGGCGGCATGCAGCAGTGGTGGCTGCAGCCCATCGTCGCGGGGCTGGAGCCGCTGGCGCTGTTCTTCGGCGCGCTGGGCCTCACGGCGGTGACCGACAACGCGGCGCTGACCTACCTGGGCTCGCTCATCGCGGGGATCACGCCGCAGAGCCAGTACATGCTGATGGCCGGCGCCGTGGCCGGGGGCGGCCTGACGGTGATCGCCAACGCGCCCAACCCGGCCGGCGTGGCCCTGCTCAAGCAGGGCTTCAGCGGCGGCACGGTGAGCGCGGGCGGCCTGCTGCTGGGCGCACTGGCGCCCACGCTGGTGGCGGCCGGCGCGTTTCTCGGCCTCTGAAGGCCGCAGCGGGCAGGCCATCGGCGGCGGGCCGCCTCGGCCTCGCGCTCCGCCTCACTGGCGTGGTGGTCTCGGCGCGGCGGCTGCGGGGCCTCTTGAGAACGTGTTCACACCCCCTGGAAGATCGTGAACACGTTCTGAGGCAAATTTCTTGGAAAAACCCGCCCCATGTCGCCGTATTTGCTACGTTGTTTGCTATCAATAGGTGAGCAACCGCCACCTCACAGCTGGAACCCCACCGCGCGCACCACGCCCTCGGCGATGTCGCGCAGCCAGGACGGCCGCCGCGCATGGAAGCGCCGCGCCAGGGCGATCTGCGCATCGCACCAGCCCGCCAGCCAGCGCACCTCGGCGGGGCCGTAGAACGCCGTCATCGCCTCGTAGTTGAGGAACAGGCTGCGCGCGTCGAGGTTGAGCGAGCCCGACAGCGCCACGTCGCCGTCGATCACCACGGCCTTGGCGTGCACCATGCCGGCCGCCAGCCAGACCTCCGCTCCGGCCTGCGCCAGCTCCCGCAGGGCGCGGGCGCGCGCCCAGTCGGCCAGCCGGTGGTTGGAGCGCGCGGGCACCAGCAGGCGCACGCGCACGCCGCGCCGGCAGGCCATGCACCAGGCGTCCAGCAGGGCGTCGTCGGGCACGAAATACGGCGTCACCGCCACGATGCGCTCGCGCGCGTGGTAGGCGCCGGCCAGCAGCAGGGCATGCACCGTGTCGTCGGCATGGTCGGGGCCGCTGGGCACCCACTGCGCGGGCGCGCCGCCCTCGGGGCCGGCGGGCAGCGCGCGTGGCAGCACGGCGCGGGCCATGCGCCCGCTGGCGGCCTGCCAGTCGGCGGCGAACTGCGCGGCCGCCTGCAGCGCGATCGGCCCCTCCACCTCGTAGCTCAGGTCGACCCACGCGGGATGCCGGGGCTGGTCCATGAAGTATTCGCAGGCCAGGTTGCGCCCGCCGCTCCAGAGCCGCTCGCCGTCGGCCACCACCAGCTTGCGGTGGTTGCGCAGGTTGGTGTGCCCGCGCATCGGGTTGTGCAGCAGCGGCATGAAGCGGCGCACCTGCACGCCGCCGCGCGCCAGCGCGCCGCGCAGGCCGTGCGGCGTGCCCACGCTGCCCACCGCGTCGAGCAGCAGGCGCACGGCCACGCCCCGCGCGGCGGCCGCCTGCAGGGCCTCGGCCACGCGCCGGCCCACCTCGTCGTCGCCGAAGACGAAGGTGCACACGTCCAGGCTGTGCCGTGCCGATTCCACCGTGGCCAGCAGCCCCTGCAGCGCCTGCGCGCCCTCGCCGTGGAAGGCGATGCGCGCATTGCGCACGGGCGGCGCCAGCTCCATGCCCGCGAGCATCCGCGTGGCCCAGGCCGGCCCGGGCGCCCCCGCGCCGGGCGCGGCCGCCAGCATCGCCACGGGATGCCGGCGCGGCCGCACGAACTTGCGCGCGCCGAACATCAGGAAAAGCGGCACCGCCACGTAAGGAAAGGCCACGATCGCCAGCACCCAGGCCACGGCCGTGGAGGGGTGGCGCCGCTGGCGGCCGATGCGCGTGCCCATCACGTAGATCAGCAGCCCCACGGCCACGAACACCGCGTGCCCGAGGCCCGAGAGGATCGCGAACCGCGTCAAGCCCGCGCCTCCGGCCGGGCACCGCCCTCCGGCGCCGGGGCCACGAAGCGCACCGCCACGCGCAGCCCGCCGTGGCGCGGCGATGCATCGAGCACCACCGATGCACCGTGCAGCCGCGCGATGGACTGCACGATCGCCAGCCCCAGGCCGCTGCCCGCCACCGGTGCGGCACCGTCGGGCACGGGCGCGCGGTAGAAGCGGCCCAGCACGCGCTCGCGGTCGTCCTTGCCGATGCCGGGGCCGCTGTCCTCCACCACCAGCGCCACCGCGCCATCCTCGCCGGCCCGCACGTGCACGTCCACCACGCCGCCGGCCGGGGTGTACTTGACCGCGTTGTCCACGAGGTTGCGCAGCAGGATGCGCAGCGCCTCGGCATGGCCCATTACCGGCGCGGCATCGGCCGTGGCCAGGCCCAGGTCGATCCCCTGCTGCCGCGCGGCGGGCGTGGCGTCGGCCACGGCCTGCCGGGCCAGGTCGGCCAGCGCCACGGGCCCGGGCGGCGCGCCGGTGGCGGCGCTCGCCTCCTGGCGCGCCAGGGCCAATAGCTGCTCGACCAGGCGCGTGGCGCGGTCGATGCCCGCCGCCAGCCGCGCCGCGGCCACCGCGCGCGCCTCGTCCCCGCTCGCGCGCTGCAGCCCCTGCAGTTGCAGCTTGAGCGCCGCGAGCGGCGAGCGCAGCTCGTGCGCCGCATCGGCCACGAAATGCTGCTGCGCCTCGAACGCGCGCCGCACGCGCTCGAACAGCAGGTTCAGCTCGTCCACCAGCGGGCGCACCTCGTCGGGCAGCGCCCCCGCGCTCACGGGCGAGAGATCGTCGGCCTGCCGCCGGGCCACCTGCCGGCGCACGCGCTCCACCGGCGCGAGCGATCCGCTCACCGCCCACCACACGGCCAGCGCCAGCAGCGGCGCCAGCAGCGCGATCGGCCCGGCCGTGCGCCACGCCAGCCCGCGCGCCATCGCGCGGCGCGCGGCCATGTCCTGCGCCACCTGGATCACCTGCGCCTGCGTCTGCACCGAAAACACCCGGTACGTGGTGCCATGCGCGCGCACGTTCGAGAACCCCAACACCGCGCGCTGCGGCAGGGCCGCGCCCACGGCCGACTCGAACACCCGCGAGCCCTCGGCCGACCAGATCTGCACCACGAACTCGGTGTTCTCGTCCTCGTGCACCAGCGGCCCGGAGGAGCCCTCGGGCACGGCGGGCACGCCCGGGCGCAGCGCCATCGCCGTCTGCTGCATGTGGTAGTCGAAGATCTGGTCGGCCTCGGCCAGCGCCGATTGGTAGGCGATCGCGAACTGCAGCAGCGCCGCGCAGGCGATGGCGACCAGCAGGAACCACAGCAGCCGCGCGCGCAGCGAATGCGGCGCCCGGGCCGCGAGGCGGTCCAGCCAGCGGGCCCCGCGCGCCGGGTGCGCGGCCGCGCCGGCGGCGGGCCCGTCGCCCTCCACGCTCATGCCTTGGGCACCATGTAGCCCACGCCGCGCACGTTCAGCACCAGCTCGGCGCCGAGCTTCTTGCGCAGGCCGTGGATATAGACCTCGATCGCGTTGCTGCTGATCTCGTCCTTCCAGCTGTAGAGCTTTTCCTCCAGCTGCGCGCGCGAGAGCACCCGCCCCGGGCGGGCGATGAGCGGCTCCAGCACGGCCCACTCGCGCGCCGAGAGCACCACCGGCTCGCCGTTCACCGACACCTCGCGCGTGGCCGGGTCGATGCTCACGCCCTTGTGCTCATAGACCGGCTCGGCCCGCCCCGCCGCGCGCCGCGCCAGCGCGCGGATGCGCGCCAGCAGCTCGTCGAGGTCGTAGGGCTTGAGCACGTAGTCGTCGGCGCCCGCGTCCAGGCCCTCCACGCGCTGCGCGACGGAATCGCGGGCCGTGGCCACCAGCACCGGCGTGCGGTCCTTGCGCGCGCGCAGCTCGCGCAGCACCGAGAGGCCATCACGGCGCGGCAGGCCCAGGTCCAGCAGCACGAGGTCGTAGCTCTGCGTGCGCAGGGCCGTGTCGGCCATCTCGCCGTCGCGCACCCAGTCCACCGCGTGGTGCTCGGCGCGCAGCAGATCGTGCACGGCCTCGCCGATCATCGTGTCATCTTCCACCAGCAGCAGGCGCATGGCGTTTCCCGGAGTGGCATTGCGTTGTCGCGGTCACCCCGCCGCCGCGCCCCGGCAGGCGGGGCGCGGCGGCGGGTGGGGCGGAGGAGAAAAATGCGGGGGGCATCCGTCAAGGATAGCGGCAGCCCCCGCCCCGCCCGCGTAGGACCCGACCGAACCCGGGGTGCATGGGCACCGCCCAATGCGGGCCGATGCCCCGGGCCCCGCCGGATGTCCGCCGCTGCGTGCGTCAGCCCAGCGGCACGGGCACGAAGATCTTGTCGCCGTCGCGCTGGATCAGCAGGGCCACCGACTTGCCCGCCTTCGCCATCGCAGCGCGCACCTGCTCGACGCTCAGCGCCGGTGTGCCGTTGATGGCCAGCAGCACGTCGCCCGGCTCCACGCCCGCGGCGGCGGCGGGGCCGCGCGCAGCCTCCACCACCAGGCCGCCGCCCACGCCGGCCTCGCGCCGCTCCTGCGGCTGCAGCGGGCGCAGCGACAGCCCCAGCTGGCCCTTGCCCACGGCCTTGTCGGCGCTCGCCACCTTGACGGGCTTGTCGCTCGCGTCGCCCAGCGTGGCCGTGACCTCCTCCTGCTTGCCGTGGCGCCACACCTCCATGCGCACCGCGCTGCCGGGCGCGGACTGGCCCACGTAGGCCGGCAGATCACCCGAAGCCACGATGGGCTGGCCGTCGATGCGGCGGATCACGTCGCCCGACTTCAGGCCCGCCTTGTCGGCCGGGCCGCCCGGCTCCACGCTGGCCACGAGCGCCCCTTCGGGCTTGTCGAGCTGGAACGAATCGGCGAAC
The DNA here is from genome assembly GCF_003269065.1 of Paracidovorax anthurii. Classification (GTDB taxonomy): domain Bacteria; phylum Pseudomonadota; class Gammaproteobacteria; order Burkholderiales; family Burkholderiaceae_C; genus Paracidovorax; species Paracidovorax anthurii. The sequence goes on from NZ_QLTA01000018.1 coordinate 9,225, forward strand.
GCCTGGTTCACCTCCTGCACCGCCACGCCCAGCCGCGCGTGGCTCGCCTTGCCGGTGGCCACGATCTGGTCCTTCACCTTCGCGGCCACCTCGATCGGGATCGCGAACGACACGCCCTGGTAGCCGCCCGAGCGGCTGTAGATCTGCGAATTGATGCCCACCACCTCGCCGCGCGCATTGAACAGCGGGCCGCCCGAGTTGCCGGGGTTCACCGCCACGTCGGTCTGGATGAAGGGCACGAAACTGTCGTCGGGCAGCGCGCGGCCCTTGGCGCTCACCACGCCCGCCGTCACGCTGTTCTCGAAACCGAACGGCGAGCCGATGGCCAGCACCCACTCGCCCACGGCGAGGTTCTTCGTGCTGCCGAGCTGCACCACGGGCAGGTTCTTCGCGTCGATCTTGAGCACCGCCACGTCGGTCTTGGGATCGGCGCCCAGCACCTTCGCGCGGAACTCGCGTCGGTCGGTGAGCTTCACCGTCACCGTGCTCGCGCCCTTGACCACGTGCGCATTGGTCATGACGATGCCGTCGGGGCTCACGATGAAGCCCGAGCCCTCGCCGCGCATCGGCACCTCGCGCTGCGGCATGCGCCCGCCCATGCCCGGCATGCCGAAGCGGCGGAAGAACTCGAAGAACGGATCGTCCGGGTCCATGCCCTGCGCGCTGCCATGCTGGTGCTGGGCCGAAGGCGTCTCGTCGCCGTCATCGTCGCCCGCGCCATTGAGCGAGGTCTTGGTGGTGCCGGTCACGCTGATATTGACCACCGCCGCCCCGTTGCGCGCCGTGATCTGCGCGAAATCCGGCATCGCCACGCCGGCATACGGCGCGGGCGCCATGGCCACGGGCGCCGCGGCCGGCGCGAGCGGCCCCGCATGGGAGGAGCGCAGGTTGGTGACGAGCCCCGCGCCCGTCGCCCCCATGGCCCCGGCGACCACAAGGGCGAGGGTGAGGCGGCGGGGGGTGGAGAGGATCGAGTTCATGGCAAACCTTTCAGTGGGTTGTGGCATGAAGGGGAGTTTGGGGATGGAGACTTAGAAGGGGCTTAGACCATGGCGGCCTGCCGGCTGGCGCACGGCTTTACGCTGCCGTGAAGGCGCTGATCTGCGTCAGGGAATTCCCCTGGAAGCAGTTGCTACAGGTGACAAGCACTCGTACCTTTCGCACAATGCCTGCGGCACCGCACAGCACGGTCGCACGCAAGATGTTGCGAACAGCATCGGCCAAACAGAGAGAGGGAGAAATCGCGTTGAACGACGACTTGAAAGAGGTCTGCTGTCTTTGCACGCAGAGAATCTACGCGGCCCATGATCCGGGTCGCCAAGAAAAGTTTTCTCGCAGCGCCGGAATCATGGCCGACATCGTCGGCTCAGTTGCTTCTGGTCGGCGCGCATCGTGAGTCCATACGTCGCTCACTACCGGAAATCGGATGACTCTTGGCAACCGCTCTCTGGGCATCTGACCGGAACCGCCCATTGGACAAAAATATTCGCGCAGAAGCTGGACCTTCCCCTGCTGGGTGAACTGCTTGGCTTACTGCACGATCTCGGCAAATACAGCGCGGAGTTTCAGAACTACCTCAAATCGGCCATCGGCGCATTGAATCCAGACCTGGACGATGAATGGGTCGATGCGGACAAACTTAAAGGGAAAGTCGATCATTCAACCGCCGGCGCCCAATGGGTCTGGGAAAGATTGCTTGCACGGCACGACAGGAGAGCCACCATTGCAGGCCATTTGGCGGCACTGTGCATTGCATCCCATCACTCTGGCCTGATCGATTGCCTTACGGCTACCGGGGAAGACAACTTCAGCCGGCGCATGGGCAAGGAAGACTCCAGGACACATTTGGCAGAGGTCCTTCGCTTGGCCGACAACAGCATCCTGGATCGCTGCCTCCATTTGCTGGAAGACCCTCAGCTCATTGCCGAAGTGGATCGTGCACAGAAGGGCATCGAGCAGAAAAACCTGGGAGCCGCAAGCAACACTTCACGTTGCCAGCAATTCGGGCTGCTGGTCCGCTTTGTTTTCAGTTGCTTGATCGCGGGTGACCGGATAGATACAGCTAGCTTCGAGAAACCCGGAGAAGCGCTTTTCCGCCCATTGGGCCGTTACCCCCATTGGGCAATCCAGATCGAACGGCTGGAACGCCACTTGGCCGCATTCCCGAACAAGCATCCCATCGACGAACTTCGGCGTGCCATATCCACGGAATGCAGGCAGGCTGCATCGCGGGACAAGGGGATCTACACCCTGACCGTTCCGACCGGCGGGGGAAAGACGCTCGCCAGCTTGCGCTTTGCCTTGCACCACGCATGCCGGCGCTCACTGGATCGCATCATCTACGTCATTCCCTTCACATCCATCATCGACCAGAACGCGCAGGCTGTGCGATGCATCCTGGAGCCGGATGACACCCCTGAAGACTCAGGGAATATTGTGCTGGAGCACCACAGCAGCATTACACCTGAGCGCCAGACTTGGCGCGAGAAGATGCTTTGTGAAGACTGGGATGCCCCTGTGGTTTACACCACCATGGTGCAGTTTCTGGAATCACTTTTTGGCTCCGGCACCCGAGGTGCGCGGAGGATGCATCAGCTTGCCAACGCGGTCATCATCTTCGATGAAGTCCAGACCTTGCCCATCCGCTGCGTTCATCTTTTCAATAACGCGGTGAATTTCCTGGCAGAGCAGTGCAACAGCACTGTCGTGCTGTGCACCGCCACACAGCCACTGCTCAGCAATGTTGCGCCAGAAAAAGGAGCGGCACGGCTGGCACAAAAGCACGATCTGATCTTGGATACCGACACGCTGTTCGAAAAGCTCAAACGCGTCGATGTCCAGGATGCCCGAAAACCAGGAGGCTGGAGCCCTGAAGAGGTGGTCAATCTCACCTTGGAACGATTCCGGGGTGAAGGAGATTGCCTGGTGATCGTCAACACGAAAGCGGCAGCAAGGCGACTGTTCCAACTCACCAGCGAAGTTCTGGGACATGACGAGGTCTATCACTTGAGCACGGACATGTGCCCAGCTCATCGAAAGGCAGAACTGCACAAGGTACGCACCCGCCTGGATGCCGAATTGCCGGTCCTGTGCATCAGTACTCCGTTGATCGAAGCGGGAGTCGATGTGGATTTCAAGGTCGTGATCCGCTTCCTCGCCGGCCTGGACTCCATCGCCCAGGCCGCAGGCCGCTGCAATCGCAATGGCAGATCGAGGTCAGGCACCGTTTACATCGTCAATCCGGCGAATGAAAACCTCTCAATGCTTCCCGACATTGCAGAGGGACGCAGGCAAGCGGAGCGTGTCCTGGACGAATACCGCCGCCGCCCAGAGCATTTTGGGAACGACCTGCTGGGGCCCAAGGCAATGTCGGCGTACTACCGCTATTACTTCTTTGAACGCAAGAAAGACATGGTCTATCCGGTTACATCCAAGGAAGCCGGGACTTCCACCAGCCTGCTGGATCTCTTATCCACCAACACCCAAGCCCTGCAAAGCTTTCGTCAGAGAAATGGGCGATGGCCTGGCTATCCCTTTCACCAGCCCTTCATGACAGCTGCGGGCTTGTTCAAAGCCATCGATGCGCCCACCGAAGGAATCGTCGTTCCTTATGGCGACAAGGGGCGCGAACTCATCAATGACCTTTTCGGAGCTTTCGACCTGGCCCATGACATCGATCTTCTGCGGCAGGTACAGCAATACACGGTCAATGTCTTTCCCAATGTCTTCAGGCAATTGAGCGACGTCGAGGCATTCAAGACTGTCCATCCCGAACTGCGCATCCATTGCCTCAATCCTGAGTACTACAGCCCGCAATTCGGTCTCGCAACCGAAGCCATCAATCCCTCGGAGAACCACATATGGTAGAGACCAGGAACTCACTGGAATTCAAGGTCCGTGCAAGACACGCACTGTTCACGGACCCACTGACCAAGGCCGGGGGCGAGAAGTGCTCCTATCACGTCCCGACCTATGAGGCCTTGAAAGGCATCGCCAAATCGATCTATTGGAAGCCGACCCTCATATGGGTGATCGATGAAGTGCGTGTGATGAAAAGAATTCGAACCCAGACGAAAGGCACCAAACCACTGGAGTTCAGCGGAGGCAACAGCTTGGCCATCTACACATTTCTCTCCGATGTCGAATACCAGGTCCGCGCGCACTTCGAATGGAACGAGCATCGGCCTGAACTGGCGCAGGACCGAATTGATGGGAAACACCATGCCATCGCAAAACGGATGCTGGATCGCGGTGGTCGGCAGGACATTTTTCTCGGCACACGCGATTGCCAGGGTTATGTAGAGCCATGCACTTTTGGCGAGGAGACAGGGGCTCTCGACCAAGATGGTGAACTGGCTTTCGGTCTCATGTTCCACGGCTTTGACTACCCCGATGAAACGGGAACGGGGGAACTGCACGCCCGGTTCTGGCGCCCCACCATGCTGAATGGCCGGATCCAGTTCCCACGCCCCCAGGAATGCACGGAACGTAAATTCATCCGAAAGATGACGCCCAAAATTTTCGGAATTGACCAGAATCAACGCAGCGTGGAAGTAGAGGCAACTGAATCGGAGGCATCGGCATGAGCTGGCTGCAAAGTCTTTACGAGACTTATGAGACCTGCTTTGGTCATGAATCTGATGGCTCATCGCTTCTGATGCCGATTGCCCACACGACGCAACAAGCCCATGTGGAAATCGTGCTGGATAGCCATGGCAGTTTTCTCAGAGCGTCTGTACTCGACAAAGAAAGAAGCACAACACTGATTCCTTGTACCGAGTCTTCCGGTGGCCGCGCCGGCAGCAAACCTACCAGCCATCCACTTTGCGACAAGCTGCAATATGTTGCAGCCGACTACGTGGCCCACGGTGGCGAGGTCACGTCAGGCTTCAGCAAAGATCCAAGTGAACCGCATCGCATCTATCTCGACCTTCTCTCTGGATGGGCATCATCCTCTCAAGGACACCCGAAACTCAGCGCCATTCTTCAATACATCAAGCAAGGGCGAGTCATCGAAGACTTGGTGGCCTTTCGAATTCTCCCCGTCGATGCCGATGGCAAGCTGCTCAAGCAATGGACCGGAAGCGAAGACCAATCACCTGCGATCTATAAGGTGCTGGCGGCAGGCCAATCCCCCGAGGACGCCTTCATACGGTGGAGCGTGGAGGGAGAAGAAGAGGCTGCGGGCACTTGGCAAGACCCTTCACTATTGAATTCCTGGATTGCCTACTACGCCCAAATCCAAACCTTGCGCGGCTATTGCATGGTGCATGGTCAGGAAACCACCTTGGCCCTGCAACATCCCTCGAAATTGCGCAATGCAGGTGACAAGGCCAAACTGATCTCTGCCAACGATGACACGGGATTCACCTATCGTGGCCGCTTCATCGAAGCGGATCAGGCAGTCGGTGTGGGATACGAGGCCACGCAAAAAGCACACAACGCCTTGCGCTGGTTAATCGAACGCCAAGGATCGCGCAGTGGCATCCAGGTCATCGTCAGTTGGACAGTGGCGGGCAAATCCGTTCCGGACCCGATGAAGGACAGCCACGACGAATTCGGCCCCGAGGAACCCGGGATAGATACCAGTGCCGGCCAGATTTTTGCGCTGCAATTGAAACGGGCCATCAATGGCTACCGGCAAACACTGGACCCAACAGATGATGTGCATGTGATGGCCCTGGATTCTGCGACCCCGGGGCGCATGTCGATCACGTTCTATCGCCAACTGCGTAATTCAGAATTCCTGGATCGCATCGAAAACTGGCATTTGAGATTCGCGTGGCCGCAGAACTACGGCAAGGATCGTCAGTTCATCGGTGCACCCTCACCGCGCGACATCGCCAAAGCAGCATTTGGATCGAACGCGCAGAAGCTCGAAGCACCTACCCGGGAACGCCTGCTTCCCTGCATCGTCGATCAGCTGCCAGTACCTTTCGACCTGGTCGATTCAACATGCCGCCGAGTAGCCACTCGCATCAATATCGATAAGTCCGATAAATGGGAGTGGGAAAAGAACCTCGGAATCGCATGCGCATTGTTCAAAGGTATTCATCCAGAGAGGAACTATCAGATGGCATTGGAAATAGCTCGCACGAGCCGTGATTATTTGTATGGGCGCTTGCTGGCGCTGGCCGAAAACATCGAAGGCTATGCATTGAGGCTTGCAGAAGAGGGGCGAGAAACCAACGCAGCGAGGCTCATGCAGCGATTTGCCGACAGGCCTTTCTCGACCTGGAGAAACATCGAACTGTCTCTGACCCCTTACAAGATCCGGTTGCGCAATCGTGCCCCGGCGTTCCTGGACCGCAGAGAACAACAGCTGGACGAGGTACAAATGTCTTTCGCCCACGAAGACTTCACCAATGACGGGCCGCTTTCTGGTGAATTCTTGCTGGGCTACCACTGTCAACGTTCCGTGTTGCGCCAAAAGAAGACTGACACGGAAACCATCGCCGAAGAACAAGCCAACTGAACTTATCCGAGGGAAAAGCCATGACCACGCTGCAGAACAAGATCGATTTCGCCATCATTTTCCGGGTCCAGCATGCCAACCCCAATGGAGACCCACTGAATGGCAATCGTCCAAGAACGGACTACGCCGGCTTTGGAGAAGTGAGCGATGTCGCACTCAAGCGCAAGCTGCGCGACCGCCTGCAGGAAGCCAGCCATCCCATTTTCGTGCAGTCCGACGACCGCAAGACCGATGGGGAAACCAGCCTGCGCAACCGGGCAGAAAGCGGGCTTGGCAAAGAGCATTTCAAAAAAGGGGCAAAAAAAGACACATTCGCCCGCGAGGCCTGCAAGAAGTGGTTCGACGTCCGTGCTTTCGGGCAGGTGTTTGCCTTTGGGAAAGAAAGCGACGCGAGCGGCGTCTCCGTTCCCATCCGGGGGCCGGTCAGCATTCATTCCGCTTTCAGCAAAGAGCGCGTCAACATCACCAGCACACAAATCACGAAGAGCGTGAACAGCGAAGGGGATGGCAGCAAGCGCGGATCCGACACCATGGGAATGAAGCACCGCGTTGACTTCGGAATCTACGAAACCTACGGCAGCATCAATCCACAACTGGCCGAGCGAACCGGATTTACGCTGACAGATGCCGAAGCCATCAAAGAGGTATTGCCGCGAATCTTTGAGAATGACACTTCATCGGCACGCCCTGACGGCAGCATGCAAGTAATCAAGGTCATCTGGTGGAAACATTCGTCCAAGGCAGGCCAACACTCTTCCGCCAAAGTTCACGACACGCTGCGCAACCTGCTCAAGAACGATGGCAGCTTCGATGAAGCAGCATTGAAGTCATCGCTTCCCGGGTTGGCGCCAGAAATCATTGACGGTTTCTGATGAGATAAGTGGCGGTGCCATGGACGACGAGAACTTCATCCCCCTCTCCGCCCTCCAGCACTACCTCTACTGCCCCCGCCAGTGCGCGCTCATCCACGTGGAGCAGCAGTGGGCCGAGAGCCGCCACACCGCCGAGGGCCGCTTGCTGCACGAGCGCGCCGACCAGCCCCGGGCCGACCGGCGGCGCGGCGTGCGCACGGTAACGGCCATGCCGCTGGCCCATCCGGCGCTGCGCATCGCCGGCATCGCGGATGCCGTGGAGTTCCACGCAACGCCCGGTGGAGAAGAACGCGCCCTGCCCGTCGAATACAAGCGCGGCCGCCCCAAGGCGCACCGCGCCGACGAGGTGCAGCTGTGCGCCCAGGCGCTGTGCCTCGAAGCGATGCTGGACCAGCCCGTGGCGGACGGCGCACTGTTCTACGGCGCCACGCGGCGCCGCCAGGACGTGGCCTTCGATGGCGAACTGCGCCGGCTCACGCTGGAAACCATCGAGGCCACGCGTGCCATGCTGGCCAGCGGCACCACGCCCACCGCCGCCTACCAGCCCCGGCGCTGCGATGCCTGCTCCCTGATCGATTTGTGCCAGCCGCGACTGCTCGCCCGGGCCTCGGGCGTGAACGACTGGCTTGCGCGGCAACTGGCATCCTCGACGGCCGTGAGCCCCACCGACGGAGGCACCGCATGCGCCGGCAGCTGAACACGCTCTATGTCACCACCGAGGGCGCCTGGCTGCACAAGGACGGCGCCAACATCGTCATGGAGGTGGAGCAGACGACGCGGGCGCGGCTGCCCGTGCACATGCTGGAGAGCCTGGTGTGCTTCGGCCGCGTGCTGGTGTCGCCTCCGCTGCTGGGCTATTGCGCGGAACAGGGCATCACCACCTGCTTTCTCAGCCCGCAGGGCAAGTTCCTCGCGCGGGTGGAAGGCCCCGTTTCGGGCAACGTGCTGCTGCGCCGCCAGCAGTACCGCGCCAGCGACGACCCCGCACGGTGCGCCGCCATCGTGCGCAACCTGCTGCAGGGCAAGCTGCACAACCAGCGCGCCGTGCTGGGCCGCGCGCTGCGCGACCATGGCGGCAAGCTCTCTTCCGGGGATGAACAGGCGCTCTCCCGCGCGCACCAGCGGATCGGCCGCATCGCGGACAAGCTCGCCACCGAGCCCTCGGTGGACCTGCTGCGCGGCTGCGAAGGCGAGGCGGCGCAGGCGTATTTCGGCGTGTTCGACCACCTGATCCGCGTGCCCGACCCGGCACTGCGCTTTCAGGGCCGCAGCCGCCGACCGCCGCTGGATGCCGTCAACGCGTTGCTGTCGTTTCTGTACACCCTCGTCACGCACGACTGCCGCTCGGCCCTCGAAAGCGTGGGACTCGATCCGGCCGTGGGCTTTCTGCACCGCGACCGGCCGGGCCGCCCCAGCCTTGCGCTGGATTTGCTCGAAGAGTTCCGCGCCCTCATGGCCGACCGCCTGGCGCTCTCGCTGATCAACCTGCGCCAGATCGGCGAGCGGGATTTTCAGGTGATGGACAACGGCGCCGTGCTGCTGCGCGAGGACTCGCGCAAGACCGTGCTCACCGCCTACCAGGAGCGCAAGCGCGAGGAACTGCGGCACGTCTTTTTGGAGGAGAAAGCGCCCATCGGCCTGTTTCCCTTCATCCAGGCCCAGTTGCTCGCGCGCCACCTGCGCGGCGACCTGGACGCCTATCCGCCCTTCCTGTGGAAATGACGCCCCTTCACGCCACTCTCCCCATCCACCGGCCGCACGCACCATGATGGTTCTCGTCAGTTATGACGTCCGCTCCCAGGACAAGGCCGGCGCCCGGCGGCTGCGGCACATCGCCAAGGCCTGCCTGGACTTCGGGCAACGCGTGCAGTTCTCGGTCTTCGAGATCGAGGTGGATGCCGCGCAGTGGACCGCCCTGAAGGCCCGCCTGACCCAGATCATCGACCCCGCGCAGGACAGCCTGCGCTTTTACTACCTGGGCAACGAATGGCAGCGCAAGGTGGAGCACATTGGCAGCAAGCCCGTGCTGGACCTCAATGCTCCGCTGATCCTGTAGCCCCTCCGCCGGGCTCCATCTGTATCTTTTTTCCTTCGCAGAGCGGCAACCACTACCGGGCCTGTACGCCGCGAACCGGAAGCGATGGCCTGTTTCCATGGAGGTTCGCGCGGCAGTAACTCCTTGATTTCACGGCATTTTTCTGCAGCCATCTCGCCGCTGCGCACCCGTGGGTCTTGCGAAAGAAGGGGTTCGCAAAAAGACGGGAAAAATGCAACTGTGGCAACGGGTTATAAAGCGGGCGGTCGCGTCCCGTGCGGACGCGTGGATTGAAACACGTCG